>NZ_JBZUJU010000001.1:0-771685 GCF_058556195.1 Streptococcus sp. A69 | reverse complement strand
GGCATATAATGATGAGCACCCTTAGCTCAACTGGATAGAGTACCTGACTACGAATCAGGCGGTTAGAGGTTCGACTCCTCTAGGGTGCATTTTTTTATTTAACGCGGGAAGTAGCTCAGCTTGGTAGAGTACTTGGTTTGGGACCAAGGTGTCGCAGGTTCGAATCCTGTCTTCCCGATTCATGGCGGTGTAGCTCAGCTGGCTAGAGCGTCCGGTTCATACCCGGGAGGTCGGGGGTTCGATCCCCTTCGCCGCTATATTGATCTTGTTGGACCTTTAGCTCAGCTGGTTAGAGCTCTCGGCTCATAACCGAGTGGTCGTAGGTTCAAGTCCTACAAGGTCCATTGTAAATAATGGAGGATTACCCAAGTCCGGCTGAAGGGAACGGTCTTGAAAACCGTCAGGCGTGTAAAAGCGTGCGTGGGTTCGAATCCCACATCCTCCTTTTTATATTAACGCGGGATGGAGCAGCTCGGTAGCTCGTCGGGCTCATAACCCGAAGGTCGTAGGTTCAAATCCTGCTCCCGCAATTTGGCTCGGTAGCTCAGTTGGTAGAGCAATGGATTGAAGCTCCATGTGTCGGCGGTTCGATTCCGTCTCGCGCCATATTTTGTTTTATTAAGCGGGTGTAGTTTAGTGGTAAAACTACAGCCTTCCAAGCTGTTGTCGCGAGTTCGATTCTCGTCACCCGCTTTGAACTTTGTTCAAATACCAAGTTTTTTAACTTGGGCGCGTAGCTCAGGTGGTTAGAGCGCACGCCTGATAAGCGTGAGGTCGGTGGTTCGAGTCCACTCGTGCCCATTAATAGGAGAATTACTCAAGAGGCTGAAGAGGACGGTTTGCTAAATCGTTAGGTCGGGTAACCGGCGCGGGGGTTCGAATCCCCCATTCTCCGTACTTAGAGAGCTAGTAAGCTCTTTTTTTGTGTGTATTTCTTTTAAAATAATAGTGAGTAAAAATTTTTAATATAGCAACAGCTTTGCTAGGTTTAGTGCTTTATTAGGAATAAAGATTTTGAGATATTAGGTGATTCTATATGAAAAATGGAATAAAATTTTATAGTATTTTTTATAGATTTATACTATTTATCTTTGTAGTATTTCTAACTGTGATTTCAATGATCTTAGATGCAAAAAAGGCGCAAATTCGTTTTTTTAACCTATCCTTGATTATCGGGCAAGGGGAGTTGAGGATTGTTACGGTTGCGGTTTTGCTCCTTACTTTTCTTTTATCTTTCATGTTCAAATGGAAGTGTTTAATCCATAAAACTGGGATTTATCTAAGAAAAATTGATTTATTTATAGCTTGGGATGAGATTAGAGGTCTTAGCCATGTCTGGATTAATGACTATCATCGTGGACCTCATGGTTTTTTTTCTATAATCGTAAGACGATAGTTATTTATAGGAAAAATTATCAACCGATTTGCCTTTATAATATTTCAATATTGGCCTTATATGTTGCCAAATGTTATCATCCAAAATTGAAAACCAATATAGTCTCAGCAACGTTAGCAAGTCTCTTCAATATGGCTTTAAATGCATGGTTCTTGTACGAGATGTTGAGTAAAAATTTGGTGAATATAAAAGCTGAAGTATTTATGTTTTGGCTACTTTTGTATGCTGTTAAAGTTTTTGCGTTGCCAGGAATTATACTTGGATACGAAAATCACCACAATGGGGTTTCATTGGCACATAGCACGGCATATAAAAAGAATGCCTCGAAAGCTGTTCACCTGTAAAGTGTTGATGGGAAGCCAGCTATTTATATATCAGTTGCTTTCTACATTCAAAAAGCACTATATGTTGTTAGTTGAGGTTCTAGATACCATATAGTGCTGTTATTAAGTCCAGCTAGTGAGTGAGATTTCACCACTATGGAGCCAGATTTCTGTCTGGTCATCAAGCTGAATAAGGAGTTGTCCTTTGTCGGAGATGTCCTTGGCGACTCCTTTTTTTTTAGTCTGATCTTGGATAAAACTGACCTCTCTTCCTAGAACAAGAGAGTGTTCTTTATAAAGGTAGAGTAGTTCTTCGGGTGCTGTTTGGTAGAAACAACGCCAAATTTCTGAGATTAGTTCGTTTCGTGTGATAGGTGCAGGTGGCATAAATAGTCTACCTGCTTTTTCTTTTAGGTCTTCTGGGAAGTCTTCTATAGCAAAGTTTATTCCAAGTCCGATAATGACATCTGTAACCAAGCCTGTCTCAACTGATGTCATTGCTTCGGTGAGGATACCTGCTATTTTTTTATTTTTAAAGTAGATGTCATTTACCCATTTGATATCTACTTCTATCATAGTTAGGTTTTTAATGGCTTTGTAGACTGCAGCAGCTACAAGGAGAGTATAGGATGGGAGCTTTTCGTAGTGAAGGTTTGGTTGAATATGCAGGGACATATAGATGCCTCCCTGAGATGGGGAATAGTAGGGACGTTGAAAGCGTCCACGACCTGCTGTTTGACAGGTTGAAAGATAGAGTGTATTTCCTTTGTTTCCAGCTTCAATTCCTTCTTTTGCATCTGTTTGGGTTGATTTGGTCTCAGGTTTGTAGTGAACGATTAAGTTGGTTTTCTCTTGAATCAATTCAGGCAATATCAAATCGCCTTGAATAAGCTTGTAGCCTCTATTTTTGATACTGTCAATTTCTAGGCCTACTTGTTGAAGACGTTGGATCGCTTTCCATATGGATGTACGGCTTAAATTCAGTTCTTCTCCGATTTTTTCTCCGCTAACATAATCGTTTTCTCTAGCTAATATTTGGTAGACTAGTTGGTGGGATTTCATTGTTTTTCCTTTCTAGCTGAGAGGGAATGAGAGTATTCTTTTCGAGTTTGACTAGGTGTTTTATGAAAAAACTGCTTGTAGGCTTTTGAGAAATGTAGTGGATCTGAAAAACCCACAGAATACGCAATGACTTTTATCGTTTCATTGGTGTGTTCTAGTAACTGTTGCGCACGCTTCATTCGAACGAAAAGTAAATACTCTTTTGGAGAGAGTTGGTGAAATTCTTTAAACACACTAGTTAAGTAACTTCTATGAACCGATAGCTCTTTAGCTAAATCTTGAATGGTGAGCGATCGTGGATAGTGACTATCAATTAATCGTTTGCAGTCAAGATAGAGCTGGTGGGTTGATGAAATATTCTCTTTTTTCTGATTGGGAGCAATCGTTCCTAGATGAAACATTAGTTCATGGAGTTGTCCCATGATGTGGAGTTGAGCCAATTCATTTGATTTTGTTATCTGAGCGAAGCGGACAATATCTGAGATGAGTTTTGCAGTTGTCTGTGTATGACAGTTATTTGACTGGATGAGGTAGGATTGGTCAGAAATTTGAGATAGAGCAAAGTAGTCAGGTGCCCTCCCTCCAGTGATCCCCAACCAGTAGTAAGCCCAAGGATCCTGGCTATCTGCTTGATAGAATGTTAATTCATCTGGTTTTAGTAAAAAGAAATCTCCTGTCTTTAAATCAACAATTTTCCCCTTATAATGGAACTGACCTTTTCCTTTAGTAATGTAATGGAGTACATAGGTATCTCGAATAGCTGGGCCAAAAGAGTAGTTAGGCGTGCATTCTTCATAACCATAGAAGCTAAGAGAAAGATCAATTGTTCCAGTCTGGTATTCTGAAAAAACGAGCATGGGCCACCTCCTACCTAACATTTTACCATACTTTAGAGACATTTTTCTATTTTAGAAAGCGCTTTTATTTGCTAAAATTTTATCAAGAAATGGATGAGGTACAATTTATGGGAATTCGGATAGAGAATAATCTATTTTACGTTGAGAGTAAAGGTTTAAGTTTGATTATTGAAAATAGGGATGGGTTCTTATTATTAAAACATTTAGGAAAGACTATTAAGAACTATAAAGGGGCTAATAGTGTTTACGAACGCGATCATGCTTTTTCTGGTAATCCCATAGCTACTAATCGAACCTTTAGTTTGGATACGCAACGTCAAATTTTTGGACAACATGGTTTGGGTGACTTTAGAAAACCAACTTTACAAGTTCAGCATGATGCAACTGAAGTAACAGACTTTCGATTTGTAGAAGCAAAGATTTTAAAAGGTCAGAATGGTCCACAGGGCTTACCTTCTCCTCACAGCATGGATGATACAGAGACTCTTGCATTGATTTTAGAAGATCCTCAAGCTAAAATTAGTCTGACTTTGTATTATACAGCTTTTGATAATGATGCGACAATTGCTAGTTACAGCAAATTGGAAAATAATAGTAATCAGGAAGTTGTCATTCATAAGGACTTTTCTTTTATGGCTGATGTTCCCGCTGTGGCTTACGAAATTGTAACTCTGCAGGGTGCTTATGCTCGTGAAAAGACTGTCCGGCGTCAACAGGTAGAACAAGGAATCTTTTCAATTAGTTCGAACCGTGGTGCTTCTGGTCATGCTCAAACACCAGCTCTTCTACTATGTGATCAAGGAGTCACAGAGGATGCTGGGAATGTGTTTGCTATTCAACTACTATATAGTGGAAACTTTGAAGCTTTTGTCCAAAAGAATCAACTGAATGAAGTTCGGGTGGCGATTGGGATTAATCCGGAAAACTTTTCTTGGAAGTTAGATCCTGAGGAAAACTTTGAAACACCGGTAGCTTTAGTGACCTATTCAGATAAGGGATTAACTGGTGTTAGCCATGAAAGCCAAAATTTTGTGCTTAAGCACATTATGCCAAGTAAATTTTCTAAAAAAGAACGTCCAATTCTTATCAATAACTGGGAAGCAACCTATTTTGACTTTCAGAGAGAAAAACTGTTAGAACTAGCTGATGAAGCTAAGAAAGTTGGAATTGAACTTTTTGTATTAGATGATGGGTGGTTTGGTAATCGCTTTGATGATAATCGGGCTTTAGGTGATTGGGTTGTTAATGAGAAAAAACTGGGTGGAAGTCTTGAAAGTCTGATTTCAGCTATCCATGAAAGAGATTTGCAGTTTGGACTTTGGTTGGAACCTGAGATGATTTCTGTTGACAGTGATTTGTACCGTAAACATCCTGACTGGGCTATTCAGGTTCCAAGATATGAGCATACTTACTCTCGGAATCAATTAGTACTTAATCTTGCCAATCCCCAGGTAGTAGGATATTTGAAAAATGTTTTAGATGAACTCCTCTCTCATCATAAAATTGACTACATCAAATGGGATATGAACCGCAATATCACTAATCTGGGGAATGGTTCAGCCTACTTGGAAACCCAGATGCAGTCTCATCAGTATATGTTGGGGCTTTACGAACTCGTTTCTTATCTGACAGAGAAACACAGTCATATTCTCTTTGAGTCTTGCTCTGGTGGTGGTGGACGAAATGATCTTGGTATGATGCGCTATTTCGCACAAGTTTGGGCTAGTGATAATACTGATGCCATTGCACGTTTACCAATTCAATACGGTTCATCCTATCTCTATCCAACCATTTCTATGGGGGCTCATGTGTCAGCAGTACCAAATCATCAGATGGGACGAATGACACCATTGGAAACTCGTGGTCATGTAGCAATGATGGGAAATCTGGGTTATGAGCTTGATTTGACAAGTTTATCAGATGAAGAGAAAGCTGAGATTGCTAATCAGGTGAACTTGTATAAAGAATTGCGACCAGTAGTCCAGTTGGGAAATCAGCATAGGTTAATTAATCCCGATGCTGCATCCAACGAAGCAGCTGTACAATTTAACTATGGAAATCAAACGATCGTAACATACGTCCGAGTCCTTTCAGTTGTGGAAATAATAGAAACCACCTTGAAACTGAAAGACCTAGAGGAGGAAGGGCTTTATGAGTTGGAAGGGACAAACAATGTTTACTCGGGTGCAGAGCTCATGTATGCAGGTTTAACTGTTACCTTATCCCAAGGAGATTTTTTGAGTAGACAATATATTTTCAGAAGACTATAATAAAGGTGTAAATTTATAAAGGAGGCATTCCAATGAAATGGTATAAGAAAGCAGGTTTTCTTTTAGTAGCTGGGGCAAGTTTACTAGGCTTAGTGGCTTGTGGTCAGAACAATCAATCAGCTGATGGTAAGGTAACGATTGAGTTTTTTAACCAGAAGACCGAGATGGCGGATACCTTGCAAAGGATAGTGGATGATTTTGAGAAGGAACACCCTAATATTGATGTGAAGTTGACTACAGTACCTTCAGCTGGAATTGTTCTGAAGACTCGGATTTTATCAGGAGATGTTCCAGATATTATTAATATCTACCCTCAAAATATGGATTTTCAGGAGTGGGCGAAGTCAGGTTATTTTGCAGATATGACAGGAAAATCTTATCTTGAGAACATCAAGAATGACTATGCCGAAAAGTATGCAATCAATAACAAGGTTTATAGTGTGCCTTTAACGGCTAACCTTTATGGAATCTATTATAATAAAACAAAGTTTAAAGAATTAGGACTTGAGGAACCGAAGACTTTTAAAGAGTTTCAAGAGATTGTTAAGAAGATAAAAGATAGTGGGAATTCTCCATTTGCAGTTGCAGGCAATGAAGGCTGGACATTAAATGGTTACCACCAACTTTCTCTTATTACTATTACAGGTAGTGGAGATGCGGCTAATAGCTACCTTCGCTTTTCAAAACCAAATGCTATCTCTGCAGATGATGCTATTTTAAAAGCCGATGCAGAACGACTCGATTTATTGGCAGATAATGCTCAAGATGGTTGGCGTGGAGCCTCTTATAATGATGCAGTGGTAGCATTTTCGAGTGGAAAAGCCTGGATGATGCCACAAGGATCATGGGCATTAGCGGCAATTAATCAACAGGATCCAAAATTTGAGGTGGGGATGTTTGCCTTTCCAGGAGAAGAAGTAGGAAAAGAAGTTACTGTTGGTGCAGGGGACATGGCATTATCAACTTCAGCTACTACTAAACATCCGAAAGAAACCGAAGAATTTATCAGCTATATGACTAGTCCAAAAGCTATGCAGTCATACTATGATGTAGATGGATCACCAGTTGCGGTGAAAGGCATACAGGAAAAAGAAGATTCAGCGCTTGCAGATATTTCTAAACTGGCATTTACGGACAAACATTATGTTTGGTTGGGCCAACACTGGAATTCTGAAGAAGACTTTTTTAATCTAACTGCAGGTTACTTGATGGATAAAAATCTGAAAAATATGGCAAACAATCTCAATGCTTTCTTTAATCCAATGAAGGCAGATTTGGACTAGAATAGGAGTTAAGATGATATGGCTATTCGAAAATTTTTAAATAAATACTGGGGTTGGACATTTTTGCTTATCCCGCTTGCTTTACAAGCTATCTTCTTTTACTTTCCAATGGTACAAGGTGCTTTCTATAGTTTGACTAACTGGACTGGATTGACCTATAATTACAAATTTGTTGGTTTGAATAACTACAAATTGCTGATGATTGATGGGAAATTCTTCACAGCCATAGCCTTTACTTTGATTTTAACTCTGGCATTGATTGTTGGAGAGATTACAATTGGGATGGTTGTGGCACGAGCCTTAAATTCTAAGATGAAAGGACAGACCTTCTTTAGAGCTTGGTTCTTTTTCCCGGCTGTTTTGTCTGGTTTGACAGTTTCCTTGATTTTTAAACAATTTTTCAACTATGGTCTTCCAACGATTGGAAGAATTTTAGGGATTGGTTTTTTACAAGAGAGTCTATTGGGGACACCAGTCGGAGCGGTAGTGGCAACTATTTTTGTTCTTCTATGGCAAGGAGTAGCAATGCCAATCATTCTCTTTCTAGCTGGTCTTCAGAGTATTCCATCTGATATTTTAGAGGCTGCATCAATTGATGGTGCAACAAGCAAACAAACTTTTTGGAAAATTGAATTACCCTATTTGCTTCCAACGATTTCGATGGTTTTTATTCTGGCTCTTAAGTCTGGCCTGACTGCCTTTGACCAGATATTTGCCTTGACGAGTGGTGGTCCAAATAATGCTACAACGTCTCTTGGACTTTTAGTCTACAACTATGCTTTCAAGAGTAATCAATATGGATATGCGAATGCAATTGCCTTGATTTTATTCTTAATTATTGGAATTGTCTCTCTTATCCAAATCAAGCTATCAAAGAAATTTGAAATCTAATAGAGGAGTCCTACACATGAAAAAAGAAGAAAAATTGAATCAGTTTTGGAAATATGTCCTCTTGATAGTAGGTGGTATCCTTATACTTGTTCCTTTATTGGTAACAGTATTTAGTTCTTTCAAAATAACTAAGGATATCATGAATCATTTCTTTAGTTTGCCCAATCCTTTTACATTAAGCAATTATGAACGCTTGGTTTCGGATGGGATTGGAGGCTATTTCTGGAATTCAGCTGTTATTACGGTGTTATCATTGATTGTAGTAGCTTTCTTTATACCAGCTGCAGCTTACTCCATTGCTCGAAATATGTCCAAGAAAAAAGCCTTTGCAATTATGTATTCGCTCTTGATCTTAGGAATATTTGTTCCATTTCAGGTGATTATGATTCCCATCACAGTTATGATGAGTAAACTCGGCCTAGCAAATATGTGGGGGTTGGTATTACTCTATCTAACTTATGCAATTCCACAGACTCTCTTCTTATATGTTGGTTATATTAAAATCAGTGTACCAGATAGTTTGGATGAAGCTGCGGAAATTGATGGGGCTGATCGATTTACAACTTACCGTCGAATCATCTTTCCAATGCTGAAGCCCATGCATGCTACAACTTTGATTATTAATGCTCTCTGGTTCTGGAATGACTTTATGTTGCCACTCTTGATTCTGAATAAGGATTCCAAGATGTGGACTTTGCCTCTCTTCCAATACAACTACCAAGGTCAGTACTTCAATGACTATGGCCCAAGTTTTGCATCTTATATTGTGGGAATTGTAACGATAACCATTGTCTACCTCATCTTCCAAAAACATATCATTTCAGGAATGAGTAACGGGGCAGTGAAGTAACAAGATACAAAGCCCGTTAAAAGCTCACAGTGAAAATAGGGAATCTGAATAAGAAGCCTTGGCTTCTTGGAAGATTCATCTTTTTCACACAGAGCTTAGGGCGTGTTCAATTAAGATACAAAGGAACGGTTCAGCTTGTTGACAATTCTATGTAGAAAACAAGAAAGTCGTACTTAGTTGCTTGCAGTTTAGTACGAGTTCAATGTGAACAAAAATCTAAAAATATCTTTCATTTACGAAGCCAGGTCATATAAGACTTGGCTTTCATCAGAAAAAGGAGAACATCTATGACCATTCAAAATAAAACTATGTTGATTACTTACTCAGATAGTCTTGGAAATAATCTTAAAGACTTATATGAGAATTTGGAAGAGCATTTTGGTGATGCTATTGGAGGAGTTCACCTTCTACCATTTTTCCCATCAACAGGTGATCGTGGATTTGCGCCAGTTGACTATGATGAAGTGGATTCAGCTTTTGGTGATTGGGAGGACGTTAAGCGTTTAGGTGAGAAATATTATCTTATGTTTGACTTTATGATTAATCATATTTCTCGTCAATCTAAGTATTATAGGGACTATCAAGAAAAACATGAAGCCAGTGAATTTAAAGATCTCTTTTTAAACTGGGATAAGTTTTGGCCAGAGAACCGTCCGACACAGTCTGACGTAGATTTAATCTACAAGCGTAAGGATCGTGCACCAAAGCAAGAGATTGTTTTTGCAGATGGTTCAGTAGAACATTTGTGGAATACTTTTGGTGAGGAACAAATTGATCTTGATGTGACCAAAGAAGTAACGATGGCATTCATCCGTAAGACCATTCAGCACCTGGCAAGTAATGGTTGTGATTTGATTCGTCTAGATGCCTTTGCTTATGCAGTGAAGAAATTGGATACCAATGATTTCTTTGTGGAACCAGATATTTGGGATTTATTGGACAAAGTTCGAGATATCGCTGCTGAGTATGGGACAGAGCTCTTACCTGAGATTCATGAACACTATTCGATTCAGTTTAAAATAGCGGACCATGATTACTATGTTTACGATTTTGCCCTTCCAATGGTGACCCTTTATACTCTTTACAGTTCCAGAACAGAGCGCTTGGCTAAGTGGTTAAAGATGAGCCCGATGAAGCAATTTACGACACTAGATACTCATGATGGAATTGGAGTGGTGGATGTCAAAGATATCCTGACCGATGAGGAAGTTGACTATGCTTCAAATGAACTCTATAAGGTTGGAGCAAATGTCAAACGGAAGTACTCCAGTGCAGAGTATAACAATCTAGATATCTACCAAATCAATTCAACCTACTATTCTGCGCTTGGAGATGATGATGTCAAGTATTTCCTCGCTCGTTTGATTCAAGCTTTTGCTCCAGGCATTCCTCAGGTTTACTATGTGGGTCTATTAGCAGGAAAAAATGACTTGAAATTGTTAGAAGAAACCAAAGAAGGTCGAAATATTAATCGCCATTACTATAGCAACGAGGAAATAGCAGAAGAAGTTCAACGTCCTGTGGTGAAGTCTCTTCTCAATCTATTTTCTTTCCGTAATCAATCAGAGGCCTTTGACCTAGAAGGGACTATTGAGATAGAAACACCAACAGCTCACAGCATTGTAATCAAACGTCAAAATAAAGACAAGTCCGTAACAGCAGTAGCAGAAATTGATTTGCAAAGTCAGACCTATCAAGTATTGGAAAACGGCAGAAAAATTCAGTTCTAGTGCTATATTAATGAAAGAGTTTTTTTGTGGCGAAAACGTGTTCATTGTTCCCAAATGACAGAAAAAATGGTAGAATATAAAGATAGTTTAGCATTTATCTTCTGGAGAAATCCAGAACAGAAAGGATCCGTTTTGAAATCAATTGGATTACTGGATAAGATAAGAGGGCTTTCGAAAAAAGATTTCTTTTTGTATTTGATGATCATAAGTATCTTTTTACCTTTTTATTTGTTCTTAGCGCTCTTTGCTTTATATTTGATAGGTTTACTTGTTACTGGGGAGATGAAGGGAATTATCAAAGGATTAATCAAACATCCTGTACTTCTCTTTTTTATTGCCTATAGTAGTATCATCTCTATCGTCGCCAAGAACTGGCTTGGATTGGTTGCATCTTTACTGATGTTTCTCTTCCTCATTTTCTTTAGCTTCTACCAGAAACGTCTGACGCATGCTTTCTTTCGACTGATTCTGCAGACAATCTTGTTTGGTAGTGTGCTCTCTGCGGCTTTTGCTACTTTGGAGCATTTTCAAATTGTAAAGAAATTTAACTACGCCTTTCTTTCGCCCAATATGCAAGTATGGCACCAGAACCGTGCAGAGGTCACCTTCTTTAATCCTAACTACTATGGGATTATCTGTTGCTTCTGTATCATGATAGCTTTTTATCTCTTTACAACGACGAAGTTAAGATGGTTAAAAATCTTTTGTGTGCTAGCAGGTTTTGTGAATCTATTTGGTTTGAATTTTACGCAAAATAGGACGGCCTTTCCTGCCATCATTGCTGGTGCAATCATTTATCTTTTTACAACCATTAAAAACTGGCGTGCCTTCTGGCTCAGTATTGGAGTTTTCGGGATTGGCCTCTGTTTCCTCTTCTCAAGCGATTTGGGAGTCCGTATGGGAACACTAGATTCTTCAATGGAGGAGCGTGTTTCAATTTGGAATGCGGGTATGACTTTGTTCAAGCAAAATCCGATCTGGGGTGAGGGTCCACTGACCTATATGAATTCTTATCCTAGAATCCATGCTCCTTATCACGAACACGCGCATAGTCTTTACATCGATACTATTTTAAGTTATGGTTTAATTGGAACCATTCTCCTATCCATTTCTTCGGTTATCCCGGTTCACATGATGATGGATATGAGTCAGGAGTCTGGTAAACGACCAATTATCGGTCTTTATCTCTCCTTCCTGACAGTAGTCGCTGTACATGGAATTTTTGACTTGGCTCTCTTCTGGGTACAGTCAGGATTCATCTTCTTGCTAGTTATGTGCAGTTTACCACTGGAACATCGAACCTTGGTATCCGAAATGACAGATTAAGTTAATAAATAGTGAAGATCTTCTACTTTAGGTAGGAGGTCTTTTTTGTTGGTGGAAATTATTTCTAAATCGAAATAGTTGACAGATGGAATGATAAGTATTACAATGAAATATAATTCGATATAGAAATAAATTGGAGAGGTCATGAAAGATAGTCATTTAGTAGCCCACCATATTCGTTTATTGAATGGGCGGCTATTTCAAAAGTTATTAAGTCAGGATTCTGAGACTCTTTATCGGAGTGAACAGGGTAAGATTCTCACGGTGTTATGGAAGAGTGAAACGGGTTGCGCTACGGCGACAGATATTGCACTTGCGACAGGATTGACCAATAATACGCTGACAAGCATGATTAAGAAACTTGAGGAGCAAAATCTGGTCATCATTAGCCCATGTGGAATAGATAAGCGAAAGAAATATGTCAAGTTGACAGAGCAAGGTTGGTCCCAGAAAGAAGTTGGCAATCGTGTCAGTAAAAAATTGGATGCTATTTTTTATAAAGGTTTCTCTGAGGAAGAAATTCGTCAGTTTGAAAATTATCAGGAACGTATTTTAGAAAATTTGAAAGAAAAAGCAAATGAGGTTTAGAATGGGGTAAATTAGTTATTAAAAGTTTGGTAACTTGACAAACCGAGGAAAATTTTAAATTGAGGACAAAGAATGATAGAATACAAAAATGTAGCGCTACGCTACACAGAAAAAGATGTTTTGAGAGATGTCAATTTACGGATTGAGAATGGGGAGTTCATGGTTTTAGTTGGACCTTCTGGGTCCGGTAAGACGACCATGATCAAGATGATCAACCGCCTCTTGGAACCTACGGATGGCGATATTTATATGGATGGCAAGCGCATCAAAGACTATGACGAGCGTGAACTTCGTCTTTCTACTGGTTATGTTTTACAGGCCATTGCTCTGTTTCCCAATCTAACGGTTGCAGAAAATATTGCTCTCATTCCTGAGATGAAGGGCTGGACTAAGGAAGAAATGGCTCAGAAAACAGAAGAGCTCTTGGAAAAAGTTGGCTTGCCAGTAGCTGAGTATGGGCATCGACTTCCAAGTGAATTATCTGGTGGAGAACAGCAACGGGTCGGTATTGTGCGCGCCATGATTGGTCAGCCTAAGATCCTGCTCATGGATGAGCCCTTCTCAGCCTTGGATGCTATTTCTCGCAAGCAGTTGCAGGTTCTGACTAAAGAATTACATAAAGAGTTTGGGATGACAACGATTTTTGTGACCCATGATACGGATGAAGCTTTGAAATTAGGTGATCGTATTGCTGTTTTGCAGGATGGAGAGATTCGTCAGGTGGCGAATCCCGAGACGATTTTAAAAGCGCCTGCAACAGACTTTGTAGCAGACTTGTTTGGAGGTAGTGTTCATGGCTAATTTGATATCAACTTTTCAGGATCGTTTTGGTGATTGGGTAACAGCTCTATCTCAACATTTACAGTTGTCACTTTTGACCCTGTTACTAGCTATTTTTATTGCAGTCCCCTTAGCGGTATTTCTTCGTTATCATGAAAAGTTGGCGGATTGGGTCTTGCAGATTGCTGGGATTTTCCAGACCATTCCGTCTCTGGCCTTGTTGGGGCTCTTTATTCCATTGATGGGAATTGGGACCTTGCCTGCTTTGACAGCACTAGTGATTTATGCGATTTTTCCGATTTTACAAAATACCATTACTGGGTTGAAGGGAATTGATCCAAGTCTGCAGGAGGCTGGGATTGCCTTTGGGATGACCAGATGGGAACGTCTTAAGAAATTCGAAATTCCACTTGCCATGCCTGTTATGATGTCTGGGATTCGGACGGCAGCGGTCTTGATTATCGGTACGGCAACCTTGGCGGCCTTGATTGGGGCAGGGGGTCTGGGTTCCTTTATCCTTTTGGGAATTGACCGTAATAATGCCAGTCTGATTTTGATTGGGGCCCTTTCTTCTGCAGTGCTTGCCATTGCCTTTAACTTCCTACTAAAAGTGATGGAAAAGGCAAAATTGCGGACGATTTTTTCTGGTTTTGCCTTGGTGACAATATTGCTTGGTTTGTCTTATAGTCCAGCTCTTTTGGCTCAAAAAGAGAAAGAAAACTTGGTTATTGCTGGGAAATTGGGTCCAGAACCAGAAATTTTGGCTAATATGTATAAGTTGCTGATTGAAGAGAATACCAGTATGACTGCGACTGTTAAACCGAATTTTGGGAAAACAAGCTTCCTCTATGAAGCTCTGAAAAAAGGGGATATTGATATCTATCCTGAATTTACCGGTACGGTGACTGAAAGTTTGCTTCAACCATCACCCAAGGTGGGGCATGAGCCAGATCAGGTTTATCAGGTAGCGCGTGATGGCATTGCCAAACAGGATCATCTAGCCTATCTCAAACCCATGTCTTACCAAAATACCTACGCTGTAGCTGTTCCGAAAAAGATTGCTCAAGAATATGGCTTGAAGACCATTTCGGACTTGAAAAAAGTGGAAGGGCAGCTGAAGGCAGGCTTTACACTTGAGTTTAATGACCGTGAAGATGGCAATAAGGGCTTGCAATCAATGTATGGTCTCAATCTCAACGTAGCGACCATGGAGCCAGCTCTTCGCTATCAGGCAATTCAGTCGGGCGATATTCAAATCACAGATGCCTATTCGACGGATGCAGAATTGGCGCGTTATGATTTACAGGTCTTGGAGGATGACAAACAACTCTTCCCACCTTATCAAGGGGCTCCACTAATGAAAGAAGCTCTTCTCAAGAAACATCCTGAGTTGGAGACGGTTCTCAATAAATTGGCTGGTAAAATTACTGAAAGCCAGATGAGCCAGCTCAACTACCAAGTCGGTGTTGAAGGCAAGTCAGCAGAACAAGTAGCCAAGGAGTTTCTACAAGAACAAGGTTTGTTGAAGAAATGATGGGGCAGAGACTTTAAACATACTGAACTCAACTCCTTTAAACAACTAGATAAAAGAATGCTCAGACAATTTCGTCTGGGCTTTTTGGGTGTCAGAATTAATGATTTTCATTTTTAAATGGAAAATAAGAGGAAATTTTTAGGATTTTCTAAAATTTTACTGTAAATACACTTGACTATTCAGAAATTAGGTGTATAATGTGTTGTGAACTACTTAACAAATAAAGATTTCCAGCTCATGTCGACTAAGGATGGAAATCTTGTGTATAGACAGTTCAGTAGATATATAATAGAGCGTTGCGTCCGAAAGTCTATCCAGACACGGCTCTTTAAAAACAAAAGGAGAAGATTATGAAAACAGAACCGATTCATCGTACCAGTATGTGGAAATTTAAGTTAAGTGCTGCCACCATGACTTTGATTCCCGCTGCCGTGGGGATTAACTATGTTGCCAAAGCCTTGGCGGAGGGGTTAAAGTTGCCCGTTTGGCTGGGGTCTTTGGGAACCTTTCTTACCAGCATGTTGGCTGGGCCGGTTGCCGGTGCCATTAGTGGTTTCATCAACAACGTGATCTATGGGCTGACCTTATCGCCAATTTCAACCGTGTATGCGATTACCAGCATCGGAATTGGGATTGCTGTCGGAGTTTTGCACGCCAATGGGTGGTTCTCGTCAGCGCGACGAGTATTTGTTTCTGCTATTATTATTGCCATCGTTTCAGCTGTCATTTCAACGCCACTCAACGTCATCTTTTGGGGTGGTCAGACCGGTATCGCTTGGGGTGACTCATTGTTTGCGGTAATGGTCGCCAATCATGCACCAGTGTGGCTGGCCTCATTTACCGATGAGTTTGTCTTGGATATTTTGGATAAAGTCTGTGTGGCCTACCTGGCATTCTTCATCTATCGTCAGCTGCCGAAGCGGATGGTGCACTTCTTTAAAGATGATAAATGATGACTGATCAAACATTTATTTCTGGAGCGCCACGGGTCAAGCTCAAGTGGTACCAGGTGATCGATCCGATTACTAAGCTCTTGTTCATCTTGGACATGACGTTGTTGAGCTTTGCCAGTATGAATTTATTGCTTCAGGCCGGATTAATTCTTGTCGCAACACTGCTATTGTTATTTTCCAAATTGAGTTCTACCACCTTTAAGGCGCTGGGATTCAGCCTGTTTCTGATTTGCACCATGCTGATCATCCAAGGGTTATTTTACAGTCGGAATCAAACTGTGCTGTTTTCTGTGCTTGGGGTGTCGTTCTACAAAGAAGGCCTGATTTACGCCACCACTCTGGGTTGTCGAGTATTGGTGATTATTTTGACCAGTGGCTTTTTTATGGTGACCACGAGTATTTCAGAAAACGCGGCCTATTTGGAACTGTCCGGATTGTCTTATAAAACCGTCTACGTTCTGATGTCGGTGTGTTATATTTTGCCGGAAATGATGCGCAATATGCGGAAAATCCAGCAGGCACAAAAAGTTCGCGGAACCAATCCGCAAAAAACGTTGATTCAGAAATTAAAGTCAGTCCTGCCGGTTCTAATTCCATTGGTGATTAAGACCTTGGATCAATCGATGACGCGGTCGATTTCTCTCCAACTGAGAGGTTTTGATAATCTCAACCGGACTGTCAGAACCTCCCAGCGCGTGTATCGCTTGTCGCGGACGCTGCACATTGGTCTGACTGGATTGGCAATTTTATTGATTGGGTGGAAGATATGGACGAAGATAAACGGATTGTAATTGAAAATTTGACCACCCGTTATCCGGGTACTGAGCAACCACAACTGCGTCAGATTAACGCGGAGGTTCATACCGGCCAGGTGGTTGGGATTATCGGGAATAGCCACTCCGGCAAATCGACTTTGTGCCGTGTGCTGGCAGGGGTCATTCCTAAAATTGTGTCTGCTGAGATTGAGGGCGATTGGCACATGTTTGGCCAGCGAGTGTCTGACAATTGGCCCGTTTATAATGCCATGAATGGAGTTGTACTGCAAAATCCAGCTGGCCAACTAAGCGGGTTGGCAGACACGGTTGCCGATGAAATCGCCTTTGACTTGATTAATCAGGGAATGGCTGAAGGACTGATTCAAAAACGGGTTGAAGAAGTTGCCACGCAAATGGGGCTGATTGAACAGCTGAATTTGCGTCCCGAGAGCCTTTCCGGTGGTCAGATCCAGCGGTTGGCAATTGCCACGGCGATTGTGGCTAATCCGGCTGTTTTGATTATGGATGATCCGACCAGTGAGATGGATCCCCTTGGCCGCCGGCAATTTTTCCAATGGCTGGCCCAAGTCAA
Source organism: Streptococcus sp. A69 (assembly GCF_058556195.1). Taxonomy (NCBI): domain Bacteria; kingdom Bacillati; phylum Bacillota; class Bacilli; order Lactobacillales; family Streptococcaceae; genus Streptococcus; species Streptococcus sp. A69. The sequence goes on along the minus strand of NZ_JBZUJU010000001.1, from coordinate 754,495 downwards.
AGAGACGACTGTCTTCATTGTCACCAGTGAAATTGACGATTTGTGCGAAGTCGCCGACGTTGTGTGGGTGCTGCACGAGGGTCAAATGGTAGCCCAGGGCAGGCCGGGTGAGGTGTTTAATCATTTGGCAGCTGACTGGCAGATTCCAGCCCCGACAATCCAGCAACTTGCTCAAAAAATGGATTGGCACTTGGCTGATGGCCGGTATCCGGTGAATTACGCTGATCTGAAGGAGGTTCGTTATGTCCACAATTGAACTGAGCCACCTGACGTTCACTTATCCGGAACGGTCCTTTAGCTTGGATGTTGAAGACAAACACTTCGCCAATCCGATGGTGGCGATTGTCGGCCAAAATGGTGCCGGCAAATCAACGCTCTTCAAATTGTTGACGGGTTTGCTGACACCACAAACCGGTGTGATTAAGATCGATGGAGAAAATTTTAATGATCTTAAACCAGTCGAAAAGTTACTGAAGGTTGGGATTACTTTTCAGAATCCTGACGATCAGCTTTTCAACCCGACCGTTCAACGAGAGGTGGAGTGGAATGTCGCGCAGGTCATGGATGACCACGACACGATTACGAGGCGGGCTTTAGCGGCTCTAAAAAGAGTTGGCTTGGATGATAAAACAGCTGAAAGCCCATATGACCTGTCATTGTCGGAACGCAAGCTGTTGAGTGTTGCCACAGTTTTGGCAGTGGATCCGGCGATTTATTTATTTGATGAGCCGATGATGTCGCTTGATTGGGAAAGCCGGCGCAAGTTGACCGCAATTTTCCATCAGTTGGCTGATTCGGGCCACCAAGTTGTGACCATCACCCATGACATGGATTGGGTCGCCGCCGAGTTTGAGTCGGTGTATGTTATGGAACACGGGAAGTTTGGCTTCGCCGGCAGTCCACGGGAATTGTTCAGCAATCACGAACTTGTCCAGCGAGTGGGATTACTACCACCGCGGATTATGGACATAGCGGAGTCGCTGGGTGATTCACAGACATATTTATCGGTTAATGATTATTGCCAGAAAAATCGAGATGTATAGAAAAAGTCACCTCTGCGGGTTTTCCAGGTTGAAGGATTAACTTCAGCTTCTGGCAAGAACTCACATGGGTGACTTTTGTGTTTAATAACGTTTCATGATCATCGGGTGCTTCCTCAGATCACTCGGTTTGATTTTACTTTGTTTCATGGTCATAATCATATACCATTTCTTTTGGATTTTTTGTTTGACTAATACAAAATAGGTCTTCATAGGTCTTCGCATTTTTAGCGTCCATTAGGATCATCAGTATAATTTTCTGAATTAGGAGACTGTCCCATCACTATTCGAACTTCGTCTCCCAACTTACTCTGTTCCCATTCATCCGTGAATCCTTTAAATCGCAATTCTGGAACTTTCTTTTTAACTGAATCATCTATTTTCGCCATAGTCCCCACCATTTTATTGGTTTCTCTTGTTCTTCTATCCTTTTTTGATCTTTGATTTGTTCCTGCAAATTTTCCAACTTCTCTTTAAGAGCGTTCACTTCATCTTTATATTGATTGTCTAAGTGTTTGAATTCTGTTTCCTGTGAGGGCATTTTGAGGGCTTTTAAGTTATCATTTTCCGCCTTGTATTCTTCTAGCAACTTTTTATCTTGCAAGGCTAATCGTTGTTACTGGTCTAACAAATTAGTTAATTTTTCTATTTGTTGGTCTTTGCTACTTATTTGTTGGTCTTTGGTATTTGATTTGCTACTACTTTCTACTTTACCTAAAATTATTTTTTCTGCTTTAGAATTTATTAGATTAGACCCATTGGAACTTTTAAGCTGTAATTCTTTTGGTAACCTTTGGTAGTGATATTGAATATTTTGTTTTGTAACACTCAACTCATCCGCCAGCTCTTTGATCGTTTTTAAGTCTTCACTCATGGTTTAAGTCCTGCCTTTTAACCGTTGGTAGATATTGTTCAATGGCTTTTTTGAGGTAGCGTGCGATATTATGCTTAGAATATTCTTCACGTCTGCTGGCAACATAAGACAAGTGGTCTTTAACACTATTTAGCCCTCTTAATTCTTTCAGTTCGTCATAGAGGGGGTAAACATGGACTTGCAATCCTGCCATGATTTTTGTATCTTGCATTTCAAACGGACTTAGCAACATATTTTCTAGCAATAGCGTGGTGTACTTGCTTTTCATTGCTTCAATAGCTAGCTTATCTTCGGTTTCTGCTTTGCGTGCTTTCTCTTCTTGATAGGCGGTATCTTCTAACTTATAGCTGTTATCGTCTGCTCGACGTTTCTTTCGTAACCAGATATCCAATGTTAAACCGTCCGCATCAATCGCTCGATAGAAATAATGCCAACGCCCCTTAATTTTGATATAGGTTTCATCCATTTTCCACGAATAGAAGGACTGTTTATTTTTCTTTTTCCAGAGATGATAGAGGATTTTACTGTATTCTTGAACCCACCGATAAATCGTAGTGTGACAAACATTTATTCCACGGTCATAAAGCAATTCCTGAACTTCACGATAGCTCAGATTGTAACGTAGGTAATAACCAACAGCGACAATGATGACGTCTTGTTGGAATTGTTTGCTTTTAAAATGATTCATCTCTCAAGCCTTACTAACCTTTTTTCTGCTCTTTGAGAAGCTGAAGGTCGTGCTAGTAACTACCTATTTGGTTTGATTAATTCCATCATTTATCTGGTGCTTGCCCTTCAAAAAGGCTTCTATGGTGAGGTTTTAACAACTCTCTATTTTACAATTATGCAGCCAATTGGTCTCTTGGTTTGGATTTATCAAGCCCAGTTTAAGAAAGAACAACAAGAGTTTGTCGCACGTAAACTAGACGGAAAGGGTTGGACAAAGTATCTTTCTATTAGTGTTCTTTGGTGGTTGGCCTTTGGGTTTATTTATCAGTCTATCGGAGCTAATCGTCCCTATCGTGATTCTATCACCGATGCGACCAATGGGTTGGGCAAATCCTCATGACAGCTGTTTACCGTGAGCGATGGATATTCTGGGCAGCTACCAATGTCTTTTCTATCTATCTCTGGTGGGGAGAAAGCCTGCAAATCCAAGGGAAATACCTGATTTACTTGATCAATAGTCTAGTTGGTTGGTATCAGTGGAGCAAGGCCGCAAAGAGTGCTTAAAAAGTAAAAAAGGATCAGATGATCCTTTTTTTTGTGTTAGAGCAAAATGAATAATACCGTAATGACAATAGCGGTCGTTAAACGAACGATGTGGTGCGATATATGTTGACTTTCTTGCTGTTGCCCATTCCAGTAGGCTCCATAGCAGACAATACTCGCACCCACAATCCATAGAAGAATGGTTGCAAGTGGGACGAAGTAAAAGATGGCTAGAGCCAGAGAAGTGATGCAACTGCCGACCAAGATGCACGTGTTTCCCAAACTGTGGTTCTTTTGTTTCATGGCTGAAAAAGCAGCGGCAAGGTGAAGTAGTGAGAAGGCGAGGGCTAGTACAATTGTTAGTATTCCTAGAATCATCGAAGTTAACATAGTTGGTTCCTTTCTGAGTTACAGGCTTAGTTATCAAGTGTAGTTGTAGAGGTCATCTCCATTACATCAAGGTAAAATCTCACCACTTGGTCTTCGGTATAGGATTTTCCTTTTTTTAGCCACCAAGTTAGGGTCTCGATAAAGTTCGTTACAACAAAATGCTGGAGGTAGGAGGCCGGAATGTTTGGGTAGGCTTCTTGTAAGTCATCCGCCACCATGGGATAAACGTGGTGTTCGAGCTCCTTGTGTAGTTGGCGGAGGAAGTAGTCGTTTTTGGAAAAAAGAAGACTGGTGACATGGTCCTGGTTTTTCTGAAAATGTAAAAAGATATGTGCGAGGTAGTCCTCGGTAGTAAAGTGTCCTTCCCTTTCAAAGAGATGATGAAAGAGGTAGCGACAGAGCTCATCTAAAAGCAGTTCCTTACTCTCGTAGTGACAGTAAAAAGTAGAACGTCCAACATCTGCTAGGTCAATGATATCCTGAACAGTAGTGGCATCATAGCCCTTGTCGTTCAAAAGTTGTAAAAAAGCTTGATAGATGGCTTTTTTCGTCTTACTGACTCGACGGTCTCTTTTTGGCATATAGACACTTGAGACAAACTGTTCAGAACTGAACAGGACTGACAGTTTGCTTCTATCCTTTCTTTGAATTTTATTAGATAATACAAATGAAAGAAGTATGTATATACCCATTATACCAAAGGAGGGAGAGAAATGAGTTCTAAAACATCTATCTGGTTAGCTTTTTTCTTAAATTTAAGCTATGCGATAGTCGAGTTTATCGCAGGAGGAATCTTTGGTTCGAGTGCAGTTCTTGCTGATTCTGTTCATGACCTGGGAGATGCAATAGCCATTGGTATATCAGCCCTTCTAGAAACAATTTCAAACCGTGAAGAAGATAGACAGTACACCTTGGGTTACAAACGTTTTAGTCTTTTAGGGGCCATGCTAACGGCTGTGATTCTTATGATAGGGTCTGTCCTAGTGATCTTGGAAAATGTCACAAAGATTGTTCACCCGCAACCCGTTAATGAAAATGGTATCCTCTGGCTGGGAATCATTGCAGTGTCCATTAATGTCCTAGCAAGTCTGGTAGTTCGTAAAGGAAAGACAAAGAACGAGTCTATTCTTAGCTTGCATTTTTTGGAAGACACCCTTGGTTGGCTGGCTGTCATTCTAATGGCGATTATCCTCCGATTTACGGACTGGTATATCCTCGATCCGCTTTTATCGCTGGTTATTTCTATCTTTATTCTAACAAAAGCCATTCCTCGCTTTTGGAGCGCACTGAAAATTTTCCTAGATGCTGTGCCAGAAGGGGTCGAGACAAGTGATTTGGAGAAGGATTTAGAGGCTCTACCCAACGTCAACAGTGTCAATCAACTTAGCATTTGGTCCATGGACGGTCTAGAGAACAATGCTATTGTCCACATCTGTATCGAGGACTGGGAGCAGATGATGGAGACCAAAGAAGTGGTGCGTCAATGTTTAGAAGAAAGAGGCGTGCAGAATATCACTATTGAAGTAGATAGCAGTCAAAGCAATCATGCGCAACATAGGCGGAAGGTGAGAGAGTTAGAGCAGAAGCATGGTCATCATTAGTACAAAGTAAAGAATGATTAAGCCCCTATGTTATTTGAAATAGAGTATTTTATTTACTGTTTAAATATTTTAAAAGTTTGATCCTATAAGGCTCTGTATAAACTTTACTTAGTTGTTTGGTAATTAAAAAAATTTTTCGATTAGATGCAAAAAGTTTGACTTGGAGTCAACTCAAAGTTGTATAATAAGATGAATGAGTTATAGTTGCTTAAATTCAGTGAAGATAATGAAAGGAGGCTAGTATATGAATATTAAATCTGCCAGCGATTTATTGGGAATTTCAGCGGATACGATTCGGTATTATGAGCGAGTTGGTCTTGTGCCACCGATTACTCGAACTGCGACTGGAATTCGTGACTTTCAAGATCAGGATATAGAAGCGCTGGAATTTATTAAGTGTTTCCGTTCGGCGGGTGTCTCTGTAGACAGTTTAGTTGACTATATGTCGCTCTACCAAAAGGGGGATGAAACGAGAGAAGAAAGGCTTGATATTTTAGAAGACGAAAAGAAAAAATTAGAGGAGCGCTTTTCTCAGTTACAGACGGCTTTAAATCGCTTAAATCTCAAAATTAAACTTTACAAGGAAGGAAAATTTTAAATGAAATCAGCAGTATATACAAAGGCAGGCAAGGTTGGACTTGCTACAATTGAACGTCCGCAAATTATAGAAGCAGATGATGCTATTATCCGCATTGTCCGTACTTGCGTTTGTGGTTCGGACCTCTGGAGTTACCGTAATCCAGAAATCGAAGAAGGACATAGAAATAGCGGTCATGAGGCTATCGGAATTATCGAAGAAGTTGGTGAGAACGTTACTACAGTAAAATCAGGAGACTTTGTCATCGCACCTTTCACCCATGGCTGTGGGGAGTGTGATGCCTGTCGCGCTGGCTATGATGGGACTTGTGACCGCCATATTGGCACCAACTGGTCTAACGGGGTCCAAGCAGAGTACATCCGTTTCCACTTTGCTAATTGGGCACTTGTGAAAATTCCAGGTCAACCTTCAGATTATAGCGAAGGCATGCTCAAGTCACTTTTGACACTTGCTGATGTCATGCCGACAGGCTATCATGCGGCGCGTGTTGCTAATGTGCAAAAGGGCGACAAGGTGGTCGTTATCGGTGATGGGGCTGTTGGTCAATGCGCTGTCATTGCAGCTAAGATGCGTGGTGCATCACAAATTATCCTTATGAGCCGTCATGAAGACCGCCAAAAGATGGCCTTGGAATCAGGGGCGACAGCTGTTGTGGCTGAACGTGGCGAAGAGGGAATTGCCAAGGTGCGTGAAATCCTCGGTGGTGGAGCAGATGCAGCCCTTGAATGTGTTGGGACTGAAGCAGCCGTTGAGCAGGCCCTTGGAGTCCTTCATAATGGAGGACGCATGGGATTTGTCGGTGTTCCACATTATAATAACCGTGCCCTTGGTTCAACCTTTGCCCAAAATATTTCAGTGGCAGGTGGAGCAGCCTCAGTTACCACTTATGACAAACAAGTTTTGTTAAAAGCGGTTCTTGATGGAGACATCAATCCAGGTCGCGTCTTTACTTCAAGTTATAAACTGGAAGATATCGACCAGGCTTATAAAGATATGGATGAACGCAAGACCATTAAGTCTATGATTGTGATGGATTAACAATGAAAATCCTAATGGAGATTTGAGACTCTCTATTAGGATTTTTTGCGTTGGTATATTTGTTGAGTTATGGCAGCGTACTTTCTCTCAAAGTCAGTCTGGTTCCCAGCATGGTTAGGCTAGGTATTTTGCGACCGTGGAGAACTTCCTTGTTAAGAATATCCATACCTGCTCGGCCCATTTCCTCGGTATAGACAGTGATGCTTGAAAGAGGAGGATAGACCTGCTTGGTCAGACTGGTGTCGTTGAAAGAAATGAGGCTGACGCGGTCTGGTAGGCTAATTCCAGCTTCTTGAAGGGCACGGAGGGCGCCGATGGCTAAACTATCGCTGGCAGCGAAAAAGGCTGGTGGGAGTTGTTCTCCTAGCTTGTGAATGGCCTCCTTCATCAAGTCATAGCCAGATTGGGCAGTAAAGCTCCCCTGAAAGACCAGTTCTCCATGGTAGATTCCATTTGCTTGGGTAATGTCTTTGAAATTTTCTAGTCGCTTATCCTGGATGATTTCTTCCTGGTCGGTTGTTTCTTCAAGACCTGTGAGAATTCCGATACGGTTCATACCTTGGCTGAGGAAATGGTCTACAACTTGTTTCACAGCAGTGTAAAAGTCAGTGATAATACAGGTATGACCTAATGAGAGGGTATCGCTGTCTATAAAGACTAGAGGTTTTTGGTATTCTTCAAAGGCAGCAATCTGAGCTCGGCTAAATTTTCCGATGCAGAGAATGCCAATCACTTCCTCGCTCAGTGTAAAAGGATGGTCATTAAAATAGCGCAAGATATCATAGTCCAACTCTTGGGCTCTTTTTTCAATACCGAGACGAATCTGGTAGTAGTAGAGGTCGTCTAGCTCTCCTTGTTCACTGATCCATTGGATAATGGCAATCTTTTGCTTGGGTTTATGGGATTCGCCTGTCTTGAGGTGCTTGGTATAGCCCAGTTCTTCAGCGACAGTTAAAATACGGTGTCTGGTTTCTTCTGTGACAGATAGGCTCTGGTCGCGATTGAGGACACGGGATACGGTCGCGATAGAGACAGAGGCTAGCTGTGCAATGTCTTTTAAGGTAGCCATAAATCCTCCTCCTTTTAAGTTAGTATATCATATTTTTCTTCTTTTTACCGATTGTTTAGTAAAACTTTAGTAAAAAGGATTGACCTTGGCAAAAGCCTTGGATACAATAGAAGAAAACGATTACACGTTAAGGTGACTTAACGGACAGTCAAAGGAGAATTCATATGACACAACATCTTACTGCTGAAGCCCTTCGCAAAGACTTTCTTGCCGTTTTTGGTCAAGAAGCAGACCAAACCTTCTTTTCACCAGGCCGTATCAATTTGATTGGTGAACACACGGACTACAATGGCGGGCACGTTTTTCCAGCTGCTATTTCCTTGGGAACATACGGTGCAGCTCGCAAGCGTGACGACCAAGTCTTGCGTTTCTACTCAGCTAACTTTGAGGACAAAGGTATCATCGAAGTGCCTCTTGCTGATCTCAAGTTTGAAAAAGAGCACAGCTGGACCAATTATCCAAAAGGAGTTCTTTATTTCTTGCAAGAAGCTGGTCACGTGATTGATAAAGGGTTTGATTTTTATGTTTATGGGAATATCCCAAATGGTTCTGGCTTGTCTTCATCAGCATCCTTGGAACTCTTGACAGGAGTCGTGGCAGAGCATCTCTTTGATTTAAAACTAGAGCGTTTGGATTTGGTTAAAATCGGAAAACAAACAGAAAACAACTTTATCGGAGTCAACTCTGGTATCATGGATCAGTTTGCTATCGGTATGGGGGCAGACCAACGTGCTATTTACCTAGATACCAACAGTCTTGAGTACGATTTGGTGCCACTTGATTTGAAAGACAATGTCGTTGTTATTATGAACACCAATAAACGCCGTGAATTGGCAGACTCTAAATACAATGAACGTCGTGCCGAATGTGAAAAAGCAGTGGAAGAATTGCAAGTTGCCTTGGACATTCAGACCTTGGGTGAATTGGACGAGTGGGCTTTTGATCAATACAGCTATCTGATTAAAGATGAAAATCGTTTGAAACGTGCTCGCCATGCTGTGCTTGAAAACCAACGTACCCTTAAAGCTCAAGCAGCCCTTCAAGCAGGTGATTTGGGAACATTTGGTCGCTTGATGAATGCTTCTCACGTCTCTCTAGAACATGACTATGAAGTAACTGGTTTGGAATTGGATACACTTGTCCACACAGCTTGGGATCAAGAAGGTGTTCTCGGTGCTCGTATGACAGGAGCAGGTTTTGGTGGCTGTGCCATTGCTTTGGTGCAAAAAGATGCTGTTGAGGCCTTTAAAGCAGCTGTTGGCAAGCACTATGAGGAAGTAGTTGGATACGCTCCAAGCTTCTATATCGCTGAGGTTGCAGGTGGCACTCGCGTCCTTGACTAGTTAAAAGGAGGCTCTATCGTGACCTTAGTAGATAAATTTGTAACACACGTTATTGCTGAAAGTTCATTTGAGGAAATGGATCGAATCTACCTGACCAATCGTGTTTTGGCACGAGTAGGCGAAGGTGTTTTGGAAGTTGAGACCAATCTGGATAAAGTGATTGACCTCAAAGACCAGTTGGTTGAGGAAGCGGTTCGATTAGAGACGATTGAGGATAGTCAGGCTGCGCGTGAAATCCTCGGTGCTGAACTAATGGACTTGGTAACGCCTTGTCCAAGTCAGATCAATCGTGACTTCTGGGCAACCTATGCCCAATCTCCCGAACAGGCAATTGCGGACTTCTACCAACTTAGCCAGAAAAATGACTACATCAAACTCAAGGCCATTGCAAAAAATATTGCTTATCGTGTTCCATCTGACTACGGAGAACTTGAGATTACCATCAACCTCTCTAAGCCTGAAAAGGATCCAAAGGAGATTGCAGCAGCCAAGTTGGTGCAAGCTAGCAATTATCCCCAGTGTCAGCTTTGTATAGAGAACGAAGGCTATCATGGTCGAATTAACCATCCAGCTCGCAGCAATCACCGCATTATCCGTTTTGAAATGGCGGGTCAGGAGTGGGGCTTCCAGTATTCGCCCTATGCTTATTTTAATGAGCACTGTATCTTCTTAGACGGCCAGCATCGTCCCATGGCCATTAGTCGTCAGAGCTTTGAGCGTCTGCTGGCGATCGTAGAGCAATTTCCGGGATATTTTGCGGGTTCGAATGCCGACCTACCGATAGTGGGAGGCTCTATTCTAACCCATGACCACTATCAGGGAGGACGTCACGTATTTCCTATGGAATTGGCTCCCTTGCAAAAGGCTTTCCGATTTGCTGGTTTTGAGCAGGTCAAGGCTGGGATTGTCAAGTGGCCTATGTCAGTGCTACGTTTGACTTCGGATTTCAAAGAGGATTTGATTAACTTGGCGAACAAGATTTTACAGGAATGGCGACAATATTCAGACCCTGAAGTGCAAATTTTGGCAGAGACAGACGGGACACCGCATCACACCATCACACCGATTGCTCGTAAACGCGACGGTCAGTTTGAGTTGGACTTGGTATTGCGAGATAATCAGACTTCTGCAGAACATCCTGACGGTATCTATCATCCCCACAAGGATGTCCAACATATCAAGAAGGAAAATATCGGCTTGATTGAGGTCATGGGCTTGGCTATTTTGCCACCTCGTTTGAAGGCAGAAGTGGAGCAAGTTGCCAGCTACCTCGTGGGAGAAGGGGTTACAGTTGCCGACTATCATCAGGAATGGGCAGACCAGCTTAAAGCCCAACATCTGGACCTAGCAGATAAAGAAAAAGCCCTTGAAATCGTCAAGGACTCTGTGGGTGCTATCTTTGCACGTGTTTTGGGGGACGCGGGGGTTTACAAGCAGACGGAACAAGGACAGGCAGCCTTTATGCGCTTTGTAGAACAGGTCGGAATTTTACCCGACTAGGAGCTTTCTCCTTGCACAGTCCTATAAAAAGTAGTATCATAGGGTCGTTTGAAATATCAGGAGGAAACGATGAAAGATTTTCATTTTGACGCTATATCTGCCTTTGAAAATTACGAAATTGAACAAATGAGAGCTGGTCACGTTGAGGTGACGACCAAAGTAGTGGACTCGTCGCTCAACTACTATGGCAATGCCCATGGTGGCTATCTCTTTACTCTTTGTGACCAGATCAGTGGTTTGGTGGTTATTTCGCTGGGACTTGATGGAGTGACGCTCCAGTCCTCTATCAACTACCTCAAGGCAGGAAAACTCGACGATGTGCTGACCATTAAAGGAGAATGTGTCCATCATGGACGCACAACCTGTGTGGTAGATGTTGATATCACCAATCAAGAAGGCAGAAATGTCTGCAAAGCAACCTTTACCATGTTTGTCACAGGCCAGCGGTCTGATGAGAGACAGGTGAGGATATAAGAAACAAAAAAGAGGCTCACACCTCTTTTTCTTATTTCTTCTTCCTGTTTAATACTGCATTGAGGACAATGGCCAGTATGCTGGCTACGACGATTCCGTTTGAGAAGAACATTTGGAAAGCTGTCGGCATGCTGACGAAGAGATTACTGTTGTTTAGACCTACACCAGCAGCGATGGAAACAGCTGCGATAAGGAAGTTGTGTTCATTGTTAGCAAAGTCAACACGGGCGAGGATTTGCATCCCTTGAAGGGAAACAAAACCAAACATCACCAGCATGGCCCCTCCAAGGACAGGGCTTGGAATGATTTGGGCGAGGGCGCCAAACTTAGGAAGGAGTCCAAGGAGAACTAGGAAACCAGCTGCGTAGTAGATTGGTAGGCGAGTCTTGATACCTGACAATTTAACCAAACCAACGTTTTGTGAAAATCCTGTGTAAGGGAAGGTGTTAAAGATTCCTCCGAGAAGGACAGCTAAACCTTCTGCGCGGTAACCGTTGCGCAGGCGCATGCTGTCGATTGGGTCATTGGTAATATCAGACAAGGCCAGGTAAACACCAGTGGATTCAACCATAGACACCGTTGCGATGATACACATCATGACAATAGAGGAGATTTCAAAGGTTGGCACCCCAAAGTAGAGGGGAGTTGGGACATGGACAAGCGGTGCTGCTGCAACAGGGGAGAAATCAACCAAGCCCATGGTAGCAGCAATGGCAGTTCCAACAACCAGACCAATCAAAATGGAGATAGACTTGATAAATCCTTTGGCAAAGATGTTGATCAAGAGGATGATTAGAACAGTGATGGCTGCAAGCAAAAGACTTTGCCCAGTTGGTTCTGGGACGTTATTTCCCATATTTCCAATAGCGACAGGAATCAGGGTCAATCCAATCGTGGTAATGACAGAGCCTGTTACGATAGATGGGAAGAGATTGGCAACTTTTGAGAAAATGCCTGAAATCAGAACTACATAAATCCCAGAAACGATAAGGGCACCAAACATAGCTCCGCTACCGTGACTTTGTCCAATCATAATTAAAGGAGCGACGGATTGGAAGGCAACTCCGAGAACGACTGGTAGTCCAATCCCAAAGTATTTGTTGAGTTGGAGTTGAAGGAAGGTGGCCACCCCACACATGAAGATATCTGTGGAGATTAGGTAGGTCAACTGCTCAGCCGAATAGCCAAGAGCTGTCGCAATCATGATGGGAACCAGGATAGAACCTGAGTACATGGCTAGTAAGTGCTGCAAGCCAAGAACGGCTGCTTGCGAGTGTTTTTCTTGTTTTTGCATTAGAGGTCTGCCTCCTTAAATACGACCTGACCATTTTCAAAACGATCCAAACGGGCCAGTGATAGGACGGGATATCCTGCTTTTTCAAGCAAATCACGACCATCTTGGAAAGACTTTTCAATCACAATACCAATCGCTTCAACTTTTGCTCCGGCTTGTTCGATGATTTGGATCAAGCCTTTGGCAGCTTGTCCATTTGCTAGGAAATCATCGATAATCAAGACCTTGTCCTCTGGTGAGAGGAATTTTCCAGCGATGGAAACAGTGCTGGTCACCTGCTTGGTAAAGGAGTAGACTTGGGCAGTTAAGATACCTTCGTTCATGGTGATGTTTTTAGCTTTCTTGGCGAAAATCATGGGAACATTCAAGGCTTCGGCAGTAAAAATGGCTGGGGCAATGCCTGAAGCTTCAATGGTTACGACCTTGGTAATGCCAGCAGAAGCGAATTTTTCCGCAAAAACCTTACCAATCTCTCGCATCAAGCTAAAGTCAACTTGGTGGGTTAAAAAGGAATCCACCTTGAGGATGTTGTCCCCCAAGATATGCCCATCCTCGAGGATGCGCTCTTCTAATAATTTCATAAGACCTCCTAAAGTCTAAAAGATGATTCATTTGCTTGTTTAGAGATTCTGGCAGGAAATAGAAAAAGAGCCTACTTAACAGATAAGCAAGCTCTCCAAACAGGTATGGCCCAACCCATACCTTCAGCAGACTTACTCATTGTTAGGTGTTCCGGCACCTTGTAGAAACGTCGTGCCAATTCACGACATAAACAAGTAAAATGATATTCAATTTTAAATAAGCTGACGCCAATGTTTTTATTTTACACTAATTAACTTTATAAATCAAATATTTTGTTAATGTTTAGATATAAAAAACGAACAAATTGAACAAAAAAGAGCAAAAGCTCAATTGTAGGCTAACATTTATACTAAATGAAAATCAAAGAGCAAACTAGGAAGCTAGCCGCAGGTTGCTCAAAACACTGTTTTGAGGTTGCAGATGGAAGCTGACGTGGTTTGAAGAGATTTTCGAAGAGTATTAGAAGATTTTTTCATCATAAAAGGCACATTATCAGGATTTTTCAAGACCTGACAATATGCCTTTTTCTGATTTGAAAGATTTTTCCAGTCTCTATTTTTCTACTCGCTGAATCTTAAAAAATAACCATCTGGATCCAAAACTGCAAATTCATGAGGGTAAATAAAGCTATCTCCCACTCGAAATTCTCTTTTGGTCAGCGGACGATGGATAGGATAGTCAGCTTCCAGCAGTTTTTGGTGGAGCTGAGGGACATCTTCAATGCCAAAGGAAATATTGACACCGCGCCCGAAAGGATAGGTTAGTTGGGCTAATTCTTCTGTGCTGCCTTCTTCTAGCATAAGTTGGCAGTCTTCAAGCGAGGGGAAGAGAAATTTCTCCTCTGGACGCTCGTATTCGACAGAAAATCCCAGCAAGTCGCAGTAGAAGTTGCGTGACTTTTCGAGGTCAGATACTACAAATTCAGGAATGACAGCTTGATAGTCCATTAGCTTTCTCCTTAGAGCTCAATCTCCATGACAATGGGCGTATGGTCTTGACGCGCACCTGAGTTAATCATGTCAGACTTGGTCACCTTGTCAGCCACGCGGTTGCTAGTGAGCCAGTAGTCGATTCTCCAGCCTGTATTGTTGATTTTAGAAGTCTTGCTGCGTTGCGCCCACCAAGTGTAGCGCTCTGTGATATCACCGTGAATATGGCGGAAGGTGTCAGTAAATCCAGTTGCCAAAAGGTTGGTAAACCCAGCACGTTCCTCGTCTGTAAATCCAGGTGAGCGGCGGTTGCTGGCAGGATTCGCAAGGTCGATTTCCTTGTGGGCTACGTTGTAGTCACCGGTTGCAAGGACTGGTTTTTCTTTGTCTAGTTGAGCCAAATACTCAGCGTATTTGACGTCCCAGACTTGACGCTCTTCCAAGCGTTTGAGACCATCGCCAGCGTTTGGAGTGTATACTTGGGTCACGAAAAATGTATCAAATTCCAAGGTGATGATGCGGCCTTCCAAGTCCATGGTAGAAGGGGCACCGATTTCTGGGAAGCTAATCGCTGGTGTGAGTTCTTTCCTATAGAGGAACATGGTTCCAGCGTAGCCTTTGCGAGCAGGTTCTTGAGAGGAACGCCAAGTGTTTTCATAACCTGGGAAGAGTTCTTTTAAAATTTCCAAGTGTTTTTTTGTAGGCCCTTTTGCAGAAAGCTTGGTTTCCTGGATAGCGATAATATCAGCATTTTCGGCTACCAAGGTTTGTAGGACTTCTTGGGACAATTTTGCACGAGCTGAGTCGCTCGTTAGGGCTGCATTGAGGGAATCGATATTCCATGATATGAGTTTCATAAAGTTACCTTTTTCATTCAGATTACAGACTATATTATACCAAAAAAAGACGTATTTCCCCAACGTATGGTTTGAAAAATCACCCTCTTTCGTTTATAATGAAGAATGATTTTATGAAAGGGAGTGAAAATACATGAAATTCTATTCTTATGACTATGTCCTCAGCCAAATCGGTCAGCAAAATGGTATCATGATTGGTTTAGGGATTGTTTTATTAGCTGTGACAGGATTTTTGGCCTTCAAGGCTTATCATGATAAAAAGGGGACCAAATTTCGTGAGTTGGTCATGATTTCAGCCTTAACCTTATTAGCTCTCCTTTTGGTCAGCATCACGACTTATCAAAACAATCAAGTATCTAATAATAAATTTCAAGCTTCACTTCATTTCATCGAGCTTGTTTCCAAAGAATTGGGAGTAGACAAGTCAGAGGTTTATGTCAATACTTCTGCCGACACTGATGGCGCACTTATCAAGGTCGGAGATCGCTATTACCGTGCCCTGAACGGCAGTGAGCCAGACAAGTACCTATTAGAGAAAGTCGAATTGTATAAAACAGATGCAATTGAACTGGTGGAGGTGAACAAATGACACTCAATTATATGGAAATTTTAATCAAACTAGCCTTGGGTCTCTTTTCTCTTGTTTTTGTAATTAATGTGACCGGAAAGGGCAACCTAGCGCCTAACTCAGCAATAGATCAAATTCAGAACTATGTACTCGGGGGGATCATCGGTGGGGTGATTTACAATAGTGCCATCAGTATCCTTCAGTATGCAGTTATCCTGATTATGTGGACTATTCTGGTTTTAACTCTCAAATGGCTGAACAACAATGTTCACTTTGTGAAACGTTTGATTGATGGGAAGCCAACCCTGCTCATCAAAAATGGGAAGATTGATCCAGAAGCCTGCCGTTCGGTTGGTTTGTCAGCAGCGGACGTAGCTCTTAAGCTCCGTAGTCAGGGAATTTTCCAAATGAAACAAGTCAAACGAGCGATGCAGGAGCAAAATGGTCAACTCATCGTAGTCCAAATGGGAGATGAGAATCCCAAGTATCCTGTTGTCACAGACGGTGTGATCCAAGTTGAAATTTTGGAGACCATTGGTCGGAGCGAAGAATGGCTGCTTGATAACCTCAGTAAACAAGGGTATGACAATGTGGCCAATATTTTTATCGCTGAGTATGACAAGGGTGTCGTCTCAGTCGTAACTTATGAATAAGAAAAACCTGGGGTCTTGTACTCTTCAAAAATCAAATTCAAACTGCGTCAACGTCGCCTTGCCGTATGTAGGTTACTGACTTCGTCAGTTCTATCTACAACCTCAAAGCAGTGCTTTGAGCAGCCTGCGGCTAGTTTCCTAGTTTGCTCTTTGATTTTCATTGAGTCTTGGCCTCAGGTTTCCATTTGTAATCAGAAAGGGATTTTATGTCCATTATTCAAAAACTTTGGTGGTTTTTCAAGTTAGAAAAGCGCCGTTATCTAGTCGGGATTGTGGCCTTGATCTTGGTTTCCGTCCTCAATCTCATTCCCCCCATGGTCATGGGACGGGTGATTGATGCCATTACGTCGGGACAATTAACCCATCAGGACCTCCTTTTTAATCTATTTTATCTACTGCTGGCAGCTTTTGGTATGTACTATCTGCGCTATGTTTGGCGCATGTATATCCTTGGAACTTCTTATCGTCTAGGGCAGATTATGCGCTCTCGCTTGTTTGAGCATTTTACTAAGATGTCGCCAGCCTTTTATCAGACCTATCGGACGGGAGACCTGATGGCACACGCAACCAATGATATCAATGCCTTGACTCGTCTCGCAGGTGGAGGAGTCATGTCTGCGGTGGATGCCTCTATCACGGCGCTGGTGACCTTGCTAACCATGCTTTTTAGTATCTCATGGCAAATGACCTTGGTTGCCATTCTTCCCCTGCCTTTCATGGCTTATGCGACCAGTCGTCTTGGGAGAAAGACTCATAAGGCCTTTGGCGAATCACAGGCTGCCTTTTCTGAGCTCAATAACAAGGTGCAGGAGTCTGTATCGGGTATTAAAGTGACCAAGTCTTTCGGTTATCAGGCGGACGAGCTAGAGTCTTTTCAGGCAGTCAATGAATTGACCTTCCAAAAGAATCTCCAAACCATGAAATACGATAGTCTCTTTGATCCTATGGTTCTCTTGTTTGTTGGTTCATCCTATGTTTTAACCCTTTTGGTCGGTTCCTTGATGGTGCAGGAGAGGCAAATAACAGTTGGAAATCTGGTCACTTTTATCAGTTATTTGGATATGTTGGTCTGGCCTCTTATGGCCATTGGTTTCCTCTTTAATATTACTCAGCGAGGGAAGGTGTCCTATCAGCGAATTGAGGAACTTTTATCTCAGGAATCACCTGTAAAAGATCCTGAATGTCCTCTGGACGGTATTGAAAATGGACGCTTGGAGTACGATATTGATAGTTTTGCCTTTGAAAATGAGGAAACACTGACGGATATTTACTTTAGTTTAGAAAAAGGGCAAACTCTTGGCTTGGTCGGACAGACAGGCTCTGGGAAAACGTCCTTGATCAAGCTTCTCTTACGCGAATACGATGTGGATAAGGGAGCTATTTATCTAAATGGTCACAATATTCGGGACTATCGTCTGACAGACCTTCGCAGTCTCATGGGCTATGTTCCTCAGGACCAGTTCCTCTTTGCGACCTCTATCTTAGACAATATCCGCTTTGGAAATCCTAACTTGCCCCTTTCAGCAGTCGAGGAAGCGACTAAGCTAGCCCAAGTTTACCAAGATATTGTAGCCATGCCTCAGGGATTTGATACAGTTATCGGTGAAAAGGGAGTCAGTCTTTCTGGTGGTCAAAAGCAACGCCTGGCTATGAGTCGGGCGATGATTTTAGACCCTGATATCTTGATTTTAGATGATTCCTTGTCAGCCGTGGATGCCAAGACAGAGTATGCGATCATCGACAATCTCAAGGAGATGCGGAAGGATAAGACAACTATCATCACAGCCCATCGTCTCAGTGCAGTCGTCCATGCAGATTTGATTTTAGTTCTGCAAAATGGACAGATTATCGAACGAGGTACGCACGAAGACCTGCTAGCTCTAGATGGCTGGTATGCCCAAACCTACCAGTCTCAGCAGTTGGAAATGAAAGGAGAAGAAGATGCAGAATAAGCAAGAACAATGGGCTGTATTGAAGCGCTTGATGTCTTATCTCAAGCCCTATGGACTCCTGACCTTTTTGGCACTCAGTTTTCTCCTTGCGACGACGGTCATTAAAAGTGTCATTCCCCTTGTAGCTTCCCACTTTATCGACCAGTACCTCAGCAATCTCAATCAGTTTGCTATTACAGTTTTATTAGCCTACTATGGCCTCTATATCCTGCAAACTCTGGTCCAGTATGTTGGCAATCTTCTCTTTGCGAGGGTGTCCTACACTATTGTCAGAGATATTCGTCGAGATGCCTTTGCCAATATGGAGAAACTGGGCATGTCTTATTTTGACAAGACGCCAGCAGGTTCCATCGTCTCTCGTTTGACCAATGATACCGAGACTATCAGTGATATGTTTTCAGGGATTTTATCCAGCTTTATCTCAGCAGTTTTTATCTTTCTGACAACTCTGTATACCATGTTGGTGCTGGATTTTCGTTTGACAGCTTTAGTTTTGCTATTTCTACCCTTGATTTTCCTTTTGGTCAATCTCTATCGGAAAAAGTCAGTGAAAGTCATCGAAAAAACCAGAAGTCTTTTGTCGGATATCAATAGTAAGCTGGCAGAGAATATCGAGGGAATCAGGATTATCCAGGCCTTTAATCAAGAGAAGCGCCTGCAGGCAGAATTTGATGAAATCAACCAAGAACACTTGGTCTATGCCAACCGTTCTGTAGCCTTGGATGCCCTCTTTTTGAGACCTGCCATGAGTTTGCTGAAACTTCTAGGCTACGCCGTTTTGATGGCTTACTTTGGTTACCGTGGTCTGTCTATCGGGATAACAGCTGGAACCATGTATGCCTTCATCCAGTACATCAACCGACTTTTTGATCCCCTGATTGAGGTGACGCAAAACTTTTCAACCCTTCAAACGTCTATGGTATCTGCAGGCCGTGTCTTTGCCTTGATTGACGAAACGACCTATGAGCCTCTTCAAAAAGATGGGCAAGCTAAAGTCAAAGAAGGCAATATCCGTTTTGAACATGTGTGTTTCTCATATGATGGCAAACACCAGATCCTAGATGATATTTCTTTCTCTGTTAACAAGGGAGAAACCATTGCCTTTGTAGGACATACAGGTTCTGGGAAATCTTCGATTATCAATGTCCTCATGTGTTTTTATGAATTTCAGTCAGGCCGCGTTCTCTTGGATGGTGTGGATATCCGAAACTACAGTCAGGAAGAGCTGAGAAAGAACATCGGTCTGGTCTTACAGGATCCCTTCCTCTATCACGGGACTATCAAGTCAAATATTGCCATGTATCAAGAACTTAGTGATGAAGAGATTCAGGCTGCAGCTGCCTTTGTCGATGCAGATTCCTTTATTCAGGACCTTCCGCTGGGTTATGATGCCCCTGTTTCCGAGCGTGGTTCGAGCTTTTCTACTGGTCAGCGCCAGCTTCTTGCCTTTGCCAGAACAGTCGCCAGTCAGCCTAAAATCTTGATTTTGGATGAAGCGACAGCCAATATTGACTCGGAGACAGAAAGTTTGGTTCAGGATTCTCTGGCTAAAATGAGAAAAGGACGGACGACCATTGCCATCGCCCACCGCCTTTCGACCATCCAGGACGCCAACTGCATTTATGTTTTGGACAAGGGACGCATCATTGAGAGTGGAACCCATGAGGAACTCTTGGCCTTGGGAGGAACCTATCACAAGATGTATAGTTTGCAGGCAGGGGCTCTTACCTAAAGAAGAATTCCTCTAAATTACAGATTTCTTGCACCGCCTTTTCCATTTTGTGGTATAATGAAAAATGTTGACAAATAGTATAATAAAAACAAAGGAGAAACAGCATGCTGAAATGGGAAGACTTGCCCGTGGAAATGCAATCAAGCGAGGTTGAGTCTTACTACCAGCTTGTCTCTAAAAGGAAAGGTTCGCTGATCTTCAAGCGTTGTCTGGACTGGGTTCTGGCCTTGGTTTTACTGATTTTGACTTCTCCCATCTTTCTTATCTTGAGCATTTGGATCAAGTTGGATAGCAAGGGACCTGTCATTTACAAGCAAGAGCGCGTGACCCAGTACAACCGTTCGTTCAAGATTTGGAAGTTCCGTACTATGGTAACGGATGCGGATAAAAAAGGAAGTCTAGTGACTTCTGCTAACGATAGCCGTATTACCAAAGTGGGAAATTTCATTCGCCGTGTGCGCTTGGACGAACTACCTCAGCTAGTCAATGTCCTTAAAGGCGAGATGTCCTTTGTTGGGACACGACCTGAGGTGCCACGCTACACGGAGCAGTATAGTCCTGAAATGATGGCGACCTTGCTCTTGCCAGCAGGAATCACCTCTCCAGCTAGTATCAACTACAAGGATGAGGACACGATCATCAGTCAAATGACGGAGAAAGGTCTGTCAGTTGACCAGGCCTATGTCGAACATGTCCTTCCTGAAAAGATGCGCTATAACCTCGCCTATCTCCGAGAGTTTAGTTTCCTTGGAGACATCAAAATCATGTTTCAAACCGTGTTTGAGGTACTAAAATAAAGTAGTCATGAGAAAATGAGTACAGATAAAAGGAGCAAATCAATGCCAAATTACAATATTCCATTTTCACCACCCGATATTACAGAAGCAGAAATTGCTGAAGTAGCGGATACCCTTCGTTCTGGTTGGATCACAACAGGTCCGAAGACAAAAGAACTGGAGCGTCGCTTGTCTCTTTACACACAGACACCTAAGACTGTCTGTCTCAACTCTGCGACTGCGGCTCTTGAGTTGATTTTACGTGTTTTGGAAGTGGGACCAGGTGATGAAGTCATCGTTCCAGCCATGACCTATACAGCTTCATGTAGTGTCATCACTCACGTAGGAGCAACACCTGTCATGGTGGATATTCAAGCAGATACGTTTGAGATGGATTATGACTTGCTTGAGCAAGCTATTACTGAGAAAACTAAGGTGATCATCCCAGTAGACCTTGCAGGGATTGTTTGCAACTATGATCGTTTGTTCCAAATTGTGGAGAAGAAACGCGATCTCTTTACTGCTTCAAGTAAGTGGCAAAAGGTCTTTAACCGTATTGTGCTTGTCTCTGATAGTGCCCATGCTTTGGGATCAACTTATAAAGGACACCCTGCGGGCTCTATCGCTGACTTTACTTCCTTCTCATTCCATGCCGTTAAAAACTTTACAACGGCTGAGGGAGGAAGTGCGACTTGGAAGGCCAATCCAGCGATTGACGACGAAGAAATGTACAAGGAATTCCAAATCCTTTCCCTTCATGGTCAGACTAAGGATGCTCTTGCTAAGATGCAATTGGGTTCATGGGAGTACGATATCGTAACACCAGCCTATAAGTGCAACATGACGGATATCATGGCTTCGATAGGTTTGGTACAATTGGATCGTTACCCTGGTTTGCTACAACGTCGTAAGGACATCGTGGATCGCTATAATCGTGGCTTTGCGGGTACTCGTATTCACCCACTGGCACACAAGACTGATACTGTCGAATCTTGTCGTCACCTCTACATCACCCATGTAGAAGGTGCTAGTCTAGAAGAGCGTAATCGTATTATCCAAGAATTGGCCAAAGCAGGAATTGCAAGTAATGTACACTACAAACCGCTTCCTCTCTTGACAGCTTATAAGAATCTTGGCTTTGATATGGCAGATTATCCAAGAGCCTATGCCTTCTTTGAAAATGAAATTACGCTCCCTCTTCATACAAAATTAAGTGATGATGAGGTTGATTATATCGTTCAGACTTTGGTGAGAATTTCCGAAGAAATACTCGGTTCAGGAAAAAAATCATAAAAAAATCTTGACAAAGATAGAACAATAACATATAATATTCTCAATAAATCAGAAAAGTAACTATATTCGATCTTCAGGGAGCCTGTGGTGATTGTGAACAGGTGGTTGGAAGTAGTGAAAGTGGGCTGATTTTAAAAATGAATTTGAAACAATGAAAATTCGGTGCGCACACCTTATAGTGCAACTTGTTGTTAGACAAGGCAGAGATGTAAAGGGGGATAGTCCCTTTACAATTGAGGTGGCACCGCGTTACCAACGCCCTCACATGGAAGTCGATTCTGTGTGTGGGCTTTTTTCATATCTTGAAATCAATACTGAAAGAGGAAAAATTTATGACAACTAAAGGTTATTTTGGACAATTTGGTGGTAGTTTTGTACCGGAGCCGATTCAGGCTTTGTTGGATGAGTTGGAAGTGACATTTGACAAGTACAAGGATGATCCAGAATTTTTGGCAGAATTTCGCCATTACTTGAAGGATTATTCAGGTCGCGAAACACCACTCTATTTTGCGGAAAGTTTGACAGATCACTTAGGTGGTGCTAAGATTTATCTCAAGCGCGAAGATCTTAACCACCTTGGTTCTCACAAGCTCAACAATGTTTTAGGACAAATTCTTCTTGCCAAACGTATGGGCAAAAAACGAGTGATCGCAGAAACAGGAGCTGGTCAGCACGGTGTTGCGACAGCAGCTGCTGCGGCCAAGTTTGGTATGGCCTGTGATGTCTACATGGGGGCAGAAGATGTGGAGCGTCAACGTCTCAATGTTTTCCGTATGGAGATGATGGGAGCGACCGTTCATGCAGTTGAAACGGGAACACGAACTCTTAAGGATGCGGTTGATGCAGCCTTTGGAGCATGGATGAATGACCTTGAAGCCTTCTACGTTTTGGGATCTGCTGTAGGCCCTCACCCTTATCCTACCATTGTTCATGAATTCCAAAAGGTCATCAGTGAAGAATCTCGTTGTCAAATCTTAGAAAAAGAAGGTCGTTTACCAGACTACGTCATTGCCTGTGTAGGTGGTGGTTCCAATGCCATCGGTGCTTTTTCACAGTATGTGGCTGATGAAGAAGTCAAATTGGTTGGGGTCGAAGCTGCCGGTCACGGACTTGACACAGACAAGCATGCAGCCACTATGACAAAGGGTAGTGTCGGAATTGTCGATGGTATGAAGACCTATGCAGTCTTTAAGGAAGACGGAGAGCTGGCGCCAGTTTACTCTATCTCAGCTGGTTTGGACTATCCAGGGGTTGGCCCAGAACACGCCTACTTCAAAGATTCTGGCCGCGTAGAATACGTAGCAGCGACAGATGAAGAAGCTGTTCAAGCCTTGCTCCTTCTAAGCAAGACTGAAGGGATTATCCCAGCGATCGAAAGTTCTCACGCTATCGCAGAAGCGGTTAAACGTGCACCGAAACTAAGTAAAGATGAGATTATCATCATCAATGTCTCTGGTCGTGGAGACAAGGACGTAGCTGCTATTGCAGACTACCTAGAAGCTAAAAAATAAGAGATGGAAAAATTACAGTCTTTTCTCTCACAGAGAGCTTGTGGTTGCTGGAAACAAGCAGAGAAAGCTGTAAGGTTGGGTCCATCTGAAACGAGAGAAGAAAACATAATTCTCAAGGGAGTGCCCTTTATCGCACAGCCTGTTACAGGAGCTTTCTGAGACAGGAATGAGAGATAGGAGAAATCCTATAATTGAGGTGGCACCGCGAATTTCGTCCTCACGCAAGTTATTTTGCGTGGGGATTTTTATATATTTATCGTAGATATGGTCATCAGTTTTAAACTATACTTCATCAATAGATAGATTTCTATAAAATATTTGTGAACGAAGTGAGTTTCTAAAAGATGTTTCCCGCCATAGTGGTATTCTAGAGAAGCAAAGATGCTTATCTAGAACGGAATTTTTGAGAGTAAAATAGTTCGGGGAACTATTTTAGCCTGAGCCTAGAAATTAATGAGCGAGGAGCTCGAAAATTAGGTCTTTCATTTCATGGATTTCTAAAATCATCCACTGGATAATTTTACCTCCCGTCCGCACTATTTAAGGGAAATAGAAAAAAGACAAAAAATTAAAAATAAGAAACTGAAAGGGAAATTACAATGGAACGAATCATTCATGGAGATGTCTTATCACCAATCTTGGCTTATATGCGCTTAAAAGGGCAACACAAGGTGATCTTAGAAAGTATTCCGAGAGACAAGGAAACCGCTCGTTTTTCTATCTTAGCCTATAATCCAGTTTTTGAGATTCAGTTTGAAAATGGAGTCCTTTATCAAAATGGGCAAGTGATTGATCGGGATCCCTTGGATTTCCTTTATGAAGTGACTCATAAGAGCCAACACCATTCAGACCTCCCTTTTGGTGGGGGAGCCATTGGCTTTGTGGGTTACGATATGATTTCGCTCTATGAGGAAATCGGCCAAATCCCTCAAGATACCATTGGGACTCCAGACATGCATTTCTTTGTCTATGAGAGCTACATGGTCTTTGACCACAAGAAGGAAAAAATCCATGTCATCGAAGATGCTCTTTATAGCGATCGCAGTCAAGAAGATTTGGAAGCAGCCTTGAAGCAAGTGCTTGAGGAATTACGCATTCCTGCTTCAAATGAATTTGAAGACCTGGATCTATCTCCGTTAGACTTCAAACCCCATATCGCTCCTCAGAAGTTTGAGCAAATGGTGGAAATCGCTCGTGGCTTGATTCGTAATGGTGATATGTTCCAATGCGTGCTCAGTCAACGTTTCTCAGCAGAAGTTACTGGAAATCCATTTGACTTCTACAGAAATCTTCGCGTGACCAATCCATCTAATTACCTCTATTTCTATGACTTTGGTGACTATCAAATCATCGGTGCCAGTCCGGAAAGTTTGGTTTCTGTCAAAAATGGCATCGTGACAACCAATCCGATTGCGGGTACACGACCAAGAGGGGCTACGGATGAAGAGGACAAGGCCTTGGCGACAGACCTGCTTGCTGATGAGAAGGAAACAGCAGAACATCTGATGTTGGTAGACTTGGGGCGTAACGATATTGGCCGCATCTCTGAAACATCCAGTGTTCAAGTTACCAAGTATATGGAAGTGGAGCTCTTCCGCTATGTCATGCATTTAACCAGTGTTGTGAGAGGGCGTTTGCTTCCAGAACTCACTGCCATGGATGCCTTGAAAGCAACACTTCCAGCTGGAACAGTTTCAGGAGCACCAAAGATTCGGGCCATGAGACGGATCTATGAACTGGAAACAGAAAAACGGGGCTTATACGCAGGAGCAATCGGCTACTTGTCTGCGACGGGTGATATGGATTTGGCCATTGCCATCCGAACTATGATTCTTAAAAATCAAACAGCCTATGTGCAGGCTGGGGCAGGGATTGTCTACGACTCCATCGCCCAAAACGAATACCAAGAAACCATTAACAAAGCAAAATCTATGACTAGAATTGGAGAACTAAGACCATGATTTTATTGATTGACAACTATGATTCTTTTACCTATAACCTGGCACAGTACATTGGGAATTTTGCAGAAGTGCAGGTTTTGAGAAATGATGATCCCAAGCTGTATGAAGAAGCTGAAAAAGCAGATGGTCTGGTCTTTTCTCCTGGTCCTGGTTGGCCAGTTGATGCTGGAAAGATGGAAGACATGATTCGTGATTTTGCTGGCAAGAAGCCGATTCTAGGGATTTGTTTGGGACACCAAGCCATTGCAGAAGTCTTTGGTGGGAAGCTAGGTTTGGCTCCCAAAGTCATGCATGGGAAACAGAGTCATATCAGCTTTGAAGTGCCTTCTGTTCTCTATCAAGGCATTGAGGATGGCCGTCCGGTCATGCGTTACCACAGTATTTTGATTGAAAAAATGCCTGAAGACTTTGAAGTGACAGCTCGTTCGATTGATGACCAAGCCATTATGGGAATTCAACACAAAACCCTGCCGATTTATGGCTTCCAGTACCATCCAGAAAGTATCGGAACGCCAGATGGCTTGTCTTCTATTCGGAATTTTATCGAGAAGGTTGTAAAGTGAGGAAACTAGGATGAAAGAGATTATTGAAAAACTAGCAAAATTTGAAAATTTATCAGGTGTGGAAATGACGGATGTCATTGAGCGTATCGTAACTGGGCGTGTAACCGAAGCTCAGATTGCTTCTCTCCTTTTAGCCCTTAAGATGAAGGGGGAAACACCTGAAGAACGCACAGCCATTGCACAAGTCATGAGAGGCCATGCCCAACACATTCCAACTGAAATTCATGATGCCATGGACAACTGCGGTACAGGTGGAGACAAGTCCTTCAGCTTTAACATTTCGACAACTGCAGCCTTTGTCTTGGCTGGTGGTGGTATTCATATGGCTAAGCACGGTAACCGTTCGATTTCTTCTAAATCGGGTTCGGCAGACGTCCTTCAAGCATTGGGCATCAATCTTGACCTCAAACCAGCTGAACTAGGTAAGGTTTTCGATAAAACTGGAATCGTCTTTCTCTTTGCTAAAAATATGCACCCAGCTATGAAGTACATCATGCCCGCTCGTTTGGAACTAGGAATTCCAACGATCATGAACTTGACTGGTCCACTGATTCACCCAATGGCTTTGGAAACACAGCTTCTTGGTATTAGTCGTCCAGAACTGCTAGAAAGTACCGCTCAGGTTTTGAAAAATATGGGTCGCAAACGTGCCGTCGTGGTTGCTGGACCAGAAGGGCTAGATGAAGCTGGCTTGAACGGAACAACCAAGATTGCTCTTCTTGAAAATGGCGAAATCACCTTGTCAAGTTTCACTCCAGAAGATTTGGGGATGGAACGCTACGCTATCGAAGATATTCGTGGAGGGAATGCTCAGGAAAATGCAGAAATTTTGCTCAGCGTTCTTAAAAACGAACCAAGTCCATTCTTGGAAACGACAATCTTGAATGCTGGTCTTGGTTTCTATGCTAATGGTAAGGTTGATAGTATCAAGGAAGGAGTTGCCTTGGCCCGTCAAGTGATTGCTAGTGGCCAGGCCCTTGAAAAACTCAGACTGTTACAGGAGTACCAAAAATGAGTCAGGAATTTTTAGCACGAATCTTAGAGCAGAAGGCGCGTGAAGTCGAGCAAATGGAGCTGGAGGAAGTCCAGCCCTTGCGCAAGACCTATCGCTTAGCTGACTATTTAAAAAAACATCAAGACCGTTTGCAGGTAATCGCTGAGGTCAAGAAGGCTAGCCCTAGTCTGGGAGATATCAATCTCGATGTGGATATTGTGCAACAGGCCCAGACTTATGAAGCAAATGGAGCAGTGATGATTTCAGTTTTGACAGATGAGGTTTTCTTTAAAGGACATTTGGATTATTTGCGTGAGATTTCCAGTCAGGTAGGAATTCCGACGCTCAACAAGGACTTTATCATCGATGAAAAGCAAATCATCCGTGCTCGCAATGCCGGTGCAACAGTTATCCTGCTCATCGTGGCTGCCTTGTCAGAAGAACGACTCAAGGAACTGTATGACCACGCGACAGAGCTTGGTCTGGAAGTCTTGGTGGAAACTCACAATCTAGCTGAACTAGAAGTGGCCCACAGACTGGGTGCTCAGATTATTGGGGTTAATAACCGCAACTTGACCACCTTTGAGGTCGATTTGCAGACCAGTGTAGACTTGGCCCAGCACTTTGAGGAAGGTAACTATTACATTTCTGAATCAGCCATTTTCACAGGGCAGGATGCGGAACGAGTAGCACCATACTTTAACGGAATTTTGGTGGGAACAGCGCTCATGCAGGTAGAAGATGTAGCCCAGAGAATCAAGGAGTTGCAGATTGACAAAGGTTAAAATTTGTGGACTGTTGACCAAAGAAGCGGTAAAAACAGCTGTATCAGCAGGGGCAGACTACATCGGTTTTGTCTTTGCACCTAGTAAAAGACAGGTGACCTTGGAAGAGGCTACAGAGCTGGCAAAGCTCATTCCTGCAGATGTACAAAAGGTTGGCGTATTTGTTTCACCAAGTCGGGCTCAACTGCTAGAAGCGATTGACAAAGTTGGCTTGGACTTGGTACAAGTTCATGGTCAGGTAGCAGATGGTTTGTTTGAGGATTTGCCTTGTGCCAGCATTCAGGCTGTTCAAGTCGATGGAGAGGGTCATGTACCCAATTCTCAGGCAGACTATCTACTCTTTGATGCCCCTGTAGCAGGGAGTGGCCAGACCTTTGATTGGGGTCAACTGGATACGACAGGACTAGCGCAGCCCTTCTTTATCGCAGGTGGCCTTAATGAAGACAATGTAGTACAAGCAATTCAACACTTTACTCCCTATGCAGTAGATGTATCGAGCGGAGTGGAGACAGATGGACAAAAAGATCAGGAAAAGATTAGAAGATTTATAGAGAGGGTAAAGCATGGCATATCAAGAACCAAATAAAGATGGATTTTACGGAAAATTCGGCGGACGTTTCGTCCCAGAAACATTGATGACAGCAGTTTTGGAGTTGGAAAAAGCTTATCGTGAAAGTCAGGCGGACCCAAGTTTCCAAGAGGAATTAAACCAGCTCTTACGCCAGTATGTAGGACGTGAAACTCCCCTTTACTACGCAAAAAACTTGACCCAGCATATCGGCGGAGCCAAGATTTATCTTAAACGGGAAGACCTCAACCATACAGGGGCTCACAAGATTAATAATGCCTTGGGACAGGTTCTTCTCGCTAAACGCATGGGCAAAAAGAAAATCATCGCTGAAACTGGTGCTGGTCAGCACGGTGTGGCAACTGCAACAGCTGCGGCCCTCTTTAACATGGAATGTACCATCTATATGGGTGAGGAAGATGTCAAACGCCAAGCCCTTAATGTCTTTCGTATGGAGCTTTTGGGAGCTAAGGTTGAGGCCGTGACAGATGGTTCGCGCGTGCTCAAGGATGCGGTCAATGCAGCCCTCCGTTCATGGGTGGCAAATATCGACGATACCCACTATATCCTTGGTTCTGCCTTGGGGCCTCATCCTTTCCCAGAAATCGTTCGTGACTTCCAAAGTGTTATCGGACGCGAAGCCAAACAACAGTACCGTGAATTGACTGGGAAAGACTTGCCAGATGCTCTAGTAGCCTGTGTTGGTGGTGGTTCTAATGCTATCGGTCTCTTCCATCCATTTGTAGAAGATGAGTCAGTAGCCATGTATGGGGCTGAAGCGGCAGGACTTGGTGTGGATACGGAACACCACGCAGCTACCTTGACCAAGGGGCGTCCGGGTGTCCTTCACGGTTCCCTCATGGATGTGCTCCAAGATGCTCATGGTCAAATTCTTGAAGCTTTCTCTATCTCAGCAGGTTTGGACTATCCTGGTATCGGTCCAGAACATTCTCACTACCACGATATCAAACGTGCCAGCTATGTCCCCGTGACAGATGAGGAAGCCTTGGAAGGATTCCAGCTCTTGTCTCGTGTGGAAGGGATTATCCCAGCCTTGGAATCTAGCCACGCTATCGCCTTCGCAGTGAAATTGGCCAAAGAACTCGGACCAGAAAAGTCTATGATTGTCTGCCTATCCGGTCGTGGGGACAAGGATGTAGTTCAAGTCAAAGACCGCTTAGAAGCAGATGCAGCAAAGAAGGGAGAAGCGCATGCCTAAGACACTAACAGAAAAATTAAATGCTATCAAAGCAGCTGGAAAGGGAATTTTCGTTCCTTATATCATGGCTGGGGACCATGAGAAAGGTTTGGATGGTCTCGCTGAAACAATCCACTTTTTAGAAGATTTGGGTGTTTCAGCTATTGAAGTGGGCATTCCCTTTTCAGACCCTGTTGCAGATGGACCTGTGATCGAAGAAGCTGGCTTACGCAGTCTAGCTCGCGGGACTTCTACCCAAGCTTTGGTTGAAACCTTGAAAACCATTCAGACTGAGGTGCCACTGGTCATCATGACCTACTTCAACCCCCTCTTTCAGTACGGTGTGGAGAAATTTGTCAAAGATCTGGCAGATACAGCAGTTAAGGGCTTGATTATCCCAGACCTGCCTCATGAGCATGCCAACTTTGTAGAGCCATTTTTGGTAGACACAGATATCGCCTTGATTCCCCTAGTTAGTTTGACCACAGGACTTGAGCGCCAAAAAGAGTTGATCAAGGGAGCTGAAGGATTCGTCTATGCCGTTGCTGTCAATGGGGTGACAGGGAAATCAGGAAATTACCGTGCAGACTTGGACAAGCACTTGGCGCAACTGCATCAAGTAACTGACATCCCTGTATTGACAGGCTTCGGTGTGTCTAGCCAGGCTGATGTAGAACGTTTCAATGCGGTGTCAGATGGCGTTATCGTCGGTTCGAAAATTGTAAAAGCTCTCCACCAAGGAGAGCCGATTGAGGACTTTATCAAACAAGCAGTAGCTTACCAAAAATAATCACACAAGTAGCAAGTAAGAGGAAAGGCACAAAAGGAAGTCTTTCCTTTTTCTTTTGCGAAAGAAAGGCTAAAATCCCTGCCGCAGAAGCGAACTGAATCAAGATGAGTAATTCTGTCACGCTAAAGACGAGCGCACAAGAAGCCAGAAATAGAAAATCCCCTGCGCCCATGCGGATATCGATAAAATGGGCCATGATTCCGAGGGCAAGGAAAAAGAACATAATCGGATTCCAACCACAGAAAGCCATGAGTATTAGGTGGAAAGTCATCCAGACTAGTAAGGGATATTCCTGATGGCGAAAGTCATAGATTCCCAAGGTTAAGCCAGCAGTGATTAGGATGACTTGACCCAAGGAAAGCCAGCTCCAAGCCCAAGCTAGAAAGAGGACACCCAAGCCCAATTCAAAGAGGGCATACCAGAATGGATAGCGAGCCTTGCAGTAGCGACAGCGAAAGCGATTAACCACCTGCGAAAGGATAGGAATCAAATCTAAGGGACGCAAGCGAGTCTGACAGGAATCGCAGTGGCTAGCTGGTCGAATAATGGATTGCTCAGGGAAACGGTCAATAACCAAACTCAAGAAAGAAGCGAGAATGCTCCCGACAAGAAAATAATAAAGATCAATCATACTTATCTATTCGTAAAAAATAGGAGAAGTAGTATAATAAAGAAACATTGATAAGATGGTGAGGTCAAGATGATGATTCGTTTTGAAGAAAATGTGAGCATAGAAAATGCTCAGCTCTTATGCCAATGGTCCAACTCCCTTGGCAAATCCTTTCAAGAACAATGGATGGGAACAATGATTCCTTTTCCTTTAACAATTCAAATCTTGCAAGATTTGGAAGGAATCTTTTCAATCTTTGATGGACAAGAGTTTGTGGGGCTTATCCAGAAAATCAGGCTAGAAGACAAGAATCTTCATATCGGGAGATTTTTTATCAATCCCCAGAAACAGGGGCAGGGCTTAGGCAGCCAGGCTTTAAGGGAATTTGTTAGTTTGGCCTTTGAAAATGAAGACATAGATACTATTTCTCTAAATGTCTACGAGGCAAATCAAACAGCTTACATGCTTTACCAAAAAGAAGGATTTGAAATCGTTCAAATGGTTGAAGTACCTATACGAAAATACATCATGAAAAAGGGCAAATAGCAGTCACATGGGGCTAGAGTTCCAAGGATTTTCAAGGATAAAGAAGTTATCTTTCAAAGTTAGAAACAAGATTTCTATGATTTTTTAGATAGAGGAGATAAAAATGTCGAGACCTAGAAAAATACGAATCTTGCTCGCTTCTGTACTTGCCTTAGTTGTTGGTATCACTCTTTATTCTCAGTATCAAAGCCACCAAGAACGGTTCCAATTAAAGGCTTCTTTTGAAGAGAGGGACAATACAGCTGTCTTACAACATTTAATGGATTCAGGAAAATATGCGTCTGACATGCGAAAAGCAGGTTATATTGTTCCCCCTGACGGTGCCATCCGCTTGGATGGAGGAATTGACTCCATAGGGATAAAAGGAGACATCGATTTGAAAATGTTGAATCCTAGTAGGGATGAAGTCTCGGTTTTATTTGAAACAATGGTAAATGAGGAACAAATAAATGCCTACTATATTTTAGATCATCAATTAACCCTAAAACGTAGTTACTATTCTCATATTAGTAATCATAAAAAAGAAAGTGTGACCATCTCTCAAGCCGAAGAAGAACACCTGTTAAAGATTGTTCGAACAGAGTTGAAAGTTTTTCTAGATAAGATGTATCAGACTTTGTATGGTTGATGTTACCAGTGAGAAATGGAAGCGAGACTCTGTTCAGAATGTCAACGATGATGAGAAAGGGGGGATAAAATGTTTACAGAATTGCTTTTTATCGTCTCTTTTGTCTTACTTTTACGTTTGTTTAAAAGTAGGCGCTCACGAATCTTTATAGGAGTCTTGTATAGTTTGCTGCTAGTCTGGTTTGTCCTTTCAGTTTTGAACTATGGCAAATACACTCTTCAACCAGGTCAATCCGTCAACTTAAGAGTAAATCCCAGAACACAAGATTTGGAATACTATTCAATCTTCATCTTGAAGAAAAATGATTCAAGTAAAATTAAATTAACTGGCTCTGGTGTTTGGAGTGAGAGAAACAGCGATGTTTACTATGAAGTAGAGGGACAAAAAATTATAAAAAGCCATGGTTTGGACGAGGAGGATGAAGAACTTCCAAACAAGCAAGCAGATATTTATTTAGTAAAAGATGGAGTTGTTGTGAGTTACCAAGGTGAAAAGTATTTGATGCCACCAATAACAAGCCCTACACGATAACCATTACCAATGTAGACACCCAGCCAGCCCAATTTGAGGCTCAGGTGGTGGATAAATAAGCCAGTCTAGTAGTGTGCAGCTTTTAAATTTTCTTTCTTTAAAAGGGAGATATTATTTTAAGTGAGCAAAAAAGCCCTGAAACCAGAGCCTTTCCTATTAAGAATCTCTTTTAACGAAAAATGGGAAGCGTGTTTAGAATCCGATCTACAAAAAAAGAGGACATTTACGGTCCTCTTTTTGACTACTATAATGAAAAGGTCAATTAACGTTTAGCCTTATTTTTCATCTTTGTGAAGCATGTTTTTCACACCTTCAATAGCGCCTTCGACAGCGTCTTTAGCATCTTCAGCAACTTCTTTTACTTTAGATACTACTTTTTCAGTTGCGCCTTCTTTTTCCATTTTTTCATCGCCGATCATTTTGCCGACACCTTCTTTAATGGAACCTTTTGCTTGATTAAATTTTTCTTCTGTTGACATGATTCTGCCTCCTTTAAATTGATTGATTTAGACCAGATGAATTAGTGTACGCGAGCTTTTTCATTTGTTTCGCCCTTAACGGCTTCAACACCTTCGCCTGCTTTTTCTTGAACAGCAGCAACACCTGAACCGATACCAGATTTCACTTTTTCAAATTGTTCTGAAGCAAATTCTCCTGTTGAAGAAGCCACGTCAGTTACTCGGTCTTGAAGGCTAACTGAATCTGCTTCATGCTGTTCCTTCGTTTTGATATCAACAACATTCACATTGACTTCAACAACTTCTAGATCAGTCATTTTTGTAACTTGTGATACCACAACATCTTTGATTTCTTTGTACAAAGCTGGAACATTTTTTTGGTATTCAACAACAATGTTCAAGTCAACTGCGACTTGTTCTTTCCCAACTTCAACATTGACACCATGAGTGACATTATCCGTATTGATAATTTTTTCTGTTAGATTAGAGAAGAATCCTCCATCAACATCCAAAAGTCCAGGCACTTTTTCAAGTGAAAGACCAATGATTTTTTGGATGACTTTATCTTCATAAGTGAGTTCCCCTTTAACATCTTGAGAAACAAGAGCGACATCTTTTTTTTCTACATTTTTATCTACGTTTGACATACGAGACTCCTTTATTTATTTAAATATTTTTCCTTAACATAATATCCAGCAAATGCTCCTAAACCTCCACAGATTAACACAAAGAGTGTTTTGAAAAAGCCAAAGGATAAGATAAAGCATGCGAGAATGACGCCTACTAAACCTGCAATAATTGGATACTGATATTTTTTAAACCATTCCATTTTTACTTCCTTACTTTACACGACTAACAGTCTTTTTGGTCGCTTTTTGAGGTTCATATTCTTTTACTTTAACTTCAAGTTTTACCTCACGTTCAATACCAAAGAACTGCTTTAATCCATGAGTTATTTCATTCTGAATGACTAGACATCGGTTTGAGATGTTGTCTGAAGGAAGAATTTTTCCTTCTACAGTAACGAAACATTTATTTTTGCGGCTATTTACATGGACCGTTGGTTCTTTGATCAACTGATGATCAATGACCAAACATCGAACAAAGCCTTCGATAGCTGAGTTTTTTAGTTTTAATGTATCTTCTTGAGTTTCTAATTGAATCTCTAGATATTGTTTAGGATAAAAGAGTATCACTAACATTGAAATTAAAACTAAAACAGATAGGACAAGTGTCCCCCAAAAGACATATCTAGCAATCAGAAATTCAGCGTAGAGTTCTCTCCAACTGAATAAGTGGATATCTAAATCACTGACCTGATGATAATCTATGAGAATAGGAAGGAAAATAGTCAAGATTAAGATACAGAAAATAAGTAACAATATTTTCTTTGATTTTGACATATTAAATCCTTTCAAATGAAAAGCTTTAAACCATAATTTTACCCGTCTACAGTATTCAAAATTATGGCTTATCACTTTTAATTTCTTATGAGGTAATGCTTATTTTTTACCAAATAAGAATGAAACGACTGCAACAACAATCACTGCACCTACGATTGATGGAATAATAGCCATTCCAGCCAATGAAGGTCCCCAGCTTCCGAGAAGAGATTGTCCTACAGATGAACCGATAAGACCTGCAAAGATATTTGCAATTATTCCCATTGAACCACCTTTTTTAGTGATTGCACCAGCGATGAGACCGATAAGACCTCCTACAATAATGGACCACAACATAGTGTATCCTCCTTTTCTATTTCTAAATCAAAGAATCAATTTCTTTGATTACACTAATTATATAGTATTTCAATTTGGAAAGATAATAGTTCGTCTTAAAAACCGTACTGTAAACATGTACTCTAGGTACAGATAAATAAGAAAAGCTTAATGCTACTGAGTTTCTAGGTGATGAAGCGAATCTTTTCATCGCAAGCTAAAGTCGTTGTAAGAGGATAAATGCACTCCATTTGTGGTATAATTGCATGAAGATTGAAAGACAATCCTTTAGTTTATTATAAAGAGAGAAAAGCTAGTCATGAGAGATTTATTATCTAAAAAAAGTCACAGACAATTAGAATTGTTAGAATTACTATTTGAAAATAAGCGCTGGTTTCATATTTCTGAACTAGCAGAATTATTGAATTCTACAGAGCGTTCAGTAAAAGATGACTTGTCCCATGTCAGATCTTCTTTTCCTGACTTGCTATTTCATTCCTCGACAAATGGTATACGCATCATAAATACTGATGATAGTGATATTGAAATGGTCTATCACCATTTTTTTAAGCATTCAACTCACTTTTCAATTTTAGAATTTGTCTTCTTCAATGAAGGATGTGATGCAGAGAATATTTGCAAAGAGTTTTATATCAGTTCTTCCTCTCTTTACCGTATTATCCGTCATATTAATAAAATTATTAAAAAACAATATCGTTTTGAAATTAGCCTCAATCCAGTTCGAATCACTGGAAATGAGATCGATATCCGTTACTTTTTTGCCCAGTATTTTTCAGAGAAATATTATTTCCTCGAATGGCCCTTTACAGATTTTTCAATAGAACCTTTGTGTAAGCTGTTAGCACTGGCCTATAAAGAAACTGCATTCCCTGTCAATTTCGCAACTCAAAGAATGTTAAAATTGCTCCTGGCTACAAATTTATATCGCATAAAGTTTGGTCATTTCATGGAAGTTGAGAGAGATTCTTTTAACAATCAATTGTTGGAATCGTTCATGCAGGCAGAAGGTATCGAAGACATTGTAGCCAGCTTTGATTCTGAATATCATATCTCTCTGAATAAAGAAGCGCTAGGTCAACTATTTGTATCCTATTTTCAAAAAATGTTTTTCATAGATGAAGAAGTATTTCTGAACTATGCAAAAACAGACAGCTATGTTAAAAAATCGTATCAATTATTGGGAGATTTTGTGGATCAGGTATCAAGAGACTATAATCTCCAAGTAGACAATAGAGATAATCTGATTTGGCACCTGCATAATACGGCACATCTGCATCGTCAGGAATTATCGACAGAGTTTATCCTATTTGACCAAAAAGGCAATACAATCAAGAACTTTCAAAATATTTTCCCTCGCTTTGTTTCAGAGGTGAAGGAAGGGATTGGACATTACCTAAAGACTTTGGAGATGGATGATAGTTCAATGAAAGTCAATCATTTGTCCTATACTTTTATCACTCATAGCAAACACTTAGTGCTAGATCTTTTACAAAATCAACCTAAATTAAAGGTTTTGGTCATGAGTAATTTTGATCAGTATCACGCAAAATCAGTAGCTGAGACACTTTCTTATTATTGCAGCAACAATTTTGAACTGGAAGTTTGGAGTGAATTAGAGTTGTCCATTGATGCTCTAAAAGAATCACCTTACGACATCATTATTTCAAATTTTATTATTCCACCTATTGAAAATAAGAGACTGATCTATTCCAATAATGTCAATACAGTCGCTCTCATCTCTTTGCTTAACGCAATGATGTTTATTCGATTAGACGAGTAACTAAGAATAACAAAAAACGCTAGATAGCGTTTTTTGTTTTATAAGGAAAGAATTTTATCTATACTAAACTCAGAATATCCTAACAATCCTGTCATTTTTTAGTTCAGAACAACAAAAAGCCTTGGTTCCCAAAGCTTTTTTATGTTATAAACTCATTAAAATAACTCCCAGTTAGATTTGGAATATTTTTTATTCTGTGTCACATAAAAATAAATAAAATGAATGGCTATAGCTAGAGCTAAAATGGTTGTTATACTCACTACTATTATAGGATTAGAAGCAAAGATTAAAGAGAGAATCAAGGCAGCCAGATAGAGTGTCGCTTGGACACAGTAGTAACTTTTCGAATAGCGAAGATAGTGTTTGTTATAGGGCCCATTTACTAGGACAGCAGCTTGAAAGAGGCCAAATCCGATATAAGAGAAGCTGGTTGCAAAGAGAAGATTAGCTTCAGGATTCAGAAGAAAACTCATCGAAACGGTCATCATAATAAGTCCAATGAAAATAGGATAGTGACTGTAAATTAGAAATAGTCCCTTTTGATTAGATTCTTCATCAATAGCGTGGTCGAATTGACCAAAATAAAACAAGAACAGAGAAAGCATAATAATGAAATAAAGAACCGAATAAATCGAGAAATTCTCGATTGTAAAGAAGTTAGCTAGCTCCATAATCATCTCTCCAAACGTAATAATGACAAGAAGGGAGATGCGCTAGATTAAATGGGGGAGATTTACCTGGTAATGCTTATCTTTAGTAATCAAGAAAATTGGCACAATAAATGTTAGCAGAATACTAGCAAATAAGACAGAGACTCCAACGTAAATAGGAAGAAGAGCTGCTAGATAGACTCCTAAACTTCCTAGACCTGTTATCCATAGAAAACTTTTGATACTTTCCCGTTCAACATTATCGGTTGATTTTCTAAAAAATTCAACCAAATATTGTAAAAATAAGGTAAAGGTTAATGTACCAACAGCCCAACAAAGATAATGAAAATATTGTTGCCAATCAGGTCCAATCATATTGGCTATAAAGAGTAAAAGTCCCATTTTGATAAACATGATTACCATGTTAAATAAAGAGTTCTTTCCATAGCGATTGGTATAAATGGTTTGAATCATCCATGAATCAGTGAGAACCAAGACAGCCATGAAAAAATCAAGGAAAGAATTCCAAGTCAAAATACCGTTATGAAGATGCTCAATTAAAGTAGTTACTTTTGAAATTGCAAAAACAAAAACTAGGTCATAAAAAAGTTCTGAAAATTCTACACGCTTATGTTTAATAATATTTGTCATCTTAATACCTTTCTATTTTAGAAGTATAGTTTATTATAACAGAAAATGGCAATGAGAGAAAAGGATATGCTTAAATAACTTCATGTGACGCGAATGAACTGCGCCACAAAAGTTAGGTTTTTTCTGTCTAACTTTTGGGGTGCAGTTCAGAAGGGGTGTTTTTTCTATCGTTTTTTAGTGCTAAGACTACACAAAAAAGCCTAGTAAATCAAGGCTTTTTCCTGTTGTATTTAGATGCCCCCTACAGGGATTTGGAAAGGACTTTCATATTGAGAGCAATTAAAAATATTGAAATATAAGTGATTTTAGGTATTTTCAATGTCATGATTTAAAAATGGGACAAAAGTGGGGCAAAAACCATACAGATTCTAAACTGTATGGTTCTTTTTTTATCTAACCAAGAAAGGTTAAAACTTATTAAAACAAATGCAATCAACTGTTGAAAACTTTTTAGTCCGTGTAATATAAAAACAAGTAAAAAGTTGAACTATAGGGAATATTGTGTCATAATAGGTAATAGATGAATAATTAATAGATTGGAAATAATGCTTTCTTACCTTAACAAGTTGAATTGGTTATACATTTTTTCGTCGCAATTGTGTCTATCTCTCGAGTTTAGCTAGTTTTTATAAGCTCTGGTTTCTAATCAATATAACAAATTTTAGAAGTGCATAAGACAAGATGGTGACATTACTACAGTCATTTCTAGTCACCATATGTTGCTGGCACAGGCTGTTTGTAGTGTTGGCTATTTACTAGTCAGTTTAATCGGAGTGTTTAATTTTTATTGTTGAAAGGTTTTTATATGGCGAAAATTCTATCTTTAGGTCTGACAGGTAAGAAATTACTTGCTCAGGGGTTCTTGTTTGTTCTGCTAGGTCTCATCTTGATGGTCACGGGGACTTGGTTGCCAGTAACAGTTATTCGCCTGGTTCTGTTTTTAGCTTGGATAGCAACGGTCGTAGATTTGCTATTAAGAGTTTTCAAAAAAAGCCAGTCAACGGATACCTTGGGAGTTGCACTGGTTAAATTGTTAGTGCTGGGATATTTGCTAGGTTCTAATCTTGCGACTGATATACCGATTTATGTTCTGGCTCTTGTGATTGGAGTTTATCAGATTTTTCATGCTAGTATTAACCTTGTCACCTATGTTCTCTACCGCAAAAACAAAATTCGACCTCGTTTTCGTCTCTTACTAGATGGACTCGTACTAGTTTTTCTTGGTGGGACTAGTCTTTTGTCCTCTACAGGAAATTCTGTCTTTCAACTCTTTGTATTAGGGGCTTATTTTTTCCTTTATGGTCTGTCCAATATCCGTGATGGTTTCTTGTTTGAGGAGGAAATTGGGAAAAACCATCTCAAACGTCGTGTAAGAATGAGCTTACCTATTGTCCTAGCCGCTCTCATCCCTGCAAGAACTTTAGCAAAAATTAACAAATTTATGCTGGAAAATGCTGATGAGGAAGAAGATATCCATCTTGGAATAGTGAAGTCTGGTAAGACAGCAGAGCTAGAAATTTTTGTTCATACAGCTGAGACCTCCCTGTTTTCAGCTATTGGTCATGTGGATATCTGCTATCAGGGCCGTGTTATTTCTTATGGCAACTATGATCCGTCATCTGAGACCTTATTTGGTATGGTAGGAGATGGTGTCTTATATTTCTGTGATCGTGACAAGTACATTGACCTATGTAAACGTGAGAGTCAAAAAACGCTTTTTGGTTATGGGATAGATTTGACGCCTGAAATGGAAAAAGCAGTTCAGAAAAAGTTGGCTGAATTGAAACAACTGACGATTCCATGGGAGCCAAGTGCAGATAAAATCATGACAGGTGATGGTAAGGAAGACTACACCTACGCTTATAAAATCAGACATGAGACAGATGGGGAACTTTATAAATTTATCAAATCTAAGTTTAAATCCTACTTTGTCTTATCTACAAACTGTGTGCTCTTGGCTGATACCATAGTCGGTCAGGCTGGAACAGATATCCTCTCACCCAAAGGATTTATCGCTCCAGGAACTTACCAAGCCTACCTTAATCGAGAGTTTGAAAAACCAAATAGTATAGTCGTATCTAAACATGTTTATTAAGGAAAATTTATGAACTTAGTAAAAAAATACACCCCGTTAATACTTTTTATAGGGCTGGTTGCTCTTGTAATTCTGAATGCATCGAGCTTTATATCAGGAGCAATCTCTCTCTTTGATGTAATATCAACCTTGATTTATGGTGCTGTTATTGCTTTTGTGCTTAATGTTCCTATGAAAAAAATTGAACAGTACTTAGTTAAATTGAAGGTAAAGGCAGAGTTGCGTCGTCCGATTGCCATGGTACTTGTTTTCCTAGCTCTTATCTTAATCGTGATTGCTCTTTTGGTTTTGGTGCTGCCAACCCTAGCCCAGACTATTAGTCAGCTGGGAACAGTCCTTTCAACAGTCCTTACTCAACTTGGGAAATTGCTAGGCAGCTCGGAATTTGTAACCAAAGACATGTTGTCAACTATCGTATCAGGCATACAGGGACAATCTAGTTCTATTAGCCAAGCTTTGATAGGTTTTTTATCAGGTCTGACTAGTAATATCGGCAATATTTTTTCAAGTTTGATGAATGCCTTTTTGATTATAGTCTTCACCTTTTCATTTTTATCCAGTAAGGAACATTTGGCAGCGATGACGAGTCGACTTCTAAAAGTTTTTCTTCCAGAGAAGGTGGTGATAAAGTTGACTTACATTGGACAAGTAGCACTAGAGACTTATGACCAATTTTTGATGAGTCAGCTGATTGAAGCAGTTATCATAGGAGTTATGATAGCGGTTGGTTACAGCGTGTTTGGGATACCCTATGGAGTAATGACAGGTATCTTTGCAGGAGTGCTATCGTTCATTCCTTATGTAGGGCCTATGATTGCTTGTGTTGTGGGAGCGATTTTTATCTTCACAGTGAGTCCTACTCAAGCCTTACTTTCTCTTCTTCTATATCAAGTTATACAGCTGATTGAAGGAAACCTTATTTATCCTAGAGTTGTAGGTCAGTCTATTGGTTTGCCAGCTATTTTCACGCTTGCGGCTGCTAGTATTGGAGGCAATCTCTTTGGCTTACTTGGGATGATATTCTTTACACCGATATTTGCTGTTATCTATCGATTGGTTAAGGAATTTGTCGTTGCAAAGGAAAATCAGGTAGATTAAGAAAAACTAAATTTAATAAGATATACTGAGAAGAGAGTGAGAGATTCTCTTCTCTTTTATTTTTAAATACTTTTCTACAAAAAGCTATTAGACGTTAAAAAAAGCCTTGGTTTCAAGGCTTATTTCTGTTGATTTAGATGTGCCCCCTGCAGGGCTCGAACCTGCGCCCCATAGCTTAAGAGTCTACTGCTCTACCAACTGAGCTAAGGAGGCAACAGAAAAAGCTGAGAATGTAACTTCCCAGCTATTTTAATATGCCCAAAATGGCAGCTAGATTATTTACGAAAGGCATCAAGGATATAGGTGAAACCAACAATTAAAAATGCAAAGGCAACGACATAAACGACAAAGACACTTGTAGCTACTGGATTGAACAAAATCACTAGACCTAGTAAAAATGCAAGCAACGCTATCCACATGATATGGTTGCCAATAATAGGGAAAATCAATCCCAGACGATTGCCTTTAAAGAAAGCTATAATGGCTTCTACAATTAACCAAATTCCTAAAATAGTTGGAATGACAACTGGCAGCGTCACAAAGCCATAGGCAACGAGGTAAAGAGCTAAGAGAAGATTAACAATCCCTTGGAAAAGATGAGCTGGTGAGCGAAGCTCTTTTGGTACAGAGAAATAGCCTAAAATAGCTGCTATAGAAGAAACCAGTAAACCAAATGCAATCCACCAGCTGTAAGCAACAAGATTAGCTACTGGGTTTGTAAATAGGAAAAGTCCTAAAAGGACAAAAACAACTCCTGCAAGGAATAGCAGTAAACGATTAGAAAATTTCATTTCAATACTCCCTATATAGTATAGTATAGTTTGATAATAA
Source organism: Streptococcus sp. A69 (assembly GCF_058556195.1). Taxonomy (NCBI): domain Bacteria; kingdom Bacillati; phylum Bacillota; class Bacilli; order Lactobacillales; family Streptococcaceae; genus Streptococcus; species Streptococcus sp. A69. Next base: position 712,733 of record NZ_JBZUJU010000001.1, on the reverse strand, counting down.
AAATATTATACACCTTTTTAGAGGAAATGTCAATAAACAAAATGGAAAATTTGGAAGTTTCAGTCTGATTTATGAAAAGAAAATCAGTTTTTATTATTTTGAAAATAAAAAGAGAAGATAAAATTTGTCTTCTCTACATGAAAATATTGTATGGCATCAAAGCAAAAGTAACTGGCTTTACACTATTTGTAAAGATGTAATTTGATTCAAAAAGAAAAGATAGATTTAAAATGTGGGACAAATGATGAGGCAAATCAGTTATAGATAAGCAAAAAAGCCTTGGAACTCAAGGCTTTTTCCTGTTGATTTAGATGCCCCCTACAGGGATCGAACCTGTGACCCACGGATTAAGAGTCCGCTGCTCTGCCAGCTGAGCTAAGGAGGCAAAGAAAAAAGCTGTATTGGTGCCGAAACTTCACGGTTTGTATTGAACCCGCGCAATTAAGCAGGTGGGCAACTCGCTCTAACTGAAGCTGTTTCCGTGTGAGACGGCCTACATGCTGTTAGAAGACTTTTGTTTCCCTAATAATACAAAAAATAGTCGGTCAACACTTAAGTGTGAAGTCGTACACCACAGCGTTTCTATGTTTATATGATACCACTTTTTCAAAAAAAATCAAGAGGAAAGTGCAATTTTTTGAAAAGGATTTCAGATTTTTCGCAAACGGTCGATAGCTTCCTTTCTTTGAGCCAAGGCCCGTTCATATTTACCAGTATCTTCTGCTTGGAAATAGTGATGATTACGAATTTTTTCTGGTAGATAGTCTTGCTTGACCCAGTGTCCAGGATAGTTGTGCGGATAGAGATAGTTTTGCGCATTCCCTAGTTCCTTGCTTCCACTGTAGTGGCCATCGCGCAGGTGTCGAGGGATAGGCAAATGCCCTGATGTTTTGAGATCAGCAAGGGCCTTGTCCATGGCCACATAGGCTGAGTTGGATTTTGGAGAGAGGGCCAAATCAATCACGACATTGGCAATGAGAATGCGAGCTTCTGGAAAGCCAATCTTTTGAGCAGCATCTAGAGCAGTTACGGTATGAATCTGAGCTTCAGGATTGGCCAAACCGATATCTTCATAAGCAATAACAGTCAAGCGACGAGCGAGACTAGGCAGATCCCCAGCCTCAATCAAGCGGGCCGCGTAGTGGAGACTGGCATCAACATCCGAGCCACGGATGGACTTTTGCAGTGCTGAAAGGACATCGTAGTGACCGTCCCCATCCTTATCCATGGTAATGTAACTCCTCTGCAGGCTGTTCTCCATGATATCAAGAGTGATATGGCGGATGCCCTTATCATTTTCAGGGGTAGAGAGAACAGCCAAGTCAAGTGAGTTGAAGGCAGAGCGAAGATCTCCGTTTGTAGAGGTTGCGATGAAATCCAGCGCCTCCTCATCTAGCTCTACTGGAAAATCAAAACCACGCTCAGGGTTACTTAGAGCTATCTGAATCGCTTCTTTGACATCTTGATTGGACAGAGGTTCCAACTCAAAAATCTGAACACGGCTACGGATGGCAGGAGTGACAGAAAAGAAGGGATTTTCAGTCGTAGCCCCAATCATGATGACAAGTCCACTTTCCAAGAGAGGAAGGAGAAAGTCTTGCTTGGTTTTGTCAAGACGATGAATCTCGTCTAGTAGCAGTACAAGGCCACCTGAGAATTTAGCTTCTTCAGCAATCTCTTGGAGCCGTTTTTTACTATCAACAGTGGCATTGAAGGTCCGAAAGGCATACTTGGTTGTTCCAGCGATGGCAGAGGCGATACTGGTTTTGCCGATTCCTGGAGGTCCGTAGAGAATCATGGAAGACAGACGATTGGCTTCCACCATACGACGGATAATTTTTCCAGGTCCTACCAGATGCTTTTGACCGATGACTTGGTCGATAGTTTTAGGGCGCATGCGAAGCGCGAGATTGTCTGGCATAGCAGTCCTTTCTAACATGGATTTTCTGATGTATATGTGGTAAGATGGTAGTATCTATTTTAGCATATTTCCGAGCAATCGGGGCGATTAAAGAGTCGCATAGAAAGAGGACAAAATGGCAACATACGGATTTTTAGATGTTTTAGAGGAAGAATTGGACAAGAACTTTCCTTTTGACTATGAGATTAGCTGGGACAAGCGCAACCACGCGGTTGAAGTGAGTTTTCTCTTGGAAGCGCAAAACGCTACAGGTGTGGAGATGGTGGATGAAGACGGAGAGGTTTCTTCGGATGATATTCTCTTTGAAGAAGCAGTGCTTTTTTACAATCCTGCTAAGTCAACAGTTAATGCAGACGATTATCTGACTGTCATTCCTTACTTACCAAAGAAAGGCTTCTCTCGTGAATTTTTAAACTATTTTTCACTGTTTCTTAAGGATACAGCTGAGATTGGCTTAGATGCGCTCATGGACTTTTTGGAAGACCCAGAAGCAGAAGAGTTCGTCATGGAATGGAATCAAGAAGTCTTTGAAGAGGGGAAAGTCGGCTTGGAAGAAGGAGAGTTTTATCCTTATCCGAGATACTAGGAGTCTAGAAAAAGGTGACGTCAATGAATTTTAATAAAATAAAAATCAAAAAAGATTATTTACCATTTAATAATAAAATGATTGAGCTGCCTATTGAGGACTGTCATAATCTTATATTTGCTAGAAATGGAACTGGAAAGACAACAATTGCTAGAGAAATTTATGAGAATCGTGATAAGGAATCAAGGGAAGACGAAAAGTATAGTATTTTTTTTAATGATACCAATCCAGTTGACATTAACGAAAAAGAATATATTTATGTTTTTGGATATGACTTTTTTGTTAATTTTAATGTTGAAAATCCACTAATTTATGCAACTAATGATATTAATGATGTAAAAGAAGATATAGAAAACACTAATAAGGAAATAGAACTTTTAGCAAGACAGCTAGCACGATTTGGAGGAAGTAACAGTAATCCAGAGGCTACCATTGCTAGGAGATTGTATGATTTTGGAATAACTAGTGCTAAGTTTGACTCAAAACGCAAAGAAACATTTGTTGAAAAAGGAGAGTTAGGCTTTTTGAAAGAATTGGTTAACTCTGATTTGTATAGAAATTTGAAGGCACAATATCGAAAAAGTGATGGAAAGTATAAATACCAAAGGAATTTGTTCGATAGTATGCGTACTGAGAGAGAAATTGAGACAATTAAGTTATTGAGTAAATTTCCTGGTTTTTTTGAATTAGAGGAAAAGGTGAATTCTTTTGAAAAAAGGTTGCAAGAATCCTACACTGAATTGAATAAAATTGTTGAATCAGCACGTAAACCAACAGAGGGATTTCTTGATAAAATCAACTATTATGCAGCTAGGATTTTTTATTCAAAAGATAGATTAGAGTTTACAAAGAGTAGAGATAAATTGTATGAAGTAAAGTCTAGAGGTAAAAAATTAGACAATTTAAATCAGCTATCTACAGCTGAACAGAACATTGTCAATCTCATTTACTTTTTTTCACGTATTCTATATGAAATCGAAGTGAATCAGGTAACACAAAAGGTTTTAATTGTTTTAGATGACCCTATTGCAAGTACAGATTTTGAAAATAAAATAGGTATATACTCTTTTTTAAGAGAACAGATTAAGATTCTATCGAAACAAATAAATAACTTTACTTGTCTTATTTTTACCCATGATGAAGAGGTTTATTACCATTTTAATAAATTATTTAGCGACTTAGAATTAAACATCAAACGATATGAATTGTCACATGAAAATGGTTTGATGCAAATTAATTCGGAAAATAATTTCTACTCTAAGCATATAACTGATATATATCTATTTGCTTTAGGATATAAAAAAGAGTTGCAATTTTACATTGGAAATGTGATGCGAAAGGTATTGGAAGGATATTCAACTTTTAATTATTGTATGGGTATGGAGGAACTATCAACTTCAGTAGAAATTAAGAATGAGTTATCTACACAGGAAGAAAAAGGACTGTTTGATAATTTCTTATATAGATTGTTATTAAATTCTGAGAGTCATCAAAGTGACAATTCTAAGAAAACAGAACATAATAGAGTTGATTATTTTTCTATACAAGAAAAGCAAAATACAGCTAAAATTGTAATTTCATTGCTTTATCGATTAAATCCACTATATGTTGAAAGACATATTGCAGATTTTGTCGAAATGAGTGAAGACTTAAAGCAATTCAAAAAAGAAAAAGAAAACAAAGAAAATAGAATTGCAAAATATATTAGAGATATAATGAATAGAGAGAAAGGAATTAAAAGTACTGCAGGAGAAAAGCAAGAGGAAATTAAGGAAAAAAAAACTTAGAATAGAAGAAGAAAAGGGGAATCTTGAGGAAGAACTCAAAGAACTCGAAAAATGTTATTTAATGGAATTTGCCAATGACAACTGGCGAGAAAAATTAAAGGAAAATATTGATTGTTGGCTGAGTATATAGAGGAATAATACATGGACAAATGGCAAGAGTTAAAAGTTACAGTGAAGCGTGAGGGGGAGGAGCTGGTCTCCAATCTCTTGATTGAGCTGGGGGCGCAAGGTGTTGCGATCGAAGACAGTATGGACTATGTGGGGAATGTGGATCGCTTCGGTGAGATTTTCCCAGAGGTTGAGCAACAAGAAGAAATCGTAGTGACCGCCTACTATCCTGATACGGTTGATGTAGCTGTGGTTGAGGCGGACTTGCAGGCTCGTCTGGCAGAATTGACAGACTTTATGGATCTAGGAGATGTCAAGATGGGCACGACTGACTTGGCTGAGGAAGACTGGGCAGACAACTGGAAGAAATATTATGAACCAGCTCGCATTACTCATGACTTGACCATAGTGCCGTCTTGGACGGACTATGAGGCGACTGCGGGAGAAAAGATTATCAAGCTGGATCCTGGTATGGCCTTTGGTACGGGTACTCATCCAACGACCAAGATGAGCCTCTTTGCCTTGGAGCAGGTTCTTCGTGGTGGCGAAACGGTGCTAGATGTGGGGACTGGATCAGGTGTCCTTTCTATTGCTAGCTCGCTTCTTGGTGCCAAAGAAATCTTCGCCTATGACCTGGATGATGTGGCGGTTCGTGTTGCTCAGGAAAATATTGAGCTCAACCCTGGTATGGAAAACATCCATGTAGCGGCAGGAGATTTGCTTAAGGGAGTTGAGATTGAGGCAGATGTCATTGTGGCCAATATCTTGGCGGATATTCTCATCCATCTGACAGAGGATGCTTATCGTTTGGTCAAGGGCGAAGGCTACCTGATCATGAGTGGGATTATCAAGGACAAGTGGGACATGGTGCGCGAGTCGGCTGAGTCAGCTGGATTTTTCCTTGAAACCCACATGATTCAAGGGGAATGGAATGCCTGTGTCTTTAAGAAAACCAAGGATATTTCAGGTGTGATTGGAGGCTAGCATGCAGCAGTATTTTGTCAAAGGCAGTGCAATCTCTCCTGTCACTATTGAGGACAAGGAAACCAGCAAGCATATGTTTCAGGTCATGCGCTTGAAAGAAGATGATGAGGTGACCTTGGTCTTTGATGATGGCGTCAAGCGCTTGGCGCGCGTGCTTGATGTGGAAGCACGTCAGTTTGAATTGGTTGAAGAATTAGCTGACAATATGGAACTGACAATCCAAGTGACCATCGCATCTGGCTTTCCCAAGGGAGACAAGCTGGAGTTTATTACTCAGAAAGTAACCGAGCTCGGAGCTAGTCAAATCTGGGCCTTCCCTGCCGACTGGTCAGTTGCCAAGTGGGATGGTAAGAAATTGGGCAAGAAAGCCGAAAAACTAGAAAAAATTGCCCTTGGAGCAGCAGAACAAAGCAAGCGGAATCTGGTCCCAAGTATCCAACTTTTCGAGAAAAAAGCAGATTTTCTAGCTCAGTTTGACCAGTTTGACTCTATCGTAGTGGCCTATGAAGAATCAGCAAAAGAGGGAGAAGCCGCTGCTCTCTTACAAGCAGTCACTGGTCTTGAAAAAGGAGACAAATTGCTCTTTATCTTTGGCCCAGAAGGCGGTCTCTCACCAGCAGAAATTGAAAGTTTTGAATCTAAAGGAGCTGTTCTTGCAGGCCTTGGTCCTCGAATCTTGCGAGCAGAAACAGCCCCACTGTATGCTTTATCAGCCCTTAGTGTATTATTAGAATTAGAAAAATAAGAGGAAAAATATGGAACAAAAACACCGTTCAGAATTCCCAGAGAAGGAACTTTGGGATTTAACAGCTCTTTACCAAGACCGTGAGGATTTCTTGCGTGCAATCGAGAAAACGCGCGAAGACATCAATCAATTTAGCCGTGACTACAAGGGCAAGCTTCACACTTTTGAGGATTTTGAGAAGGCCTTTGCGGAATTGGAGCAAATCTATATCCAGATGAGTCATATTGGCAATTATGCCTTTATGCCTCAGACGACAGACTATAGCAATGAAGATTTTGCTAATATCGCCCAGGCTGGGATGGAATTTGAAACAGATGCCAGCGTAGCCTTGACCTTCTTTGACGATGCCTTGGTGGCAGCAGACGAGGAGGTCTTGGACCGTTTGGGTAAATTGCCTCACTTGACGGCAGCCATTCGTCAGGCCAAAATCAAAAAAGCCCACTACCTAGGGGCTGATGTGGAGAAGGCCTTGACCAATCTAGGTGAAGTTTTCTACAGTCCTCAGGATATTTACACCAAAATGCGAGCTGGGGACTTTGAAATGGCTGACTTTGAAGCCCATGGCAAGACCTACAAAAACAGCTTTGTAACCTATGAGAATTTCTACCAAAACCACGAGGACGCTGAAGTTCGTGAGAAATCCTTCCGTTCCTTCTCAGAAGGACTTCGTAAGCACCAAAATACGGCAGCTGCAGCCTATTTAGCCCAAGTCAAGTCTGAAAAACTCTTGGCAGATATGAAGGGCTACGACTCAGTCTTTGATTATCTCCTAGCTGAGCAAGAAGTGGACCGTGCCATGTTTGACCGCCAGATTGACCTCATCATGAAGGATTTTGCGCCAGTTGCTCAGAGATACCTCAAGCATGTTGCCAAGGTCAATGGTCTTGAAAAGATGACCTTTGCAGACTGGAAATTGGACTTGGACAGCGCCCTGAATCCTGAAGTGACTATTGATGACGCCTATGATTTGGTCATGAAGTCAGTAGAACCTTTGGGACAAGAATATTGTCAGGAAGTTGCGCGCTATCAAGAAGAACGCTGGGTGGACTTCGCTGCTAATAGTGGCAAGGATTCTGGTGGTTATGCGGCGGATCCATATCGCGTGCACCCTTATGTCCTCATGAGCTGGACTGGTCGTTTGAGCGATGTTTATACCTTGATTCATGAAATCGGGCATTCTGGTCAATTCATCTTTTCAGATAATCACCAAAGTTACTTCAATGCCCACATGTCTACTTACTATGTCGAAGCGCCATCAACCTTCAATGAATTGCTTCTCAGTGATTACTTAGAAAACCAGTCTGATGATCCACGTCAAAAACGCTTCGCCCTTGCCCATCGCTTAACAGATACCTACTTCCATAACTTTATTACCCATCTCTTGGAGGCGGCCTTCCAGCGCAAGGTGTATACTCTGGTTGAAGAAGGGGAAACCTTTGGAGCAAGCAAGCTCAACAGCATCATGAAGGAAGTCTTGACGAATTTCTGGGGAGATGCTATTGAGATTGATGATGATGCAGCTCTGACTTGGATGCGCCAAGCTCACTATTACATGGGCTTGTATAGTTACACCTACTCAGCTGGACTAGTCATCTCGACTGCGGGTTACCTTCATCTGAAACATTCAGAAACTGGAGCTGAAGATTGGCTCAATCTCCTCAAATCAGGTGGCAGCAAGACACCGCTTGAATCAGCCATGATTATCGGAGCCGATATCTCAACGGATAAACCACTCCGTGATACGATTCAGTTCTTGTCTGACACAGTTGATCAGATTATTGCCTACAGTGCTGAGTTGGGCGAGTAAGGGGATTTAGGATAAGGATATGAACAGAATTAAAAAATGGCTGGAGCAGGATCCCCAAAGAATGCATTTTATCAAAATTGGTCTAGTTTTGTTGGGAATCATTTTATTGATTGCTTTGCCTACTCTCTATCTTGTTTTGAGCGGAGTTGGTATTTGGTATTTTGTAAAGAAAGCACCAGATATTCGAAAAAGAAATCTAATGATTGGGATTTTCATTGTCAGTTTTGTTGCAGTTGCTATTCAAACTCCGACAGTCACAAAGAAAACTTCATCTTCTCAATCAGAAACTAAGCAGACTGCGACATCTACTACTTCGACAGCTTCAACCACGGATACTTCATCTAGTATAGAGGAAGCAAAACGAATCGAAGAAGAGAAAAAAGCTAAAGAAAAAGCAGAAGAAGAGAGAATTGCCAAAGAAAAAGCTGCAAAGGAGTTGCAAGAAAAAGGTGAAACCTTAGTCAAACAATTAGAAGACAGTCAAGATGCGAGTCAAGTGAAGTCTGCTAAAGAAACAGTTAATCAGATTGAAAATAATGATAAAAAGACAGAGTTGCTTGATAGAATAGGTGCAGTTGAGTCGTTAATTTCTCAAAAAGAAGAAGAAAAAAGAGCTGCGCGTGAAGCTGAAACCAAAGCACAACAGCAAGATAGAATTGTCTATGTTGCAGACCATGGGAAATCAAAAGTTTATTGGTATAGTAAGGATAGAATGCCTTCAAAAACGAATAAAGCCAACGTTGTTGAGATGACAGAGGCAGATGCAATTGCTGCAGGAAAACGTCCATCAAAAACAGAATAAGAAAGAAAGTCATCTTCGGATGACTTTTTGATAAGTTACTAGAAATGTAGAGGTGCTAGAGATGCGTCAAGAATTACAAAGAAAAGTGATAGAAGAAAAACCAAGCTATAGTCGAGAAGAAATTCAGTGGCTGCTTGAGCACTTGGGAGATCCCTCTCCAGAAATTCGAGATGAACTTGTTTTTACGAGTTTGGCTAGGGGGATTCAAGAAGAGTTGTTTTCCCTTGAGCAGTTTCAGTTTATCTCAGAAGAGGTCTCCTCTGATGAAGGTCTATACAAAGAGATTGATAGTAGAGGAGTTTCGACTCTTAAACGTTCTTTTAGGGCGCTTATTTATGCCAATCTTTTGTCTGCAGATGGTAACGAACACTCTCTTTTCTATAAAGGTTTAAAAACTGATATAAGAAATGCTATGCTATCTCAAGGTTTGTATTACCTTAAAAAAGAAAAGGATACGACAGGTTTTTCAAGTCAGTATGGTTGGGTTCACGCTTTTGCACATGGAGCGGATCTCTTGACTGAAGTCGTTTGTCATCCAGATTCTCCTAGTAACAGAGTTTCTGAAGCATTTGATGTACTGGGTCAACTATTTAAAAGAATTACCATTCGTTTTACAAATGATGAGGATTGGCGGTTAGCGAGAGTACTTTATGAACCCATTTTGCAAGTGAAATTAGGGCAAGAACAAGTAGCTTCTTGGATAAAAACGGTTGATTTTCCAATAGAAGAGAGGGAAGATTTTTATAAATTTTCCAATTTCAGATCCAGTCTGTTGGAAGTGTATATCCAACTTGATCAGAAAAATAGTTTACAAGATGCCTTGAAAGAAGCGATTCAATCCTTTCAATACTAAGTCCAAGCGAGTCGTTTCATGATTTTTAAATAACTTTCCAGTCAATTTTCTTGAAACCCTTTGCTTCTTTTGATAGACTAATACTTAGTTTGAAAAAAGGAGACTTATCATGAAAAAATTTGTTGCTGAATTAATCGGTACATTTATGCTTGTGTTCATCGGAACAGGAGCTGTTGTTTTTGGGAATGGTGTTGAAGGTGTTGGGCACCTTGGGATTGCTCTTGCTTTTGGTTTGGCAATCGTAGTTGCAGCTTACTCAATTGGGACGATTTCAGGTGCTCACTTGAACCCAGCGGTTTCGATCGCTATGTTTGTAAACAAACGTTTGTCATCTTCTGAGCTTGTAAACTACATACTTGGACAAGTAGTTGGAGCTTTCCTTGCGTCAGCTGCAGTATTCTTCCTCTTGTCTAACTCAGGCATGTCAACTGCTAGTCTTGGTGAAAATGCCTTGGCAAACGGTGTCACTGTCTTTGGTGGATTCTTGTTTGAAGTCATCGCAACTTTCTTGTTTGTCCTAGTTATTATGACTGTCACTTCAGCAAGCAAAGGTAATGGCGCAATCGCTGGTTTGGTAATCGGTTTGTCATTGACAGCCTTGATCCTTGTGGGATTGAACATCACTGGACTTTCAGTAAACCCAGCTCGTAGCTTGGCTCCTGCTGTCTTGGTAGGTGGCGCAGCCCTTCAACAAGTATGGATTTTCATCCTTGCCCCAATCGTTGGTGGTATTCTTGCAGCCCTTGTTGCGAAAAACTTCCTTGGAACAGAAGAATAATTGAAATTCAAAAAGCCTTGCTCCTCAGTTTGAGGAACAGGGCTTTTTCGTATCTGTTTAGCGGTTGTCAATTTTCTCTGGATAAAGGTCGTGTTGAAAGAGGCGTTGTTCTGCCAATCCTTCATACTTGGTTCCAGGTCTACCGTAATTGTAGTAAGGGTCGATTGAAATGCCCCCGCGCGGAGTGAATTTTCCCCAGACTTCTAAATAGCGAGGGTCGAGCAAGTTAACCAAGTCTTTCCCGATAGTGTTGATACAGTTTTCGTGAAAATCCCCATGATTTCGATAGCTAAAGAGATAGAGTTTGAGGGATTTTGACTCGACGCAGAGCTTGTCAGGAATGTAGGAAATATAAATGGTCGCAAAGTCTGGCTGAGCGGTGATTGGGCACAGGGAAGTAAATTCAGGACAGTTGAATTTGATGAAATAGTCATTTTCCACATGACGATTGTCAAAGGATTCGAGGACTTCTGGTTGATAGTCAAAAATGTAGGTAGTTTCTTTGTTGCCCAGTAGGCTTAGGTTTTTCATTTCTTCTTGTTGTGACATGATTTTTTCTTTCTAATTTTAAACACCACGTTGGTTATCGTAGAGGAGGGTATGGAGTTGAGGAAGGACGCGGACATTGCCCCAGCTATCGTCAGCAGCGACACGTTTCCAGAGTTCTTTGAGGCGATCTAGTTGGTCTTGGACAATATTACCCGTAGCCTTGGGCTCAGGATTTCCTGCTGATAAGAAGAGGACATCTGGCTGGTAACGTTCTTGGATCCCTTTGGCAAAGGCTAAATCGGCATCATCAAAGACAGGGATTTTAAAGGTGACCTTGTCTGGATCTAGTTGGGAAACGATAAAGTCTAAGGTTTCGAAGTTGACTTCCATCTTGGATGAAGGAGGTTTGGGACTCAGAGTGACTTGGTCGATATCTTTTAACCAATTTTGCCAGCGGGAGCCTTGGGTCTCAACAGCCAGAGTGACACCACGTTCCTTGAGTTTGGTGACCAGCTCGGCCATGTTGGCTGCTAGGATAGCAGGATTTCCCCCAGATAGAGTTACATAGTCGTAGGTCCCCAATTTATCCAAGGCAGCAATGACCTCGTCAGCTGTCATACGAGTTGGTTTTTCAGAACCATCCCAAGTAAAGGCAGAGTCGCACCAGTCGCAGTGGTAGTCGCAACCTGCAGTGCGGACAAACATGGTTTTCTGCCCAATAGCACGGCCTTCACCTTGAAAGGTTGGACCAAAAATTTCCAGAACTGGTAGTTTGAGGACACGTTCCCTAGTCATCTAACCACTCCCGTCTAAACTCTGCAAAGGCGGTCGGAGTCTCATAGAGGCGAACGTATTCCAAACGGAGACCGCGCTCGTCTGGCAACTCTTGACTCATAGTTTGGAAAATCCAGTAAACCATATTTTCAGCAGTCGTGTTCATATAAGGCAGGGTTTCATTGAGATAGCGATGATCCAAATGGGGCTCTAAGTAGTCCTTGTAGATAGCTTTGATGTCTCCAAAATCGTAGGTCATGCCACGTTCATCTAAAAATCCACTAATAGCAATCTGCAGACGATAAGTGTGTCCGTGCAGGGATTTGCATTTTCCTTCATAGTGAAAGAGGTGGTGGGCAGCGTCGAAAGTGAATTCTTTTGAAACTAAGGTTCTGTGAGGATTGTAGACGAGAGACTCCCCAGTTTCCTGTTTGATTTCTTTAGGTGCGAAAAACATTAGCCCTCTCCTTTCTGTGAAAGATAAACATCTAAACCATGCTGACGTAGGTGGCAGGCTGGGCAATCTCCACAGCCACTTCCGATAATTCCGTTGTAGCAGGTCAAGGTCTTTTCACGAACATAGTCAAAGGCACCGAGTTGGTCGGCTAATTCCCAAGTTTCAGCCTTGTCTAGCCACATGAGAGGTGTTTGGATAACGAAGTCGTAATCCATGGCAAGGTTGAGGGTGACATTGAGAGATTTGACAAAGACATCACGGCAGTCAGGGTAGCCTGAGAAGTCTGTCTCGCAAACACCTGTCACGATGTCTTTAATACCACGTTGCTTGGCAAGAACCGCCGCAAAGGACAAAAAGAGGTGGTTGCGACCATCAACAAAGGTATTGGGAACCTCTCCCTCTTTTTGCTCGATTTCCATATCAGAGGTCAGGGCATTTTCAGTGATTTGTCCCAGCAGAGACATATCTAGGATGTGATGACGAATACCCTGTTCCTTAGCGATTTCTCTAGCAACTTGGATTTCGAGATGATGGCGTTGACCGTAGGCAAAGGTGACAGCTTCGACTGTTTCATAGTGTTCTTTAGCCCAAAAGAGGCAGGTTGTGGAATCTTGACCGCCACTAAAGACGACCAAGGCTGATTGACGTTTCATAGTACTCCTTCCAAAATGGGAAATGTTCAGAGCACGCAAAAAGCTCCCTTTAGGGGAGCTAAAAAATACCAAGTAGAGGTTTTTTTTAGCGATGGCATGTCCCAAACATCGTAATATTCTACCTACAGTCTAGCATATTTTTTGAAAAATGGCAAAGGGCAAGAAAAAAGAGACCTAAGTGCCTCTTTTATTAATTTTAAGTTATTTCTTGAATTCATTGATAGTGAGCTTCCTATATCTTGACATCAGTTGATTAATAGTGATAAACATGGTACAATGAAAGCGGATATAAAGATTGCGCAAGGAGGGAAAGAAAATGAAAAAAAATAAGCTATTGCTTGCTAGTGCGATTGTGATATCGCTTTTAATTCCAATGTCTCAAGTAAAGGCTGATTGGCATAGAGATAATATTGGTTGGTGGTATACATACCCTAATGGTTCGTATTATATCAGAGGTGCTCGAACTGAAATTGACGGAAAATGGTATAGGTTTGATAACAGAGGATATATGGTAACTGGCTGGCAATTAGATGAGTATACTAGTGGAGGCAAACTAGTAAAACAATGGAGTTATTACGATCCAGTGAATGGTGATTTAAAAACAGGCTGGCAAAATGTAGATGGGAAATGGTATTACCTTTATTCAGATGGTCTACGCGGGGGTATGCATAATATAGGTGGAAAACAATATTATTTTGACTCAGTTACTTACGAGATGAAAACGGGTTGGATGTTATTAGAAACTCCTGATCCAAGTTGGTATTATTTCGATCCTGTCAGCGGAGCACTACCAGAAGGTTGGAAAAATATAGATGGGAAATGGTATTACTTTAAATATTCTGCACTTAAAGGCTCACACAAAATAGACGGAAAATTTTATTATTTTGACCCAGTTAATTGTGATATGAAAACGGGTTGGGTGTTATTAGAAGATTCAAATGGTAAATCAATATGGTATTATTACGACCCAGAAAGTGGAGAACGATTGTCAGGTTGGCAAACGATAGATGGGAAAACGTATTGCTTTGACGAATTTGGTAAGGCATTTGTAGGTCGGTGGATATTATTAGATGGAAAACAATATTATTTCGACCCAGTTACTTTTGAGATGAAAACGGGTTGGCTTGAGTTTAACGGAAGTAGATATTATGCAGATCCTAACGATGGTGGTGCATTTGCAAGTAATAAAACTCTAATTATAGACGGTGTTTCTTATACATTCAGTAGTGGTGGCTCTGTTATCAATAATGAGCCTTAATTGATTAACGCCTCAAAAGTTGGATTATTTCTAACTTTTGGGGTCTTTTTTACTTTGAGAATAATGGTACGATCTATGATTTTAGGAAGTAAGTATATGGATTAAAAAAATTTTAAAGGTCACTGACAAATTAAGGTGAAACTAAATCCTTTAGAGTCGCTTTATATCAAGAAATATAGGATTTCAATTTCTTCTTTATTCTGCTAAAAAATTATAGTAGGGTGTATCAATGTCTTCCCTACAATCGGGATTAACATATTTACCACCATTTAATACACTTCTATAATAATCATCAAACTCATCACTCTGAAATATACTCGTTTCTTTTTCCACTTAAAACCGTCATCCTTAATTCATATCTAGCTACTCTATGTCATAAAATCATCGTTTTAAAAATCAACTAATCCTCAGATTAATCATGTTATACAACTTAATAGTCCAAATTAGGTAAACAATAATGAAACGATCAACTTCTTTGAACTAACTGATTTTGATCATAAAAAATATAAAAACCTCCTCTTATAGAGTCATTATTTATGTTCAAGTTCAAAGGTTTTATTAACTTTCCGAAAAATATAAATTTTTTCGGAAAAAAGAACTGTATATATTTGGATAAAATCCACTGATTTACCACTTGACCCTTCTATTAATAAGTTGTACACTATGAATATATGTTACTGTGTAGAGATTATTAAGATGAAGAGAGATATGGATTTATATCGTTTGATACTTTTTAAAATTGAGGATGAATATAGATCAACTGGGTTGTCTAATTTACAAATTGACGGATATGATATAGAGACAATAGCCTATCATTGCGACTTGTTGTTTGAAGCAGGATTAATAAAAAGTTATAAACCAACGTATGCTAATGATGGAATCTATTTTTTAGTGTCGGTGCTTTGACTTGGGAGGGGCATGATTTTCTAGATAAAATAAGAGAAAACACTATGTGGAATAGGACTAAGACTAATATCAAAGAAAATGCTCTACCTATGACTTTGGAAGTAATTAAAAGTGTAGCAACCAGTTTTATAAATTCTCAGCTAAGTAAATATTTAGATGGCTCTTTATAGGAATAATAAATTTCCCTATTCCAAACAAATTTATTCAATTTTTTTGAAATAAAAAAGCAGTACTAGTCTGCTAAATTTTGATGTAAAGTTATTTATAGATTACTTGAAATCAAACCGTGTCAAACCAGGTTTTAAGTTTAATAAAGTATTTTTGGAAAATCTAGACACTGTATGAATCTCTACCTTTTTCTCTACCTTTTTTCCGCAGACGCTTATAAAGTCTATCAGAATAAGCTTTGTAAGAGTATAAGTTAATTTTTACAGAAGTGAAGTAAGCATTCAATACGAATCAATACATAAGAAAAACGCTGATTTCAAGCGTTTTTTCTTTTTGCCAAATGCAATATATTGCACTGTATTTCAATTCAAACTCTACCTTTTTTGGATAAATTGTAAAATATAGTGTAACAAAAAAAACACCCCAAAAGTTAGATTTTTTGTCTAACTTTTGGGATGCAGTTCAAATTCTTATCTCTTTTTATTTTAAATTAAAATGTAAAATCAATGGAAAAGTCAGAATTATAATTTTCAATTAGGAGTATCTTGAATTATTTCACTCAACAATTCCGGCCATCTTTGTAGTACTTCTTTACCTATTATTACTTCATCCACAAGGCCAATATTTAATACGTCAACAAGCCTACATAAATAAGATTTACCTTGTTTCCACCACGTATGGTATGAGTCTATAAATAATACATGATGACGAATTCCTTGTTCCTTAGCGATTTCTCTAGCAACTTGGATTTCGAGATGATGGCGTTGGCCGTAGGCAAAGGTGACGGCTTCGACTGTTTCATAGTGTTTTTTGGCCCAAAAGAGGCAGGTTGTGGAATCTTGACCGCCGCTAAAGACGACCAAGGCTGAATGACGTTTCATAGTACTCCTTCTAAAATGGGAAATGTTCAGAGCACGCAAAAAGCTCCCTTGAGGGGAGCTAAAAAATACCAAGTAGAGGTTTTTTTTAGCGATGGCATGTCCCAAACATCGTAATATTCTACCTACAGTCTAGCATATTTTTTGAAAAATGGCAAAGGGCAAGAAAAAAGAGACCAAATGAAGCACTTGGTCTCTAGTGTGATTAGCTCAATTCAGCAACGATGGCCTTGATTTGTTCTGCAGTATGAACACCTGCAACTTGTTTCACCACTTGGCCGTCTTTTTTGAAGAGAAGGGTTGGGATAGACATGATTCCAAAAGCACGAGCCGTGTTTGGATTTTCATCAACATCCATTTTAACGATTTTCAAGACATCTTCTGAAAGTTCCTCAGACAATTTGTCCAAGATTGGACCTTGCATACGACATGGACCACACCAAGTTGCCCAGAAATCTACCAAAACCAAACCGTCTTTTGTTTCTTGTTCAAATGTTGCATCTGTAATTGCTTTTGCCATTGTATTTCTCCTTTTTTAGTTATATTGGCTTAAATCTTGTTTCTTGAGATAGAAGAAGATATCTCCGTAAGTCCCATGGTAGTCCAAATCATGACCGTTGTAAGTTAATTTTTGGACAGGGTAGTAGTCTGCGATACCGATAAGGCAAGCCTGTTGTGAACGATCAAAGTCTTCATAAGAATCGAAGGTAACAGTTCTTTCATTCTTGCTGGCATCTAGATAGGTAATTTCAATCATTTTATAACTCCTTTGTTTAATGATGACTTTATTTTACTCCTTGTAAAAAAGAATGTCAAGAAAAATGATTGCGCACGCAACTTTTTTAAAAAATCTGATTAAGAAATGAAATAAAGATTCATTTCCAGTCTTTCTTCGACGGCTTTTTGCAGGTAAGCTAGGGTGGTTTGTCCCTCGTCAGTCAGACAGATAAAACTTGCTCGTCTATCCTGATCGCAACATCTGCGACTAAGCAAGCCACAGTTTTTCTCTTCTAATCGTGCCACCATTCGAGAAACAGCGCTCGGGCTGAGATGGAGTTTATCTGGCAGGTCAATCTGTCGTAAAGATTTTTCATCAGCTAGGTCCAGATAGTAGAGCAGGTAAAACTCTTTCAAGGTCAGACTTTGGTCACTCTGCTGGGCAATGGTCTCTTCCAAGAGACCTTCAATTTCTTTCTGACGACGATTGAAATCAAACCACTTTTCCAAATAGCTCATTGCTTTCTCCTTTCTTTTCAAAGTAAAATCACAAAGTCATTACTGACTGTCTCTACAACACAAGATGATTGCGCATGCAATGATTATACTACTTTTAACTAATCCTTGCAAGAGAGAAGAATTGCGATATTTCCTTGAAATTTTCTGAAAAAAGAGTAAACTGGTATGCAAGAAGTCTATTTCGTGGAGTTTAGGATGAAATTATATGTTCAATTAATGATTCTCTTTGTGATTTCTCTTATCGGAGAGGGAATTTCTAGTTTCTTTCATCTGCCCATCCCAGGCAGTATTATCGGTTTGATTATTCTCTTTCTAGCCTTACAGTTCAAGTGGCTGAGAACCAGACATGTCAACATGGTGGGGAATTTCTTGCTGGCCAATATGACTATTCTCTTTTTGCCACCAGCAGTGGGAATAATGGAGAAGTTTGATGTGATTGCTCCCTATCTCCTGCCCATCGTTTTGATTGTCTTTTTTGCAGCTGTCATCAATATTATCCTCATAGCCGTGGTAGTTCAGTTCATTAAGAGACGATTTGAGGGAGATTATGAGAAAGGAGATGCCAAATGAGTGAATTTGTTTCCAATCCCCTGTTTGGGCTTGCCCTGTCTATCCTTGCTTATCTAGTGGGGATGCTGATTTACAGACGTTTTCCCCATCCATTGACAACGCCCTTGCTTTTGTCGGCTGTTTTCATTATCATTTTTCTAAAGCTGACGGGGATTTCTTACCAAGATTACTACCAAGGTGGGGTTTATCTGAACAATTTGATTGTTCCGTCAACAGTGGCTTTAGGGATTCCGCTTTATAAGAGTTTTCACTTGATGAAGCACCATGCTCGCAGTATTCTCTTTGGTAGTCTGTTAGCAGTAGTTGTCAATACTTGCTTTACTGCCATAGTAGCGAAAATATTTGGCATGGACTTTTTCCTAGCTATTTCTCTCTTTCCCAAGTCAGTGACAACCGCTATGGCAGTGGGGATTACAGAAAAATTGCAAGGTTTGACGACTGTGACCTTGGTCGTCGTAGTGGCCACTGGCATTTTGACCAGTGTGATCGGACCAACCCTTTTGAAATGGTTGAAGATCGATGACCCAGTGGCTGTGGGACTTTCTCTTGGAGGAACAGGTCATGCTGTCGGAACGGGAACCGCCTTTCGATACGGATCGGTAGCAGGAGCCATGGGTGGCTTGGCTATCGGTGTCACTGGTATTCTCTACGTCTTTGTCAGCCCCATCGTAGCCAGTTTGATATTGAGTTAAAGAAAAACCCAGCTTTCTAGCTGGGCATTTTTTATTGCAAATTAACCTTGTTTTTCAAGATGTAATAAGTACCGAGATAGTAGATAACTGATAGAAAGAGATCGCGCAGAATTTCTGTACCAATCATCATGTTAAAGTTATTTTCAATTCGGAAAAAGAGAGAAACATAACCAATGACGATGGCAATGACGATATAGGCTAGAATTCCCATAGCTGTTCGATACTCATTAAAGAGTTGCCCGATTGAGATTGCGAGGTAAATGGACAAGATCCATGTAATCGAACCTGCTAGAAGAGACAGGGCATAGAGCCAACCGTAGCTGAGGTAAGGGGAAATGAAGTTATAGAGGTAAGTGAAGTCTTTTTCTATCGGTGTTAAGAAGAAGATAATCAGTACACTCAAGATAAAGACGATATAGCTTAAGATGGACCAGACAAGACCACCTAAAAGTTTTGCGATGATGATTTGGTGCTCAGAGACAGGCAAGGTCAGGGTCAAATACCCTTGGCGGTCATAAACACTCCCCTTGAATCTTCGGATGATTAAAAAGATTGTTGCAATCCAAAGAGTGACGCTGAGTCCTCCAAAGACTAGTACCAAAAAGAAGATGAAATAAACAGCATTGTTAGAATTGTAACTCTGGCTAAGACTACCAAGAAAAGTTCCAATTAAAACTGAAATTGCAAGCACAGCTCCATAGAGCGCTAAATACCATTTATTGACATTCTTAAATTCATAACGAACTAGATTCCAAAACATAATAATCTCCTTTGCTTAGGCTTTAAATTCCTGGCGGAAGAGCTGGTCAATTGATTCACCTGACTCGTAACGAATATCATCAACATTTCCTTGGCGAACGACTTTCCCGTCTTTGAGGAAGATAATCTCATCCAAGATTGGCTCAATATCTGAAATCAAGTGGGTTGAAATCAGCACCGTAGAGGTTGGTGAGTAGTTGTTGATGATGGTATTGAGGATATAATCACGAGCAGCTGGATCCACACCTCCAATTGGTTCGTCCAGAACGTAGAGGCGGGCTTCACGGCTCATAACCAAAATCAGTTGCACCTTTTCCTTATTTCCTTTTGATAATTTCTTTAAGCGACTATTTTCATCAATGCCAAGGTCTGCAAGCAGATGTTGGGCGCGTTCAAGATTGAAATCCTGATAGAAGGTTTTAAAGTAAGTCAGGGCTTCCTTGACCTTCATCTGTTCATTGAGATAAGTCGTATCTGGTAGATAAGAGACGATCGCCTTGGTAGCAGGACTTGGATCCTGTCCGTTAATGAGGACACGTCCTTTATTTGGTTGAAGGAGGCCATTGATCAGTTTGATCAGTGTTGTTTTCCCGGATCCGTTTGGTCCAAGGAGTCCAACAATCTTTCCAGCTGAGATCTCTAGTGAGATATTGTCAAGTGCCGCAGTTGCTCCATATGATTTTGATACATTTTCAAGTGCTAGTAGTGTCATAGTCTTAAACTCCTTTAATATAGTCGCTTAATACATTTGGCAGTTCTTCTTTTTTGTAGCCAAATTGAAGCATGCAAGAGACGAAGTGTTGCAGTTGCTCCTCGGAAAGTTGTTTGCGGGACTGAACGATGAGGTCCAAATCCTCGGTGACAAAACGACCAGTTGTTCGCTTGCTATAAACGAATCCTTCACGTTCAAGGTCAGACAAGGCGCGCTGAATGGTATTGGGATTGACACCAGCCTCGCTCGCCAGTTCTCTTACGGTAGGGAGCTGTTGGTTGGGTTCCAGTTTATGGGAGACAATCTGTAGTTTAATTTTTTCCATAATCTGTAAATAAATGGGTTTTGTATTATCAAATGACCAGGACATCATAGTCTCCTTTCTTTATCTTTGTTGTTCTAATTAAATAATACAATAAAACAAAAAACTTGTCAAGTAAAAATAAGAATTGTTTTGGGAATTGATCAAAAAATGGTATAATGAAAAGAAAACGACAAGGAGGGAAATGCATGCGTTGTCCAAAATGTGGGGCTACCAAGTCTAGTGTTGTTGATAGTCGACAGGCCGAAGAAGGAAATACCATCCGTCGAAGACGTGAGTGCGACGAGTGTCAGCATCGTTTTACAACCTATGAACGAGTAGAAGAAAGAACGCTGGTTGTCGTCAAAAAAGACGGTACGCGAGAACAATTTTCGAGAGATAAAATCTTTAATGGGATTATCCGCTCAGCCCAGAAGCGTCCTGTGTCAAGTGATGAAATCAACATGGTGGTCAATCGTATTGAGCAAAAACTCCGTAGTCGCAGTGAGAATGAGATCCAAAGTGAATACATTGGGTCCTTAGTCATGGAAGAATTGGCAGAGCTGGATGAGATTACCTATGTTCGTTTTGCCAGTGTTTACCGTAGCTTTAAGGATGTTAGTGAGTTGGAGAGCCTGCTCCAGCAAATCACCCAGTCCTCTAAAAAGAAAAAGGAAAAATAGATGAAACCAAATGACCGTTTTTCTTTTCTAAAGAATAATCGGGTGTCGCAAGATACCTCTTCTCTGGTGCAGTGCTACCTCCCGATTATCGGTCAGGAGGCACTGAGCCTCTATCTATATACCATTACCTTTTGGGATGGTGGGCAAAAAGAACACCTCTTTTCCCATATTCTCAACCACTTAAACTTTGGCATGCCGACCTTGCTCCAATCCTTTAAAATTTTATCTGCTTTGGATTTGTTGACCCTTTATCAGAAGGAGAATGTCTATGAATTACAGCTTCATTCTCCCCTCTCCAGTCAAGAATTTCTAAGCCATTCTGTCTATAGCAGATTATTAGAGAAAAAGATTGGGGATACAGCTGTTTCTGCTATGAAGCAGGTTCCAAGTGAGGGAGAAGCACTCTCTGTTTCTTTGAGTCAAGTCTTTCCAACCCTGACTGAAGAAGTGAAACCAAGCGAGTCTAAAAGCAAGTTAAAAAATGATTTTGATTTGGAACATTTCCAGCGCCTGATGGCTCGAGATGGTTTGCGTTTTAAAGACGAGCAGGCGGATGTTTTGGAATTGTTTGCCATCGCAGATGAAAAAAAATGGACCTGGTTTGAAACTTATCAATTAGCCAAGGCGACAGCAGTAGCTCAGGTTATTTCAGTCAAACGCATGCGTGAAAAGATAGCACAAAAACCAGCATCTTCTGACTTTAGCCCCAAAGAAATGACCATTATCAGGGAAGCAAAAAATAAAACTCCCCTGCACTTTTTAGCGGAAATCAAGCAAACGCGTAAGGGGAACATCACCCAAAGTGAAAGAGAACTCCTTCACCAGATGGCGTCTTTAGGCTTGTTGGATGAAGTCATCAATATCGTCTTACTTCTAACCTTTAACAAGGTTGATTCGGCAAATGTCAATGAGAAATATGCCATGAAGGTCGCCAATGACTATGCTTATCAAAAAATTCGGACAGCAGAAGAAGCTGTGCTTCGGATTCGAGAGCGTCAGCAAAAAGGGCAAGAAGACCAGAAATCGAAAACTAGCTCGACTAAGACAAATGTTCCCAAGTGGAGTAATCCAGAATACAAGAATCAAACCAGTGAGGAGACTCGTCTGGAACTAGAACGCAAAAAACAAGAAATGTTAGCCCGATTAGAAGAAGGAGGAGACTAGATGGAAAGTGTGGGTGACGTTATCAAACGTCAGACAAGTCGTTTTCAGTATCAGGACCTAGTCCAGCAGATTATGAAAGACCCAGATGTGGCGGCTTTTATCCAGAAAGAATCCCTCAGTCAAGAGGAGTTAAATCGTAGCATCTCCAAGTTCAATCAATATATCACAGAACGGGACAAGTTTCTTCGTGGGGATGCGGACTATATTGCGCGTGGCTATAAGCCTATCTTGGTCATGAATCACGGTTATGCGGATGTGTCTTATGAAGAAACACCAGAACTAATCGCAGCAGAAAAAGAGGCTGCGATTAAGAATCGTCTCAAGTTGATCAATCTACCAGCAAGTCTCAAGAAAGCGAAGTTGGCTCAGATTGACCTGGATGATCTAGGACGTTTACCGATTTTTGAGAGACTCTATTCCTTTGTTGACCTTTACCCAAGCATTCGAAAAGGCCTCTATCTTTACGGAGATTTTGGTGTTGGAAAGAGTTTCATGATGGCAGCCTTAGCTCACGACCTATCTGAAAAGCGAGGGGCCTCAACGACCATTCTCCACTATCCAAGCTTTGTCATTGATGTGAAAAATGCCATCGGTGAAGGATCTGTGAAGACCTTGGTGGATGACATCAAGTTAGCTGAAGTTCTGGTCTTGGATGATATTGGTGCAGAACAGTCGACCCCTTGGGTGCGTGATGAGATTCTCCAAGTTATTCTCCAGTATCGTATGCAGGAAGATTTGCCGACCTTCTTTACTTCCAACTTTAATTTCCAAGATTTGGAAAAACATTTTGCCAAAGGAAAGAATGGAAATGATGAGACTTGGGAAGCTAGACGGGTTATGGAGCGAATCCGTTATTTGGCTGAGGAGACAAGACTAGAAGGAGAAAATCGCCGATGACAGAAACCATTAAACTGATGAAAGCTCATACTTCAGTTCGTCGCTTTAAGGAGCAAGAAATTCCTCAGGCGGACTTGGAAGAGATTTTGACTGCTGGACAAATGGCGTCATCTTGGAAAAATTTTCAATCCTACTCTGTGATTCTTGTGCGCAGTCAAGAGAAGAAAGATGCCCTATATGAACTGGTTCCTCAGGAAGCCATTCGCCAGTCAGCTGCTTTCCTACTTTTTGTTGGTGACTTAAACCGAGCTGAAAAGGGAGCCAGCCTTCATACGGACACTTTCCAACCCCAAGGAGTGGAAGGTCTCCTCATCACGTCTGTGGACGCGGCGCTTGCTGGGCAAAATACCTTGCTTGCGGCGGAGAGTCTAGGTTACGGTGGGGTTATTATCGGTTTGGTTCGTTACAAGTCGGAAGAAGTGGCAGCGCTTTTTAACCTGCCTGACTATACCTACCCTGTTTTTGGGATTGCCCTTGGCGTACCAGATCAACAACATGATGTCAAACCAAGACTGCCTTTGAAGCAAGTGGTATTTGAAGAAGAATACCAAGAACAGCCAGTTGAAGCGATTTTGGACTATGACCAAGTACAGGCAGACTATGCTGGTGCGCGTGCGACAACATCTTGGAGTCAGCGTTTGGCAGAGCAGTTTGGCCAAGCCGAACCTAGTTCAACTCGGAAGAATCTAGAACAGAAAAAGTTATTGTAGAAAGTGAGAAAACATGGCCTTACCAACTGTTGCCATTGTAGGACGTCCCAATGTTGGGAAATCAACCCTATTTAACCGAATCGCTGGTGAGCGAATCTCAATCGTAGAAGATGTCGAGGGTGTGACACGTGACCGTATCTATGCAACGGGTGAGTGGCTCAACCGTTCTTTCAGTATGATTGATACTGGAGGGATTGACGACGTCGATGCTCCTTTCATGGAGCAAATCAAACACCAGGCAGAAATTGCCATGGAGGAAGCAGATGTCATCGTTTTTGTGGTGTCTGGTAAAGAAGGGATTACAGATGCGGACGAGTACGTAGCTCGCAAACTCTATAAAACCCATAAGCCTGTGATCCTTGCTGTTAACAAGGTTGACAATCCTGAGATGCGAAATGACATCTATGATTTCTATGCTCTGGGATTGGGCGAACCGTTGCCAATTTCGTCTGTCCACGGTATCGGAACAGGGGATGTGCTCGATGCCATCGTGGAAAATCTACCAAATGAGGTTGAAGAAGAAAATCCAGACGTGATTAAATTTAGCTTGATTGGCCGTCCTAATGTTGGAAAATCAAGTTTGATCAACGCTATTTTGGGAGAAGACCGCGTGATTGCTAGTCCAGTAGCTGGGACAACGCGTGATGCCATTGATACCCACTTTACAGATACGGATGGACAAGAGTTTACCATGATTGATACAGCTGGTATGCGTAAGTCTGGTAAAGTCTATGAAAATACGGAGAAATACTCTGTCATGCGTGCCATGCGTGCCATTGACCGTTCTGACGTGGTCTTGATGGTCCTCAATGCCGAGGAAGGTATTCGTGAGTACGACAAACGTATCGCAGGTTTTGCCCATGAAGCGGGTAAAGGAATGATCATCGTGGTCAACAAGTGGGATACCCTTGAAAAAGACAATCACACCATGAAGAAATGGGAAGAAGATATCCGTGAGCAGTTCCAATACCTGCCTTATGCTCCGATTGTCTTTGTCTCTGCTCTGACCAAGCAACGTCTCCACAAATTGCCTGAAATGATCAAGCAAATCAGCGAAAGTCAAAACACCCGTATCCCATCAGCGGTCTTGAACGATGTCATTATGGATGCCATTGCTATCAATCCAACACCGACAGACAAAGGAAAACGCCTCAAAATCTTCTATGCGACTCAAGTGGCAACCAAGCCACCAACCTTTGTCATCTTTGTTAACGAAGAAGAACTCATGCACTTCTCTTACCTGCGCTTCTTGGAAAATCAAATCCGCAAGGCCTTTGTTTTTGAGGGAACCCCGATTCACTTGATCGCGAGAAAACGCAAGTAAGCTATATTTGTTTTCACACAAAAATAAACTAAAAGAAGGCTATGAGGTCTTCTTTTTTCTATCAAAGGAGTAAAAAGGCTTGTCAAATCGGGGACAAAATCTGTCATCAAAATTCAGTCAATTTCCTAATTTTTGTAATCTATTTGTAATGAAAATGTACTTTCTTTGTAAAAATCAAAATGCTATAATTCCTTAAATCGATTTTCCTTTATCAGGGAGGTTATTATGAAAAAAAGCAAATTGTTTAAACATAGTTTGTTGGTTCGCTTGCTTGGGTTGCTGATGGTCTTTCTCTTCTTGTCAGCATTCACAGCACCTGAAAAACCTGAGTACGGGATCTATGACCCGGATCACTATCTAACGGATGAGACTATTCGTCTGATTCGGGGGTTGAACAATGTAAATAGTAAAAAATCAGAAAAATTCCAGATGGGTGTTTACGTTGTGAAAAGCCTAGATGGAGAAACAATCGAAACAGTCGCCAATGAAACAGCTAGAGCTTGGAAGATTGGCTATTCGGGAGATAACAATGGTGCCTTGGTCGTCATAGCAGTCCAAGATAGAAAATCACGGATTGAAACCAGTAATAATGTGGCCAGTAAGATCACAGACTATCAGACCAATAGATTTTTGAAAACAGCACGACCTTACTTTCAAAAGGGAGACTACAGCAATGGAGTTCTTTCTATAGCAAACAATCTCAACTACATGTTTTATAGTGGATCGAGTACGACTGCTTCAAGTTCTAGAAGTAGTTACGACTATGCTACTAATTCTAGTCGTCTAAGAGAAATTGAAAAGTATACCGCTGGGAGTCAATCTTCGAAACGGCATCGAAAAAGTAGCTTCGATGACGGAGCCCTCGGATTTGTAGTTCTCATTTACTTCATCGTCATGATCATTGGATTTATATTTGGAGGTCGTGGTGGTTCTAGTGGAGATGATTCTGGCGGAGGCTGGTGGGGCGGTGACTCATCAGATTCGGGCTCCTCTTGGTCTGACTCAGGCTCCGACTCATCTGGAGGCTGGGACGGCGGTGGCTTTGATGGCGGCGGTTCGTCTGATGACTGGTGAGTGATTGTATATTGCTCAAACCGATTTCTCCATGCAGTAAGGTGACTCCTTTGCAACAGTTCACTCCTAATTTAAAAATAAAAAAACTTTTGAAATTGATTTAAAATCTGAGTATTTTCTCAGAAAAGTTGATAAAAGAAAGTGTTAAGGTTTTGATATGAAACAAAATAAAGTAATTCTCTCAATAGTGGCGATCTTTTTTGGACTACTAGTTCTGGGAAGTTGTTCCGCAGTGACGACCTATAATGGTCTGGTTGGTGAACAGACTAAAGTGGAGCAGGCTCAGGCCGATGTTTCGACAGCCCTCCAACGTCGTTCGGACTTGATTGGTAACTTGGTGGAGTCAGTTAAAGGACAAATGAATCATGAAACCGAAGTCTTTACCAAGATTGCTGATGCTAGAGCTAAAATCGGTAGTAGCTCAGTAACTTCGGAAGAAAACCAAAAGGCTCAGGGAGAATTGAGCTCTGCTCTTTCCCGCTTGATTTCCTTGACGGAGAATTATCCAGAACTCAAGAGCAATCAAAATGTTGAGCAACTAATGGTCGAACTTTCAGGAAGTGAAAATCGTATCTTTGTAGCACGCAAGGATTATAATAAAGTCGCAGCTGAGTACAATCAAAAGTTGAGAAGTTTTCCAACCGTGCTTTTTGCGAATATGATGAACTTTAAAGAAGCTGAAACCTTTAAAGAAACAGAAGAAGCCAAGACAGTTCCTAAGGTCGATTTTGGAACATCTTCATCAAGTCAATAAAGTGAATCAGCCTATGAATAAAGGAATTTTTTTAGTATGACTAGTGATTTCAAACTCAAACCTGGAAAGCTTTTTCCAGGTTTTTTTGGTATAATAAAAGGGAAGAGACAGTGACTCAAATGGAGGTTTGCTATGGAGAAAACAAAAGCCTTTCTTGAAGCGCACTACAAGAGATATACTCTTACGATTTGCCTTCTCTGGTTCCTCATGTTTTTCCTTCCTTGGGATTGGCAAATAGGAGGAGTTTCAGTATATTATTTCGTTATGAAAAAACTCTTCGTGGTCTTTGGCGTTTTATCCATCCTATACTCCGTGCTGATTAAAAAAATCAGTCTTCTCATCTTTGAAATTATCTTTTGCTTGGCCTTCTGGATCAATCTCTTTTGGTATTTTGGGATACTGCCTGTATTCTTGGGAAATTAAACATTAAAAAATGAAGGACTAGACTAGTAGCTAGTCCTTTTTTCCCCTTTGTAAAACAAGGATTCTTTCTTGAAAAATAACAGTAAATATGCTAAAATGAAAAGAACATTCTAAAATATTCAGAATAAAAAGTAAGGAAAATCATGGCTAATATTTTAAAAACGATTATTGAAAATGATAAAGGAGAACTTCGCCGTCTAGAAAAGATGGCTGATAAGGTTCTTAATTATGAGAGCCAAATGGCTGCGATGTCAGACGAAGAGCTAAAAGCAAAAACTGACGAATTTAAAGAACGTTACAACAAGGGTGAATCACTTGATTCACTACTATATGAAGCTTTTGCGGTAGTTCGTGAAGCAGCAAAACGTGTCCTCGGGCTTTTCCCTTATAAGGTTCAGGTCATGGGTGGGATTGTTCTTCACCATGGTGACGTTCCAGAGATGCGTACCGGTGAAGGGAAGACCTTGACGGCGACCATGCCGGTGTACCTCAATGCCCTTGCAGGTAAAGGGGTTCACGTAGTTACAGTCAACGAATACCTAACAGAACGTGACGCGACTGAGATGGGTGAGTTGTACTCATGGCTCGGTCTATCAGTAGGGATCAACTTGGCAGCCAAATCTCCAATGGAGAAAAAAGAAGCGTACCTCTGTGATATCACCTACTCAACCAACTCAGAGATTGGTTTTGACTACCTTCGCGACAACATGGTCGTTCGTGCAGAAAACATGGTACAACGTCCGCTCAACTATGCCTTGGTCGATGAGGTTGACTCGATCTTGATCGACGAAGCCCGTACTCCTTTGATTGTTTCAGGTGCCAATGCAGTTGAAACGAGTCAGCTCTACCATATGGCGGATCACTTTGTGAAGTCTTTGGACAAGGATGACTATATTATTGACATTCAGTCTAAGACGATTGGTTTGTCTGATTCTGGGATTGACAAGGCTGAGAGCTATTTCAAACTGGAGAATCTCTATGATGTCGAAAACGTGGCTCTTACCCACTTTATCGACAATGCCCTCCGTGCCAACTATATCATGATTCTCGATATCGACTATGTGGTAAGTGAAGAGCAAGAAATCTTGATTGTCGACCAATTTACAGGTCGTACCATGGAAGGTCGTCGTTATTCTGACGGCTTGCACCAAGCGATTGAAGCTAAAGAAGGTGTTCCAATCCAAGACGAGACCAAGACTTCAGCTTCTATCACCTACCAAAACCTCTTTCGTATGTATAAGAAATTGGCAGGTATGACGGGTACTGGTAAGACAGAAGAAGAAGAATTCCGCGAAATATACAACATTCGTGTTATCCCAATCCCAACCAACCGTCCAATCCAACGTATCGACCACTCAGACCTTCTCTATGCCAGTCTTGATGCGAAGTTTAAGGCTGTAGTTGAAGATGTAAAAGCTCGTCACCAAAAAGGTCAGCCGGTCTTGGTAGGTACAGTTGCAGTTGAAACGAGTGACTTTCTTTCTAAAAAACTGGTAGAGGCAGGTGTTCCTCACGAAGTCTTGAATGCGAAGAACCACTACAGAGAAGCGCAAATCATCATGAACGCTGGTCAGCGTGGTGCAGTTACTATCGCAACCAACATGGCCGGTCGTGGTACCGACATCAAGCTTGGCGAAGGGGTTCGTGAACTTGGTGGACTTTGTGTCATTGGTACAGAACGCCATGAAAGTCGCCGTATTGATAATCAGCTTCGTGGACGTTCAGGGCGTCAAGGAGACCCAGGTGAGTCACAATTCTACTTGTCTCTTGAAGATGATTTGATGAAACGTTTCGGTTCAGAACGTTTGAAAGGTGTCTTTGAACGTCTCAACATGTCTGACGAAGCCATCGAATCTCGCATGTTAACGCGTCAAGTTGAAGCAGCTCAAAAACGTGTTGAAGGAAACAACTACGATACTCGTAAACAAGTCCTTCAATACGATGACGTCATGCGTGAACAACGTGAGATCATCTATGCACAACGCTATGATGTCATTACTGCAGATCGTGACTTGGCACCAGAAATCCATGCTATGATCCGTCGTACAATTGGACGTATCGTGGATGCACATGCACGTTCTAAGGAAGATGAAAAATTGGAAGCAATCTTGAACTTTGCTAAATATAACTTGCTTCCAGAAGATTCAATCAGCCGTTCAGATCTTGCAGGTTTGTCAGACCAAGCTATCAAGGATGAACTTTACCAACGTGCCTTGAAAGTTTATGACAACCAAGTTGCCAAACTTCGTGATGAAGATGCAGTGAAAGAATTCCAAAAAGTCTTGATTCTACGCGTTGTAGACAACAAGTGGACAGACCATATCGATGCTCTTGACCAGTTGCGAAATGCTGTTGGCCTTCGTGGATATGCCCAAAACAACCCTATTGTAGAATATCAAGCAGAAGGTTTCCGCATGTTTAATGACATGATTGGATCAATTGAATTCGATGTAACTCGCTTGATGATGAAAGCACAAATCCACGAACAGGAACGTCCTCAAACTGAACACAATATCAGTACAACTGCGACTCGTAATATCGCAGCGCAGCAGACTCAGCTTCCAAAAGATGTGGACTTGAGCCAAATTGGACGAAATGATCAATGCCCATGTGGCTCTGGTAAGAAATTCAAGAACTGTCATGGTAAGAGACAATAATATGAGATAAGATACAGGCGGATACCTGGTAAAAATCATTTTTTGCTTGGTGTCCGTTTGCTTTATAAGGAGATGAATCATGGTATTTAAAGCTAAAAGTCCTAAAATTAACATTGAAGAAGTTCGCGCCTTGTCTAAATTAGAGGGGGCGGCTCTTGCGAGAAAAAAACAACGTGATCAGGAATTGGAAGCTATCATCCGTGGAGAAGACCAGCGTGTTCTTTTGGTGATTGGACCATGTTCATCTGATAATGAAGAGGCAGTCCTCGAGTATGCTAAGCGCCTGTCTGCCTTGCAAGAAGAGGTCAAAGACCGTATCTTTATGGTCATGCGTGTCTATACAGCTAAACCTCGTACCAATGGAGATGGCTATAAGGGCTTGATTCATCAACCAAATGCTAAAGAAGCACCTAGCTTGATCAATGGAATCAAGGCTGTTCGCCAACTGCACTACCGTGTGATTACCGAGACTGGTATGACAACAGCGGATGAGATGCTTTATCCTGAAAATCTTCCGCTGGTGGATGATTTGATTTCTTATATGGCTGTTGGAGCTCGTTCTGTAGAGGATCAACAGCACCGTTTTGTAGCGAGTGGAGCAGACTTTTCAACAGGATTTAAAAATCCAACATCTGGAAATCTCAATGTTATGTTTAACGGGATTTACGCAGCGCAAAATAAACAGAGTTTCCTTTTCCTCGGTAAAGAGGTGGAAACAACAGGGAATCCATTGTCCCACGCCATTCTTCGCGGTGCCTTGAATGAATACGGGAAAAATATTCCTAACTACTACTATGACAATTTGATGGATACCATTGATCAGTATGAAAAGATGGGCTTGGAAAATCCCTTTATCATCATTGATACCAATCATGATAATTCGGGCAAGCAGTACATGGATCAAATCCGTATCGTTCGTCAGACCTTGATTAACCGTGACTGGAATGAGAAGATCAAAAAATATGTTCGTGGTTTTATGATTGAGTCCTATCTAGAAGATGGACGTCAAAATGAGCCAGAAGTTTTTGGTAAGTCCATTACAGATCCGTGTCTAGGATGGGACAACACAGAAGCACTTGTTCGCGAAATTTACCAAACGCTAGGAGAGTAAGATGGCATTTATCGAAAAAGGTCAAGAAATTGATATTGAAGCAATCAAGGCTGCGACCCAGTTGTCACCTGAAGTCTTGCGTTATAAGGAAGTGCGAGATCAAGAGTTGGCAGCCATCATCTCGGGTGAGGACGACCGAATTCTTTTGGTAATGGGACCTTGCTCTTCTGACAATGAAGAGGCTGTTTTGGAATATGCCCGCCGTTTAGCTGACTTGCAGAAAAAAGTTGCGGATAAAATCTTTATCGTCATGCGTGTCTATACAGCTAAACCTCGTACCAATGGAGATGGCTATAAGGGTTTGATTCATCAGCCAAATGCTAGTGAGGCTCCTAGTCTCATCAATGGTTTGCAGGCTGTTCGTCAGCTCCACTACCGTGTGATTACGGAGACGGGATTGACTACGGCTGACGAGATGCTTTATCCGTCTAATCTCCTTTTGGTCGATGATCTGGTCAGCTACCATGCTGTAGGAGCTCGTTCAGTGGAAGACCAGGAACACCGCTTTGTAGCCTCTGGGATTGATGCTCCAGTTGGGATGAAAAATCCGACATCCGGAAACCTTGGGGTTATGTTTAATGCTATCTATGCAGCTCAAAACAAGCAAACCTTCCTTTACCATGGCCAAGAAGTGGAGACTTCAGGAAATCCCTTGGCCCACGTTATTCTTCGTGGCGCCATGAACGAATATGGTAAAAATGAACCCAACTTCTACTATGAAACCCTCTTAAACGCTATCAACCGTTATGAGACCATGGGACTTGAAAAGCCCTTTATCATCATCGATACCAATCATGACAATTCTGGCAAGCAGTATATGGAACAAATCCGCATTGTTCGCCAATCCTTGCTGAATCGTGACTGGAATGAAAAGATTAAAAAGACGGTTCGAGGCTTTATGATCGAATCTTACCTAGCAGATGGTCGTCAAAACCAACCAGAGGT
The DNA here is from genome assembly GCF_058556195.1 of Streptococcus sp. A69. Lineage (NCBI taxonomy): Bacteria > Bacillati > Bacillota > Bacilli > Lactobacillales > Streptococcaceae > Streptococcus > Streptococcus sp. A69. The sequence goes on along the minus strand of NZ_JBZUJU010000001.1, from coordinate 680,767 downwards.
CTTTGGCTGCTCCATAACTGACCCTTGTCTAGGTTGGGAAAATACAGTAGCCTTGGTAGAAGAAATTTATACTACCTTAACAAAATAAGTGAAAAGGATGGAGTTGGGGGAATCTCAGCTCCTTTTGATGAGTATGATAGTTGGACACGGAATTGACATCGAAGAATTGGCTTCGATAGAAAACGCAGTTACACGACGTGAGGGCTTTGCTAAGCGCGTGCTGACCCCTAAAGAAATGGAGCGTTTTGCCAGTCTCAAAGGGCGCAGACAAATCGAATACTTGGCAGGTCGTTGGTCGGCTAAGGAGGCTTTTTCCAAGGCTATGGGGACAGGAATTGGCAAACTGACCTTTCAGGATTTGGAAGTTTTGAACAATGAACGAGGCGCGCCTTATTTTAGTCAGGCACCATTTTCAGGAAAGATTTGGCTATCTATCAGCCACACAGATCAGTTTGTGACAGCCAGTGTCATTTTGGAGGAAAATCATGAAAGCTAGTCCACATAGACCGACCAAGGCTCTGATATATCTGGGAGCCATTCGACAAAATATCCAGCAAATGAGTGATCATATCCCTGAAGGAACGCTCAAGTGGGCAGTGGTCAAGGCCAATGCCTATGGTCATGGAGCAGTTGCTGTTGCCAAGGCTATTCAAAATGATGTTGATGGATTTTGTGTTTCCAATATTGATGAAGCTATTGAACTTCGTCAGGCTGGACTTAACAAGAAAATTCTCATCTTAGGAGTTTCTGAGCTAGAAGCCGTTGACCTAGCTAAAGAATACGACATCACCATGACAGTGGCTGGGCTGGAGTGGATTCAAGCGCTCTTAGCTAGGGAGACAGATTTATCTGGCTTAACTGTCCACCTCAAGATTGATTCAGGAATGGGACGAATTGGTTTTAGAGAAGCCAGTGAAGCGGATCAGGCTCATGCCTTGCTCCAACAACACGGCGCTCGTGTTGAGGGAATTTTTACCCACTTTGCGACTGCAGATGAAGAATCAGACACTTATTTTAATACCCAGTTAGAACGATTTAAAACTATTTTGGCAAGTATGAAGGATGTTCCAGAGCTGATTCATGCCAGCAACTCGGCAACGACCCTCTGGCATGCAGAGACTATTTTCAATGCGGTTCGTATGGGAGATGCCATGTATGGCCTGAATCCTAGTGGAGAGGTCTTGGACTTGCCCTATGATTTGACTCCAGCCTTGACCTTGGAGTCTGCCCTTGTTCATGTCAAGACAGTTCCGGCTGGAGCTTGCATGGGCTATGGGGCGACCTATCAGGCGGATAGTGAGCAAGTCATTGCGACGGTGCCAATCGGTTATGCGGATGGTTGGACACGAGACATGCAGAATTTCTCCGTCTTGGTAGATGGACAAGCGTGCCCAATCGTCGGTCGGGTTTCAATGGATCAAATCACCATTCTATTACCTAAGGTTTACCCTCTAGGAACAAAAGTAACCTTAATTGGCTCCAACGGTGACCAGGAAATCACAGCTACTCAGGTAGCGACCTATCGTGGAACTATTAACTATGAGGTGGTTTGTCTCCTCAGCGACCGCATTCCGAGAGAATATTATTAAAAAGAAAGGAGTGGAGCATGAATTTACACCAACCCTTGCATGTCTTACCTGGTGTGGGACCAAAGTCAGCAGAGAAATACGCCAAACTAGGAATTGAAAACTTGCAAGACCTCTTGCTCTACTTTCCTTTCCGTTATGAAGATTTCAAGACCAAGCAGGTGCTAGAGTTGGAAGATGGAGAAAAGGCTGTTCTGTCTGGTCAGGTAGTGACTCCTGCCAGTGTCCAGTATTATGGTTTCAAGCGCAATCGCCTGCGTTTTAGCCTCAAGCAGGGAGAGGTCGTTTTTGCGGTGAATTTTTTTAACCAACCCTATCTGGCTGATAAGATAGAGTTAGGTGCAACTCTTGCTGTCTTTGGGAAATGGGACCGTGCCAAGGCCAGTTTGACTGGGATGAAGGTTCTAGCTCAAGTGGAAGATGACCTCCAACCGGTTTATCGTCTGGCTCAAGGAATCAGTCAGGCCAGTCTGGTCAAGGTCATTAAGACAGCCTTTGATCAGGGGTTGGACCTCTTGATAGAGGAAAATCTTCCCCAGTCTTTACTTGATAAATACAAACTCATGTCCCGTTGTCAGGCTGTCCGTGCCATGCATTTTCCTAAGGATTTGGCAGAATACAAGCAGGCCCTTCGTCGGATCAAATTTGAGGAACTCTTTTATTTTCAGATGCAGTTGCAGTCACTCAAGTCTGAAAATAGAGTTCAGGGAAGCGGTCTGGTTCTGAATTGGTCTAAGGAAAAGGTGACAGCTGCTAAAGAAAATCTGCCATTTTCCCTGACTCAAGCTCAGGAAAAAAGTTTGCAGGAAATCTTGACCGACATGAAGTCGGACCATCACATGAATCGTCTCCTGCAAGGAGATGTGGGGAGCGGAAAAACGGTGGTTGCTGGTTTGGCCATGTTTGCGGCGGTGACGTCTGGCTATCAGGCAGCTCTCATGGTGCCAACAGAAATCCTAGCAGAGCAACACTTTGAAAGTCTACAGGGTCTCTTTCCAGACTTGAAACTCGCTCTCTTGACTGGATCCTTGAAAGCTGCAGAAAAAAGAGAAGTCTTGGAGACCATAGCAAAGGGTGAGGCTGATTTGATTATCGGAACCCATGCACTGATTCAGGATGGGGTAGATTATGCTCGTCTTGGTTTGATTATCATCGATGAGCAGCATCGTTTTGGTGTGGGGCAAAGGCGTATTTTACGTGAAAAAGGGGACAATCCTGATGTCCTCATGATGACGGCAACTCCCATTCCACGAACTTTGGCCATCACAGCCTTTGGTGATATGGATGTTTCCATTATCGACCAGATGCCCGCGGGTCGGAAACCCATTGTGACACGTTGGATCAAGCATGAGCAACTACCTCAGGTGCTGACTTGGTTAGAGGGAGAAATTCAAAAAGGTTCTCAAGCCTACGTCATCTCTCCCTTGATTGAAGAATCGGAAGCTCTGGATTTGAAAAATGCTATTGCTTTATCAGAGGAGTTGACAGCTCATTTTGCAGGTAAGGCTGAAGTGGCTCTTTTACATGGTAAGATAAGGAGTGACGAAAAAGACCAGATTATGCAGGATTTCAAAGAGAGAAAAACAGATATTCTAGTATCTACAACTGTTATCGAGGTTGGGGTCAATGTTCCCAATGCGACAGTCATGATCATCATGGATGCCGATCGGTTCGGTCTCAGCCAGCTTCACCAGCTCAGAGGCCGTGTTGGTCGAGGGGACAAGCAGTCCTATACTGTTCTCGTTGCTAATCCCAAGACGGACTCTGGGAAGGATCGCATGCGTATCATGACAGAAACGACCAATGGATTTGTCCTTGCGGAGGAAGATTTGAAAATGCGTGGTTCTGGTGAGATTTTTGGAACCAGACAATCAGGACTACCAGAATTTCAAGTGGCGGATATCATCGAAGATTTTCCGATTTTAGAAGAAGCTAGGAAGGTTGCCAGCTACATTAGTTCGATAGAAGGTTGGCAAGAGGATCCAGAATGGCGTATGATTGCTCTCCATCTGGAAAAGAAAGAACATCTAGATTAATACTCTTCGAAAATCTCTTCAAACCACGTCAACGTCGCCTTGGCGTATATATGGTTCCTGACTTCGTCAGTTCTATCTACAACCTCAAAGCAGTGCTTTGAGCAACCTGCGGCTAGTTTCCTAGTTTGCTCTTTGATTTTCATTGAGTATAAGCTTTCTCTAAGGAAAACTTAAGCTAGCTTTTAGGTTTGGGTCTTATACTAGAGTCATCAAAAAGAAACGAGGACTCTCATATGACGATTAAAGTGACCTACCAAAAGAAATTTCAGACTTTCAAACTAGAGAAAGGAGCTAGCACCTATTGATACACAAAGAGCGGAAACGCTCTTTTATTTTTATAAAATGGTCGGCTATAAATCAAACTTAGTCAAGTGATAAAAAGATATTAGTCTCCAAGCCTATTTACTCTTTGACTGAAGCTTGATATAATGACTCCATCTGAATAAGGAGGAGTGAAAAGAATGTTAGAAACCAGAACGATTGCTATCCAGGATAGGTATGGAGAACGATTCCAGCATTGTTGGGGATGTGGTCCAAAGAATGATTTAGGTTTACATTTAAAAACCTATCCAAGTGTAGATGGGAGTAGTTGTATTAGTCGTATAAAGCTTGAGAATGCTTATACTGGTGGAGTTCCTTCAAATGTCTTTGGAGGAATGATAGCGACTATTTTTGATTGCCATGGCACGGCCTCAGCAGCTTGGTTTGCCCATCATCAAAAAGGGTTGGAACTGACGGAATCAACTGTGATAGGACGTTTTATTACAGCTCGCTTGGAGATTGATTACCTTAGTCCTAGTCCAATTGAAGATGAAATTGTGGTCACTTCTACTCTGGAGGAATTAGGGGAAAGAAAAGCAATTATTGCTATGGAGATGACAGTGGCTACTAAAGTCCGTGCCAAAGCCAAAATGGTAGCAGTTGCTGTGAAGGATCATATGTAAAACGGAGGATTAGAAGTTTAAGATTTTAAAACTACTTTCAAACGATGCGTTTGAGGGAGGAGAATTTAAAATCACTTTCTGTTTACCATTCTTTCTTGCATTGCTTTTCTAGATATGCTACAGTTATGATAACGATTACAAATTAAAAGGAGCATGCTATGAAAAACCCAGTTTTGCTAGAAGAAATCAAGACTTATAAAGGAAGGGATGAGGTCCCAGAAGATTTTGATGCTTTTTGGAATGAGGAAGTCAAAAAAGTTTCAGTCCTTCCTGCCTACCAGTGGGAGGAAAAGGATTTCCATATTCCTCAAGTAAGGTGCTATGAACTGACCTTTGAGGGAACTAATGAAGGCAAGGTCTATGCACGCGTCGTCCTTCCAAAGACTGAGGAGAAGGTTCCGCTAATCTTCCATTTCCATGGATACATGGGGCGTGGTTGGGACTGGGCTGACATGCTGGCCTATACGGTGGCTGGTTACGGTGTTGTTTCCATGGATGTGCGGGGCCAGTCGGGCTATTCGCAAGACGGCTTGCGCTCTCCACTAGGAAATACGGTGAAGGGGCATATCATCCGTGGTGCTGTGGAAGGTCGGGAACATCTCTTTTATAAGGATGTCTATCTGGATATTTACCAGTTGATCGAAATTGTTGCTAGTCTACCTCAGGTAGATGAGGAAAGACTTTCTAGCTATGGCGCCTCACAGGGAGGGGCTTTAGCCCTGGTTGCAGCGGCGCTCAATCCTAGGATTCAGAAAACAGTTGCCATCTATCCTTTCTTGTCTGACTTTAGACGAGTGATTGAGATTGGCAATACCAGTGAAGCCTATGATGAACTCTTCCGTTATTTCAAGTTCCACGATCCTTTCCATGAAACAGAGGAGGAAATCATGGCGACCCTTGCCTACATCGATGTGAAAAATCTTGCCCATCGCATTCAAGGTGAGGTCAAGATGATTACGGGCTTGGATGACGATGTTTGCTATCCTATTACCCAGTTTGCAATTTACAATCGTCTAATTTGCGAAAAGGCCTATCGCATCATGCCTGAGTATGCCCACGAAGCCATGAATGTTTTTGTCAATGACCAAGTTTATAACTGGCTCTGTGGTAGTGAGATTCCTTTTAAGTACGCAAGATAATGAATGAGAGAGCCCAGGAGCTCTCTTTTTTGTTTTTTAATAAAAATTATTTAAAATAGATGGCTCTCTGAAACTACTTTCAGGATAGTCTGTTCTATAAAATAGTTTTGAAACTGAAATCTATTCTATCACAACCTATTGAAAGCGCTTAACAAATGATATATAATAAGCCCATAAGAACAAGAAAGGGAGGAAAGAGGATGCCACAGATCAGCAAAGAAGCCTTGATTGAACAAATCAAAGATGGAATCATTGTCTCTTGCCAGGCACTTCCTCACGAACCGCTTTATACAGAAGCGGGAGGAGTCATTCCCTTGCTAGTCAAAGCGGCTGAGCAAGGTGGAGCAGTCGGTATCCGAGCAAACAGTGTTCGCGATATCAAGGAGATTAAGGAGGTTACGAAACTTCCGATTATCGGGATTATCAAACGTGACTATCCGCCACAGGAGCCTTTCATTACAGCTACGATGAGAGAAGTTGATGAACTGGCTGAACTAGACATTGAGGTCATTGCTCTGGATTGTACCAAACGTGAACGTTACGACGGTTTGGAAATCCAAGACTTCATCCGACAAGTCAAAAAAAAATATCCGCATCAACTCTTAATGGCTGATACCAGCACGTTTGAAGAGGGAATAGCAGCAGTTGAAGCCGGAATTGATTTTGTTGGAACAACCCTGTCAGGTTACACCTCTTATAGTCCGAAAGTGGATGGTCCAGACTTTGAACTGATCAAAAAGCTGTGTGAAGCCGGTGTGGATGTCATCGCTGAAGGGAAAATTCATACACCAGAACAAGCTAAGCAAATCCTTGAATATGGGGTGCGAGGTATCGTTGTTGGTGGAGCGATTACTAGACCAAAAGAGATTACGGAACGCTTTGTTGCCGGTCTTAAATAACATAATCTCAAAACAGAGGAGAGTGGTCGATGCGTCGAACAAAATAAAAACGTATACAAATACAAAGAACTCATTATCCAATATGGATACGCTTATCAATTAGGAGAATACAAATGAAATTTAGAAAACTAGCTTGTACAGTACTTGCGGGTGCTGCGATTCTTGGCCTTGCAGCTTGTGGTAACTCTGGTGGAAGTAAAGATGCGGGAAATTCTGGTAGCGATAGCGGAAAAACAGAAATCACTTGGTGGGCATTCCCAGTCTTCACACAAGAAAAAACGGGTGACGGTGTTGGAACTTATGAAAAATCAATCATCGAAGCTTTTGAAAAAGCAAATCCAGATGTAAAAGTGAAATTGGAAACCATCGACTTCAAGTCAGGTCCAGAAAAGATTACAACAGCTATCGAAGCAGGGACAGCGCCAGATGTACTCTTTGACGCACCAGGACGTATCATCCAATACGGTAAAAATGGTAAATTGGCTGAGTTGAACGACCTCTTCACAGACGAATTTGTCAAAGATGTCAACAACGAAAACATCGTACAAGCAAGTAAGGCTGGTGACAAAGCTTACATGTATCCAATCAGTTCAGCTCCATTCTACATGGCTATGAACAAGAAAATGTTGGAAGATGCTGGAGTTGCAAACCTTGTAAAAGAAGGTTGGACAACTGATGACTTTGAAAAAGTTTTGAAAGCGCTTAAAGATAAAGGCTATACACCAGGTTCATTGTTCAGTTCTGGTCAAGGGGGAGACCAAGGAACACGTGCCTTCATCGCAAACCTTTATGGCGGTTCTGTAACAGATGAAAAAGTAACGAAATATACAACCGACGATCCTAAATTTGTCAAAGGTCTTGAAAAAGCTGCTAGCTGGATTAAAGACGGTTTGTTGAACAATGGTTCACAATTTGACGGTGGAGCAGATATCCAAAACTTTGCGAACGGTCAAACTTCATATACAATCCTTTGGGCACCAGCTCAAAACGGTATCCAAGCGAAACTCTTGGAAGCAAGTAAGGTAGACGTGGTAGAAGTACCATTCCCATCAGACTCTGGGAAACCATCTCTTGAATACCTTGTAAACGGATTTGCAGTATTTAACAACAAAGATGACAAGAAAGTCGCAGCTGCTAAGAAATTCGTTCAATTCATCGCTGATGACAAAGAATGGGGTCCTAAAGACGTTGTTCGTACAGGTGCCTTCCCAGTTCGTACTTCATTTGGCAAACTTTATGAAGACAAACGTATGGAAACAATCAGCAGCTGGACTAAATACTACTCACCATACTACAACACTATCGATGGATTTGCTGAAATGAGAACACTTTGGTTCCCAATGTTGCAATCTGTATCAAATGGTGACGAAAAACCAGCGGATGCTTTGAAAGCCTTCACTGAAAAAGCTAACGAAACCATCAAAAAAGCTACAAAACAATAAGCACTAAGTCAGATTGATTCCCCCCTTTTCCCTGTGCACTATGGTGTAAGAAAAGGGGGACTTTTGTTTGAAATGGTAGGAACTGTCACGAAATTAAAATGAAGTTCTTACATAAGCGAATCTTAAAAAATTTCATTTTGGTTTTAAAACAGTTCAAGAAAATCAAAAACTATTCTATTTGAAAGAGAGGTGCCGACTGTGAAAGTCAATAAAATTCGTATGCGGGAAACAGTGATTTCCTACGCTTTCCTAGCACCAGTGTTATTCTTCTTTGTCATCTTTGTCTTGGCTCCTATGATTATGGGATTCATTACAAGTTTCTTTAACTACTCCATGACTAAATTTGAGTTTGTGGGCTTGGACAACTACATTCGCATGTTTAAAGACCCTGTCTTTGTGAAGTCTTTGATCAATACCGTTATCCTGGTTATTGGATCTGTTCCGATTGTGGTTCTCTTCTCTCTCTTTGTAGCATCTCAAACCTATCATCAAAATGCCATTGCCCGTTCTTTTTATCGTTTCGTCTTCTTCCTTCCTGTAGTTACAGGTAGTGTTGCCGTAACGGTTGTATGGAAATGGATCTATGATCCACTATCAGGGATTTTAAACTTTGTCCTTAAGTCAAGCCACATCATCAGCCAAAACATTTCTTGGCTGGGTGACAAAAACTGGGCTTTGCTAGCGATTATGATTATCCTTTTGACAACATCTGTTGGTCAACCGATTATCCTTTATATCGCTGCTATGGGGAATATTGATAACTCACTTGTTGAAGCAGCGCGTGTTGACGGTGCGACTGAATTTCAAGTCTTCTGGAAGATCAAATGGCCTAGCCTTCTTCCAACAACTCTTTACATCGCAATCATCACAACCATCAACTCATTCCAATGTTTCGCCTTGATTCAGTTGTTGACATCTGGTGGTCCAAACTACTCAACAAGTACCTTGATGTACTACCTTTACGAAAAAGCCTTCCAATTGACAGAGTACGGCTATGCCAATACCATCGGTGTCTTCTTAGCAGTGATGATTGCCATTGTCAGCTTTGCTCAATTCAAGATCCTCGGAAACGACGTAGAATACTAAAGAAAGGAGACAGTTATGCAACCTACACAAAAGAAACCTTTAACAGCTTTCACTGTTATTTCAACGATTATCTTGCTCTTGTTGACCGTACTGTTCATCTTTCCATTCTACTGGATCTTGACAGGGGCCTTCAAATCACAGCCTGATACCATTATGATTCCACCACAATGGTTCCCTAAAATGCCAACCATGGAGAATTTCCAACAACTCATGGTGCAAAACCCTGCTATGCAGTGGATGTGGAACTCTGTATTTATCTCACTGGTAACCATGTTCCTAGTGTGTGCAACCTCTTCTCTAGCAGGTTATGTCTTGGCTAAGAAACGTTTCTATGGTCAACGCATTCTCTTTGCAGTCTTTATCGCTGCCATGGCTCTTCCAAAACAAGTTGTCCTTGTACCATTGGTACGTATCGTCAACTTCATGGGAATTCACGATACACTTTGGGCAGTAATTTTACCTTTGATCGGATGGCCATTCGGGGTTTTCCTTATGAAACAATTCAGTGAAAACATCCCTACAGAATTGCTTGAATCAGCTAAAATCGACGGTTGTGGTGAGATTCGTACCTTCTGGAGCGTAGCCTTTCCTATCGTGAAACCAGGCTTTGCAGCTCTTGCGATCTTTACCTTCATCAATACTTGGAACGACTACTTTATGCAGTTGGTTATGTTGACTTCACGTCAAAACTTGACTATATCACTCGGGGTTGCGACCATGCAGGCCGAAATGGCAACCAACTACGGTTTGATTATGGCAGGTGCAGCCCTTGCAGCCGTGCCAATCGTAACAGTCTTCCTTGTCTTCCAAAAATCCTTCACTCAGGGTATTACTATGGGAGCTGTTAAAGGATAATACTCTGCGAAAATCGAATTCAAACTACGTCAGCGTTACCTTGCCATACTTAAGTATTGCCTGCGGTTAGCTTCCTAGTTTGTTCTTCGATTTTCATTGAGTATAAGAGAATACAGAGTTATAAGTGTCTACAAAATGGAGAGTATGCAGTTACTTCGTGAAGTTTTGTCAGACACTTATCAACTTAATTTATGATTTTAGTTAACTATCAGAAACGAAGGAAACAGTATGATTTTTGACGATTTGAAAAACATCGCCTTTTACAAGGGTATCCATCCCAATCTAGACAAGGCTATCGACTATCTCTATCAGCACCGTAAGGATTCTTTCGAACTCGGTAAGTATGAAGTTGACGGAGACAAGGTCTTTCTAGTTGTTCAGGAAAATGTCCTCAATCAAGCTGAAAATGATCAATTTGAACACCATAAGAACTATGCAGACTTGCATTTGCTGGTAGCAGGGCATGAATATTCGAGCTACGGTTCACGTATCAAAGACGAGGCAGTAGCATTCGATGAAGCGAGCGACATTGGCTTTGTCCATTGTCATGAACGTTACCCACTTTTGTTGGGCTATCACAATTTTGCGATTTTCTTCCCAGGAGAACCTCACCAGCCAAATGGCTACGCAGGGATGGAAGAAAAAGTTCGCAAGTATCTCTTTAAAATTTTGATTGATTAAAAGAATCAGGAGGAGTAAACATGGCACAAAAAGGAGTAAGCCTTATCAAGGCAGCATTTGATACAGATAATTTTCTCATGCGTTTCAGTGAGAAGGTCTTGGATATCGTGACAGTCAACCTTCTTTTTGTCGTCTCTTGTTTGCCCATCGTGACGATTGGAGTGGCTAAAATCAGCCTTTACGAGACCATGTTTGAGATTAAGAGAAGCAGACGGGTACCAGTCTTTAGAACTTATCTAAGAGCCTTCAAGCAAAATCTGAAACTGGGTTTCCAGTTAGGTTTGCTGGAGTTAGGCATTGTGTCATTGAGCCTTCTAGATCTCTATCTCTTCTGGGGTCAGACAGCTTTGCCTTTCCAGGTTGTGAAAGCTATTTGTTTGGGGATTCTCATTTTCCTCACTCTCGTGATGCTGGCTAGCTATCCCATCGCTGCGCGCTATGATTTGTCTTGGAAAGAAGTGCTGCAAAAAGGGCTTATCTTGGCAAGTTTTAACTTTCCATGGTTTTTCCTCATGTTAGCCATTCTCTTTCTCATAGTGATGGTTCTTTATCTATCCGCCTTCACTCTCCTTTTGGGTGGGTCAGCCTTTATCCTCTTTGGCTTTGGTTTGCTAGTCTTTCTCCAAGCAGGTTTGATGGAGAAAATTTTTGCCAAATATCAGTAGGATGGCTTGTTTCTGAAACTACTTTCAATCGTTACAGTTTCTAAAATACAAGTAGAAACTAAAATCTAAGTGTATACAAGATATTGAAAGCGATTTTCACAAGGTGTATACTAAACTTGTAAAAAATAGAACTGCTCTCAGCAGAAAAAAAGAAATCTTAGGAGAAAATCTATGTCAGATTTGAAAAAATACGAAGGTGTCATTCCAGCCTTCTACGCATGTTATGATGATCAAGGAGAAGTCAGTCCAGAGCGTACGCGTGCCTTGGTTCAATACTTTATTGATAAGGGTGTTCAAGGTCTCTATGTCAATGGTTCTTCTGGTGAATGTATCTACCAAAGTGTGGCAGACCGCAAGTTGATTTTGGAAGAAGTCATGGCAGTTGCCAAGGGCAAATTGACTATCATCGCTCACGTTGCCTGCAACAATACCAAAGATAGTATGGAACTTGCTCGCCACGCAGAAAGCTTGGGTGTAGATGCCATTGCAACGATTCCACCGATTTACTTCCGCTTGCCAGAATACTCAGTTGCTAAATACTGGAACGATATCAGTTCTGCAGCTCCAAATACAGACTACGTGATTTATAACATTCCTCAATTGGCAGGAGTTGCTTTAACTCCAAGTCTCTACACTGAAATGTTGAAAAATCCTCGTGTTATCGGTGTGAAGAACTCTTCTATGCCAGTTCAAGATATCCAAACTTTTGTTAGCCTTGGTGGGGAAGACCATATCGTCTTTAATGGTCCAGATGAACAGTTCCTAGGTGGTCGCCTCATGGGTGCCAAAGCTGGTATCGGTGGTACTTATGGTGCGATGCCAGAACTCTTCTTGAAACTAAATCAGTTGATTGCTGAAAAAGACTTGGAAACAGCGCGTGAATTGCAGTATGCTATCAACGCAATCATTGGTAAATTGACTGCTGCACATGGAAATATGTACGGTGTGATCAAAGAAGTCTTGAAAATCAATGAGGGACTTAACATTGGATCAGTTCGTTCACCATTGACACCAGTGACTGAAAAAGATCGACCAGTTGTAGAAGCAGCAGCGCAATTGATTCGTGAAACCAAGGAGCGCTTCCTCTAATCCATAAGGAGGTATTTATGACACACTACGTTGCAATTGATATTGGCGGAACCAACATCAAATATGGTTTGATCGACCAAGAAGGCCAACTTGTTGAATCGCATGAAATGCCAACTGAGGCGCATAAGGGTGGACCCCATATCTTACAAAAGACAAAAGATATCGTAGCCAGCTATTTAGAAAAGGGCCCAGTAGCAGGTGTTGCCATTTCTTCTGCAGGGATGGTGGATCCTGATAAGGGTGAAATCTTCTATGCTGGTCCTCAGATTCCCAACTATGCAGGAACCCAGTTCAAGAAGGAAATCGAGACTAGCTTTGCGATTCCTTGCGAAATTGAAAATGATGTCAACTGTGCAGGTCTTGCTGAGGCAGTATCTGGTTCAGGCAAGGGAGCGAGTGTGACACTTTGTTTGACCATTGGAACAGGTATCGGTGGTTGCTTGATTATGGATGGGAAAGTTTTCCATGGATTTAGCAACTCAGCTTGCGAAGTTGGTTATATGCACATGCAGGATGGAGCTTTCCAAGACTTGGCTTCTACGACAGCCTTGGTAGAATATGTAGCAACAGGTCATGGCGATCCAGTTGATCAGTGGAATGGCCGACGCATTTTCAAGGAAGCTACTGAAGGAAACAAGATTTGTATGGCTGGTATTGACCGCATGGTAGACTACCTTGGGAAAGGTCTGGCAAATATTTGCTACGTTGCCAATCCAGAAGTGGTCATTCTCGGTGGCGGGATCATGGGGCAAGAGGCTATCCTCAAACCGAAGATCCGCACAGCCTTGAAGGCGGCCTTGGTGCCAAGCCTAGCTGAAAAAACACGATTAGAATTTGCCCATCACCAAAACACAGCAGGTATGTTGGGTGCCTATTATCATTTCAAAACAAAACAATCCTAGTTTGGTTCAACCAAACTAGGATTTTCTAACGCGTTTTTGTCTACGATAGCCATTGAGTTTTTTATTTTCCCAATAGCTATTAAAGATTTTCTCCTTGCTTTCACGATTGATTTCCAAAAAGTAGGCGTAAACCAAATCTATAAGGAAGAGCATAGGGAGTTGAGCGGAAATACGCTGGATGTAAGAAGATTGACTATGGCTTGCCACAAGGACTGTTTCGGTATAGGCTTGACTATCTTTATTGGGAACACTTGTAAAGAGTACAGTCTTCGCCCCCATCTCTTTTGCGTCTAATAGACTGTCTAAAATAGAAGGAGTTGTACCAGAAAGTGAGAAACCGAGTACGAGACAATTTTCATCCATGATGCTGGTCGTCCATGCAAAGCCGTCCTGATCGGTTAAGGCTTCACAGACCACACCCAGACGCATGAAACGCAATTTCATTTCACGAGCGACAAGACCGGAACTGCCTGTTCCAAAGAAGTAGACACGCTCAGCATCTTCGATTAAATGGGCGACTCGTTCCAGTTGTTCTTCGTCAATCAAATCCTGTGTTTGTTCTCGCATGATACTGTAGCTTCGCAAAACACGTTTGGTCAAAGGACTATGTTTGTGCGAATGAGTGTCCTGTTTACCCGCCTGATGCTGGTATTGAAAGACAAATTCTCTGTAACCTGTAAAACCACACTTTTTAGCAAAGCGGGTCAGCGCTGCTTGGGAGATATGTAATTTCTGGGTAACTTGCTGAGAAGAAAGATCATCTTGGATCGTTTCAGCTTGTAAAAAATAGCGAGCGATTTCTTGCTCAAGCTCGGTTAATTCTTCAAAATGGAGGTCGATTATGGTTGCGATGTCTGGCTTGTTCATGAGGCTCCTTTTTATGAGTCAAAGTCTTAAAGGTTAACGCTTTCCTAACTATTACTATCATTATATCATAGAAGTTAGGATAACCAAATAAAAAGGCATTTTCAGTTGAAAGTCAAAAAATGCTTTGACTTTTCCAAGTCTTTCTCCGTAAAATATGGTACAATGAAAAGTACTGAGCTTCACCTGTTTGCTCTATTATTTTATATGTAAATAAAGGTGAAAATTGGAAATTTTTCTAGAAAAGAGTCTTAGTTGTATGAGAAAATTCAATAGTCATTCGATTCCTATTCGGCTTAATTTACTGTTTGCCATTGTTATCCTGTTGTTTATGGCCATTATTGGTCGATTGTTATACATGCAGGTGCTCAATAAAGATTTCTATGAAACAAAATTGGCCTCAGCCAGCCAGACAAGGGTAACAACCAGTTCAGCTCGTGGGCAAATCTATGATGCAGCAGGGAAACCCTTGGTAGAAAACACTGTCAAGCAAGTTGTTTCTTTCACCCGAAACAATAAAATGACAGCAGCTGAATTGAAGGAGACAGCCAAGAAACTTCTCACATATGTGAATGTAACCTCCCCTAATTTGACAGACCGTCAGATTGCAGACTACTACTTGGCGGACCAGGACGTTTACAAAAAAACAGTCGAATCCTTGCCAAGTGATAAACGCCTGGATTCAGATGGGAACCGCTTATCTGAAGCGACTCTCTACAATAATGCGGTTGAAAGTATTGATGCGAGTCAACTCAATTATACAGATGACCAGAAAAAGGAAATCTATCTCTTTAGTCAGCTCAATGCCGTTGAAAATTTTGCGACGGGTACCATTTCTACGGATGCCTTAGATGATACCCAAGTTGCTCTCGTTGCATCAGCGTCCAAGGAATTACCAGGTATCAGTATTTCAACCTCATGGGATAGAAAAGTCCTAGACACTTCTTTGTCTTCAATTGTAGGTAGTGTATCAAGTGAAAAATCAGGTCTTCCAGCAGAGGAAGTCGATGCCTATCTTAAAAAAGGGTATTCTCTCAATGACCGAGTGGGTACTTCCTATCTTGAAAAGCAATATGAAGATGTTCTCCAAGGCAAACGCTCCGTCAAGGAAATCCACCTCGACAAACACGGAAATATGGAAAGTGTGGAAAATGTTGAAGAAGGAAGCAAAGGAAACAACATCAAACTAACGATTGACCTAACTTTCCAGAATGGTGTAGATGACCTACTCAAGAGCTACTTCAACTCAGAGTTGGGTAACGGTGGAGCTAAATACTCTGAAGGAGTCTACGCCGTAGCCCTCAATCCTAAAACAGGTGCTGTGTTATCCATGTCAGGGATCAAACATGACCTGAACACGGGAGAGTTGACTCCTGATTCCTTGGGAACTGTGACCAATGTCTTTGTACCCGGTTCGGTTGTTAAGGCCGCTACCATCAGCTCAGGTTGGGAAAATGGTGTTTTATCAGGAAACCAAACCTTAACAGATCAGCCTATTGTTTTCCAAGGTTCAGCTCCAATTTATTCTTGGTATAAATTGGCATATGGATCTTTTCCTATTACAGCTGTGGAAGCCTTGGAGTATTCATCTAATGCTTACATGGTTCAAACCGCTCTTGGAATCATGGGCCAGACCTATCAACCAAATATGTTTGTTGGAACCAGCAATTTGGAAACAGCTATGGGAAAACTTCGTGCGACCTTTGGCGAATATGGCTTGGGGGCTGCGACCGGAATTGACCTACCAGATGAATCTACTGGATTTGTTCCCAAAGAGTATAGCTTTGCTAATTACATCACCAATGCCTTTGGGCAGTTTGATAACTACACTCCTATGCAATTGGCCCAGTATGTCGCAACCATTGCAAACAATGGCGTACGTTTGGCTCCTCACATCGTTGAAGGGGTTTATGGAAACAATGACCAAGGTGGCTTAGGTAGTCTGGTTCAAGAAACAGCCACTAAGGAACTAAACAAGGTCAATATTTCAGAATCAGATATGGCTATCTTGCAGCAAGGTTTCTATCAAGTTTCGCATGGAACGAGTGCTCTGACAACTGGTCGTGCCTTTTCAAATGGCGCAGCCGTTTCCATCAGTGGGAAAACGGGTACTGCCGAAAGTTACGTTAATGGCGGTCAAAAAGCCAATAATACCAACGCAGTCGCCTATGCACCGACCGAAAATCCCCAAATCGCAGTCGCAGTCGTCTTTCCTCATAACACCAACCTTACAAACGGTGTCGGACCTTCGATTGCACGCGACATTATCAATCTTTATCACCAACAACATCCAATGAATTAGAAAGGAACTTATGCTGTATCCAACACCTATTGCCAAGTTAATTGATAGTTATTCGAAGCTTCCAGGTATCGGGATCAAAACGGCTACTCGTCTCGCCTTCTATACCATTGGAATGTCTGATGACGATGTCAATGAATTTGCAAAAAATCTCCTATCTGCCAAGCGGGAATTGACCTATTGTTCCATCTGTGGTCGCTTGACCGATGATGATCCCTGCTCTATCTGCACAGATCCGACTCGAGACCAGACAACGATCTTGGTGCTAGAGGATAGTCGCGATGTGGCTGCTATGGAAAATATCCAAGAATACCACGGACTCTATCACGTCTTGCATGGACTCATTTCTCCTATGAATGGCATCAGCCCAGACGATATCAATCTCAAGAGCCTCATGACCCGTCTCATGGATAGTGAGGTTTCAGAGGTGATTGTGGCAACCAATGCGACAGCAGATGGAGAAGCGACATCTATGTATCTCTCTCGTTTGCTCAAACCAGCTGGTATCAAAGTCACTCGTCTAGCACGAGGACTAGCCGTGGGAGCAGATATCGAGTATGCGGATGAGGTCACACTCTTACGAGCCATTGAAAATCGGACAGAGTTGTAAGTGTAGACCAATTTACTAACTCCATTCATCTATACAAAAAATCAAGGAGGCCGACTTTGTTTTTATCGGTCTCTTTTTATGTTTTTTGAAGATTAGTATTAGCTTCAAGTTTTAAAAAAAAAAGTAAATATGATATACTAAAGAACGAGTATTCTATTAGAATTAGGACAAGCAATATGAAACAAACGATTATTCTTTTATACGGCGGACGCAGTGCAGAACGTGAGGTGTCTGTATTGTCAGCTGAAAGTGTCATGCGTGCGGTCAACTACGACCGTTTCACAGTCAAGACTTTCTTTATCAGCCAGTCAGGTGACTTTATCAAGACTCAGGAATTTAGCCAGACTCCAGGTCAAGAGGATCGTCTCAT
The DNA here is from genome assembly GCF_058556195.1 of Streptococcus sp. A69. Taxonomy (NCBI): domain Bacteria; kingdom Bacillati; phylum Bacillota; class Bacilli; order Lactobacillales; family Streptococcaceae; genus Streptococcus; species Streptococcus sp. A69. Next base: position 663,300 of record NZ_JBZUJU010000001.1, on the reverse strand, counting down.
GACCAATGAAACGATTGATTGGAATAAGAAAGTTGCACCAAGTGCCATCTACGAAGAAGGTGCAGTGGTCTTTCCAGTTCTTCATGGCCCAATGGGAGAGGATGGCTCTGTTCAAGGATTCTTGGAAGTTTTAAAAATGCCTTACGTAGGTTGCAATATCTTGTCATCTAGTCTTGCCATGGATAAAATTACGACCAAGCGAGTTCTAGAATCTGTAGGGATTGCCCAAGTTCCTTATGTGGCCGTCGTCGAAGGTGATGATGTGACTGCTAAAATCGCTGAAATTGAAGAAAAATTGACTTATCCAGTCTTCACAAAACCATCAAACATGGGGTCAAGTGTCGGTATTTCTAAGTCTGAAAACCAAGAAGAACTCCGCCAAGCTTTGGAACTTGCCTTCCAATATGACAGCCGTGTCTTGGTAGAGCAAGGTGTGAATGCGCGTGAAATCGAGATTGGTCTCTTGGGCAACTACGATGTTAAGAGTACTTTGCCAGGTGAAGTGGTCAAGGATGTTGCCTTCTATGATTATGATGCCAAATATATCGATAACAAGATTACTATGGATATCCCGGCTAGAATCAGTGATGATGTGGTAGCTATCATGCGTCGAAATGCAGAAACTGCCTTCCGTGCAATCGGTGGCCTCGGTTTGTCTCGTTGTGATTTCTTCTATACAGATAAGGGCGAGATTTTTCTAAACGAGCTCAATACCATGCCAGGTTTTACCCAGTGGTCTATGTACCCACTACTTTGGGACAATATGGGAATCAGCTACCCAGAACTAATCGAGCATTTGGTTGACCTTGCTAAGCAAAGTTTTGACAAGCGTGAAGCGCATTTGCTATAAAAATGAAAGAGAGGGTAGAAGCCAGAACTATCACTGCATGGTGACTAGAGTTCTCGGACTTCAACCCTTTTTAAAGGAGTAGAAATGAAATTAACGATCCATGAAGTGGCCCAAGTTGTAGGAGCTAAAAATGACGTTAGTCTTTTTGCGGATGCTCAGTTAGAAAAAGCAGAGTTTGACAGTCGTTTGATTGGGACAGGTGATTTGTTTGTGCCACTTAAAGGAGCGCGTGACGGTCATGACTTTATCGAAACAGCCTTTGAAAATGGTGCAGCAGTAACCTTGTCTGAGAAAGAGGTTGCAAATCATCCCTACATTCTAGTAGACGACGTTTTGACTGCCTTTCAAACCCTTGCAGCCTACTATCTTGAAAAAACGGCTGTTGATGTCTTTGCAGTTACAGGTTCAAATGGCAAGACGACGACCAAGGATATGTTGGCACATTTACTATCAACAACCTACAAAACCTACAAAACCCAAGGCAACTACAATAATGAGATTGGCCTTCCCTACACGGTTCTCCATATGCCTGAGGGAACAGAAAAGTTGGTCTTGGAGATGGGACAGGATCACTTGGGGGATATCCATCTCTTGTCTGAATTGGCCCATCCAAAAACAGCCATCGTGACCTTGGTTGGAGAAGCTCATTTGGCTTTTTTCAAAGACCGTTCGGAAATTGCTAAAGGGAAGATGCAAATTGCTGATGGTATGGTACCAGGTTCTTTGCTTTTGGCACCAGCTGACCCGATTGTAGAGGATTACTTGCCTACAGATAAAAAAGTGGTCCGTTTTGGGCAAGGGGCAGAGTTGGAAATCACAGACTTGGTCGAACGCAAGGATAGTCTGACCTTTAAGGCTAATTTTTTTGGAAAAGCTCTCGATTTGCCAGTGACAGGTAAATACAATGCCACCAATGCTATGATTGCTGCTTATGTGGCTCTACAAGAAGGAGTTTCAGAGGAACAGATTCGTCAGGCTTTCCAGAACCTAGAATTGACCCGCAATCGTACTGAGTGGAAGAAAGCAGCCAATGGAGCAGATATTCTTTCTGACGTATACAATGCCAATCCCACTGCTATGAAGTTGATTTTGGAGACATTCTCTGCCATCCCAGCCAACGAAGGAGGAAAGAAAATTGCTGTTCTAGCAGACATGAAGGAACTCGGCGACCAGTCTGTTCAACTCCATAACCAGATGATTTTAAGTCTTTCCCCAGATGTGTTGGATACCGTTATTTTTTACGGAGAAGACATTGCCGAATTGGCACAACTGGCTAGTCAAATGTTCCCAATCGGCCACGTTTATTACTTCAAAAAAACAGCCGACGAGGACCAATTTGAAGACCTAGTAAAGCAAGTCAAGGAAAGTCTCGGTGCGAATGATCAAATCCTGCTCAAAGGCTCTAACTCCATGAATCTAGCCAGGTTGGTAGAAAGTTTAGAAAATGAATGCAAGTGATTTTGCCAAGTATCTGCAAAGAATGATTGCCATTACAGATACTGGATTAACCTTTACAAAAGATCCTTTTGACCGCGAGCGTTACGAAGACTTGCGAAGCCTTTTATCTGAAATGTTGAATCAGGTATCAGACCTCGATGCAGAAGAAGTGGCAGAAGTCTTGAAACCAACGTCCGCTTATGCAACTCCTCTGATGGACGTCCGTGCTTGGATTGTTGAGGATGAAAAAGTCTGTTTAGTTAGAGGAAAAGGGGAGGATAGTTGGGCTTTGCCAGGTGGTTTTGGTGAAGTTGGCTATTCTCCAACCGAAAATATTCTTAAGGAAATTGAAGAAGAAACTGGTTTTACAGCAAAAGCTGAAAGGTTACTTGCAGTTTTTGACACTAATCGTTTCCAACTACAGAGCAAACAATATGCAAAGTTTGTCTTTGAATGTAAGCTTTTTGATGGACAATTTCAAGAAAATCAAGAGATTGCTGAGCTTCAATTTTTTGCTATTGACCAACTGCCGGCCTTATCTGAAAAACGCATCACCAAGGAGCAAATGGAGATTCTTTGGCAAGTTTATAGAGGACAAAGAGACCAATATGTCGATTAGTTTGTGCTAGAGAAGTCGACAAATCAAAAAAGGGTGTCTGTAAAGTGCATTTCTGCAATACAAATGATATAATAGGTTGCGAATTTAAGACGCAAGTGTTCTATGCTTAGTATAGAATCAAGCTTTTTAAAAAAATTAAAAACTAGAGTAGTGAACTTTCTACTGCTCTGGCTAGATGAATGAGGAATAGAATATGAATTTGTGGGAACAATTATTTACCACACAGATATCAGAACCGCCCCAGTTTGAACTCCACTGGTATATTGGTTTGTTAAGTTTATTGGCTCTTACTTTCTATGTTTCATATCGTTACCGTGACAAGGTGGCTTACCAGCGCTTTTTTCAGATCCTTCAGTCTCTTCAACTGATTGTTCTGTATAGCTGGTATTGGGGGAATCAAATGCCCTTATCAGAAAGTTTGCCCTTCTATCATTGCCGTATCGCCATGTTTGTCATGCTCTTGATTCCAGGAACTTCCAAGTACAAGCAATACTTTGCCCTTCTAGGAACCTTTGGAGCAACTGCAGCTCTGGCATACCCACTCTTTGACCCTTATCCGTTTCCACACGTGACCATCCTGTCCTTTATCATCGGGCACGTGGCACTTTTGGGGAATGCGCTCCTATACTTGTTTAAGAATTATGAAGATTCCCTGCTCAACTTCAAAAATGTAGCGGTGATTACCTTCACCTTGAACGCTTTGATATGGGTTGTTAATTTAGTTGTCAGTGGGGATTATGGTTTCTTAACGAGACCGCCACTTGTTGGAAATCACGGACAACTTTTGAATTACCTTATTGTTTCGAGCGTTATCGTGATAGCAATTTGCGTAACAGCAAAATTGCTAGAGATTTTTTTACAGCAAAAATCGGAAGAATTTATTCAAGAGAAGGTCTAAAAAGACCTTCTTTTTTTGATGGGTTATAAATGTTATCGAATTGTTGACAAGAACATCAAAAACTTTTTCCAGAAGAAAAATTTTCTAATATGTTCTCAAAAAACATGCAGGAAATTTACGAAAAACTAAGCATGATTAGTTTTTTTGTGTTATAATATTCTTTGAATAGCTATGCCCAAACATAGTTATTAAATAGAAGTGAGAAACTTGGAAGATAGAGAGGATGCGATGTAATGACTAGAGATGGTTTTTTTACAGGCTTAGATATCGGAACTAGCTCCATTAAGGTGTTAGTTGCTGAGCATAGAGATGGCGAAGTAAATGTAATTGGTGTTAGTAATGCCAAAAGTAAAGGTGTAAAAGACGGAATTATTGTTGATATTGAAGCGGCTGCTTCGGCAATCAAATCCGCAATCACACAGGCAGAAGAGAAAGCAGGCATTTCTATCAAGTCTGTCAACGTTGGTCTTCCAGCAAATCTTCTGCAGGTCGAACCAACACAAGGAATGATTCCTGTAACATCAGATACAAAAGAAATCACAGATCAGGATGTTGAAGATGTTGTTAAATCAGCTTTGACAAAGAGCATGACTCCTGATCGTGAAGTGATTACCTTCATTCCTGAAGAGTTCATCGTGGATGGTTTCCAAGGAATCCGTGACCCTCGTGGTATGATGGGTGTCCGTTTGGAAATGCGTGGTCTGCTTTACACAGGTCCTCGTACGATTCTACACAATCTTCGCAAGACGGTCGAACGTGTTGGTATCCAGGTTGATAATGTGATTATTTCACCTTTGGCGATTGTGAACTCCGTTCTCAATGAAGGCGAACGTGAATTTGGTGCGACTGTCATTGACATGGGTGGAGGTCAGACTACTGTAGCGACTATCCGCAACCAAGAATTGCAATTCACCAACATCTACCAAGAAGGTGGAGATTACGTTACAAAAGACATTTCTAAAGTCTTGAAAACATCTCAAAAGATTGCAGAAAGTTTGAAACTGAACTATGGTGAAGCTTACGTTCCACTTGCAAGTAATGAAACTTTCCAAGTTGAAGTAATTGGCGAAGTAGAACCTGTTGAAGTGACAGAAAGCTACTTGGCAGAAATTATTTCAGCACGTATCAAACATATCTTTGACCAAATCAAACAAGAGTTGGAAAGAAGACACTTGTTGGATTTGGCAGGAGGTATCGTCCTTATCGGTGGAAATGCAATTTTGCCGGGCGTTGTTGAATTAGCCCAAGAAGTATTTGGTGTTCGAGTAAAACTCTATGTTCCAAATCAGGTTGGAATTCGCAACCCTGCATTTGCTCACGTGATTAGTTTATCTGAGTTTGCTGGTAAATTGACTGAAGTCAATCTTCTTGCTCAAAAAGCAGTTAAAGGAGATGAATTCCTTCGTCAAAAACCAATCAACTTTGGCATTCCAAATCAACGTTTGAATCCTGTGGCGCAACCAAGCCCAACACAGACAACTCCAGTTGAAACTGTACAGGAAGCTCCAGTTGCTCCCAAGGAAGAATTCCAAGCAAGTTCTCAAAGTAAACCGAAGCTAACAGAACGTTTCCGTGGTTTAATCGGAAGCATGTTTGATGAATAAAAGAGGATAAGAAATTATGACATTTTCATTTGATACAGCAGCAGCTCAAGGCGCAGTTATTAAGGTAATTGGTGTCGGTGGTGGTGGTGGTAACGCCATCAACCGCATGGTTGACGAAGGTGTTGCTGGTGTAGAATTTATCGCAGCCAACACTGATGTACAAGCACTTAGCAGTACGAAAGCAGAAACCGTTATCCAACTTGGTCCCAAATTGACTCGTGGTTTGGGTGCTGGAGGTCGTCCAGAAGTTGGACGTAAAGCTGCAGAAGAAAGCGAAGAAGCTTTGACGGAAGCAATCAGCGGTGCAGACATGGTCTTCATCACTGCTGGTATGGGTGGTGGATCTGGTACAGGTGCTGCCCCTGTTATTGCACGTATCGCTAAAGATCTTGGTGCTCTTACAGTTGGTGTTGTGACACGTCCTTTCGGATTTGAAGGAAGCAAACGTGGTCAGTACGCTGTAGAAGGAATTAATGAACTTCGCGAGCATGTTGATACTTTGTTGATTATCTCTAACAATAACTTACTTGAAATTGTTGACAAGAAAACACCGCTTCTTGAAGCTCTTAGTGAAGCAGATAACGTTCTTCGCCAAGGTGTTCAAGGGATTACTGACTTGATCACGAACCCAGGATTGATTAACCTTGACTTTGCTGACGTGAAGACTGTAATGGCAAACAAAGGGAATGCCCTTATGGGTATCGGTATTGGTAGTGGTGAAGAGCGCGTTGTTGAAGCAGCTCGTAAAGCAATTTACTCTCCACTTCTTGAAACAACTATCGATGGCGCCGAAGATGTGATTGTTAACGTTACTGGTGGTCTTGATTTAACGTTGATTGAAGCAGAAGAAGCTTCAGAAATTGTCAATCAAGCAGCTGGCAAAGGTGTAAATATATGGCTTGGAACATCTATCGACGAAAGCATGAAGGATGAAATCCGTGTGACTGTTGTAGCGACAGGTGTTCGTCAAGAACGACTAGAAAAAGTAGTCGGGTCTGCTACCAACCAACCAGTTGGTCGACCATCAACTAAAACTCCACAAGCACACACATTTGACCGTCAATTCGACTTGAAAGAGACAGCAGAACTGCCTAAATCAAGTCCACGTCGCTTTGAAACCAACCAAGCATCTGCTTTTGGAGATTGGGACTTGCGCCGTGAGTCAATTGTTCGCCAAACAGATCCCGTTGTTTCACCAGTTGAACGCTTTGAAACACCAGTTTCACAAGATGAGGATGAATTGGATACACCTCCATTCTTCAAAAATCGTTAATCAATGAATTTGAAAAAAAACACTGAATTAGTTTTTCAGCAAATTGCTGATGCTAGTCAAAAAGCCAACCGTAATCTAGATGCTGTTTCAGTAATCGCAGTGACAAAATATGTAGATGTACAAACAGCGGAAGCCTTGCTTCCGCTTGGCATCCATCATATCGGTGAAAATCGAGTTGATAAATTTTTAGAAAAATATCAGGCCTTGAAAGATTACCCAGTCACTTGGCATTTAATAGGAACACTACAGAGACGGAAAGTAAAAGAAGTAATCCCATATGTGGATTACTTTCATGCTTTAGACTCCCTAAAGTTAGCACAGGAAATTCAAAAGAGAACAGATCATGTTATCAAGTGTTTCTTGCAGGTTAATATTTCTGGGGAAGAAAGCAAGCATGGGTTTTCAAAAGAAGAATTGCTAGAACTTTTGCCAGAATTGGCTAAGTTAGATCAGATTGAGTATGTTGGTTTAATGACCATGGCTCCTTTTGAGGCAGACAGTGATGAATTGAAAGAAATTTTCAAGGATACGCAGGCTCTGCAAGCAGAAATTAGAGAAAAACAAATCCCTAATATGCCGATGACAGAGCTAAGTATGGGAATGAGTCGTGATTTTAAAGAAGCGATTCAGTTCGGCTCAACCTTTGTTCGAATCGGTACAGCATTTTTTAAATAGGAGAGAGCTATGTCTTTAAAAGATAGATTCGATAAATTTATAGATTATTTTACAGAAGATGGAGAAGAAACGACTAACTACCAGACTCAACAAGAGGAAACAGTTAGCCCAGCCATCTCATCTTCTAAAGGATTACCAGCATCTGCTCAGCCGGGATCAGTAAAAGATGCGAATATTACTCGCCTCCATGCTCGTCAACAAGAGTTGGCAAAGCAAAACCATCACTCAGATGAGAAAGTGACGATTGATGTTCGTTATCCAAGAAAGTATGAGGATGCAACTGAGATTGTTGATTTGTTAACTGGAAATGAAAGCATCTTGATTGATTTCCAATACATGACAGAAGTACAAGCGCGCCGCTGCCTTGATTACTTGGACGGAGCCCGTCACGTCTTGGCTGGAAATATGAAAAAAGTTGCGAGTACGATGTATCTATTGACGCCTGTCAACGTTATCGTGAATATTGAGGATATCAAACTTCCAGACGAATCACAAGGTGCCGAGTTCGGCTTTGATATTAAACGAAATAGAGCAAGATAATGATTTTCTTAATCCGTTTAATTCAAAATGCAGTTAGCATTTACTCCATCATTCTCGTTGCATTTGCTCTTCTTTCATGGTTTCCAAATGCCTATGAAAGTCAACTAGGTCGTTTAGTCATCAGACTTGCTCGTCCAGTTATCGAGCCTCTTCGTAAGCTCAATCTACAATTTGCTGGTCTTGATTTTACAGTTTGGGCTGCGCTGATTCTAATCCAGTTTGTTGGAAATCTCTTAACACGACTAGTGCTATTACTATGACAGTAAATCGAGCCATTTATCAGCATTTTTCCCAAGATGATATTCCCTTTATTGATAAGGGTTTAGAGTGGATCAAGCGGGTAGAAGATACATATGCACCAGTGCTTACTCCTTTTATCAATCCCCATCAGGAACAGATCTTGAGGGTGCTAGCTGGGACATATGGACTGGGTTGCCAAAGTAGTGGTGATTTTCTTCCGACGGAGTCGGTTCGTGTTCTTCTGTATCCAGATTACTTTGAACCGGAAATATCAGACTTTGAAATGACCTTGTTAGAAATTTGCTATCCGAGCAAGTTTGAACAGCTGAGCCATGGAAAAATATTGGGAACAATCATCAACCAGCTAGGAATTGACCGTAAATTATTTGGTGATATCTTGGTAGATGAAAAGAGAGCACAGATTTTTGTCAATCGTGATTTTATTCCTCTTTTTCAGGATGGAATAAGAAAGATTGGCAGACTTCCTGTATCGCTGGAGGAACGTCCTTTTACCGATAGGATTATATCTAAAATTGACTTTAGAGAACGAGAAATTTTAGTTTCGAGTTTTCGATTGGATGCCCTCTTATCAAGTGCCTTGAAATTATCTAGAAATCAAACCAGTCAACTAATTGAGAAAAAATCTGTCCAGGTAAACTATCATCTGGTTGAAAAATCTGATTACCAGGTTGCCGTTGGGGATTTGATCAGTGTGAGAAAGTTTGGCCGTCTAAAAGTTGTCAAAGACAATGGACAGACAAAAAAAGACAAGATAAAATTAAGCATTCAATTATTATTAAGTAAGTGAGGAAAAGTATGCCAATTACATCGTTAGAAATTAAAGATAAAACCTTTGGTACAAGATTTAGAGGTTTTGACCCAGAAGAAGTAGATGAATTTCTTGATATCGTTGTTCGTGACTATGAAGATTTGGTTCGTAGTAATCACGACAAAGAGACACACATCAAGAGTTTGGAAGAACGTTTGTCTTACTTTGATGAGATGAAAGATTCCTTGAGTCAGTCAGTTTTGATTGCTCAAGATACTGCGGAGCGTGTCAAACAGGCTGCTCAAGAACGTTCGAACAATATTATTCAACAAGCTGAACAAGACGCTCAGCGTTTGCTAGAAGAAGCAAAATACAAGGCAAATGAAATTCTCCGTCAGGCAACAGATAATGCTAAGAAAGTGGCTGTTGAGACAGAAGAGTTGAAGAACAAGAGTCGTGTATTCCATCAACGCCTCAAGTCTACGATTGAAAGTCAATTGGCTATTGTTGAGTCATCAGATTGGGAAGACATTCTTCGCCCAACAGCAACGTATCTTCAAACAAGCGATGAAGCCTTTAAAGAAGTGGTGGGTGAAGTTCTTGGTGAAACTATTCCTTCTCAACCAGAGGAAGAGCCAATTGATATGACTCGTCAATTCACACCAGAAGAGGTTGCTGAGTTGCAAGCTCGCATCGAGGCTGGAAATAAAGAATTGGCTGAGTTTGAAGCTCAACAAAATCAACATACAGATGAAAGTGAACAACATGAAGAGTCAGTTGACGTAGAAACTACTGCAGCAACTGAGGAAGATGCAAACAAAGAATCTGTTCTTATCCTATAAAAGTAAATGTGAGAACAAAGTCTAACCAACTATATTTTCAGCGAGCGGGAGATGGTGTGAGCCCTGCAATCCCTAGTCGTTAGATTATCCTCTCAACGAATCCAGTCTGAAAACAGTAAGACTGGACGTTCCCCACGTTACGGGAAAAGAGGAAAAGAGACACTGTCTTTTTTCGAACAAAGGTGGTACCACGATTTTCGTCCTTTTTGGAAGTCGTGGTTTTTAATTTGTTAATATTTATAAAGGAGATACCATGAAACTCAAAGATACCCTTAACCTTGGGAAAACAGCTTTCCCAATGCGTGCAGGACTTCCTACCAAAGAGCCAGTTTGGCAAAAGGAATGGGAAGATGCAAAACTTTACCAACGTCGTCAAGAATTGAACCAAGGAAAACCACATTTCACCTTGCATGATGGACCTCCGTATGCAAACGGAAATATCCACGTTGGACATGCCATGAACAAGATTTCCAAAGATATTATTGTTCGTTCTAAGTCTATGTCAGGATTTTACGCCCCTTATATCCCAGGTTGGGATACACATGGTCTGCCAATCGAACAAGTTTTGGCAAAACAAGGTGTCAAACGCAAAGAAATGGACTTGGTTGAGTACTTGAAACTTTGCCGTGACTATGCTCTTTCTCAAGTAGATAAACAACGAGAAGACTTTAAACGTTTGGGTGTTTCTGGTGACTGGGAAAATCCTTATGTAACCTTGACTCCAGACTATGAAGCGGCTCAAATCCGTGTCTTCGGTGAAATGGCTAAGAAAGGCTACATCTACCGTGGTGCCAAGCCGGTTTACTGGTCATGGTCATCTGAGTCAGCTCTTGCAGAAGCAGAAATTGAATACCATGACTTGCTTTCAACTTCCCTTTACTATGCTAACCGCGTCAAAGATGGCAAAGGTGTCCTAGATACAGATACTTATATCGTCGTATGGACAACTACACCATTTACTATCACAGCATCTCGTGGTTTGACAGTTGGAGCAGATATTGATTATGTATTGGTACAACCAGCTGGCGAATCTCGTAAGTTTGTGGTTGCTTCAGAATTACTGAATAGTCTTTCTGAGAAATTTGGCTGGGCTGATGTTCAGGTCTTGGCGACCTACCGTGGTCAAGAATTGAATAAAATTGTGACAGCTCACCCATGGGATACGGCTGTAGATGAGTTGGTGATCCTCGGTGACCACGTTACGACTGACTCTGGTACTGGTATCGTCCATACAGCTCCTGGTTTTGGTGAGGACGACTACAATGTCGGTGTTGCTAACGGCCTTGAAGTTGCTGTAACAGTTAACGAACGCGGTATTATGATGGCCAATGCTGGCTCTGACTTTGAAGGTCAATTCTATGACAAGGTTGTACCAACTGTTATCGAAAAACTGGGCGATTTGCTCCTTGCCCAAGAAGAAATCTCTCACTCATATCCATTTGACTGGCGTACGAAAAAACCAATCATCTGGCGTGCAGTACCACAATGGTTTGCCTCTGTATCTAAATTCCGCCAAGAAATCTTGGATGAAATTGAAAAAGTGAAATTCCACTCAGAATGGGGTAAAGTTCGTCTTTACAACATGATTCGCGACCGTGGCGACTGGGTTATCTCTCGTCAACGTGCTTGGGGAGTTCCACTTCCTATCTTCTATGCTGAAGACGGAACACCAATCATGACAGCTGAAACGATCGAGCACGTGGCTCAACTCTTTGAGGAACACGGTTCTATCATCTGGTGGGAACGTGATGCCAAAGACCTCTTGCCAGAAGGATTCACCCATCCAGGTTCACCAAATGGCGAGTTCAAGAAAGAAACAGATATCATGGACGTTTGGTTTGACTCAGGTTCATCATGGAATGGGGTTGTAGTAAACCGTCCTGAGTTGACTTACCCAGCAGACCTTTATCTTGAGGGTTCTGACCAGTATCGTGGTTGGTTCAACTCTTCACTCATTACATCTGTTGCCAACCATGGCGTAGCGCCATACAAACAAATCTTATCACAAGGATTTGCCCTTGACGGTAAAGGTGAAAAGATGTCTAAATCTCTTGGGAATACCATTGCTCCAAGTGATGTTGAAAAACAATTTGGTGCGGAAATCTTGCGTCTCTGGGTGACAAGTGTTGACTCAAGCAACGACGTGCGTATCTCTATGGATATCTTGAGCCAAGTCTCTGAAACTTACCGTAAGATCCGTAACACACTTCGCTTCTTGATTGCCAATACATCTGACTTTAACCCAGCTCAAGACGCAGTGGCTTACGATGAGCTTCGTTCTGTTGACAAGTACATGACCATTCGCTTTAACCAGCTTGTGAAGACCATTCGTGATGCTTATGCTGACTTTGAATTCTTAACCATCTACAAGGCCTTGGTGAACTTTATCAACGTTGACTTGTCTGCCTTCTACCTTGACTTCGCCAAAGACGTTGTCTACATCGAAGGTGCCAAATCACTCGAACGCCGTCAAATGCAAACAGTCTTCTATGACATTCTTGTGAAAATCACCAAACTCTTGACACCAATTCTGCCTCACACTGCAGAAGAAATCTGGTCATATCTTGAGTTTGAAGCAGAGGAATTCGTTCAATTGTCAGAATTACCAGAAGCTGAAACTTTTGCCAACCAAGAAGAAATCTTGGATACATGGGTAGCCTTCATGGACTTCCGTGGACAGGCTCAAAAAGCCTTGGAAGCAGCTCGTAATGCAAAAGTAATCGGTAAATCACTTGAAGCCCACTTGACAGTTTATCCAAATGAAGTGGTGAAAACTCTTCTTGGAGCAGTGGACAGTAATGTGGCTCAACTTTTGATCGTGTCAGACTTGACTATTGCAGAAGGACCAGCTCCAGAAGGCGCAGTTATCTTTGAGGATGTTGCCTTCACAGTTGAACGCGCTGCAGGTGAAGTTTGTGACCGTTGCCGTCGTATCGATCCAACTACTGCTGAACGCAGTTACCATGCAGTTATCTGTGACCACTGTGCAAGCATCGTAGAAGAAAACTTTGCGGATGCAGTCGCAGAAGGATTTGAAGCGAAATAATCAGAAAGAGACTGAGAAAGGTCACTAAAATCATAAAAACGCATAATATCAAGAGTTCAAGTGCTTTGATATTATGCGTTTTATCATGGGAAAATTTACTAGTCCATTTTCTAGAATGAAGTTCTTCTTGGCCTGTCCGTGTAGATAATTAACATAATCAACTATTCAGTTTTCTCATAATTTTATATTTCTACTAATTATAAAGAGACTGTAGAACTTAAAATTATTTTTTGAAAATCAATATTTATTATAAAATTTTATAAGATTGTTTAATTTTTAGATAAATTATGATAGAATAATACCTATAAAAATTTTAAGGAGATTATTATGAAAACAAATACACTTGCTCGTGTTAACGCTATTTTTGGTCTTATTTCAGGAATTATATTGCTTTTAGCGCCAGTTATCATGTTTATCCTAGCTATTGGAGCTGCTGCGGCAACTGAAGACGCAGATGTAACGGTTGGGACATTGACAGGGCTCTCAATTATTTTGTCATTGGTTAAAATTGCTGTTTTAGTATTGGGAATTGTGGCTATTGTTTATTATAAAGATGATGAACGTGTTACGAATGCACCTTCTGTCTTGCTCATTGTAGGTGGTGCGGTCGGCTTGATTCCATTTTTAGGATGGGTAGGTGGAATTCTAACCATTATTGGTGGTTCACTTTACTTTGGAACATTGAAAAAATTTGTAATTGAAGAGTAGTAGTTTTCCAATTATTTTTTGGGGACTATTTCATCCTCTATCGAGAACAATTATGATAGTGTGATAAAGAGAAGACTGATAAGCTCTTCTCTTTTTAGTTGATTTTAACTAGCTTTTTTGTGAAAAATTGTGTAAAATAGAATAGATAAACGAGGGAAACCTCGAAAAATAAAAGGAGAATCCATCTAATGGTAAAATTGGTTTTTGCTCGCCACGGTGAGTCTGAATGGAACAAAGCTAACCTTTTCACTGGTTGGGCTGATGTTGATTTGTCTGATAAAGGAACACAACAAGCGATTGACGCTGGTAAATTGATCAAGGAAGCTGGTATCGAATTTGACCAAGCTTATACTTCAGTATTGAAACGTGCGATTAAAACAACAAATTTGGCTCTTGAAGCTGCTGACCAACTCTGGGTTCCAGTTGAAAAATCATGGCGCTTGAACGAACGTCACTACGGTGGTTTGACTGGTAAAAACAAAGCTGAAGCTGCTGAACAATTTGGTGATGAGCAAGTTCATATCTGGCGCCGTTCATACGATGTATTGCCTCCTGCAATGCCTCATGATGACGAATACTCAGCACATACTGACCGTCGTTACGCTTCACTTGACGATTCAGTCATTCCAGATGCTGAAAACTTGAAAGTGACTTTGGAACGTGCCCTTCCATTCTGGGAAGATAAAATCGCTCCAGCACTTAAAGATGGTAAAAACGTATTCGTAGGAGCTCACGGTAACTCAATCCGTGCCCTTGTAAAACACATCAAACACTTGTCAGATGATGAAATCATGGGTGTAGAAATCCCTAACTTCCCACCATTGGTATTCGAATTCGACGAAAAATTGAACGTCGTAAAAGAATACTATCTTGGAAAATAATCTATAAACAGAAAGCCTAGGATTCCTAGGCTTTTTGTTTTTGCTTCTGGTTTCCAACTAGTTGAAAAAGCGTTATAATGATAATAGGAAGTAATTTGTTTGAGAGAAGGTGTGTCTGATGGCTTATATTGAGATGAAACACAGCTACAAGCGTTACCAGGTTGGGGATACAGAGATTGTGGCTAATCGTGATGTGAATTTTGAAATTGAAAAAGGGGAGCTGGTTATCATACTTGGCGCTTCAGGTGCTGGAAAATCAACCGTTCTCAATCTTTTAGGAGGTATGGATACCAATGATGAGGGGGAGATTTGGATTGATGGTGCCAATATTGCCAACTATAGTTCGCACCAACGAACAAACTATCGTCGTGAAGATGTAGGCTTTGTTTTTCAATTTTACAATCTGGTCTCCAATCTGACAGCCAAGGAAAATGTGGAACTGGCTTCAGAAATCGTGATAGATGCCTTGGATCCAGAGCAAGTGCTCAAAGATGTAGGTCTGGCTCATCGCCTGAATAACTTTCCAGCCCAGCTTTCTGGAGGGGAGCAACAGCGAGTCTCCATTGCACGTGCTGTAGCCAAAAATCCTAAAATCCTCCTTTGTGATGAACCAACGGGTGCCTTGGATTACCAGACTGGGAAGCAAGTCTTGAAGATTCTCCAAGACATGTCTCGTCAAAAAGGAGCAACGGTGATTATCGTAACCCACAATGGCGCGCTAGCCCCTATTGCAGATCGGGTGATTCATATGCGCGATGCCACGGTTAAGAGCATGACGGTCAATGAGCATCCGCAGGATATCGATACATTGGAGTATTAGCATGAAAAAAACGTATCGGAAAGACCTATTTCAGTCAGTGACGGCTTCAAAGGGACGCTTTGTTTCTATCCTGACCTTGATGATGCTGGGTTCTTTAGCCCTTGTTGGTCTCAAAGTGGCCAGTCCAAATATGGAACGTACGGCAGGGGATTATCTCCGTAAAGCCAATACCCTAGATCTGGCAGTGATAGCTGATTATGGCTTGGACAAAGAAGACCAAGACGAATTAAAGGCCCTTCAAGGAGCAAGTGTTGAGTTTGGTTATATGGCAGACCTAACCGTTGAAAATAGTGAAGAAGCGGTTCGACTTTATTCCAAGCCAGAGGGGATTTCAACCTTCCAAGTGACAGAAGGGCGACTACCAGAGGCTGATGAGGAAATTGCCCTAGCCGACTTCTGGAAAGACCGCTATCAGATTGGGCAGACCATTACCTTTACTAAGAAAGAAGAAGGGAAGTCCGTCCTAAAATCCCAAACTTTGACAATTACTGGATTTGTTCAGTCGGGTGAGATGCTTTCTCAAAAAGACTTAGGGAGTGCTAGCAGTGGAAATGGAAGCTTGGCTGGCTATGGAGTTATTTTACCCAGTCAGTTTGATATAGAAGTCTACAGTATTGCGCGTGTGCGCTATGATGATTTAAAAAATCTGGATGCTTTTTCATCAGACTATAAGAGGAAACGAACCCAACATCAGGAAGAGTTGCAAGACTTACTTGCCGATAATGGTCAAAAAAGATTGACAAGTATCAAGGAAAATGGGCAAAAGAGCCTGGAAGAGGGCAAAGATCGGCTCCAAACTGCTGAAAGCAACCTTGAAAATGGCAAGAGTCAGTTAGAGCAGGCTGAAAATCGCTTGAAAACGCAAGAAGAACAAGCGACCGCTTTGCCAGAACCACAAAAGAGTCAAGCCAAGGGACAGCTGACAAAAGCTAAGGAAGAACTGGCGACAAAAAAAGAAAAGCTGGCTCAGACAGAGAGTGATCTATCTAAGGAAAAAGAGAAGCTAGAACAGCGCCAGAAAGAGCTTGATGAACTGGCAGAGCCAAAATACCACGTATACAATCGCCAAACAATGCCAGGTGGTCAAGGCTACCTCATGTACAGCAATGCATCGTCAAGCATTCGTTCAGTCGGGAATATCTTCCCAGTGGTGCTTTATATGGTCGCCGCAATGGTGACCTTTACAACGATGACTCGCTTTGTGGATGAAGAACGCACCAATGCTGGTATTTTCAAGGCCTTGGGTTACCGCAACCGAGATATTGTTGCCAAGTTTGTCCTCTATGGTTTTCTTGCAGGAACTGTGGGAACCATTATAGGAACACTTCTTGGGCATTATCTTCTTGCAGGGGTGATTTCAGATGTTATAACAGCTGGGATGGTTGTTGGAAAAAGTCACGAGTATTTCTATTGGTCTTATAGTCTCCTTGCCCTAGCTTTAAGTTGGATATCCAGCGTTTTGCCGGCTTATCTGGTAGCGCGGAGGGAATTACACGATGAAGCAGCCCAACTCTTACTTCCCAAACCTCCCGTTAAGGGAGCAAAGATTTTGCTGGAACGACTGAGCTTTATTTGGAGTCGTTTGAGTTTTACTCATAAGGTTACGGCAAGAAATATCTTTCGTTATAAGCAACGGATGTTGATGACCATTTTTGGAGTTGCGGGTTCGGTTGCTCTTCTATTTGCAGGTCTTGGAATTCAGTCATCTGTGGGAGGAGTTGTCGAGCGCCAATTTGAACAAATCCAGCAATATCAGATGATTGTAGCAGAAAAGAGCAGTGCAACGGAGCAAGAAAAAGCAGATTTAGAAAGCGCCTTGCAGGCTGAATCTATCTATGCTTATCAAAAGATTTACTCTAAATCCATTGAAAAAGATTTCAAAGGAAAAGCAGGACTTCAAACGATTACCATGATGGTTACTAGTGGCGAAGACTTCAAACCCTTTATCACATTAGAGGAAAATGGGCAAGAGGTGCAGGTCACTGATGGAGCAGTCGTGAGTCAAAAATTAGCCCAACTAGCAGGTGTTACGGTTGGAGACAAGTTGGAGCTTGATGGGAAGGAAATCAAGGTCGCGGCTATTTCTGAAAATTATGTTGGACACTTTGTTTATCTCAACCGAGCGACTTACGAACAAGTCTACGGCACCAGTCCGCAAGACAATACCTACCTAGTAAAATTAAAAGAGCCAACACCTTCCAATACGGAGCAAGAAGCTGCTACCTTCATGGGAAAAGCTGCTGTTTCTGGGGTCGTCCAAAATGCGACGGCCATCCATCTCTTTGAATCTGTAGCTAGTTCGCTCAATAAAACTATGGCAATCCTTGTCCTTGTTTCCGTTTTACTAGCCATTGTCATTCTCTACAATCTCACTAACATCAATGTGGCAGAACGTATTCGTGAACTTTCCACTATTAAGGTTCTCGGTTTCCACAATAAAGAAGTGACCCTCTATATCTACCGTGAGACCATGGTGCTGTCCCTTGTGGGAATTGCTCTCGGTTTGGTAGCTGGCCACTATTTACATCAATTTTTGATTCAAATGATTTCACCTGCCACCATACTTTTTTATCCACAAGTCAGCTGGGAAGTCTATGCTCTTCCAATCGTCGCAGTGACTGTGATTTTGACTTTACTAGGTCTCTTTGTCAATTACCACTTGAGAAAAGTAGATATGCTTGAAGCCCTGAAATCAGTAGAGTAATTCACGGTTTTAAATAGTAAATCAGTTGACAAAGTCCCTGCTTCTTGGTAGAATAAGAACTGTCGTAAAGACAAATAACTTCTTCTTGGTTGCAGGCATGCCAACCTGTCACTCGGATGAAGCCAAATAAAAAGGAGAAACATCATGGCAATCTCAAAAGAGAAAAAAAATGAAATCATCGCACAATATGCACGTCACGAAGGTGATACAGGTTCAGTAGAGGTTCAAGTTGCTGTCCTTACTTGGGAAATCAACCACCTTAACGAACACATCAAACAACACAAAAAAGACCACGCTACTTACCGTGGATTGATGAAAAAAATCGGTCGCCGTCGTAACTTGCTTGCATACTTGCGTAAAAATGACGTTAACCGTTACCGTGAGTTAATCAACTCTCTTGGACTTCGTCGCTAATCTGCTTTATTTTCCACTTACATTGCGTTGTCACCTTACCTCGATATACTCAAGTATAATCTTCGGTTACGGTTCCTAGCACTGTAAGGTAAAATAAACCAGAATGATCTCCCTTCGGGGAAATTTTTTGTTTCACTAAAATTTTCGTACAATCTTTGGCTTGTCGCCTAGTCTATAAACGTTTTATCCAGCAAGAATAAAGCTCTCTGATTTCAGAGGGCTTTTTTATTGAGGTTTTATCGGTCACAATTTTGGAGACTACAAAAACCTCAAATAGTATCAGCTAATTACACCATAAAGGTGCGCATCTACTCGGCTTGAAAAGTCGAGTAGCTGTCTGCAAGCCCCCTCGGAGAGCCCACACTTTACGAAGTAAAGTATAGTATGTTATACTTTACATAGAAGTAGTCACCGAATTTCAGTTAGAAATTACTTTGTAACTACGTTTTGAGGAGGAGTAAAATGCTTTCCTACGTTCGACATTACCCACTAGCGATAGCTAAATTAATGTGTCTGTGCTCTCCTAAAATCTGCTGATTTATTACTGACTAATACAGGAGGTTTTTATGGGACAGACAATCATATCTGCTATTGGTGTTTATATTTCCACCAGTATCGATTATTTAATTATTTTAATTATTTTATTTGCACAGCTATCACAGAATAAACAGAAATGGCATATTTATGCGGGGCAATATCTAGGAACAGGCTTACTTGTAGGGGCGAGTTTAGTTGCTGCTTATGTCGTTAATTTCGTGCCTGAAGAATGGATGGTTGGATTGCTTGGTTTAATCCCTATCTATTTAGGGATTCGCTTTGCAATTGTTGGAGAAGGTGAGGAAGAAGAGGAAGAAATTATTGAAAGATTAGAACAAAGCAAGGCAAATCAACTGTTTTGGACAGTTACATTGCTGACAATTGCGTCTGGCGGAGATAATTTAGGTATCTATATACCTTATTTTGCTTCGTTAGATTGGTCACAGACCCTCGTGGCGTTGCTTGTGTTTGTAATCGGCATAATTATCTTTTGCGAGATTAGTCGGATGTTATCCTCTATTCCGTTAATATTCGAGACAATTGAAAAATACGAGCGAATCATTGTGCCCTTAGTATTCATTCTACTTGGACTATACATCATGTATGAAAATGGCACGATAGAGACTTTTCTGACCGTGTAGATTTTTTTGTTTCACTAGGATTTTAGCCCGGGTTCAAATCAGCTCTCTAATTTTAGAGGGCTTTTTATGTTGTCACTTTACCTCGATATACCCAAGTATAATCTTCGGTTACGATTATTAGCACTGTAAGACCAACTATATTTATTTTTCTCATCTTGTTCCATTGTTGAAAATATGGTATACTTTTCATGAGAATTTTCTAAATTTTTAATTTTGTCTAAGGAGGTTTTCATGCTTTCCAAATTTTCTGGAAGCCGACAAGATTTGCAATTTGTGTTGTTTTTGGGTATTTTGCTAAGTGTTTTAGGAATTTCACTTTTCCTAGCTGTTTCTATGGGGTCCGTTGCGATTGATCTAGGAGATACCTATCGAATTATTTTGAGCAGATTGGGGATTCCTCTTGAGATAGGAGAGGTTTCCAAGTCCACTCTTGCCATTGTATGGAACATGAGATTCCCCCGAGTATTGTTAGGTCTGATAGTAGGAGCTGGTCTTTCTATGTGTGGTAGCGTGATGCAGTCCACAGTGAACAACCCCATCGCAGAGCCTTATGTCTTAGGAATCTCTGCTGGTGCAACTCTAGGGGCAACCTTGAGCATCATTCTTGGTTTAAAATTGGTGATTAGCCTTGGAGCTTTTTTAGGAGCTGTTTTGGCAACAATCGCTGTCCTCATTATTGCCTCTATGCAGGGCAGGATGACGACTTCTAGTCTGATCTTATCAGGAACGGTGGTCAACGCTCTCTTTCTGGCTTTTTCAAACTTTATTATCTCAGTCGGCGCTAATGCGGACAGTGTGATGACCATTAAATTTTGGACCATGGGCTCGCTTGCCGGGACCACTTGGTCTGACTTAGTCCTGCCAACTATAGTAGTGGGAGTAGCGTTTCTATTTTTCTCTACTCAGTATCGTGTTTTCAATGCAATGATGATGGGAGATGAGGCTGCTTTAACTTTGGGGATTCCCTTACGCTTTTATTGGTATCTTTATGTGACAATGGTGGCTGTGTTAACAGCAGTCTTAGTGGCAACCTGTGGGATTATTGGATTTGTCGGTTTGATTACTCCACATTTAGCTCGAGGGTTAGTAGGAACGAATTACAGGAGACTTTTTCCTATTGCGACCTTACTGGGTGCCCTCTTTGTGGTCTGGGCAGATGTACTCTCTCGTGTCATCATTCCCAATGCTGAGCTGCCTATTGGTATTTTTACAGCCTTAGTAGGTGCTCCCTTCTTTATCTACATTGTCGGAGGTAGGCGAAGGGAGGTGAGGGGCTGATATGGACTTGAATTGTCAGGATATCCATTTTGGACTAGGAGAGAAAAAAATCCTCAAAGGAGTCTCTCTTAAGGTTGAGGGGAATCAATTTCACACGATACTAGGACCAAATGGAAGTGGGAAAACCAGCCTGCTTAAACTTCTCTATCGTCAGGAAAAGGCGGACAAAGGCTTGATAAGCTTAGATGGAAAGCCGCTGGAGCATTGGTCACTCAAAGAAACAGCCAAGCAAATGGCAGTTGTTACTCAGTTTAATCAATTGCAGTTTGATTGTACAGTTGAGGAAATCGTCTTGCTGGGAAGAACTCCTCACCTCTCTTTTTTACAGAAGGAAAAGGAAAGAGATTATGCCCTCGTTCAAGATGCTCTCGTCAAGGTGGATATGCTTGAGAAGAAAACTCGTCTCTATTCGTCTCTGTCAGGGGGGGAGAAACAACGAGTCTTATTAGCCCGCGCCTTGGCGCAAGAACCAACTCTCTTGCTCCTGGACGAACCAACCAATCACCTAGATATCAAGTACCAGCTAGACTTGTTAGCCATTGTGAAGGAGCTCAAAATCAATGTTCTAGCTGTCCTGCATGATATTCAACTTGCTTGTCGCTATTCGGATTATCTCTATCTGATGAAAGAGGGGGAAATCCTTTACCAAGGGACTCCAAAGGAGACCATCACCCCTGAGTCATTACAAACTGTATATGGAGTTCAAAGTCAGGTTACTTGGACCGAGGATCAGCAAGCCATGATTCACTATTTATAAGAATGAAAAGGAAAACAAAATGAAAAAAACACTCAGTATTTTACTCGTAACAGTAGCTACCCTAACCATGGCAGCTTGTGGTAACACTACCACTGAAAAAGCTACTACACAGTCTAGTACAGAAACAAGTCAGAAGGCCAGCACAGAGACGACTTATCCGTTAACGGTCAAGACCTATGACGCTAAGGGAAATGAAGTCGAACAAGTCTTTGACAAGGCACCTGAAAAAGTTATCACCAATAATCTTTCAACTACTGAAATTTTGTTGGAACTAGGCTTGAAGGATAAAATTGCTGGCATGCTCAACCCTGACAATGCTGTAACAGACAAATACAAGGACGCGATTGCGACCATTCCTCAAATCGGTGATAAAAAAACAGTCTCTCAAGAGACAGTCCTTTCTTATGAGCCAGATGCGGTGATGGGTCGAAACATGATGTTTTCAGAAAAATCCTTGGGAACAGTTAGCGCTTGGAATGAAAACAAAATCCCAGTCTATACGCAAAAAGCTTCTCTCTCAACGATTCAGCAAGATTTGGGAAATATCGTAGAAGATGTCAAAAATCTTGGAATGATTTTCAATGTTCAGGACAAGGCTAATGAATACGCAGCCCAATTACAAGCTAAAATTGACGCTGTTAAGAAAGCAAATCCAACAAGCCAAGGTGAAAAGAAAAAGGCTTTGATTATGGTTGCTTATAATGATGAAACCTTTGGTGCCTACAAGTCTGCTTTGCAAGAAAGCTTGTTGAATCAACTTGGTTATACAAACGTTGCAACGGGAACATCAGGCTTGACCTTGGAAAATCTCGTGTCAATGGATCCTGAGTTGATTATCTATGTGACCAGCGACCGCAATAAAAAATTGGATGCCAACGCAGTAGAGTTGATGAAAGCAAATGAAGTTTTGGAAAACGTTCCTGCAATTAAGAATCAAAAAATCATGACCATTTCTTACGATGAGTTGATGGACTATGGTCCAGCAGTGATTGATTCCCTTGAGAAAATCAATGACTTTATCAATAAATAATGAGTTTGATTGGGAGGGAATCCAAGTCAAGGTCAGCCTTCCTTCGACCTATGATCCCAATCAAACCTATCCAGCTATTCTCTTGAATGATGGAAACTTGGATTTTCTATCTTCCCTTTCAGAGTCTGTGATTTTAGTGGGCTTGACCTCTAAAAATCGCCTAAACGACTACACTCCCTGGAAGGCAGCTGCTCTGAGAGAGGGGGCTCCAGATTTTGGCGGTCAGGCAAATGCCTATCATGGTCATTTATTTGGAGGTCTTTTAGATAAGTTGCGGTCTCTTTATCGCCTGGACGAAGATCGCCTTGCCTATGGAGGATACTCATTAGGTGGACTGGCGGCAGTCTACAGTCTATTCAGCTTTGACAAGGTCTCCTGTATCTTCTCTATCTGCGGTTCCTTTTGGTATCCTGATTTTACGACTTATTGCAAGGATGAAAGGGTGAAAAATTTAGATTGTTTACTGTATTTACAGAATGGTCAAACAGAAGGAGCCCATCATACCAATCGCTTGGCTCAAGCACCAGTTTATGCTGAGCAGATCCATACAAGCCTTCATCAACGATATCCGACTGGTCAGTTTGTCTTTGATCCCTATGGGCATCATGAGCAAGTTGCTGAGCGATTTCTAGCCTTTTCCAGCTGGTTGGCCCAAAAATGGAAAATCGAATAAAAGAAATATCCCTTGGTAAAAGCCAAGGGATAATTGTATTTTTTAACCAAGAGCCTCTCTCTTCTTATCTGGATTCCAGATAAAGCTCGCAATAAAGGTGAAGATAATCGTTAGGATACCAACAATCACAGCAAGGATGAGGGCTGGGATTCGGACAAACCACCAGAGTGGGTTTGGTTTTTTATCATTGTGCCATTGCTTAGTTTCTTCGTCCAAACGTTGGAATTCTGCTTGGATACGATCTGCGACGAGTTCAATCCCTTCATCATTCATTTTCTTGATGTCTGAGATATCGATAGGATTTCCAAAGTTCATATCCACACGTTCACGGCTAACCAAGCCTTTCAAGGTCATAGGACCTGTGTAGGTAACCGGCATGATACGAACCTTAGCCATTTTAGCAATCAAGGCTACTCCACCCTTGACATCGTTTGAGTGACGGCTCCCGCTTGGGAACATGATGAGAGAGCGGTCGCTTTTTTTGAGGACGTTGATAGGGTACTTGATGGCAGATGCATTAGGTTTTTCCCGATCGATAGGAAAGGCGCCACACATACGGATCCACCAGCCAAAGATACGGTTGTTAAACAGCTCTTTTTTGGCCATAAAGATGAACTGTTTTGGCTTGGTCGCAAAGGCCATGTAAACAGGATCCCACCAGGTACGGTGAGGTGCGACGAGGATATAGTTTTCGTCTCGGCTAGGGATTTTATCAGTATTATGATAGTGGGCATTGCCATTGATGGACCACAAGATTAGCATGACTAGTCCACGCAAATAAGTATAAAACATGAGATCTCCTTCGATTGTATTGCTTTTATTATTATACCTTATCGAAAGACTACTGGCAAACTTTTTCAGTTATCAGTGGACAGTTTTTGGATAGGATTAGAAATCTGCTAGAAAAAATGATATGATAGAATTTATGGATAAAAATAAGATAATGGGATTAACCCAAAGAGAAGTCAAGGAAAGACAGGCTCAAGGTTTGGTCAATGACTTTACCGCTTCGGCCAGTACCAGTACTTGGCAAATCATCAAACGAAATGTTTTTACACTTTTTAACGCTTTGAACTTTGTTATTGCTCTAGCGCTGGTCTTTGTGCAGGCTTGGAGCAATCTGGTCTTCTTTGCTGTTATCTGCTTTAACGCTTTTTCAGGGATTGTGACTGAGCTACGGGCCAAACATATGGTGGATAAGCTCAATCTTATGACCAAGGAAAAGGTCAAAACCATTCGTGATGGTCAAGAAGTCGCTCTCGATCCTGAAGAATTGGTGCAGGGTGATGTTATTCGTCTGTCTGCTGGGGAGCAGATTCCTAGTGATGCCTTGGTTCTGGATGGCTTTGCGGAGGTCAATGAAGCCATGTTAACAGGTGAGAGTGATTTGGTGCAAAAGGAAGTTGACGCCTTGCTTTTGTCTGGGAGTTTCTTAGCCAGTGGCGCAGTTTTGGCTCAAGTTCACCATGTCGGGGCAGACAACTATGCTGCCAAACTCATGCTGGAAGCTAAGACAGTGAAACCAATCAACTCCCGTATCATGAAATCGCTAGACAAGCTAGCCGGTTTTACTGGGAAGATTATCATTCCCTTTGGTCTAGCTCTCTTGTTAGAAGCCTTGATTTTAAAGGGTTTGCCCCTCAAGTCATCTGTTGTAAATTCGTCGACAGCCCTTTTGGGCATGTTGCCTAAGGGAATCGCCCTTTTGACCATCACTTCGCTCTTGACTGCGGTAATCAAGCTGGGCTTGAAAAAGGTCTTGGTGCAGGAGATGTACTCTGTCGAGACCTTGGCGCGCGTGGATATGCTCTGTCTGGACAAAACGGGCACCATCACCCAAGGAAAGATGCAGGTGGAGGCGGTTCTTCCTCTGACGGAAACTTATGGTGATAAGGCTATTACTAATATTCTGACCAGCTACATAGCTCATAGTGAGGATAAAAATCCAACAGCCCAAGCCATTCGCCAGCGTTTCCAAGGTCAGGTTTCCTATCCTATGCTTTCGAATCTTCCTTTCTCAAGCGACCGTAAGTGGGGAGCTATGGAGTTAGAAGGTTTGGGGACGGTTTTTTTAGGGGCACCTGAGATGTTGTTGGACTCTGAAATCCCAGAAGCTAGAGAGGCCTTGGAGCGAGGTTCTCGTGTCTTGGTCTTGGCTCTCAGTCAGGAAAATCTAGACCATCACAAACCACAGAAACCATCTGATATTCAGGCCTTGGCACTGCTGGAGATCTTGGATCCCATTCGAGAAGGAGCGGCTGAGACGCTGGACTATCTCCGTTCTCAGGAAGTAGGACTCAAGATTATCTCTGGTGACAATCCGGTCACTGTATCCAGCATTGCCCAGAAGGCTGGATTTGCGGACTATCAAAGCTATGTTGATTGCTCAAAAATCACGGATGAGGAATTGATTGCTATAGCTGAGGCAACAGCCATTTTCGGACGTGTTTCCCCTCATCAAAAGAAACTCATCATCCAAACGCTGAAAAAAGCGGGGCATACAACAGCTATGACGGGGGACGGTGTCAATGATATTCTGGCTCTTCGTGAAGCAGACTGTTCGATTGTAATGGCAGAAGGAGATCCGGCAACACGTCAGATTGCCAATCTGGTTCTCTTGAACTCAGACTTTAATGATGTTCCTGAGATTCTCTTTGAAGGTCGTCGTGTGGTCAATAACATTGCCCATATTGCACCGATTTTCTTGATAAAGACCATCTATTCCTTCTTGCTTGCGGTGATTTGTATTGCTAGTGTTTTACTAGGGCGGTCTGAGTGGATTTTGATTTTCCCTTTCATTCCAATTCAGATTACCATGATCGACCAGTTTGTGGAAGGTTTTCCGCCATTCGTTCTGACTTTTGAGAGAAATATCAAGCCTGTCGAGCCAAATTTCCTCAGAAGATCCATGCTTCGTGCCCTACCAAGTGCTCTTATGGTCGTCTTCAGCGTTCTCTTAGTGAAAATTTTTGGAACGAGCCAAGGTTGGTCTGAGTTAGAAATCTCAACCCTCCTCTATTATCTCCTTGGGTCAATCGGTTTCTTATCCGTATTTAGAGCCTGCATGCCATTCACCCTCTGGCGTGTCCTCTTGATTGTCTGGTCAGTAGGGGGCTTCCTAGCCACAGCTCTTTTCCCAATGATCCAAAAGTTGCTTGAAATTTCGACCTTAACAGGACAAACATTGCCTGTCTATGGGGCCATGATGTTGGTCTTTACCGTGATTTTCATTCTAACTAGTCGTTACCAATCCAGAAAATAAAGAAAGGCTGCAATCTGTGGATTGCGGTCTTTTTAGGTGCAAGATTGCTAGCTGATACTCAATGAAAATCAAAGAGCAAACTAGGAAACTAGCCGCAGGCTGTACTTGAGTAAGGCAAGGCGACGTTGACGCGGTTTGAATTTGATTTTTGAAGAGTATGAAATGTGGTATAATAAGAGGTAACAGAGTTTTGGAAAGTGAGAGAAGATGATTTCAAAGAGATTAGAATTGGTGGCGTCCTTTGTGCCCCAAGGTGCTGTGTTACTTGATGTGGGGAGTGACCATGCTTATCTGCCTATCGAGTTGGTCGAGAGAGGCCAAATTGAAGCTGCTATTGCTGGTGAGGTGGTGGATGGCCCCTACCAGTCTGCGATTAAAAATATTGAGGCTTACGGTCTAAAGGAGAAAATCCAAGTCCGTTTAGCCAATGGTTTGGCAGCTTTTGAAGAGGCAGACCAAGTATCGGTCATCACCATCTCCGGTATGGGCGGGCGCTTGATTGCAACGATTCTAGAAGAAGGTTTGGATAAGCTTGCGAATGTAGAACGTTTAATCCTCCAGCCCAATAATCGTGAAGACGACTTGCGTCTCTGGTTACAAGAGCACGGATTTCAGATTGTGGCCGAAAGTATTCTAGAAGAAGCAGGTAAGTTTTATGAAATTCTAGTGGTGGAAGCAGGACAAATGAAGCTATCAGCAAGCGATGTCCGCTTTGGTCCCTTCTTGTCCAAAGAAGTCGGCCCAGTCTTTTTCCAAAAATGGCAAAAGGAAGCTGCTAAGCTAGAATTTGCTCTTAGCCAAATCCCAGAAAAAAATATAGAAGAACGTCAAGTTCTTGTAGATAAAATTCAAGCCATCAAGGAGGTGCTCCATGCTAGCAAGTGAGGTAATTAGAGCTTATGAAGCCTTTTGCCCTCAGGAATTCTCAATGGAGGGGGACAGTCGTGGCCTGCAAATCGGCACTTTGGACAAGGATATCCAAAGGGTCATGGTTGCTCTCGATATTCGTGAAGAGACGGTGGCTGAAGCCATTGAAAAGGATGTGGATTTGATTATCGTCAAGCACGCGCCGATTTTCCGTCCTATCAAGGACTTGGTCGCCAGCCGTCCGCAAAATCAGATTTACATCGACCTCATCAAGCATGACATCGCAGTTTATGTCAGTCATACGAATATCGATATTGTCGAGAATGGCCTCAATGACTGGTTCTGTCAGATGCTAGGTATTGAGGAGACGACTTATCTACAGGAGACAGGTCCAGAACGTGGGATTGGGCGTATTGGAAATATTCAGCCTCAGACATTTGGGGAATTGGCCCAGCATGTTAAGCAAGTCTTTGGTCTAGATAGTCTTCGAATGGTACATTATCAAGAGAGTGATTTGAAGAAGGAAATTTCAAGAGTTGCCATTTGCGGTGGTAGTGGTCAGTCTTTCTATCCTGATGCTTTGGCAAAGGGGGCAGATGTCTACATCACTGGTGATATTTACTACCACACTGCTCAGGATATGCTGTCTGATGGCTTGTTGGCATTGGACCCAGGCCACTATATTGAAGTTCTCTTTGTGGAAAGAATCGCAGCACTCCTTACTCAATGGAAGTCAGAAAAGGGCTGGACTATTGATATCTTGCCTAGTCAGGTATCGACTAATCCTTTCCACCATATCTAGTTAGAAGGTGAAGACAATGAAAAAAGTTGCCATTATTGGAGCAGGGATTGTGGGAGCAACAGCTGCCTACTATCTCTCAAAAGAAAGCGACCTAGAGGTGACCGTTTTTGACCATGGACAAGGTCAGGCAACCAAGGCTGCAGCAGGAATTATCAGTCCTTGGTTTTCAAAACGCCGCAATAAAGCTTGGTACAAGATGGCACGCTTGGGGGCTGACTTTTATGTGGATTTATTGGCTAATTTAGAAAAGTCTGGTCAGGAAATCGACTTTTACCAGCGTTCGGGAGTTTTTCTCTTGAAAAAGGACGAATCCAAGTTGGAAGAACTCTATGAACTAGCCCTCCAGCGCATAGAAGAATCTCCCTTGATAGGCCAGTTAGCTATTCTGGACCAAGCGTCTGCAAATGAATTATTCCCTGGTTTGCAGGGATTTGACCACCTGCTCTATGCTTCTGGTGGAGCGAGAGTAGATGGCCACCTCTTAGTGACTCGTTTGCTAGAAGTCAGTCAGGTCAAGCATGTCAAAGAAAAAGTGAGTCTGACACCTTTAGCATCAGGTTACCAGATTGGTGAAGAGGTATTTGACCAGGTTATTTTGGCAACGGGAGCTTGGTTGGGAGACATTTTGGAGCCTTTAGGATATGAGGTAGATGTTCGTCCCCAAAAGGGACAGCTCCGAGATTATCAACTTGCCCTAGATATGGAATCTTACCCTGTTGTTATGCCAGAAGGGGAGTGGGATTTGATTCCTTTTGCAGGTGGAAAATTGTCCTTAGGCGCTACTCATGAAAATGACATGGGATTTGATTTGACAGTAGATGAAACCTTGCTCCAACAAATGGAGGATGTGGCCTTGCCTCACTATCCAGCCTTGGCAGGAGTGAAATCATCGGGTGAGCGTGTGGGAATTCGTGCCTACACTAGTGATTTCTCCCCTTTCTTTGGGCAAGTACCTGGCTTAGCAGGTGTCTATGCGGCTAGTGGACTAGGTTCCTCAGGCCTCACAACTGGTCCTATCATTGGTTACCACTTAGCTCAACTGATCCAAGACAAGGAATTGATTCTGGACCCAGTAAACTATCCAATTGCAAACTATGTCAAACGAGTAAAAAGTGAATAAGATTTTACTGAAATTTTAGCAGATAGTTTAGGATGTCAAATGACATTCCCTATCAAAAATGATAAAATAAGAAAAAATAATCCGAGAATCGAGGAAAAAAGATGCAAGAAAAGATTTTGGTAACTGGTGGTGCTGGATTTATCGGAACCCACACTGTTATTGAATTGATCCAAGCAGGTCATCAAGTGGTTGTAGTGGATAACCTTGTTAATAGTAACAGAAAAAGTTTAGAAGTTGTTGAGAGAATTACAGGAGTTGAGGTGCCTTTCTATGAGGCAGATATCCGTGACACAGATACCCTCAGAGATGTTTTCAAGCAGGAAGAGCCGACTGGTGTCATTCACTTTGCTGGTTTGAAGGCTGTAGGTGAATCAACACGTATCCCTCTTGCCTACTATGACAACAATATCGCTGGAACTCTTAGTCTTTTAAAAGTTATGGAAGAAGCAAACTGTAAGAATATCATCTTCAGCTCTTCTGCGACAGTTTACGGAGATCCTCACACAGTTCCAATCTTAGAAGATTTCCCACTTTCAGTGACTAACCCTTACGGTCGTACCAAACTCATGCTAGAAGAAATCTTGACTGATATCTACAAAGCAGACTCAGAATGGAATGTGGTCTTGCTTCGTTACTTTAACCCAATCGGAGCGCATGAAAGTGGAGACTTGGGAGAAAATCCTAATGGAATTCCAAACAATCTCTTACCATATGTGACTCAGGTAGCTGTTGGGAAATTAGAGCAAGTGCAAGTCTTCGGAGACGATTACGATACGGAAGATGGAACTGGTGTTCGTGACTATATCCACGTTGTCGATTTGGCTAAAGGTCACGTTGCAGCTCTTCAAAAAATCCAAAAAGGGTCTGGCCTTAACATTTATAACCTTGGAACAGGCAAAGGCTACTCTGTTCTTGAAATTATTCAAAATATGGAAAAAGCAGTGGGACATCCAATTCCTTACCGCATCGTAGAACGCCGCCCAGGAGACATCGCTGCCTGCTATTCAGATCCTGCAAAAGCCAAAGCAGAACTCGGATGGGAAGCAGAATTTGATATCACGAAAATGTGTGAAGACGCATGGCGTTGGCAAAGTAAGCATCCAAATGGATTTGAAGACTAGGATGATGATTTCGATCATTGTCCCCTGTTTAAATGAAGAGGAAGTACTTCCTCTTTTTTATCAGTCTGTTGAAGATTTGCTTCCTGACTTGGGAGCAGAGGTCGAGTATGTCTTTATAGACGATGGCTCAAGCGATGGGACCTTAGAGCTTTTGAAGGCCTATCGGGAGCAAAATCCTGCGGTACGTTATGTCTCATTCTCACGAAATTTTGGGAAAGAGGCAGCTCTGTACGCAGGTTTACAGCATGCGACTGGAGACCTGGTGGTCGTGATGGATGCAGACCTCCAGGACCCCCCTAGTATGCTACTTGAGATGAAAGCCTTACTAGACCAAAATGCAGACTTGGACTGTGTTGGGACACGGAGAACTAGTCGGGAGGGAGAACCCTTCTTTCGCAGTTTCTGTGCTGATCTTTTTTACCGCCTTATGCAAAAAATTAGCCCAGTAGCTCTGCCCTCAGGCGTCCGTGATTTCCGGATGATGAGAAGGTCTGTGGTAGATGCTATTTTAACCCTGACCGAGTCCAATCGGTTCTCTAAAGGGCTCTTTGCCTGGGTGGGCTTTAAAACGCACTATCTTGATTATCCAAACGTTGAACGACAGGCTGGCAAGACCAGTTGGAGTTTTAGACAGCTCTTTTTCTACTCGATTGAAGGGATTCTCAATTTTTCAGATTTCCCCTTGAGTATAGCCTTTGTAGCTGGACTCCTATCTTGTTTTATTTCTTTTATGATGACTGTTTTTGTAGTGTTTCGGACTCTTATTTTGGGAAATCCAACATCTGGCTGGACCTCTCTGATGGCTGTCATTCTCTTTCTTGGGGGGATTCAACTTCTGACCATTGGAATTCTGGGCAAGTATATCAGTAAGATTTATCTAGAAACCAAAAAAAGACCACTCTACCTCATCAAAGAAAAAAGTGATCTTTCTATTTTTGAAGGAAAAAATAACCGGAAAAGACTATAATTTTACCTAGAAATATGCTAAACTAGTAGGTGAAGGGATTAAAGTGATAAAGAGAATCTACAAAATCAATCTCCCTTTTAAACTATGATGGATCTTTTAGAAGTGCATGTGTAGGACAATTTTTGATGGCCTCTAGAACATCGCTGCTCTCAGCGATTTCTCTTTGCAATTCAACTGGATCATCGCAAAATCGAACGATTCCATTATCGTGGTAATCAAAGAGTTCAGAATAGGTTTGGCAAAGCCCGCAGGCGATGCACCGTTCAGGTATAAGTGTGAGTTTCATATTTATATTGTAATAAGAAAGTTTAAAAAATACAAGGAGTAAGGTATGGCAAAGGAACCATGGCAAGAAGATATCTATGAAAATAGTGAGGAAGAATCAAGATCAGAGCGTCGTCGCCGTAAACAAAAAGGAAAAGGTGCTGTTGCGAATCGTGTCTTAACCGTTCTAGCTAGCCTCTTCTTTGTGATTGTTGTAGCGATGGTAGTTGTATTGATTTACTTATCAACCGGAGGAAGCAATCGTACTTCATCTTTGAAGGACTTCTATGATACATCGTCTCCTTCTACAAGTTCAAGTTCTAAAGTAGAAGCATCGTCATCTTCAAGTAGCAAGGTAGAAGAAACATCGTCTTCTGAAACAACTTCTTCAGAGAGCAGTTCAGAAGAGCACACAGAAGGAGAAGGAACACTCACTGTGCATCCTGGAGAGGGTGAGGCAGCTCTTGCTCAACGTGCAGGGATTTCCATTGCCCAGTTGGAAGCGTTAAATCCTTCTCATATGTCATCTGGATCTTGGTTTGCCAATCCAGGTGATGTGATCAAGACAAGATAGGAGTCGGGAATGAAGACAATTCAAATTGCTATTGATGGCCCAGCTTCCAGTGGTAAGAGTACGGTTGCAAAGATTGTCGCTAAAGATTTTGGATACACTTATCTTGATACGGGCGCTATGTACCGTGCTGCGACTTATATAGCGCTCAAACACCAGTTGGATGCAGGAAAAGTAGAGCAACTTTTGGAATTGCTTGATCAACATCCCATTAGTTTTGGACGTTCAGAAACAGGTGATCAACTTGTTTTTGTAGGGGATGTGGATATCACTCATCCTATCCGTGAAAATGAAGTGACCAACAAGGTTTCAAGCATTGCTGCCATTCCTGAGGTGCGTGAGAAACTGGTTTCGCTCCAGCAAGAGATTGCCCAGCAAGGTGGTATCGTCATGGATGGCCGTGATATCGGGACAGTTGTTTTACCACGAGCTGAACTCAAGATTTTCCTAGTTGCTTCGGTTGATGAAAGAGCAGAGCGTCGTTACAAGGAAAATATTGCTAAAGGGATTGAGACGGACCTGGAAACTCTGAAAGAAGAGATTGCGGCACGTGATTACAAAGATAGTCATCGCGAAACCTCGCCTCTCAAACAAGCAGAGGACGCAGTTTACCTCGACACAACTGGATTGAGTATCCAAGAAGTAGTCGAAAGAATTGAATCAGAAGCAAAAAAATATATGTCCTAGGCACGAGAGGAGCAGGCTAAATGAAGCCTGCTCCTTTTCTCTCTTTTGCGCGCGTTTCAAAACAGTCTTTTTAGGAGTTTTTTGATAAAATAGTAGTATCAATAAAAAGGATGGAAGCATGACAAAGAAAATCGTAGCCATTTGGGCCCAAGATGAAAAAGGTGTAATTGGTAAAGAAGACCGTCTTCCTTGGCATTTGCCAGCAGAATTACAACATTTTAAGGAAACAACTTTGAACCACGCCATCTTGATGGGACGAGTGACTTTTGATGGAATGGGGCGTCGTCTGCTTCCCAAACGCCAAACCTTGATTTTAACGCGCAATAGCGAAGAAGTCATAGATGGGGCGCTCGTATTTCAAGATGTGGAGTCTGTTTTAGCGTGGTATCAGAGTCAGGAAAAAAATCTCTATATCCTTGGCGGAAAGCAGATTTTTCAGGCTTTTGAGCCTTATTTAGATGAAATCATCGTGACACAGATTCATGCTCAGGTGGAGGGAGATACCTATTTCCCTGAGGCGTTTGACTTGTCTCGTTTTGAGACAGTAGCAAGCAAATCTTACACCCGAGATGAGAAAAACGACTATGATTTTACCATCGAATACCGAAAGAGAAAGGAAGTCTAATGGAGCGCAGTATATTTGGATTTTTTACAGCTTTTTTGTGTGTAATCTGTATTTTGACTGGAGCACAGGCTTTTCGTAAGAAGCGCTATGGACTGTCTGCCTTACTCTGGTTGAATGCTTTTACCAATCTAGTAAACAGTGTCCACGCTTTTTATATGACCTTATTTTAGATAGAATGAAAATATAGAACGGAAGGAAATCATGCCTACAAATAGGAAAAATGATATGATGGTTTATTGCTCATTTTGTGGCAAGAGCCAAGAAGAAGTAAAGAAAATAATCGCTGGGAACAACGCCTTTATCTGTAATGAATGTGTGGAGTTGGCCCAGGAAATCATTCGGGAGGAGTTGGCCGAGGAAGTTTTGGCAGACTTGTCTGAAGTACCAAAACCAATCGAACTCCTCAATATCTTAAACCACTATGTGATCGGTCAAGATCGTGCCAAACGTGCCTTGGCAGTGGCAGTTTACAACCACTACAAACGCATCAATTTCCACGATACTCGTGAAGAGTCAGAAGATGTGGATTTGCAGAAGTCAAACATTTTGATGATTGGTCCAACTGGTTCTGGGAAAACTTTCTTGGCTCAGACTTTGGCTAAGAGCTTGAATGTACCTTTTGCTATTGCAGATGCGACAGCTCTTACTGAGGCTGGGTATGTGGGTGAGGACGTGGAAAATATCCTCCTCAAACTCTTGCAGGCCGCTGACTTTAACATCGAACGTGCAGAACGTGGGATTATCTACGTGGATGAAATTGACAAGATTGCCAAGAAGAGTGAGAATGTGTCTATCACACGTGATGTTTCGGGTGAAGGGGTACAACAAGCTCTTCTCAAGATTATCGAGGGAACTGTCGCTAGCGTGCCGCCTCAAGGTGGACGCAAACATCCACAACAAGAGATGATTCAGGTGGACACTAAAAATATCCTCTTCATCGTGGGTGGTGCCTTTGATGGCATCGAAGAAATTGTTAAACAACGTCTGGGTGAAAAAGTCATCGGTTTCGGCCAAAATAACAAGGCGATTGACGAAAAAAGCTCCTACATGCAAGAAATCATCGCGGAAGATATTCAAAAATTCGGTATTATTCCTGAGTTGATTGGACGTTTGCCAGTCTTTGCTGCTCTTGAGCAATTGACGGTCGATGACTTGGTTCGCATCTTGAAAGAGCCAAGAAATGCTTTGGTGAAACAATACCAAACCTTGCTTTCTTATGATGACGTTGAATTGGAATTTGACGATGAAGCCCTTCAAGAGATTGCCAATAAGGCTATCGAACGCAAAACTGGTGCGCGTGGTCTTCGCTCGATCATTGAAGAAACCATGCTAGACGTTATGTTTGAAGTGCCAAGTCAAGAAAATGTGAAATTGGTCCGCATCACGAAAGAAGCTGTCGATGGAACGGAAAAACCAATCCTAGAAACAGCCTAGAGGTGACTATGGAAATCAATACACACAATGCTGAAATCCTGCTCAGTGCGGCAAACAAGTCCCACTATCCGCAGGATGAACTGCCAGAGATTGCCCTTGCAGGGCGTTCAAATGTCGGCAAGTCTAGCTTTATCAACACCATGTTGAACCGCAAAAATCTTGCTCGTACATCAGGAAAACCTGGGAAGACCCAGTTACTCAACTTCTTTAACATTGATGACAAGATGCGCTTTGTGGATGTACCAGGTTATGGCTATGCCCGCGTTTCCAAAAAGGAACGTGAAAAGTGGGGGCGCATGATTGAGGAGTACCTGACGACTAGGGAAAATCTCCGTGCTGTGGTCAGTCTGGTGGATTTTCGTCATGACCCGTCAGCAGATGATGTGCAGATGTACGAATTTCTCAAGTATTATGAGATTCCGGTTATCATCGTTGCGACCAAGGCGGACAAGATTCCTCGCGGTAAGTGGAACAAGCACGAATCAGCAATCAAAAAGAAATTAAACTTCGACCCAAGTGACGACTTCATCCTCTTTTCATCTGTCAGCAAGGCAGGGATGGATCAGGCTTGGGATGCAATATTAGAAAAATTGTGAGGGAAAGAAATGGCAAAAACAATTCATACAGACAAAGCTCCAAAAGCAATCGGACCTTATGTTCAAGGAAAAATCGTTGGCAATCTTTTGTTTGCGAGCGGTCAAGTTCCCCTATCTCCTGAAACTGGAGAAATTGTAGGAGAAACGATCCAAGAACAGACAGAACAAGTCTTGAAAAATATCGGTGCTATTTTGGCTGAAGCAGGAACAGACTTTGACCATGTTGTCAAAACAACTTGCTTCTTGAGCGATATGAATGACTTTGTTCCTTTTAACGAGGTTTACCAGACTGCCTTTAAAGAGGAATTTCCAGCTCGTTCAGCTGTGGAAGTTGCACGTCTTCCTCGGGATGTAAAAGTCGAAATTGAAGTGATCGCAGAGATTGGATAAGCTAGTTGAAGTTTGGCTCTGCCGAACTTTTTTTGATATAAGGAGAGATAGATGACAAAGAAACAACTTCACCTGGTGATTGTGACAGGGATGAGTGGCGCAGGGAAAACGGTAGCCATTCAGTCCTTCGAGGATTTGGGATATTTCAC
Organism: Streptococcus sp. A69; assembly: GCF_058556195.1. Taxonomy (NCBI): domain Bacteria; kingdom Bacillati; phylum Bacillota; class Bacilli; order Lactobacillales; family Streptococcaceae; genus Streptococcus; species Streptococcus sp. A69. Next base: position 627,209 of record NZ_JBZUJU010000001.1, on the reverse strand, counting down.
TATTGACAATATGCCACCAGCCCTCTTGCCAAAGTTTTTGCAGTTGGTAGAGACCAAGGATGATGACCACAAACTGGCCTTGGTTGTGGACATGCGGAGCCGTTCCTTCTTTTCAGAGATTCAGGCTGTTTTGGATGAATTGGAAAACCAAGACGATTTGGACTTCAAAATCCTCTTTTTAGACGCAGCAGATAAGGAATTGGTGGCACGCTATAAGGAAACTAGAAGAAGTCACCCTCTAGCTGCTGATGGTCGGATTTTAGATGGCATCAAGCTGGAACGCGAACTCCTAGCACCTTTGAAAAACATGAGTCAAAATGTGGTGGATACGACCGAACTCACTCCGCGTGAACTGCGTAAAACCATTGCAGAGCAATTTTCAGACCAAGAACAAGCCCAGTCTTTCCGTATCGAAGTCATGTCTTTTGGATTCAAGTATGGTATCCCGATCGATGCAGACTTGGTCTTTGATGTCCGTTTCTTGCCAAATCCATACTACCTCCCTGAACTCCGTAATCAGACAGGTGAGGATCAAGCAGTTTATGACTATGTGATGAATCATGAAGAGTCTGAAAGTTTTTATCAGCACTTACTCGCCTTGATTGAGCCCATTTTGCCAAGTTACAAAAAAGAAGGCAAGTCTGTTTTAACCATTGCAGTAGGATGTACAGGTGGACAACACCGTAGTGTTGCCTTTGCAAAACGAATCGCTGAGGACCTTGCTAAAAACTGGCCTGTCAATGAAAGCCATCGTGACAAAGACAGAAGAAAGGAAACGGTAAACCGTTCATGAGAAAACCAAAGATAACGGTAATTGGTGGAGGAACTGGTATCCCCGTCATTTTGAAAAGCTTGCGAGAAAAGGATGTTGATATCGCAGCCATCGTAACGGTAGCTGATGATGGTGGCTCTTCTGGTGAGCTAAGAAAGAATATCCAACAGCTGACACCACCAGGCGATCTTCGCAATGTTCTGGTAGCCATGTCGGATATGCCTAAATTTTATGAGAAGGTTTTTCAGTACCGTTTCTCTGAAGAGGCTGGAGCTTTTGCGGGTCATCCTCTAGGAAATATCATTATAGCAGGACTTTCTGAAATGCAAGGGTCCACTTACAATGCCATGCAGCTGCTAAGTCTCTTTTTCCACACAACAGGAAAAATCTATCCATCAAGCGATCAGCCTCTGACACTGCATGCAGTCTTTAAAGACGGTTCTGAGGTGGCAGGTGAGAGCCACATTGCAGATCATCCCGGTATGATCGACCATGTCTATGTGACCAATACCTTGGATGATGAAACACCCCAAGCCAGCCGTCGAGTGGTCAATACTATCCTCGAGAGTGATATGATCGTCTTGGGGCCTGGTTCCCTCTTTACATCGATTTTGCCAAATATTGTCATTGAGGAGATTGGGCAGGCTCTCTTGGAGACCAAGGCGGAAATCGCCTATGTCTGCAATATCATGACCCAGCGTGGGGAAACAGAGCACTTTTCAGACAGTGACCACGTGGAAGTCCTCCATCGACACTTAGGTCGACCTTTTATTGATACGGTCTTGGTTAATATCGAGAAGGTTCCTAGAGAATACATGGATACCAACCGTTTTGATGAATATTTAGTTCAGGTAGAGCATGACTTTGCTGGTCTTTGCAAACAGGTTCCTCGTGTGATTTCATCCAACTTCCTTCGTTTGGAAAATGGAGGTGCCTTCCATGATGGCGATTTGATTGTAGATGAATTGATGCGCATTATACAGGTGAGAAAATGAGTTTCACAGTTGCAGTAAAAGAAGAAATTCTTGGTCAACACCATCTCAGTCGTTATGAACTATCGGCCATCATCAAGATGTCTGGCAGTATCGGTCTCTCTACTTCAGGCCTGACCTTGTCCGTCGTGACTGAAAATGCCAAGTTAGCTCGTCATCTTTATGAGTCTTTTCTCCATTTTTATGACATCAAGTCAGAAATTCGTCACCATCAGAGAAGCAATCTTCGCAAGAATCGTGTTTACACGGTCTATACCGATGAGAGAGTGCAGGAGCTTTTAGCTGATTTGCGACTTGCGGATTCTTTCTTTGGTTTGGAGACAGGCATTGATCCTGATATTTTAGCAGATGAAGAAGCTGGACGTGCTTACTTATGTGGTGCCTTTCTGGCAAATGGCAGCATCCGAGATCCTGAGTCTGGCAAGTACCAGTTGGAGATTAGTTCCGTTTATCTAGACCATGCCCAAGGACTGGCCTCTCTCCTTCAGCAGTTTTTGCTGGACGCCAAGGTCATTGAGCGCAGGAAAGGTGCAGTTACCTATCTCCAACGGGCAGAAGACATCATGGATTTCTTGATTGTGATTGGGGCCATGCAGGCGCGTGATAATTTTGAGCGCGTCAAGATTTTACGTGAAACCCGTAATGATCTCAATCGAGCCAATAATGCCGAGACAGCTAATATCGCTCGAACGGTTTCTGCTAGTATGAAGACCATTAATAATATCAGTAAAATCAAAGATAGAATGGGTTTGGAAAATTTACCCGTGGATTTACAAGAGGTAGCACAGTTGCGGATTCAGCATCCGGACTACTCTATCCAGCAGTTGGCAGATAGCTTGAGCAATCCCCTGACCAAAAGTGGTGTCAACCACAGACTCAGAAAAATCAATAAAATAGCAGATGAATTATAAAACCACGAATCGTTGATCCGTGGTTCTTTTTTTATAAACTGGTCGAGTGTTTTGGTTGCACTTTTTGCTCTGGGTCGATGTAGTTGATGGCATTGTTAACAGCTGTTGGAGCTTCACCCAGTCCTGTCGCAATCAAATCGATCTTACCTTCATAGTAGCAGCAGTCCCCAATGGCGTAGATACCCTCTTGGCTGGATTCTTGCTTGCTATTGACGATAATCTTGTGGCGGTTGAGATCCAGACCCCAATTTTTAAGATTGCCAACAGATGATTTGAAACCATAGTTGACAAAGAGATGGTCTACTTCGATAGTTTCGGTTTCATCTGATTTGACTTTGGTGATTTCTAGTTTATCGAGTGTTTTTCCATCTCCGAGAAGTTGGCTAGGGACGAACGGTGTCTTGATAGTTACAGATGATTCTTGCAAGGCTTGCACACTATGTTCCAAGGCGCGGAAGTTATCTCTGCGGTGAACAAGGGTAGTTGGGGCAATCTTTTCAAAAGCCAGAGCCCAGTCCACAGCTGAGTCTCCCCCACCAAGGATGGTCACTTTCTTGCCAGCGTATTGCTGAATGTTGGAAACGTGGTAGTGGATATTTTCATAGTTTTCAACGCCATCTAATTCGAGCGGACGTGGTTTGAAGGCGCCACCACCCATAGCAATGATAACGGTTTTAGTCAGGTGACTTCCCTTATTGGTTGTAATGGTAAATCCTTGATCTTGTTTATTAATTTCAAGAACGGTTTCATTGAGATGAATAGGGGTATCAAAGCCGTTTAGCTGTTCAATCAAGCGATTGGTCAGCTCTTCCCCAGTTAAGTTTGGAAAACCTGGCACGTCAAGGATTTGCTTTTCAGGGTAGAGGATGGCTGGTTGACCACCGAGCTGGGGAAGGGAGTCGATGATTTGAACATTGGCTTGGCGTAGGTGGGCGTAAAAGGCAGCAAAGAGCCCGACAGGACCGCTACCTACAATGGTAATATCATAGAGTTGAGACATGATTTCTCCTTTGTTTTTTCTAATCAGTTTATTTTATCATATTTTTGCTTAATTTAAAATGAGGTAGGATAGGGAAAAAATGGGCAAAAAATGGTATAATGATGAGTAAAGTGTTTTGACAGGGAGGAGGCCAAGGATGAATTTTCAACAATTATCCAATTTACAATACTGGACGAGTTTGTTTTCAAGTCCTTGGAGTATAGTCACCAATCTGATTGATATTCTCATTGTGACTTATATTTTATATCATTTTACTAAAGCTATTGCAGGCACCAAGATTATGATATTGGTCCGTGGAGTCTTAGTTTTTATTCTAGCCCAGATTCTTTCCAATATGATTGGTTTAACGACTATTTCCTGGTTGATCAATCAGATCATCACCTACGGGGTGATTGCAGCGGTGGTTATCTTTTCACCAGAGATTCGGACTGGTTTGGAGCGATTGGGCCGGGCTACTGATTTCTTCTCCAATGCCCCTATTAGTGCAGAAGAGCAGATGGTTCGTGCATTTGTGAAATCAGTTGAATACATGAGTCCTCGTAAGATTGGGGCGCTTGTAGTGGTTCAGCGAGTAAGAACCTTGCAGGAATACATCTCGACAGGGATCCCTTTAGATGCTAAAATTTCGGCTGAATTGCTTATCAATATTTTCATTCCCAATACTCCCTTGCATGATGGTGCTGTCATTATCAAGGAAGACCGAATTGCTGTAACTTCAGCCTATCTACCCTTGACTGAAGATACCGGGATTTCCAAGGAGTTTGGAACGCGTCACAGGGCGGCGATTGGTTTGTCGGAAGTGTCAGATGCTCTTACCTTTGTGGTTTCGGAAGAAACGGGTGGAATCTCCATCACCTATAATGGAGTCTTTAAGCACGATTTGACCTTGGAAGAGTTTGAATCTGAATTGAGAAGAATCTTACTTCCAAAATCAGAGAAAAAGCAAGGTCTGAAAGAGCGCTTGCTAGGAGGATTGAAACATGAGAAAAAATAGTCTTTATATCATTTCTTCCTTCTTTTTCGCCTGCATCCTCTTTATCTATGCGACTTCTACAAACTATCAGAATAATAATAGTGCTAGACAAGTGCGGACGGAAACCTATACCAATACGGTTCTTAATGTCCCAATCGATATTCAGTACGACAGAGATCAGTATTTTATTAGTGGCTTTACATCTGAAGTGACCGTCTTTCTGACAGGGTCAAACAGAGTTGCTTTGGCGAGCGAAATGCAGGAAAGTACCCGCAAATTTAAGGTGACGGCTGATCTTTCTGATGCCAGTGTAGGAACCATCGAAGTTCCTCTAACCATTGAAAATCTTCCGAGCGGTTTGACGGCTGTTGCGACACCGCAAAAGATAACAGTGAAGGTCGGTAAAAAAGCAAAACGGGACAATGTCATTGTTGTGCCGGAGATTGACCCTAGTCAGATTGATTCTCGCGTGAAAATCGATACCGTTACTGTATCAGATGAAAAAGTAACGGTTATTAGTGATGAGGAAACCCTCTCCAAAGTAGATCGTGTCATTGCCATCTTACCGACGAGTGAACGGATAACTGGAAACTACTCGTCCTCTGTGCCTCTACAAGCAGTCGATAAAAATGGAAATGTCTTACCAAGCGTCATTATGCCGTTTGACACAACTATGAAAATTACAACAAAAACAGTATCGTCTAGCTCGAGTTCTTCGTCAAAGACCTCGTCAACGGGCTCTTCAACCAGCAGTTCGTCTTCAACGAGTTCAGAAACGAAACCAGACTCGTCTAAACAGGACTAAATAAAATAGTAGAAAAGGATGATAAATAAAATGGGTAAATATTTTGGGACCGATGGAGTCCGTGGAGAAGCAAACGTAGAATTGACGCCAGAATTGGCCTTTAAACTGGGACGTTTTGGTGGTTATGTTCTTAGCCAACATGAAACGGAAGCCCCTAAAGTCTTTGTAGGACGTGATACACGTATCTCAGGAGAAATGCTAGAATCTGCCTTGGTGGCAGGTCTTCTATCAGTAGGGATTCACGTCTACAAACTCGGTGTCCTTGCAACACCAGCAGTAGCTTATTTGGTTAAAACTGAGGGAGCTAGTGCGGGTGTCATGATTTCAGCGAGTCACAACCCAGCCCTTGATAATGGAATTAAGTTCTTTGGTGGGGATGGATTCAAACTTGATGACGAAAAAGAAGCAGAAATCGAAGCCTTGTTGGACGCTGCCGAAGACACACTTCCTCGTCCGAGTGCAGAGGGCTTGGGAACCTTGGTGGACTATCCAGAAGGTTTGCGTAAGTATGAAGGCTACCTTGTTTCAACTGGAACTCCTCTTGAGGGAATGAAAGTTGCCTTGGATACAGCCAATGGTGCAGCAGCTACAAGTGCCCGTCAGATTTTCGCTGATCTAGGTGCCCAGTTGACAGTTATTGGCGAAACACCAGATGGTCTTAATATCAACTTGAATGTGGGTTCTACACATCCAGAAGCTCTTCAAGAAGTGGTCAAAGAAAGCCAGTCAGCTATTGGTTTGGCCTTTGACGGAGATAGTGACCGTTTGATTGCTGTTGATGAAAATGGCGACATCGTCGATGGTGATAAGATCATGTACATCATCGGAAAATACCTTTCTGAAAAAGGCCAGTTGGCTCAAAACACCATCGTGACAACGGTTATGTCTAACCTTGGCTTCCATAAGGCCTTGGAGAGTGCTGGTATTAACAAGGCAGTGACTGCTGTTGGAGACCGCTATGTCGTTGAAGAAATGAGAAAATCAGGCTACAACCTTGGTGGTGAGCAATCAGGCCACGTTATCTTGATGGACTACAATACAACTGGTGATGGTCAATTATCAGCTGTTCAATTGACTAAGATCATGAAAGAAACAGGCAAGAGCTTGTCTCAACTAGCATCAGAAGTGACAATTTACCCACAAAAACTGGTCAATATCCGAGTGGAAAATGCCATGAAAGAGAAAGCCATGGAAGTACCAGCTATCAAGACAATCATCGAAAAGATGGAAGAAGAAATGGCAGGGAACGGTCGTATCCTTGTCCGCCCAAGTGGAACCGAACCTCTCTTGCGCGTTATGGCAGAGGCACCTACAACAGAAGAAGTCAATTACTATGTAGATACGATTGCTGCTGTTGTTAAAGATGAAATCGGAATTGACTAAAGCCTAGAAAACTAGATGAAATGATAAAAATGTGGTACAATTGCATAGTAAATTGTAGCAATGGGAGAGAAAAATGAATCTTAAACGAGAACAAGAATTTGTTAGCCAGTATCACTTTGATGCTCGTAACTTTGAATGGGAAAATGAAAATGGAGCTCCTGAAACCAAGGTAGACGTGAACTTTCAGTTGCTCCAACATGACCAAGAAAATCAAGTGACTTCGCTTGTCGTTATCTTGAGCTTCATGATTGTCTTTGACAAATTTGTCATCAGCGGAACGATTTCCCAAGTTAACCATGTGGAAGGTCGTATTGTCAACGAACCAAGCGAATTTAACCAAGAAGAAGTCGAAACCTTGGCACGTCCATGTTTGAACATGCTCAATCGTTTGACGTATGAAGTAACAGAAATCGCCTTGGATCTTCCAGGGATCAATTTGGAGTTTTAGTCATGAAATTAGCTGTCATTACAGATTCTTCAGCCTATTTAGAGGAGAAGACGCTGCAAAGAGAGAATCTTTTTATCTTGGATATTCCTGTCAATATTGATGGAGAGGAGTATGTTGAAGGTGTCAATCTGACTGCTGAGGAATTTTATCAAAAAATGGCTCAGTCTGTAGAATTGCCTAAAACTAGTCAACCAAGTATTGCCAAATTGGATGAGACTCTATGTTCCTTGAAAGAAGAGGGTTATACCCATGTCTTGGGCCTTTTCCTTTCGTCAGGAATTTCAGGCTTTTATCAGAATATCCAATACCTGTTGGACGAGTATGAAGGTTTGACCATTGCCTTTCCGGATACCCATATCACAAGTGATCCTCTAGGATTTATGGTAGAGAGTGCCTTTGAATGGGCAGAAAAAGGCGATGATTTTACTCAGATTCAGGAGAAATTGGCTATCCAAATCGCTGACAACTCGGCCTTTATCATAGTAGACGACCTTGATCACTTGGTTAAGGGAGGACGTCTGTCAAATGGTGCAGCCATCCTAGGAAATCTCCTCAGTATCAAGCCTATCCTCTATTTTAATGACCAAGGAGTGATTGAAGTTTACGAAAAAGTTCGTACAGAAAAGAAAGCAATTAAACGTTTGGTGGAAATCATCAAGGAGTTGACAAAAGATGGGAACTACCGTATCACAGTCATCCATGGGAACGCTCCTCAAAAGGCAGCGGATTTACGTCAGCTTTTGATGGAGAGTGGTGTGACTGCTGAAATTCCAATTGAAACCTTTGGTAGTGTCATTGGGACCCACCTTGGAGAAGGTAGCATCGCCTTGAGCTATACACCAATCGTCTAAATTGTTCTTGCAGACTTTGTGTCTTAGAAATTGAACACGACCTACCTGCCTCTTGAAAAAAGATGCCTGTCTTGCCTTTCGTAGAAAGTCAGCGCCATTCCCTATTTTTCATGGGCAGCTAACGTCCTTTGTATCTTGATAATTGAACACGCCTGGAACCCTGTGTGAAAAAGATAGTTCTTCCAAGGAGTAGACACTCCTTGATCAGAACACCTATTTTCACTTTGTGTTCTTACAGGCTTTGTATCTTAGACAGGAGTAGAGATGAGTATTCGAGTAATTATTGCCGGTTTTAAGGGAAAGATGGGCCAAGCTGCTTGTCAGATGGTCTTGGCTGATCCAGACTTGGACTTGGTCGCAGTTTTGGATCCTTTTGAGTCTGAGTCAGAGTGGCAGGGGATTCCTGTCTTCAATGATAAGGCTGACTTGGCTGGTGTTGAAGCGGATGTTTGGGTAGATTTTACTACACCAGCCGTTGCCTACGAAAATACACGCTTTGCTCTTGAAAATGGCTTTGCTCCTGTCGTAGGAACAACAGGATTCACTAGTGAAGAAATTGCAGAACTAAAAGCATTTTCCCGTGAACAAGATTTGGGTGGCTTGATTGCCCCTAACTTTGCCATGGGGGCTGTCTTGCTTATGCAATTTGCGACGCAGGCTGCCAAATATTTCCCAAATGTGGAGATTATCGAGCTCCATCATGACAAGAAAAAAGATTCTCCGAGCGGAACAGCTATTAAAACGGCTGAGCTGATGGCGGAAGTGCGAGAGTCTATCCAACAAGGTGCGCCTGATGAGGAAGAATTGATTGCAGGTGCCCGTGGTGCTGACTTTGATGGCATGCGGATCCACTCGGTTCGTCTACCAGGCTTGGTAGCCCATCAGGAAGTCATCTTTGGCAATCAGGGAGAAGGATTGACCCTCCGTCATGACTCCTATGATCGCAGCTCCTTCATGACAGGGGTGAATTTGGGAATCAAAGAAGTTGTCAAGCGTCATGAGCTTGTCTATGGATTAGAACACTTATTATGAGATTAACACAAATGCCTTCTGAATTTCAGAAGGCTTTACCAGTATTAGAAAAAATTAAAGAAGCAGGTTTTGAAGCCTATTTTGTTGGGGGCTCTGTTCGAGATGCCCTCCTCCATCGTCCCATCCATGATGTGGATATTGCGACCTCTTCCTATCCAGAGGAGACCAAGCGGATATTCTCCCGCACAGCCGATATTGGAATCGAGCACGGAACTGTTTTAGTTTTAGATGGGGACGAGGAATATGAAGTGACGACCTTTCGGACCGAAGATGTCTATGTGGACTACCGTAGACCCAGTGCGGTTTCCTTTGTGCGTTCGCTAGAAGAAGACCTCAAGCGCCGTGATTTCACAGTCAATGCCTTCGCTTTGGATGAGACAGGTGAAATCATTGACTTGTTCCATGGTTTAGAAGATTTGGAAAACCAAGTCTTGCGAGCAGTTGGAGTGGCTAGTGAGCGTTTCAACGAAGATGCTTTGCGGATTATGCGTGGTTTCCGTTTTCAGGCCAGTCTCGGTTTTAAACTTGAGTCAGAAACTTTTGAGGCGATGAAGACTTTGACGCCGCTTTTGGAGAAAATTTCTGTAGAGCGCACCTTCGTTGAGTTTGATAAACTCTTGCTGGCACCTTTTTGGCGAGTTGGTCTGGCTTCCATGATTGAAAGTCAAGCTTATGACTATCTTCCAGATATGGCAGGAAGCCAAGACAAGCTCAACGGACTGTTTGATTTAGAGGCTGATCTCACTTTTGAATCCTCTGAACAAGCCTGGGCGGCTCTATTGTGGGCTTTGGAGATTAAAGATGCACAGCCATTTTTGAAAGCTTGGAAAACCTCACGCCAGTTTGCTAAGCAGGTTCAGGATTTGCTGACTATTTTGACTTTGCGAGAAGAAGGAGAGCTGAGCAAGCGTGATTGTTACCGCTTTGACTTGGATTCCCTTCTACAAGCTGAAAGTCTTCGTCAGGCCCAAGGAAAGGAAGTCAACCCACAAGCCATCAAAGAAACTTACCATAGTTTGACCATTCATGACAAGAAAGAAATTCAGATTAACGGTGGAATTTTGATTAAGGAATATGGTTACCAGCCAGGACCAGACTTGGGAGAGATTTTAACAAAGATTGAGTTTGCCATTGTCGATGGAGAATTGGAAAATGATCGTCAAGCAATCCATGCTTACCTGAGGGAGAAAAAATGAGTGATTTTATCGTTGAAAAACTAAGCAAATCCGTTGGTGACAAGACCGTTTTTAAGGATATTTCTTTTATCATCCATGACTTGGACAGAATCGGTCTGATAGGTGTCAATGGGACTGGTAAGACCACCCTTTTAGACGTCCTTTCTGGCGTTTCTGGCTTTGATGGGGATGTCAGTCCTTTTTCAGCTAAGAATGACTACAAGATTGGCTACTTGACACAGGATCCTGATTTTGATGATAGCAAGACGGTCTTGGATACGGTTCTCTCCAGCGACCTCAAGGAAATCCAGTTGATTCGTGAGTATGAGTTGATCATGCTCAACTACAGTGAGGACAAGCAGGCTCGTTTGGAACGCGTCATGGCTGAGATGGACTCTCTCCAAGCTTGGGAAATCGAGAGTCAGGTCAAGACCGTTCTCAGTAAGTTGGGTATTCAGGACTTGTCCACTCCAGTTGGGGAACTGTCAGGCGGTCTGAGAAGACGGGTTCAGTTGGCGCAAGTTCTCCTAGGAAACCACGACCTCTTGCTTCTGGACGAGCCGACCAATCACCTGGACATTGCGACCATCGAGTGGCTGACCCTCTTTTTGAAAAATTCCAAGAAGACAGTTCTCTTTATCACCCATGATCGCTATTTCCTAGACGCTTTATCAACACGGATTTTCGAATTGGATCGCGCAGGATTGACCGAGTATCAAGGAAATTATCAGGACTATGTTCGCCTCAAGGCAGAACAAGATGAGCGTGATGCAGCACTTCTCCACAAAAAAGAACAACTCTATAAGCAAGAATTAGCCTGGATGCGCAGACAACCGCAAGCGCGTGCGACCAAGCAGCAGGCTCGGATCAATCGTTTCCACGACTTGAAAAAGGAAGTTTCAGATAATCCTACTGAGTCAGACTTAACCATGAACTTTGAGACCAGTCGGATTGGTAAGAAGGTCATCGAGTTTAAAGATGTTTCCTTCGCTTATGAGAACAAGCCGATTTTACAAGATTTTAACCTCTTGGTGCAGGCCAAAGACCGTATCGGTATCGTTGGTGACAACGGTGTTGGAAAATCCACCCTGCTTAATCTGATTGCAGGAAGTCTTGAGCCGACAGCAGGTCGAGTTGTGATTGGGGAAACCGTTCGTATCGCCTATTTCTTTCAACAAATCGAAGGCTTGGATGAAAGCAAAAGGGTCATCAATTATCTGCAGGAAGTAGCAGAAGAGGTCAAGACTAGCGGTGGTTCTACGACTTCCATCGCTGAGTTGCTAGAGCAGTTCCTCTTTCCGCGTTCGACGCATGGAACCTTGATTGAGAAATTGTCTGGTGGCGAGAAAAAACGCCTCTATCTTCTCAAATTGCTTTTGGAAAAACCAAATGTTCTTCTCTTGGATGAGCCGACCAATGACTTGGATATTGCGACCTTGACAGTTTTGGAGAATTTCTTGCAGAGCTTTGCAGGGCCAGTATTGACAGTTAGCCACGACCGTTATTTCCTGGATAAGGTAGCGACCAAGATTCTCGCTTTTGAGGATGGCAAGATTCGTCCTTTCTTTGGTCATTATACTGACTATCTTGATGAAAAAGTCTTTGAAACAGAGATGGCCAATCAAGTGCAAAAAGTTGAAAAGGAAAAAGTCGTCAAGGTTCGAGAAGACAAGAAACGCATGACTTACCAAGAAAAGCAGGAGTGGGCAAGCATTGAAGGCGATATTGAAGCCTTGGAAAATCGTATCACTGCTATTGAAGAGGAAATGCAGGCCAATGGTTCTGACTTTGGTAAACTGGCTACTCTTCAAAAAGAACTGGATGAGAAAAACGAGGCACTTCTTGAAAAATACGAACGCTATGAATATCTAAGTGAGTTTGATAGTTAGGTGAATAGAAAAATCCTGTCATTACGACAGGATTTTTCTATTCTTCTTTTTTGGTTTCTTGATGAAAGATATTTTGCCAAGTCTCATGGCGACGCCAGATACTGGTATGGATGATACCATCTAACACATAGCAAATGAGCTTGGTTTTCTGACTAATGGAGGTAATCTGAATGTCCTTAATTGCAGCTTTAAGTTCTTTTTCAGCCTTATAGGCCTCTTTATCCATCTGCTCTCCATCTTGACGGATATAGATAAAGTCCTCAGCAAGGAGTTCTTCTAGTTGGTTTCCTTGGTCAATCAATTGCTCGCGCATGAGTAGTTTTTTGTAGACATTGTCTAAAATTTCATCTTCAGGTATAGGAGCAGGTTCGATATGGACATCGGTGTCAAATACTCCAAAACGCTCTTCTAGCATGGATTCGACCTGGTCTGCAATTTCGTGACTTTCATAGACTGATAAATCAGGATTCATCTCCAGCGTGATATCAAGGTAGATATTGCTACCATAGGTACGCCCTCTTTGGGACTTGACCTTACTAATCTTTGGAATTTCCATTATGGCCTTTTGGTAGTCTTCTAGTAGCTGATCATCAAAACCATCTGAAAGACTGAAGGACGATTCGATAAAGATATCATAGGCTGTCTTTAAGATAAAGAAAGTGATGATGATAGCGACTAATTTATCCACAATCGGATAATTAAAACTGCTGGCTAGGATAGCAATGGAAGTACCAAGCGAGGTGACTGCATCGGAAAGATTATCTTTAGCTGCTGCCTTTAGAGCTTTGGATTTGGATTTCTTACTGAGGCGTGTGTTATAGAGATAAACGACAAACATAACCGCTGCAGAAATGATTCCTAGAAATGCTCCCAGAGGATCGATAATCGTTTGTTCCCGACTGAGAATTTTCTGAATGGTATCCCGAAGCACATCAAAGCCAACGTAGAACATGATGATGGAAGTGATCAAACTAGCTAAATCTTCAATCTTCCAGTGTCCAAAGCGGTGGTCACGGTCTGCAGGCTGGCGAGCCATCCGAATGCCAATCAGAAGAGCAACATTTCCGATAATATCGGATACGTTATTGAAACCATCCGCTACCAAACTGGATGAATGAAGTAGATGACCAGTTGCTAATTTTGCCGCAGACAAGAATAAGTAGGTCGAGATACTGATAATGGCACCACGCTCAGCTAACTTGAGATTTGAGATTGATTGTTTCATCAAACTTCCTTTTCAGTATAAGTAATATTCTTTCATTATACTGGTTTTTGCGGGAAAATTCAAATTTAGTCCACCTTCATCGAATTTTAATGATTGAAAACTTTTCAAATTTTGATATAATAGTACTACTCAAGGGAGTAGCTGGCAGAAACCTGTGATAGTGTCGTCATTCCGAATTGTGTACTGCAAAGTATACCTTCCGGCCCTATCTTAAACAGCGAGACTTGTTATGATTAACAAGTCTCTTTTTGTTTGTCATAAAACAAAAAGAGAACTTGTTTTGCACACAATGTCAAGGAGGAGACGCATGTCAAAAGAACAAAAACGCCAAGCGTTTTATACTCAAAGTCCTGAAGAGGTCTTGAAGTCAGTTGAAGCAACTGAGCAAGGCCTTTCGTCAAGCGAAGTGCAAAAACGCCTAGCTGAATATGGACGCAATGAACTGGAAGAGGGTGAGAAAAAATCTCTCTTGGTTAAATTCATTGAACAGTTTAAGGATTTGATGATTATCATCCTAATTGCTGCAGCTATCTTATCAGTCATAACTTCTGGTGGGGAAGATATCGCAGATGCCATCATTATCCTAGCCGTGGTTATCATCAACGCTGCCTTTGGTGTTTACCAAGAAGGAAAAGCAGAAGAAGCTATCAAGGCCCTCAAGTCTATGTCCAGTCCAGCTGCTCGCGTTATTCGTGATGGGCACATGGCAGAGATTGATTCCAAAGAATTGGTACCAGGTGATATCGTTGCTCTTGAAGCAGGTGACGTCGTACCAGCAGACCTACGTTTGCTAGAAGCCAACTCTCTTAAAATCGAAGAAGCAGCTCTAACAGGTGAGTCTGTTCCAGTTGAAAAAGACTTGACAGTCGAGCTTGCTGCAGATGCTGGTATTGGTGACCGTGTCAATATGGCCTTCCAAAACTCAAACGTGACTTATGGTCGTGGTCTTGGTGTTGTTGTCAATACAGGTATGTATACTGAAGTGGGTCATATCGCTGGCATGCTCCAAGATGCTGATGAGACGGATACACCTCTTAAACAAAACTTGAACAACCTTTCTAAGGTCTTAACCTATGCAATTTTGGTTATTGCCCTTGTTACTTTTGTAGTTGGAGTCTTCATCCAAGGAAAAGATCCACTTGGTGAGTTGATGACCTCTGTTGCGCTTGCTGTTGCAGCCATCCCAGAAGGACTTCCTGCTATCGTGACCATCGTTCTTGCCCTTGGTACTCAAGTTTTGGCAAAACGAAACTCTATCGTTCGTAAGTTGCCAGCAGTTGAAACGCTTGGTTCGACTGAGATCATCGCTTCTGATAAGACTGGTACACTTACTATGAACAAGATGACAGTCGAAAAAGTCTTCTACGATGCAGTCCTACATGATTCTGCTGATGACATTGAACTTGGCTTGGACATGCCACTACTTCGTTCAGTTGTCTTGGCTAATGATACCAAGATTGATGCTGAGGGAAACCTGATTGGTGATCCAACCGAAACAGCCTTCATCCAGTATGCCTTGGACAAGGGCTATGATGTTAAAGAGTTCTTAGAGAAATATCCTCGTGTAGCTGAATTGCCGTTTGACTCAGATCGTAAACTCATGTCAACGGTTCATCCATTGCCAGATGGTAAATTCCTCGTAGCAGTCAAAGGGGCTCCAGATCAACTTTTGAAACGTTGTGTTGCTCGTGACAAGGCTGGAGATATTGCTCCGATTGATGAGAAAGTCACTGAATTAATCCATACAAACAACTCTGACATGGCTCACCAAGCTTTGCGTGTCCTTGCAGGTGCTTATAAGATTATTGACAGCATTCCAGAAAACCTCATTTCTGAAGAGCTTGAAAACAACTTGATCTTTACTGGTTTGATTGGGATGATTGACCCTGAACGTGCCGAAGCAGCAGAAGCCGTTCGTGTGGCTAAAGAAGCAGGAATCCGTCCAATCATGATCACTGGTGACCACCAAGACACAGCGGAAGCCATTGCCAAACGTCTGGGAATCATTGATGAAAAAGATACGGCGGACCATGTTCTGACAGGTGCGGAATTGAACGAACTTTCAGATGAAGAATTTGAAAAAGTCGTTGGTCAATACTCTGTTTACGCGCGTGTATCTCCAGAACACAAGGTTCGTATCGTGAAAGCTTGGCAAAATCAAGGTAAGGTCGTTGCCATGACAGGTGATGGTGTTAATGATGCGCCAGCTCTGAAAACAGCTGATATCGGTATCGGTATGGGAATAACTGGTACAGAGGTTTCTAAGGGGGCTTCTGATATGATTCTTGCGGATGACAACTTTGCGACCATTATCGTCGCAGTTGAAGAAGGACGTAAGGTCTTCTCAAACATTCAAAAGACTATTCAGTATCTTCTTTCTGCCAATACGGCTGAGGTATTAACCATCTTCCTGTCAACCTTGTTTGGTTGGGATGTCCTACAGCCAGTTCATCTCTTGTGGATTAACTTGGTAACGGATACCTTCCCAGCTATTGCTCTCGGTGTTGAGCCAGCTGAGCCAGGTGTTATGACCCACAAACCACGTGGACGCAAGTCAAGCTTCTTCTCAGGTGGGGTCATGAGTTCCATCATCTATCAAGGTCTCCTTCAAGGTGCCCTTGTTCTGGCTGTTTATGGTCTTGCCCTTCTTTACCCAGTTCATGTGGGTGACAATCAAGCTATCCACGCTGATGCTCTTACTATGGCCTTTGCAACACTTGGTTTGATCCAGCTCTTCCATGCCTACAATGTAAAATCTGTTTACCAGTCTATTTTGACTGTTGGTCCATTTAAATCTAAAACTTTCAACTGGTCAATCTTGGTTTCATTTATTTTACTAGCATCAACTATTGTTATCGACCCATTAGAAAGCATCTTCCACGTAACCAAACTAGACTTGTCACAATGGGCCATTGTTCTGGCTGGAAGCTTCTCAATGATACTTATCGTAGAAATCGTTAAGTTTGTTCAACGTAAACTTGGTCTTGATAAGAACGCGATTTAAAAAGAAAGTCATCTTCGGATGGCTTTTTTGCATTTGAGGAGAATAGTTAGGAGTTATCCACTTTTATGCTATAATAAAGTAAAATGGCAAGGAGTGAAAGAAATGGAAAAGAAAATTGTCCGAGATGTCTTATTCCTATCGCAAGTTTCGAAAGCTGCAAGTCAGGAAGACCTTTATCTGGCTAGAGATTTACAGGATACCCTGCTAGCCAATCGCGAGACCTGTGTTGGTCTGGCGGCTAATATGATTGGGGTGCAGAAGCGTGTCATTATCTTTAATCTTGGCTTGGTTCCTATGGTCATGTTTAATCCCGTTCTCCTTTCCTTTAATGGACCTTACGAGACAGAGGAAGGGTGTTTGTCCTTGACTGGGGTACGGCCAACGACTCGTTATGAAACGATTGCGGTTTCCTATCGCGATAGCAAGTGGCAGGAACAGACCATTACACTGACAGGTTTTCCAGCTCAGATCTGCCAACATGAACTGGATCATTTGGAAGGACGGATTATTTAGGAGGAACTCAGATGAAACGCATACTTTTTGAACTTGTTTTTATCGCAACGACTTGGTATATCTTTTTGCCGCCACTTAATCTTACTAGTTGGGAATTTATCTTTTTCCTATGTGGGCATCTGGTGGTGATGGGTATTTTGTTTAGTTTCCGAAAGGATACCAATCTCCTCAAGACGGTTCACGTAC
This sequence comes from Streptococcus sp. A69, assembly GCF_058556195.1. NCBI lineage: Bacteria > Bacillati > Bacillota > Bacilli > Lactobacillales > Streptococcaceae > Streptococcus > Streptococcus sp. A69. Next base: position 610,050 of record NZ_JBZUJU010000001.1, on the reverse strand, counting down.
GTCATGGAAAGGTTGCCAACGAACTCAATCTAGAAGGGCTTCATTTTAATAAATTAGGTGGAGGATTGTTGCTGGCTGCAGGCCTTATCTTTGCCCTTGCTGGTCTGGTAAGCCTAGTGACCTCTAGCTTTTTCCAAGCAAAAAACTATGCTAATGTGGTGTCTATCACAGAAAAAGACTTTAAAGATTTTCCTAAGAGTGATACCAGTAAGGTTCCAATCCTAGATCGGAGCACTGCAGAAAAGATTGGAGACCGTTATCTAGGCTCGCTGACGGATAAGGTCTCCCAGTACGTAGCAGCAGATACTTATACCCAGCTGACGGTTGATGGCAAACCCTATCGGGTGACACCTTTGGAGTATGCCGACCCGATCAAATGGTTTAATAATCAGTCCAAGGGAATTGGCGAGTATATCAAGGTTGATATGGTGACAGGGAACGCTGAATTGGTAGACTTGAAAACACCGATGAAGTATTCAGACTCCGAGTATTTTAACCGAGACGTCAAACGTCATCTTCGGATCAAGTACCCAACCAAGATTTTTAAAACGCCATCCTTTGAGGTGGATGATGAAGGCAATCCCTTCTATGTAGCAACCGTTTATCAAAAGCAGTTTGGTCTAGGAGTACCTCGTCCTTCATCGGTTATTATCTTAGACGCTACCAATGGAGAAACCAAGGAATACAGCTTGGATGAAGTGCCAGAATGGGTGGATCGTGTCTACCCAGCTGAAGAAACTATCGAGCAAATCAACTACAACGGCAAGTATAAAGACGGCTTCTGGAATGCCTTGATTTCTAAGAAAAACGTTACCCAAACGACCGAGGGCTATAACTATCTTTCTATCGGAAATGACATTTATCTCTACACAGGGGTCACTTCAGCAAATGCTGACGAAAGTAATCTAGGATTTATCCTTGAAAATATGCGAACTGGTGAAATCACCAAGTACAATCTAGCTTCAGCAACCGAAGAATCTGCCCGTGCTTCGGCTGAGGGAGCAGTGCAAGAGAAGGCCTACAAGGCTACCTTCCCTATCCTTGTCAATCTCAATGACAAGCCTCTTTATATCATGGGCTTGAAGGACAATGCAGGCTTGGTCAAGGAGTATGCATTGGTCGATGCCGTGGAGTACCAAAACGTCATCGTAGCAACTACGGTAGATGAACTCCTCAGCAAATATGCCAATAAAAACGACCTCGACCTGGATAATGAAACGGCAGAAAGTATCAAGGGAGTGGTTTCAGATCTTAAATCAGCTGTTATCAAGGGGGATACTGTCTACTTCTTTAAAGTTGATGGCAAAATCTACAAGGTCAAGGCCTCCGTATCAGACGACCTTCCTTACCTTGAAAATGGCCAATCCTTCGAAGGTAAAGTTGGAAAAGATAATTATCTCAAGACCTTTAAAGTACAATAATACTCTTCGAAAATCAAATTCAAACTACGTCAGCGTCGCCTTGCCGTACTCAAGTACAGCCTGCGGCTAGCTTCCTAGTTTGCTCTTTGATTTTCATTGAGTATAAAAATAGGTTTTCTCAGTTCAAGGAGAAAAAAGATAAATTCTTATCTATCTTAACAAGCTTAGCTGGACAGCCCTTGTTCTCGCGGCTATCTGGTTAGGATGGCCAAAATAAACAGAGAAACCTCGGTGTGAACCGAGGTTTTTAAGATGAAATTCTTGGTCGTGGTTGAAAAATATGCTATACTAACAATATGAAAATTTTAATCCCAACAGCAAAAGAAATGAACACCAAAATCCTTAGTTTAGATGCGTATCCATTGCGTCCCGAAAGTCAGGCAGTCCTTGATGAACTAGCGACTTACTCTACTCAAGAACTAGAGAAGTTTTACAAAATCTCTGCCGAAAAAGCGCAAGAGGAATATGAACGCATCCAAGCCTTAAAAGAACAAAGAGCCAAAAACTATCCAGCTTTGAAACTCTTTGATGGTCTTATGTATCGCCACATCAAACGAGATGAGTTGACTGAGACTGAACAAGCCTATCTGGAAGATCATGTTTTAATTACATCAGCTTTGTATGGCGTTTTTCCAGCTCTATCTCCAATAGCTCCTCACCGTTTGGACTTCTTGATGAAGTTAAAAGTCACTGGTAAGACTTTAAAGAGTCATTGGAAGTCAGCCTACGATGAGGCGCTAGAGGATGAGGACTTGATATTTTCTCTCTTGTCATCAGAGTTTGAAACAGTATTTTCTAAGGAAATCAGAGAAAAGATGGTGACCTTCAAATTTATGGAGGACAAGGCTGGTCAGCTGAAGATTCACTCAACCATTTCCAAGAAAGCGCGTGGGGCTTTTTTGACAGCCTTGATAGAAGGGCAAGTTCAAACAGTCGAACAAACTCGTAAGCTCCGCTTCGCCGGCTTTGAATACCAACCTGATTTATCAAGTGACTTAGAACTCGTCTTTGTGAAACAAGCATAAAACCAGCTCGAATGAGCTGGTTTTTGCTGGATTAGTTGATGGCTGCAAGAAGGTTGTCAGCTTGTTTTTCAAGTGATGAAGCAGTTGCTTCTTCTAACACCAATTTTCCGTCTGCCCAAGCAGAGTCATTGACACGAGCGGCAGTAAAGTCACCAACGACTTGTGTGCGGATAAATGGCAAGAGGTCTTTATAAATCGCAAAGAGTTGTTCGTGACCGGCATTGGCTACAGATGAGACAGTAACAAACTTGTCTTGGAGGGCAGAAGCACCACGTGTATCAGACAAATCAATGGCACGAGAGAGCCAGTCAAGCAAGTTTTTCACTGTTCCAGGGATAGAGAAGTTGTAGACTGGAGAGAAGATCCAGATTGCATCCGCAGCAAGGACTGCTTCACGAGCAGCAGCTACAGCTGGATGAGTTGGAACTTCCAAATCTTGGCTGAAGAGAGGAACAGCTGAGTAATCAAGATAGCTAACTTCCACTTTGCCAGCAAGTGCTTTCTCAGCTTCGAGGGCCATTTGGTGGTTGAAAGAACCTTGGCGTAATGAACCGACGATAAATAGTACTTTTTTAGACATGACGTGTCTCCTTTAGTTTAAAATTCAAAGAGTGAACTCTTTTGTCACCATCTATGTTACAACAAATAATACTAATTAGCAATAAATGTGCTCAGCTAAGTTTACTTGTTAGGGGTGGAAAAACTTAGTTCTGAGAAAACAGTATTTGATAGACAGGCAGATATTGTATTTAATTTCAAAGGGAAAATAATCTCGGAATGTTCCTGTCTTCACTTGTAATAAAGGAGGAGAGATGGTAAAATAGACGAGTGAAACTAAGACAGAAAAAAGCAAAAAATAAGCTACTTATACAATATGGAATCGGCATTTCTCTGGTACTGCTAGTCATGACGACTTCCTTTCTTTATCTGATATCACTCAGCATGAAACCCTATCAAGATGCTAGGGTTGAAGGAGAAAAACTGGCCAAGCAGTATGCAGAATTGGAAAAGGCAGATCAGGTTGATTTTTATAATGGACTAGAAGGTTATTACAGCGTTTTAGGACATAATAAAAAGCAAGAGGCCATTGCAGTACTGATTGAAAAGAATGACCACAAAATTTATGTCTATCAGCTAGATAAGGGGATTTCTCAAGACAAGGCGGCAACGATTTCGAGGGAAAAAGGAGCTAGCGACATTGACAAGATTACTTTTGGTCGTTATCAGGACAAGCCGATTTGGGAAGTTAAGTCAGGAAACCAGTACTATCTGGTCGACTTTGAAACTGGAGCATTGATCCAATAAGGAGGACATATGAAACTATCCAAACGTGTACTAGAAATGGAAGAAAGCGTCACTCTAGCCAGTGATGCAAGAGCCAAAGCTTTAAAAGCTCAGGGAAAAGATGTTCTTTTCTTAACCTTGGGACAGCCTGATTTTCATACTCCTGAAAATATTCAGGATGCGGCGGTGGAAGCGATTCGTGATGGCCGTGCTTCCTTTTATACAGTTGCTTCAGGTCTACCAGACTTAAAGGCTGCGGTTAATACCTATTTTGAACGCTACTATGGCTATTCCGTAGCAGCCAACGAGGTTACCTTTGCCACAGGTGCTAAGTTCTCTCTCTATACCTTTTTTATGGCTGTGGTCAATCCAGGTGATGAGGTCATCATCCCTACACCATACTGGGTCAGTTATGGAGACCAAGTCAAGATGGCAGAAGGTGTGCCAGTCTTTGTCCAAGCCAAGGAAGACAATCACTTTAAGGTGACAGTCGAGCAGCTAGAAGCGGCCCGAACAGATAAGACAAAGGTCTTGGTTCTCAATTCGCCATCTAATCCGACCGGTATGATCTACTCTCGTGAGGAACTCTTGGCTATCGGAAATTGGGCTGTTGTGCATGATGTCCTTATCCTAGCAGATGATATTTATGGTCGTTTGGTTTATAACGGGAACGAATTTGTTCCAATCTCTAGTCTGTCAGAAGCCATTCGCAAGCAAACCATCGTGATTAACGGTGTATCTAAGGCTTATGCCATGACTGGTTGGCGGGTAGGTTATGCTGTGGGAAATCCTGAGATTATTGCTGCCATGAGCAAGCTAACAGGACAAACAACCTCAAACCTAACTGCTGTATCACAATATGCTACCATTGAAGCCCTAACTGGACCACAAGACTCTGTCGAAATCATGCGCCAAGCATTTGAGGAACGTTTGAATACCATTTATCCTCTCTTGTGCCAAGTGCCAGGATTTGAAGTTGTCAAGCCACAAGGAGCCTTCTATCTCTTCCCAAATGTTAAAAAAGCGATGGAGATGAAGGGCTATACCAATGTGACGGACTTTACAACGGCTATTCTTGAGGAAGTCGGTCTTGCCTTGATTACAGGAGCAGGATTCGGAGCTCCAGAAAATGTCCGTCTCAGCTATGCAACAGACTTGGATACATTAAAAGAAGCTATTCGTCGCTTGCATCAATTTATGGAAAAATAAAACTTAGAATCTTCGCCTTTTTAGCGAAGATTTTTTGTAACGAAAATCTCGCGATTTTTCTTTAGTAGAACCTAGATATCGCAGCCCATTTATGGTAAAATAATGGGTAATGACGTCTTCGGACAAGTTAAACGAAAAAAGGAAGATAGATTATGACAAAACGTGTAACAATTATCGATGTAAAAGACTACGTTGGTCAAGAAGTGACCATTGGAGCCTGGGTTGCCAACAAATCAGGAAAAGGAAAAATTGCCTTCTTGCAATTGCGTGATGGAACTGCCTTCTTCCAAGGTGTAGCCTTTAAACCAAACTTTATTGAAAAATTTGGTGAAGAGGTAGGTCTTGAAAAATTTGACACCATCAAACGCTTGAGCCAAGAAACTTCTGTTTATGTGACAGGAATTGTCAAAGAAGACGAACGTTCTAAGTTTGGCTATGAGTTGGATATTACAGACATCGAAGTGATTGGTGAATCTCAAGACTACCCAATCACACCAAAAGAACACGGAACAGACTTCTTGATGGACAACCGTCACTTGTGGCTCCGCTCTCGTAAGCAAGTGGCTGTTATGCAAATCCGTAACGCTATTATCTATGCGACTTATGAGTTTTTCGACAAGAACGGTTTCATGAAATTTGATAGTCCAATTCTTTCAGGAAATGCGGCAGAGGATTCAACTGAACTCTTTGAAACTGACTATTTCGGAACCCCGGCCTACTTGAGCCAATCAGGTCAGCTTTATCTTGAAGCGGGTGCTATGGCCCTTGGTCGTGTCTTTGACTTTGGTCCAGTATTCCGTGCTGAAAAATCAAAAACACGCCGTCACTTGACTGAGTTCTGGATGATGGACGCAGAGTACTCATACTTGACACACGATGAGTCCCTTGACTTGCAAGAAGCTTATGTGAAAGCCCTTCTTCAAGGTGTACTTGACCGTGCTCCCCAAGCCTTGGAAACTTTGGAACGTGATACGGAGCTTTTGAAACGCTACATTGCAGAGCCATTCAAACGCATCACTTACGATCAAGCCATTGACCTCTTGCAAGAGCATGAAAATGATGCTGATGCAGACTACGAGCATTTGGAACATGGAGATGACTTCGGTTCACCGCATGAAACATGGATTTCAAACCACTTTGGTGTACCAACCTTCGTTATCAACTACCCAGCAGCTATCAAGGCCTTCTACATGAAACCAGTTCCTGGTAACCCAGATCGTGTGCTTTGTGCAGATTTGCTTGCACCAGAAGGTTACGGAGAAATCATCGGTGGTTCTATGCGTGAGGAAGACTATGATGCCCTTGTCGCTAAGATGGAAGAACTTGGTATGGATCGTACAGAATACGAATTCTACCTTGACCTTCGTAAATACGGTACAGTACCACACGGTGGATTTGGTATCGGTATTGAACGTATGGTCACTTTCGCAGCAGGAACCAAACACATCCGTGAAGCTATTCCATTCCCACGTATGTTGCACCGTATCAAACCATAAACTAGCAAAAAGAAGATAATTTCATCTTCTTTTTTCACTTTTATCTTGCTATCTATCAGTTTTTCTAGTATAATGGTTTATTGTGAGCGAACCTCACTTACCCCTTGCAAAGACTGGGGGTCATTAGACCAAAAGGAGGAACATATCAATGGCTAAATACGAAATTCTTTATATCATTCGTCCAAACATTGAAGAAGAAGCGAAAAACGCTTTGGTAGCACGTTTTGACTCTATCTTGACTGACAACGGTGCAACTGTTGTTGAATCAAAAGATTGGGAAAAACGTCGTCTTGCATACGAAATCCAAGATTTCCGCGAAGGACTTTACCACATCGTTAACGTTGAAGCAAACGACGACGCAGCTCTTAAAGAGTTTGACCGTCTTTCAAAAATCAACGCTGACATTCTTCGTCACATGATCGTCAAACTTGACGCGTAAGAAGGTAGATTATGATTAACAATGTTGTACTTGTAGGGCGTATGACACGTGACGCTGAGTTGCGTTATACTTCATCAAATGTAGCAGTTGCGACTTTTACTCTTGCAGTAAACCGTACATTTAAGAGTCAAAATGGCGAACGTGAGGCTGATTTCATCAATGTCGTTATGTGGCGTCAACAGGCTGAAAATCTTGCTAACTGGGCTAAAAAAGGCTCTCTTATCGGGATTACAGGTCGTATCCAGACTCGTAGTTACGATAACCAGCAAGGACAACGTGTTTACGTAACAGAAGTCGTGGCGGATAATTTCCAAATGTTGGAAAGCCGCGGAGTGCGTGAAGGACATTCAAGTGGCGCTTATTCTGCACCAACTGCTGGTCAATCAGCACCTGCAAACCCAGTACCAGACTTTTCACGTTCTGAAAATCCATTTGGAGCAACCAATCCATTGGACATTTCAGATGATGATTTACCATTCTAATGGACAATTAATACTATAAAGGAGAAAAAACATGGCTCAACAACGTCGTGGCGGATTCAAACGCCGTAAAAAAGTTGATTACATCGCAGCAAACAAAATTGAATATGTTGATTACAAAGATACTGAGCTTCTTAGCCGTTTCGTTTCAGAACGTGGGAAAATTCTTCCTCGTCGTGTAACTGGAACTTCAGCTAAAAACCAACGTAAAGTAACAACAGCTATCAAACGCGCTCGCGTAATGGCTTTGATGCCTTTCGTAAACGAAGATTAAAAAAGAGGTCCGGTGGACCTCTTTTTCATAAGCTTTGAAATGAGAAGGCGAGTTGAGGTCCAGTGGACCTCTTTTTCATGAGCTTGAAAACAAGAAAGTGAATTAAGACCCGAGTGGGTCTTTTTTTCAGCCCTCGGTTGGACAGAGCTCCTTTTTTCTTACTAGGTTATTTCTTTTAATTTTTATTATCGTGCTATAATAGTAGGAGAAAGCTTTAAAGGAGCAACTTATGAAGACGACTTGTTCAATTAGAAAAATGCAAGAATCTGACATTAAAGATCTCTCTCGAGGATTTACTAGCCAAGGTTGGCCAAGTAGAGAGGAGATTTTAACTCGATATTTTAAGGAGCAGAAAAATGGGGAGAGAGAGGTATTAGTTGCAGAGATTGATGGTGTTGTAGCGGGCTACATTACTATTTTACCCGATGCTAAGCAGGGGCCCTTTGCTAGAATGGCTCCAGAACTTTCAGATTTCAATGTCTTTGAACCCTTTCAAAATCAAGGTATTGGCAATCTCTTGCTGGAAGAAGCAGAAAAACGAGTAAAGCTTTTTTCGGACAAAGTGACGTTGGGTGTAGGTTTGCACTCAGACTATGGACCTGCCCAGAGATTGTACATCAAACGTGGCTATATTCCAGATGGTACGGGAGTTTGGTATCAGAACTATCAACCGGCCATAAATGCAGTTTGTGAAGATATCGGTGACCTTGTTTTATATCTGTCAAAAGATTTGATTTAAGATAGATCTTATAAGGTTTAACTTTAAAATAGCAAGAAGTCGTAAATCCCTTTTTCATTAGAGAGGGATTTTTTCGTATTAGAAAAAGAGATATATTCTATGAAACGCTAAAATATAATTATCTGAATTATTAAGAAAAAATAAATATTTAGATAATGGTAAGTTTTAGAATGTTTAAAAAATACTTCACTCAAAAAAATTTTAAGGAAACTTTAAGGTATAAGGTTTACAAGCTATAAATCACAGCGTTACAAAAAATATTACGATTATTTAAAATTAAATTAAATGCAATAATATACTTGGAAAAATTTGACATATAAATTAATTAGCGGTAAAATAATTAAGATAATCAAATTAATTGATTTGCGCAATAATTCGATATAAAGATTAATCTGATGTGTCAAATTTTATTATAGTAGAAGGATACCATAATGAAGAAATTGAAAGTGATGGTTGTTTTTGGAACACGACCAGAAGCTATTAAAATGGCCCCTTTAGTGTTAGAATTGCAAAAACATAGTGATAGTATTGAGACGATTACAGTTGTGACAGCTCAGCATCGTCAAATGCTAGATCAAGTTCTTGAAACGTTTAGCATCGAGCCACATTATGACCTGGATATTATGGGGAAAAATCAATCCCTCTTAGATATTACTGGAAAAATTTTAGAAAAGTTTGATCCAGTTGTTAAGCAAGAACTTCCAGATATAATTCTTGTTCATGGAGATACAACAACAACTTTTGTAGCAAGTTTAGTTGCTTTCTATAATCAGGTACGTATCGGCCACGTTGAAGCTGGTCTGAGGACCTTTGATAAGTATTCTCCTTTCCCAGAGGAAATGAATCGTCAGATGACTGATAACCTAGCGGATCTCTATTTTGCTCCAACTAGTGAGAGTAAAGAAAATCTCCTCAAGGAAAATCACCCTGAGTCTGCTATTGTCATTACGGGGAATACAGCCATTGATGCCTTGAAACTAACCGTTCAATCGGATTACTATCATGAAGTTCTAGATCAATTGGATCCAGATAAGAAACTTGTATTGGTAACCATGCATCGTCGTGAGAATCAAGGTCATCCAATGAGAAATGTCTTTGCAGCTTTACGTGAGATGGTCGATCTTCATCAGGAAATTGAAGTTGTTTATCCTGTTCACCTTAGCCCTGCTGTGCAAGAAGCAGCAAAGGATATTCTAGCTGGTCATGAGCGCATTCACTTGATTGAGCCTTTAGATGTACTTGATTTTCATAATTTGGCTTCAAGAAGTGATTTTATCATGACTGACTCTGGAGGTGTTCAGGAAGAGGCGCCTTCTCTCGGCAAACCTGTCCTTGTTCTTCGTGACACGACGGAACGTCCAGAAGGTGTTCGTGCAGGAACCTTGAAACTAGTTGGTACGGATCCAGTACGTGTCAAAGATGCTATGGCAGAACTCTTAACAGATGAAACTCTTTATAGAAAAATGTCTCAGGCACCAAATCCTTATGGAGATGGAAGAGCCTCTGAACGAATCGTACAATCCATTCAACAGTACTTTGGGGGAGCGACTTCTGTATCTGAATTCAAAGGGGGAAATAAGAAAAAATGAAAAATTGGAGTCGATTTAAAAACTGGCTTATGGCTTTGCTTGCTTGTGAGGTCATTCTTTTGGTACTTTGTTTTTTGTATGCTCGATCAATCATTTTAGAACAAATCTTGTTTTTAGCTTTAGCCTTGTTTGCAGTGTTGGTATTATCTGACCTTTTGCTTACTTGGACCCTTATCTTAGCATTTGGTTTTGGACTTATCGTTTTGGTTGCGGGTGTGGTTTATATCCCAATCATTCAACTGATCTTCTTATTAATCAGTTTTCCACTTTTGATTGGGATTCTACTTAAAGTTCGTTATTATTTCTTCAAGGTAGCTTCAAAGGTCCAAGAACAGGAAGATGAAGCTCGAGCAGATTACCAGGCTATGGTAACTGCACAAAGTGATGTGACGGTTCAATCTCTATTGATTCATTGGGCACATGAAGATTTGTTCTTCCAGATTAAACCGAAAGAACATAATCTGATGCTCAGTCGCATTCAAGAGGTAATTTCTCAGGAATTGAGTTACAACGATAAACTCTATTACGTTTCAGATGGGAATTTTCTTGTTTTATCTAATAGTAGTCAAGATTCTTTGAAGCAACTCTATTTGAATGGTTTGCAGGAGAAACTGAGCAGTTTAGTTTTTCATGGAGAAGATGGAAACCAAGGAATTCAATTCCAAACAGGTTACCTTATGATTAACTCTAAGAATAGAAGTAAATTTAAAGACTACTCTGATGTTGCTAGTCATCTCAAACGTCAATTAGAGACAGATGTAATTGTAGAATATTAAGAGGGAAACATGACTCTAACCAATATATTTTTTGGCATTGCTTTGGGACTCAGTCTTACCTTTGGCATTTGTTTTGTCATATTATTTATTGCATACAGTATTCTTTACCATCGAGTGAACAAAAATTTTAAGGCGGTGAATCATGATTAGTCAAATGTTAATGATTTTTACCTTGCTTACAATTTGGATTTCTCTAGCTTGGGGCTTGGTAATTCTCTTTTCAGCTGTTCACTTTTGGTTTAAACATAGTGATTTTCGTGTGGATACCTCGCCACTACCTTATTACCCTAAGGTTACCATTGTTGTTCCTGCTCATAATGAGGATGTGGTTATTGCCCAGACGGCAAAAGCTATCTTGGATATGAATTACCCTCACGATCGTGTGGAGTTGCTTCTATTTGCGGATAACTGTTCGGACAACACCTATGCAGAGTGTTTGTCTGTACAAGCTCTGCCTGAATATGCAGGAAGAAATCTGACTATTATCGACCGTACTGGTACGGGAGGAAAAGCAGGCGTTCTAAACGATGCCTTAGAGATGGCAACGGGTGAATATATCTGTGTTTATGATGCAGATGCCATGCCTGAAAAAAATGCCCTTTATTTCCTTGTCAAAGAAGTGATAAAGGACCCAGAACGCCACGTGGCATCTTTCGGTCGCAACAAGACTCGAAATGCCAATCAAAATTTTTTGACTCGTTGTATCAACCAAGAAATCGTTGTTACCCAGCGGGTGCACCATGTTGGGATGTGGCATCTCTTTAAAATTGGTCGTATCCCAGGAACCAACTTTATCATTCAAACCGACTTTGTAAAGAGTATCGGTGGTTGGAAAAATGGTGCCTTGACTGAGGATACCGATATTTCTTTTAAAATCATGCAGAGTGGTAAATTGATCGCCCTTGCTTATAACTCAGAGGCTTTCCAACAAGAACCTGAAACCTTAAAGAGTTACTATATGCAACGAAAACGTTGGGCTAAAGGAAACTACGAAGTTGTTCTCTCAAATTTTAAGCATTTATTTGGCAGAGCAAACTGGCGCGTTAAACTAGAAGTCTTTAACTATTCTTGTGTTTTCTTTTGGTTTAACTTTGCCATTGTCCTATCGGATTTGATTTTCCTAGCGAATGTGCTAGCAATCTGTCTTAATCTTTTCTTCCCAGATGTCAGAATTCCATTTGCTTTTGATGCGGATAATATCTACATCGCCCAGCTCATGCTCTTCAACTGGATTCTCATGATTGGTCTCTATTTGATGCAAATTATGACGGCATTAGCAAGTCAGTTTGGACAAGCGACGACAAAACAAATCTGGTTAGCCTTGGTAGCCTATTTCTCTTACGCACAGATGTTTATCGTTGTATCCATTGATTCCATTTCTTCAATCGTGCTGGACAAAGTACTCCGCCGAAAAGAAACTAAGTGGGTTAAAACCAAGCGATTTGCAGGATAGGAGGATTTATGAAAACGAATAAAATAAAATATGTATGGTTTGTGCTCATCCTTTCTATCTTTTGTTTAACCTTGTTTTTGGCAAGAGGAAGGAGTAAAGTCGAGATGCGCAATCGTATTTACCGCCAATGGAGTCAACAGTTTCTTGTTACAAAAGACGATCAGTCTTATGTTCGTACGACGAGTGATTCGGAGGGAACAACAGTTTTATCTGAAGCCCAAAGTTACGGCATGCTCATAACGGTTTTAGCAGCCCAAAAAGGGCAAGCAACACAAGCAAATTTTGATAGCCTTTATCGCTATTACCAAAATCATCGTATCGAGGGAACGCAGTTGATGTCTTGGAAGCAAGTTCTCAAAAATGAGAGTGAAACGGTTGAGAAGCAAAACGCAACTGATGGAGATCTCTACATCGCTTATTCTTTGATTGAAGCTGCCAAACAGTGGCCAGATAAGGCGCAGGAATACCAAGAGCAAGCTAAAAAAATCTTAGAAGATATTCTTCGATACAATTACAATGAAGAGACAGGTGTTTTAACAGTAGGAAACTGGGCAAACAAGGATTCCGATTATTATTACTTGATGCGGACGTCTGATACTCTTCCTCACTATTTCCAGTCTTTCTACGACCTGACTGGAAACAAACAGTGGCTAGATGTTAAGGATAAGATGCTTGGGCAATTGGAGCAAATCAGTTCTCATTCGGATACGGGTCTCTTGCCAGACTTTATCTGGGCTGAGAAGTCAGGCGCGCGTCTTGTTGATGCCAACACAATCGAGTCTCAATACGATGGAGCGTATTCTTATAATGCTTGTCGTTTGCCTTATCACTTGTCTCAAAGTCAAGATGAAAGAAGTCAAAAAGTCGTTCAAAAGATGATGAATTTCTTTATGAAAGAGCGACGCGTTTATGCTGGTTATGACATGAATGGAACTGCCCTCAATCAATACCAGGCAGGTAGTTTTTTGGCCCCTATTACCTATGCGTCTGACAAGGGAGAAGGTTATCTGAAACTTCTTCAGCAAAATAAATACATTTTTACACAAGATTTACCTTTGGACAACTACTATGATGCAACGATGATTACCATGATTGCTCTAGAGATGTTCTAGGATGAGAAGAGAGGGCTAGTTTTACTGGCTCTCTTTTTGATAGGATTTTCATCTTTTTTCAAAAAAGGAATTTCATCAGCTTTATGGTATAATGGAAAGAGTGATGGAAAAGAGGTAGAGAGATGGATGCGAAATTAAAATATAAGGCAAAGAAGATTAAAATCATCTTTTTTGATATTGATGATACCCTGCGTACGTCAAAGACAGGTTTTATTCCAGCTACAATTCCCACTGTCTTTAAGCAGTTGCGTGAAAAAGGAATTTTAACAGGTATTGCTTCTGGGCGTGGTATTTTCGGTGTCGTTCCAGAGATTCGTGAGCTCAAGCCTGACTTTTTTGTAACCCTAAATGGGGCTTATATCGAAGATAAAAAAGGTCAGGTCATTTATCAGCATCAGATTGACAAGTCAGATGTTGAGGAGTATATCTCTTGGACTAAGCGAGAGGGAATTGAATATGGCTTGGTTGGCAGTCATGACGCCAAGCTCTCTACTCGAACAGAACTGATCAGTGAGGCTATTGATCCGATTTATCCGAACTTGGATGTGGATCCTGACTTCCATGAAAAAGCAGATATATACCAGATGTGGACCTTTGAAGATAAAGGGGATGGTTTGCACTTACCAGAGTCTTTATCAGATAAACTTCGCATGGTGCGTTGGCATGAACATTCATCTGATATCGTTCCGATTTCAGGATCCAAAGCAACTGGTGTAGCCAAGGTTGTAGAACATCTAGGCTTGAAACCAGAGAATGTTATGGTCTTTGGGGACGGTCTCAATGACTTGGAACTCTTTGATTATGCTGGAATCAGCGTTGCTATGGGTGTTTCCCATGATAAAATCAAAGAAAAAGCAGATTATATTACAAAAACAGTAGAAGAAGATGGCATTTTTGATGCCTTAGAAGGATTTGGTATGGTAGAAAAAGAATTGCATTTCCCACAGGTAGACATTGAAACAGTAGAAGGTCCGTTGGCGACTATTAAGACAAATTACGGAGACTTGCGTATCAAGCTCTTCCCTGAACAGGCTCCCAAAACAGTAGCCAACTTTGTTGCTCTGTCAAAAGACGGTTACTATGATGGTGTGATTTTCCACCGCATTATCAAGGACTTTATGATCCAAGGTGGAGACCCAACTGGTACTGGTATGGGCGGAGAGTCCATTTATGGTCAAGCTTTTGAAGATGAATTTTCAGAAGAACTTTACAATATCCGTGGTGCTCTTTCTATGGCCAATGCTGGTCCAAATACCAATGGTAGCCAGTTCTTTATCGTCCAAAATCAACACTTGCCATACTCTAAGAAAGAGATTGCGCGTGGTGGTTGGCCTGAACCAATCGCTGAGATCTACGCAGAACAAGGTGGAACTCCTCACCTTGACCGTCGCCATACTGTTTTTGGGCAATTGGTAGATGCAGAATCGTTTGCGGTCTTGGATGCCATTGCAGCTGTTGAGACTGGTGCAATGGATAAGCCAGTTGAAGATGTGGTAATTGAAACGATTGAAATTGAGGACTAGAATGAAAATTGGTGATAAGCTAACTGGGCGTATTACAGGAATTCAGCCCTATGGTGCCTTTGTTGAGTTAGAGACAGGGGTGACAGGGCTGATTCACATCTCGGAGATTCGGACGGGATTTATTGAAAATATCTATGACATTTTAAAGATTGGCGATGAAGTCCAAGTTCAGGTAGTGGATTTTGACGAATACACTGGGAAGGCTAGTCTTTCCATACGTACCTTGGAAGAGGAAAAACATCAATTGCCAAGACGCAGACGTTTTTCAAATGATCGGATCAAGCACGGTTTTGCACCACTTGCTCGAATGATGCCTGTTTGGACGCGTGAGGCATTAGAGCATTTAAAGAAGAAGCCATAAATACGATCATCTAAATTATTTGTGCTATTAACATAATTTGATATAATGAAAGTATGAAAGAAGAACAATTATTAAAATCAGGAGAGCGAATCAACCAGCTCTTTTCGACAGATATCAAGATCATTCAAAATAGAGAAGTGTTCAGCTATTCGGTGGATAGTGTTCTCTTATCACGCTTTCCTCGCTTCCCTAAAAATGGCTTAATTGTGGATTTTTGTGCTGGCAATGGTGCAGTAGGACTTTTTGCAAGTAGTCGTACCAAGGCAAAAATTCTTTCTGTGGAGATTCAGGAGCGCTTGGCGGATATGGCAGAGCGTTCGGTTCAGTTGAATGGCTTGGAAGAGCAGATGCAGGTTATTTGCGATGATTTGAAAAATATGCCTGCTCGCGTTCAGGGAAGTAAGGTGGACATGATTTTGTGTAATCCGCCTTATTTCAAGGTGGATCCGCATTCTAATCTGAACGAGAGTGAACACTATCTCCTAGCAAGACACGAAATTGCGACTAACCTAGAAGAAATCTGCCGAAGTGCCCAGAGTATTCTCAAGTCTAATGGCCGTTTTGCCATGGTTCACCGTCCAGATAGACTTTTGGATATTCTAGACATGCTTCAACGCCACAATTTGGCACCCAAGCGCCTGCAATTTGTCTATCCTAAACGAGAAAAGGAAGCCAATATGCTTTTAATCGAAGCTATCAAAGATGGATCTATTAGTGGCTTCAAGGTCTTGCCACCGCTCATTGTTCACAATGATGATGGTTCCTATACGCCAGAAATTCAAGAGATTTACTATGGATCATAAGGCCTATATGTATGTGGTGGAGTGCCGTGACGGTTCTTACTATACTGGTTATACGACAGACGTTAAGAAACGCCTTACCGTTCATAATAGTGGTAAGGGAGCCAAGTATACCCGAGCTCGATTACCTGTCAAACTTATCTATGTAGAGGCTTTTGCTAGCAAGGAAGAAGCCATGTCTGCAGAGGCTCTCCTCAAACGTAAGAAAAGACCCCAGAAAGAACGATTTTTATCCGAAAATCAAGAAAAAAATCTAGTTAACGATATTGATGTCTAATGAGGAGTCCTTTGACTCCTCTTACTTTTGTCAAAAGAAGAAAAAAGTGCTAAAATAAGATGAATAAATTTAAAGAGGTATTATCATGTCTAAGATTCTAGTATTTGGTCACCAAAATCCAGACTCAGATGCCATCGGGTCATCTGTAGCCTTTGCTTATCTTGCAAAAGAGGCTTATGGATTGGACACAGAAGCAGTAGCACTTGGAACTCCTAATGAAGAAACAGCCTTCGTTTTGAACTATTTTGGTGTAGAAGCACCACGCGTCATCACATCTGCTAAAGCAGAAAGTGCAGAACAAGTCATCTTGACTGACCACAATGAATTCCAACAATCAGTGTCAGATATCGCTGAAGTAGAAGTTTACGGTGTTGTAGACCACCATCGTGTAGCTAACTTTGAAACTGCAAGCCCACTCTACATGCGTTTGGAACCAGTTGGATCAGCTTCATCTATCGTTTACCGCATGTTCAAAGAACACGGTGTAGCAGTTCCTAAAGAAATCGCAGGTTTGATGCTTTCAGGTTTGATTTCAGATACTCTTCTTTTGAAATCACCAACAACTCACCCATCTGATAAAGTCATTGCTCCTGAATTGGCTGAATTGGCTGGTGTCAACTTAGAAGAGTACGGTCTTGCTATGCTGAAGGCTGGTACCAACTTGGCAAGCAAATCTGCTGAAGAATTGATTGACATCGATGCTAAGACCTTTGAACTCAACGGAAATAAGGTTCGTGTTGCTCAAGTGAACACAGTTGATATTGCTGAAGTCTTGGAACGCCAAGCAGAAATTGAAGCTGCTATGCAAGCTGCCAACGCAGCAAATGGCTACTCAGATTTTGTTTTGATGATTACAGACATCGTCAACTCAAACTCAGAAATCCTTGCTCTTGGATCAAACATGGACAAGGTCGAAACAGCTTTCAACTTCAAACTTGAAAACAACCACGCTTTCCTTCCAGGTGCCGTTTCACGTAAGAAACAAGTGGTGCCTCAGTTGACAGAAAGCTTTAATGGCTAATAGTTGGAGTGATAATTGAAATGAGGAAACGTTAGTTTCCTTATAGCTAAAGGAGTTTCGGCTCCTTTTTTTCTAGGAGAGAAAGATGTTAGAAAATGGTGATTTGATTTTTGTGAAGGATCTTTCAGATATGGGGCAGGCCATCCAGGCTTCTACTAGAAACTATAGTCATGTAGCTATCTTTTTAGACGGTTTGATCTACCATGCTAGTGGGCGAGCAGGTGTCATCTGTCAAGAACTGGCTGAATTTTTTGAACCAACTCATCTCTACGATCTTTATGTCTATCAAGAGCTGGAAGCTGACTTGGTAAAGGAGAGAGCTAGCAAACATTTGGGTGCACCCTATAATGCCTCTTTTTATCCAGATGGATCAGGTTTTTACTGCTCCCAGTACATCGCTGAAATCCTACCGATTTTTGAAAGTATTCCGATGAAATTTGGGGATGGGGAGCAGGAGATTAGTGATTTCTGGAGGGAATATTACAGGAAACTCGAACTTCCTGTGCCTCTGAATCAACCAGGGACCAATCCCAGTCAGTTGGCAGCATCTCCTCTTTTAGAATGTAAAGAAAGGAATCTTCATGATTCAGATTTTTAATCCATCACGTTTGACGCGACAGCCATTTTTTGTAGGTTTGGTGGACTATCTAGACCAGCATGATGATGTAATCCTCCGAGAAATCAAGGCTCATTTTCCAGATGTGGCAGTTGATAAACTCATGGAAGAGTATATTAAGGCAGGCTTGATCCGAAGGGAAAACAAACGCTATTTTCTCAATCTCCCTTTTTTAGAATCTACGGATGATTTAGCCCTTGACCAAGAAATTTATATCAGAGAGGACAGTCCAGTCTATCAAGCCTTGCTGAAGAAGACTTTTGAGACAGAATTACGCAATCAAACCAATGCTGCCATTTTAGTCGAATCTACGGATTTTGCTAGAGAAAAGATGACCCTGTCGAATTATTTCTACAAGGTCAAGAATCAATATCCTTTGACGGAAGAACAGCAGAGACTGTATGAAATTTTAGGAGATGTCAATCCTGAGTATGCTCTCAAGTATATGACGACGTTTTTGCTCAAGTTACTCAAAAAGGAGCAGCTCATGCAGAAACGGCGTGATATCTTCGTTGAGAGTTTAGTCATCTTGGGTTATATTGTTCAAAACGAAGAAGGAAAGTATGAGTTGACTGTTGATTTTAACAAGGAACGGTTGACATTCTATTTGACTTAATTATTTGCTTTTGAGCAGATTGTTTGACTTTGCCAAAGAATAAGCATAAACTAAATGTAAGCGATAACCATTATCGTATTAAAAGCAAAGGAGACAGAGCTATGTCACTTGAAAATAAATTGGAACAAGCAACTGGTGCTATCAAAGAAGGATTTGGTAAAGTTACTGGCGATAGCAAAACAGAAGCAGAAGGTGCTGTAGAAAAAACAGTTGCCAAAGCAAAAGAAGTTGTTGAAGATGCTAAAGGTGCTGTAGAAGGTGCCGTTGAAGGTCTTAAAAACTCATTTAAGAAAGAAGACTAAAAAAATCAAGGGAAAACTTCCCTTGATTTTTTGATTTTATAGGTAACGTTCTGCGACAGCTGCGTCACCAGGGTAGGATTCTTTCACTCCATTGACGATTTGGTAGCAATCAGCACCCTTACCCGCAATAATCACGGCATCGAGTTCTTGGTTTGTAGTGGACATGGCTACTTTGATGGCTTGTTCGCGATCGGCAATCTTTTCAACAGGATGGCTGATATAGCTACTGATTTCCTCTGCAATCACCATAGGATCTTCATAGTTGGGATCATCCGCAGTTAGAAAAACTTGAATCTCAGGATGTTGATTGAGAAGGAGTCCAAAGTCTTTGCGACGACTCTCCCCCTTGTTTCCAGTCGAACCGAGAACCAGTGCAATCTTTCCAGTTTGATGAGTTTCAACCACATTGATGAGTTTTTTCAGACTGTCTCCATTGTGAGCATAGTCGATGAAGACCTTGGCTCCATTTTTCTGTGTGAGGACTTCCATACGTCCAGGAACTCGGGTTGCAGCGATTCCTTTTTTGATGTCCTCTAGACTGGCACCTAGACGAAGGCAGGCAAGTCCAGCTGCAACGGCGTTTTCTTGGTTAAAGAGACCAATGAGTTGGATGTCATAATCTCCAGCAAGTTTACCCGTAGCTGAAAAGCTAAAGGCTTTGGAGTTCTCGATTTGGTTGCTCGACTGGCTACCATAGAAGTCATGCTCTTGATCTTCCACTTGTTCTTTCAAGACAGAAAAGTGGTCCATGTCGCTGTTAATGACAACTGCTCGGCTATTTTCCATCAAGAGACGCTTGTGGTAGAAGTAGTCTTCAAAAGTTGGATGCTCAATTGGTCCAATATGGTCAGGACTGATATTGAGAAAGACTCCTACATCGAAAGTGAGGCCGTAGACTCGCTTAACCAGATAGGCTTGGCTGGAGACTTCCATGATGAGATGGGTTCTTCCGTTATGAACAGCTTGAGCCATCATATCAAAGAGATCGATACTTTCAGGAGTTGTGAGTGCAGACTTAAAGAAGGTCTTACCATCTAAGGTTGTATTCATAGTAGACAACATAGCAGGGCGATGATGTTGAGCCAAGATGTTATAGGCAAAATAGGCTGCAGTTGTCTTACCCTTGGTTCCTGTGAAGGCGAGAATTTTGAGTTTCTCTTGTGGATTACCATAAAATTCCATGGCAATCAAACTCATGGCTTTCTTAATGTCGTTCACGATAATAGCAGGAATACCGACCTCGTAGTCTTGCTCCGCTATATACCAATCCAGCCCTTGTGAGATAGCGGAGAGGAGGAATTCTTTTTTGAAAGAAGCTCCCTTAACAAAAAATAGGCTTCGCTCTTTAACTTTACGGCTGTCGTAACTGATGCTATCAAAATCGACATCACTGTAATTGTAGTAGTAGCTTCCCTGAACGATGATCTCACGGAAGAGACCATTTTTCTTTAAAATATCTAATACGGTTTCAATCTTAATCATACTTTCTATTGTAAACCGAAAGTCTGAATTTTACAAGTAACAAGGAAAAGTTTATAATGGAAGATAAGGAACTTTTCCTAGTTATCAAAATTGAATGAGGAAGCTATGTCTAACGAAAACAATCACCAGCAGGCCCAGATGTTGCGAGGAACTGCTTGGCTAACAGCTAGTAACTTTATTAGTCGCCTCCTTGGTGCTATCTATATTATTCCCTGGTATATCTGGATGGGGACTTATGCCGCTAAGGCAAATGGACTCTTTACTATGGGTTATAATATTTATGCTTGGTTCTTGCTGATTTCAACAGCGGGTATCCCAGTTGCGGTCGCTAAACAAGTAGCTAAATACAATACCATGCGAGAAGAAGAACACAGCTTTGCCTTGATTCGGAGTTTCCTAGGCTTTATGACTGGCTTGGGACTGGTCTTTGCCTTGGTCTTGTATCTCTTTTCTCCTTGGTTAGCAGATTTATCAGGTGTGGGGAAAGATTTGATACCCATCATGCAGAGCTTGGCGTGGGCGGTCTTGATTTTCCCGTCCATGAGTGTCATCCGAGGCTTCTTCCAAGGGATGAACAACCTGAAACCCTATGCTATGAGTCAAATCGCCGAGCAGGTCATTCGCGTCATCTGGATGTTGTTGGCGACCTTCTTCATTATGAAGATGGGTTCAGGTGACTACCTATCAGCCGTTACCCAATCGACCTTTGCGGCCTTTGTGGGGATGGTGGCAAGTTTTGCAGTCCTGATCTACTTCCTAGTCCAAGAAGGTTTGCTCAAAAGAGTATTTGAAACACGGGATAAGATCAATAGTAAGCGACTCTTAGTCGATACTATCAAGGAAGCCATTCCCTTTATCCTAACAGGATCAGCCATTCAGCTCTTCCAGATTTTAGACCAAATGACCTTTATCAATAGTATGAAGTGGTTTACTAACTATAGCAATGAAGACTTGGTTGTCATGTTTTCTTATTTCTCTGCCAATCCTAATAAAATCACCATGATTTTAATCTCTGTGGGAGTTTCCATTGGTAGTGTCGGCTTGCCGCTGTTGACGGAAAACTATGTAAAAGGCGACTTGCAGGCGGCGGCTCGCCTAGTCCAAGATAGCCTCACCATGCTCTTCTTATTTTTACTGCCGGCAACGGTTGGAGTGGTCATGGTAGGGGAGCCTCTTTATACAGTCTTTTACGGTAAGCCAGATAGTCTAGCCATGGGCTTATTTGTCTTTGCAGTTTTGCAGTCTACTATCCTAGGCTTGTATATGGTCTTGTCTCCTATGCTTCAGGCCATGTTCCGAAACCGAAAGGCAGTGCTTTACTTTGTCTATGGTTCTATTGCTAAGATAGTCTTGCAATTGCCAACCATTGCTATTTTCCACAGCTACGGTCCTTTGATTTCAACGACCATCGGACTAATCATTCCGAATGTCTTGATGTACCGAGACATCTGCCAGGTAACGGGTGCTCGTCGAAAGATTATCTTGAAGCGAACCATTTTGATTACCATCTTGACCCTTGTCATGTTTATCTTAGTTGGCTTCTTACAATGGCTACTCGGTTTTGTCTTCCAGCCAAGTGGACGTCTCTGGAGTTTCCTTTACGTAGCTCTCATCGGAGGGCTTGGAGGAGGTCTCTATGGTTTGATGAGCCTACGGACACGACTTTTAGACAAGATAATAGGTAAAGCCCAAGCGGACCGACTACGGACACGATTGAAAATATCGTAAGAAGATTTATAAATAAAAGCAATGAATTAACCTTTCTATAATAGAAAGGTTTTTATAGTACATTTTTCTTAAAAAAGGAGAACTTTTTCTAAAATTAAGAGTAGAAAAATCTGTTTTTTAAGTTTTTCTTCAGAAATCGCTTGACTAAATAAAACCAAAGCTGTATAATAAGACAAATCTTTAAAACAGGAGGTTCTGGAAATGAAAAAGTCTAAGGCCAAGTATCTGACACTTGCAAGTGTCGTGTTAAGCGCAGGTATCTTACTGAGCGCATGTGGAAACTCAACTAGTTCTTCTAAAACATATAACTATGTTTATTCGAGTGATCCATCTAGTTTGAACTATCTTGCAGAAAACCGTGCAACAACCAACGACATCGTTACTAATTTGGTAGATGGATTGATGGAAAATGACCAATACGGTAACTATGTTCCATCGTTGGCAGAGGATTGGACTGTTTCTCAGGACGGTTTGACCTATACTTACAAATTGCGTAAGGATGCAAAATGGTATACCTATGAGGGTGAAGAATACGCCCCTGTAACGGCCCAAGACTTTGTCACTGGGTTGAAATATGCTGCTGATAAAAAATCCGAAGCCTTGTACCTGGTTCAAGACTCTGTAGCAGGTTTGGATGACTATATCAACGGTAAAACAACTGACTTTTCAACTGTTGGTGTTAAGGCGATTGACGACCAAACAGTTCAGTACACTTTGACACGTCCAGAACCTTATTGGAATTCTAAGACAACCTCTACTATTCTCTTCCCAGTCAATGCTGATTTCTTGAAATCAAAAGGGGATGATTTTGGTAAGGTAGATCCTTCTAGTATTTTATACAGTGGACCATTCTTGATGAAATCCTTTGTTTCAAAATCTGTTATCGAATACAAGAAGAATCCAAATTACTGGGATGCTAAAAATGTCTTTGTGGATGATGTGAAATTGACTTACTATGATGGTAGTGACCAAGATGCCCTAGCTCGTAACTTTGTAGAAGGAGTCTACAGCTACGCGCGTCTCTATCCAAATAGCTCAAGCTTTGAAGGAATTAAAGAGAAGAACAAGGATAACATCATCTATAGTATGCAAAACGCAACTTCTTATTACTTGAACTTCAACTTGGACAGAAAATCTTATAACTTCACGTCTAAAACATCAGATATCGAAAAGAAATCAACCCAAGAAGCAGTTCTGAATAAAAACTTCCGTCAAGCCTTCAACTATGCTTATAACCGTACAGCCTATGGAGCACAATCTCAAGGGGAAGAAGGAGCAACAAAGATTATTCGTAACTTGGTTGTACCTCCAACATTTGTAAGTATCAACGGAAAAGACTTTGGCGATGTTGTTTCAGAAAAGATGGTCAACTATGGCCAAGAATGGCAAGGAATCAACTTTGCAGATGCGCAAGACCCATACTACAATCCTGACAAGGCTAAAGCTAAATTTGCAGAAGCTAAGAAAGAATTGGAAGCTAAGGGTGTGCAATTCCCAATCCACTTGGATGTATCTGTAGACCAATCAGCTAAAAAAGGTGTACTTGAAGCGAGCTCTTTGAAACAATCCATCGAATCTGTGCTAGGAGCTGAGAATGTTGTTATCGATATCCAACAATTATCGACAGATGACTACGATAATTCTAGCTACCTCGCTCAAACCGCAGCTCAAAAAGACTTTGATATCTATAATGGCGGTTGGAGTGCTGACTACTTGGATCCATCAAGCTATCTAGATATCCTAAATGTCAATAACGGTGGTATGTTGCAAAACCTTGGTCTAGAACCAGGTGAGGTCAATGACAAGGCTAAGGCGGTTGGTCTGGATACCTACACTCAAATGTTGGAAGAAGCTAATAAAGAGCAAGATCCAGCAAAACGTTATGAAAAATATGCTGAAATTCAAGCTTGGCTCGTTGATAGCGCCCTTGCAATTCCAAACGTTTCCCAAGGTGGAACACCTGGCTTGAGAAAGACAGTTCCATTCTCAGCGCCATTCTCACAAGCTGGAAATAAGGGTGTCGAATCATACAAGTACCTCAAGTTGCAAGATAAGACTGTAACGACTGATGAGTATGAAAAAGCTAAAGAAAAATGGCAGAAAGAAAAAGAAGAATCAAATAAAAAAGCGCAAGAAGAACTGGCAAAACACGTTAAATAACCAGTCTATTCAACAGGAAAAACGATAGTTTCTAAAGGAGCTATCGTTTTTATATAGTTTGAAACTATAACTAGCTCTTGAAAACAAGAAAATAAGTTAGTGAAAATAAGTGGTACAATAGTTACTATAGATTTGGAGGTATTGTATGAGCAGAGAACTACACATCAACACAATTTTGGCCCAGGCAGGGATCAAGTCAGATAAGGAAACAGGTGCCTTGGTAACGCCGCTTCATTTTTCAACCACTTATCAGCATCCAGAGTTCGGTCAGTCTACGGGATTTGACTATACCCGTACTAAAAACCCAACTCGTAGTAAGGCGGAGGAGGTTTTGGCTGCAATCGAATCAGCGGACTATGCCCTAGCAACGAGCTCAGGTATGGCTGCGATTGTACTGGCCTTTAGTGTCTTTCCAGTAGGAAGTAAAGTCTTGGCTGTTCGTGATCTGTATGGGGGTTCTTTCCGTTGGTTCAACCAAGTGGAGCAGGAAGGCCGGTTCCATTTTACCTATGCCAATACAGAGGAAGAATTGATTGCCGAATTAGAAAAGGATGTGGATGTTCTCTATATCGAAACGCCAACCAATCCATTGATGTTAGAATTTGATATTGCAAAACTAGCCAAACTAGCTCATGCCAAGGGTGCCAAGGTAGTGGTGGACAATACCTTCTACAGTCCGATTTACCAACGTCCGATTGAAGATGGTGCGGATATCGTTCTTCATTCAGCTACCAAGTATTTAGCAGGGCACAATGATGTCTTGGCTGGGGTAGTTGTGACTAATAGTTTAGAACTATATGAACAACTGTTCTACAATCTAAATACGACTGGTGCGGTCTTGTCGCCATTTGATAGTTATCAGTTGATTCGTGGTCTTAAAACTCTACCTCTTCGTATGGAGCGTTCTACAGCCAATGCCCAAGAAGTGGTTGCCTTTTTGAAGGATTCACCTGCTGTCAAGGAAGTGCTCTATACTGGACGTGGGGGTATGATTTCCTTTAAAGTAGTGGATGAAAAGCGTATTCCTCATATTTTAAATAGCCTCAAGGTATTCTCTTTTGCGGAAAGTTTGGGTGGGGTGGAGAGTCTGATCACCTATCCGACGACTCAGACTCATGCGGATATTCCAGCAGAAGTGCGCCATTCCTATGGTTTAACAGATGACCTCCTGCGCTTGTCAATTGGGATTGAAGATGCTAGAGATTTGATTGCGGACTTGCGCCAAGCTTTGGAAGGATAAGACAGATATGGGAAAATATGATTTTACAAGCCTGCCCAATCGTTTTGGACACCATACCTATAAATGGAAAGAGGCAGAAGCTGATCGCGATGTTCTACCAGCCTGGATAGCGGATATGGACTTTGTAGTCTTGCCTGAAGTTCGACAAGCTGTACAAGCCTACGCAGATCAGTTGGTCTATGGCTATACTTATGCAAGCGACGCTTTGATTGAGTCGGTTCAAGAATGGGAAGCCAGCCAACACGGTTATCACTTTGACAAAGATGCTCTCGTCTTTATCGAGGGAGTGGTGCCAGCTATTTCAACAGCCATTCAAGCCTTTACAAAAGAAGGAGAAGCTGTTCTGATTAACACACCGGTCTATCCACCGTTTGCCCGCAGTGTCAAACTGAACAATCGCCGATTGATTACCAATTCTTTGGTGGAAAAGAATGGTCTGTTTGAGATTGACTTTGACCAGTTGGAGAAGGATATGGTGGAAGAGGATGTGAAGCTTTATATCCTTTGCAATCCTCACAATCCTGGTGGACGTGTTTGGGAAAAGGAAGTGTTAGAAAAGATTGGTCATCTCTGCCAAAAACACGGTGTCTTGCTTGTTTCAGATGAGATTCACCAAGATTTGGCTCTCTTTGGTCACAAACACCAGTCTTTTAATACCATTGATCCAGCTTTTAAAGACTTTGCCCTTATCTTGAGCAGTGCCACTAAGACCTTTAATATTGCTGGGACCAAGAATTCCTATGCAGTTATTGAAAATCCAAAGCTTCGAGTTGCTTTCCAGAAACGCCAGTTGGCCAATAACCAGCATGAAATCTCAGGCTTGGGGTATTTAGCAACAGAAGCTGCCTACCGTTATGGCAAGGACTGGTTAGGAGAACTAAAAGAAGTCATCGAGGACCACATTAACTATGTAGTGGATGTTTTGGGCAACGAAACCAAGATTCAGGTCATGAAACCACAAGGTACCTACTTGATCTGGCTTGATTTTTCAGCCTATGACCTAACGGATGACCGCTTGCAAAAGCTTTTGAAGAATGAAGCCAAGGTCATCCTCAACCGAGGTTTGGACTTTGGAGAGGAGGGAACTCTTCATGCCCGCCTCAATGTAGCTATGCCGAAGTCAGTATTGGAAGAGGTTTGTCAACGCATCGTGACCACTTTTGCTACACTTTAAAAATCCAGCCTTCTAGGAGAAAAGTCTTCCTAGAAGGCTATTTTCATAGGGGAAAATGTGGTATAATGAAAAGATAAGATAAAGGGGTAACTATGGCTAAATTGATTCCAGGAAAGTTGCGCATGGAGGGTGTTACTCTCTATGAGGCAGGCAACATTGAGATTATCAAGGAAAAAGGGAATCGCCTCTATACTCGTGTGGCGGGAGAAGACTTGCGCTACAGTTTAGAGGATGATCTGGTTTTTTGTGCTTGTGATTTTTTCCAAAAAAGAGGTTACTGTGTTCACCTCGCAGCGCTCGAGCATTATCTGAAGAATGATGAGGAAGGCCAGGTGATTCTACAAGCCTTAGAAAAAGGACATGAAGAGCAAGAAGAGGTCGAAACCAAGGTTAGTTTTGGTGGTAGTTTTTTGGAGCGTATTCAACCTCGGAAGAGAGAGAAAATCTACACTTTGTCGGCTCAAGGCCAGGTGGAAGCTGGAACCAATCGCCTCCTTTGGACTCTCCGAATCGGTTTAGTTGATAGTCAAAAATATTATGTCATTCGTGACATCCCTCTCTTTTTGAAGGTTTTAGTCCATCGAAAGCCATATATGATTGGGAAACACTATGAAAATGACTTGTCTTGGGATGCTTTTGATACAGCTAGTCAAGATGTCCTTACTTTTTTATGTGGCTTGATTGAGGAGGGACTGAGCCAAGACCTCTTTTTCCCCAATCAAGGTCGTCACCTCTTTTTCCCTCTGACCTTTTTTGAGCAGGGTGTGGAGTTGCTGATGACCTTGGAGGATTTTCATTTTGAGCACCAGATTACTAGTTATGAAAATCTTCTCTTTCATGATTTAGATCCCGATGCGAAACTGTTCTCTTTTTCTGTTCAGGAGTATCCCGATTATTTTGAGATGGAGATTTCTGAAAGTGAGCGAGTCAACGTATTTTATGGGGGAGCGGTTCTCTTTCATAAGGGGAATCTTTATCTATTAAACCCTAAACAAATCAGCCTACTAAAGGAACTCAAGGAGCTCCCTCAGGAGGAAAGAGGGAGGAAATGCCTCCAATTTGATAACAGTGATCGTGACCGCTTGGCAGCCTGTTTGCCTTTGTTTGGACAGCTGGGCACAGTTTCTGCTCCTGAGCGCTTGCAAATCAGATCCTTTTCACCAATCTTTTACTTTGATAGGGAGGATGACGGTCGCATTCGTTTGGATATCCAGTTTGACTATGGAGATCTTAAGGTGACTAGTCAGCAACAGCTGGAACAATTACCATTTTCAAGCGATGCCGTCTTGGAAAACCAGCTATTTCAAGTCTGTTTAGGAGCTGGTTTTGAGGCTGATTTTCAGTCTTGGAGACAGGCTTTGAAGCCAGAGGCAGTTTATTCTTTCTTTCACCATACGATTCCAGCTTTTGAGAAATTGGGGTTGGTTTTCTTGTCTGATGAAATGAATCAGCTATACAGTGTCCAAGCTCCTCAGGTTCAGATTAAGTCCAAGGGAGGACTGTTGGAGATTCAGTTTGATTTCCAAGGGATTGCCCAAGAAGAGATTGATCAAGCTCTCAAAGCACTGACTAGCAATCAGGATTTCTATATCAGTTCTTCTGACCAAGTATACTTTTTTGATGAGGAAACCAAGCAGATTCGTCAAAATTTACAGGAACTGGGGGTTGAGCTAAAAGATGGTTCTTTTCAAGCGCGAAAATCTCTGGCTTATAGCCTTTCTCAGCTTTTTGAAGGTCGAGACAGGATCTCCTTCTCAGAGGAATTTCAGCATTTAGCTCATGATTTGACCCATCCAGAGGATTTTTCTTTGGGAGATATACGGGTGCAGGCGAGTTTGAGAGACTATCAGGAAAAGGGTGTCCGTTGGCTTCAGATGCTTCATCACTATGGCTTTGGTGGCATTCTGGCAGATGATATGGGACTGGGAAAAACACTGCAAACTATTGCTTTTTTAACTAGTCAGGTGACCAAAGATAGTCGGGTCTTGATTTTAGCGCCGTCAGGTTTGATCTACAATTGGGCAGATGAATTCAGAAAATTTGTCCCACAGTTAGATTTGGCTGTCGTTCATGGTTTGAAAGCGAATCGAGAAGCGATTCTTTCTGAAAATCACCAAATCTATGTAACTAGCTATGCTACCTTTCGTCAAGACAGCGAGCTTTATCAAGAGATGGCTTTTGATTTTCTCTTCTTAGATGAAGCCCAGGTCATGAAAAATGCTCAAACCAAGATTGCTCAGAGTTTGCGCCAGTTTGTGGTACCAGCAGTCTTTGCTTTGTCAGGTACGCCCATCGAAAACCACTTAGGAGAGTTGTGGTCTATCTTTCAAATTGTGCTTCCGGGGCTCTTGCCAAGTAAAAAGGAGTTTATGAAATTACCGGCTGACCGAGTCGCGCAGTTTATCAAGCCCTTCGTCATGAGGCGTAAGAAAGAAGAAGTCCTAACAGAGCTGCCTGACCTGATCGAAGTCGTCTATAAAAATGAACTGGAAGACCAGCAGAAGGCCATCTATCTAGCCCAGTTGCAACAGATGCGAGACCGCCTAGCGCAAGTGACAGATCAAGAATTCCAGAGAAGTCGGGTAGAAATCTTATCTGGCCTCATGCGATTGCGCCAGATTTGCGATACGCCAGCTCTCTTCATGGACGATTACCAGGGAGCCAGTGGTAAACTCGATAGCCTTCGAGATTTATTGCTACAAGTGGCAGATGGTGGGCATCGGGTCTTGATTTTCTCTCAATTTAAAGGAATGTTGGAAAAAATCGAGCAAGAGCTCCCAAATTTGGGCTTGACTTCCTTCAAAATTACGGGCTCAACTCCTGCTCAAGACCGACAAGAGATGAGCAAAATATTTAATCAAGGGGAAAGGGATATCTTTCTCATCTCCCTTAAGGCGGGGGGTGTCGGTCTCAATCTGACAGGAGCTGACACCGTCATCCTAGTGGACCTCTGGTGGAATCCTGCTGTCGAGGCTCAGGCTATCGGACGCGCTCACCGAATGGGACAGGAGCGGAAGGTAGAGGTTTACCGTTTGATTACTAGAGGAACCATTGAAGAAAAGATTCAAGAACTCCAAGAACAGAAGAAACACCTGGTTTCCCAAGTTTTAGATGGGACGGAATCGCGTGCGAGTCTTAGTCTGGCAGAAATTCGAGAAATTTTAGGGATTTCTGAAGCCAGCACTTGAAAAATCAAGACAATACGCTATAATGAAGTGTTGAAAGGAAATACAAAATGAAACAAGATCGATTTCCATTGGTGTCAGATGATGAGATCATGCTGACTAAAATGCCAGTCATGGACTTATACGATGAGTCAGACTTTATTAGCAATATCAAGGGTGATTACCGCGATAAAAACTATTTGGAATGGTCTCCTATCAATGAGGAACAGGCTGTAACTCCCTCGGCAGCTAGCAAGGAGTCAGAACCAGTTCCAGAACCTAAAAAAGTTGAAAAAACGTATGCTGAATTGGCTCGAGAAGAGGCGCGTGCGGATCTGAAGAAGAAACGTTCGGCCAAGTATTTGACTCAGGATGTTAGTCATACTAGACGATACAATGGTTCAACACTTGTTCGTCAAGGAAACCAACCAACAGCACCATTTCAAAAGGAAAATCCAGGTGAGTTTGCAAAATTTAGTAAAAACTTGAGCCAGTCTCACTATATCTTAGCTGAGGAGGTTGGCCAAGTGGCGAATCCAACTCCGAAATCCCAGACGGGAAAGGCTAAAAAGAACAACTATGATTTTCTAAAGAAGAGTCAAATATATAATAAAAAGAATAAGCAAACGGAACAGGAACGTCAGGTTGCCCAAGAGTTGAATCTGACAAGAATTACTGAGTAAGGGAGAAAAACATGTCAAAAACATATCATTTTATTGGAATCAAGGGATCAGGGATGAGTGCCTTGGCCTTGATGTTGCACCAAATGGGACACAAGGTTCAAGGTTCAGACGTTGAAAAATACTACTTTACTCAACGTGGACTAGAGCAGGCAGGGATTACGATTCTTCCTTTTGATGAAAAGAACCTGCAAGGGGATCTTGAAATTATTGCTGGAAATGCCTTTCGTCCAGATAACAATGTTGAAATCGCCTATGCTGACAAAAATGGTATCAGCTACAAACGTTACCATGAATTCCTAGGCAGCTTTATGCGTGACTTTGTCAGCATGGGGGTTGCAGGAGCGCATGGAAAGACATCAACGACTGGGATGCTGTCTCACGTTTTGTCTCACATCACAGACACTAGCTTCTTGATTGGGGATGGAACGGGTCGAGGTTCTGAAAATGCTAAGTATTTTGTTTTTGAATCTGACGAATATGAGCGTCATTTCATGCCTTACCACCCAGAATACTCTATCATCACCAATATTGACTTTGACCATCCAGACTACTTTACAAGTCTAGAGGATGTTTTCAACGCCTTTAATGACTATGCCAAACAAATTACTAAAGGTTTGTTTGTCTACGGTGAGGATGCTGAGTTGCGTAAGATTACAGCCAATGCTCCAATCTATTACTATGGCTTTGATGCTGAGGGAAATGACTTTGTAGCTAGCGACCTTCTACGTTCTACAACTGGTTCGACCTTCACAGTTCATTTCCGCGGACAAGAGTTGGGTCAATTCCACATTCCAACCTTTGGTCGTCACAATATTATGAATGCGACAGCCGTTATTGGTTTACTTTATACAGCAGGGTTTGACTTGAACTTGGTACGTGAACACTTGAAAACATTTGCTGGTGTCAAGCGTCGTTTCACTGAAAAGGTTGTCAATGGCACCATTATTATTGATGATTTCGCCCACCATCCAACGGAAATCATTGCGACCTTAGATGCGGCTCGTCAGAAATACCCAAGCAAGGAAATTGTTGCAATCTTCCAACCACACACTTTTACTAGAACCATTGCCCTATTGGACGATTTTGCTAAAGCTTTGAGCCAGGCAGATGCTGTTTACTTGGCGAAAATCTATGGATCAGCCCGTGAGGTGGACCATGGTGACGTCAAGGTAGAAGACCTAGCAGATAAAATTAAGAAGAAAAGCCAAGTCATCACAGTTGAAAATGTATCACCACTCCTTGAGCATGATAATGCAGTTTATGTTTTTATGGGAGCAGGAGATATCCAAACCTATGAGTACTCATTTGAACGTCTTTTGTCTAATTTGACAAGTAACGTCCAATAAGAAAAAAGAATGGAAATTCCAATCACCATAGGACGGGCTACTTTATCGGATTTAGAAGAAATTGTAGCAATTGAAGAATCTTGTTTATCCTCAGAAGAAATAGTGAACTACGAGTTTTTAGAAGAGAGTATCCGTAAGATTGCGGATACCCTTCTTGTAGCTAGAGATGAAAACCAGCTCGTAGGCTATGTTTTAGGAGAGTCTCAGTCTCTTCATCCCACATGGATAGAAATAAAATCATTTGCTATTCATCCTGACCATCGCGGGCAAGGCTTGGGAACCCTTCTTCTTGCTAGCTTGAAACAAGTGGCGGTAGAAGGAGGGTATGAGTATCTTCGCTTGACTTGTCCTGATGACTTGCTCTCTTATTTTGAGATGAATGGCTTTGTTGCGGGAGAATTGCTAGAGGCTTCGTACGCAAGATTTTCGGGATGGAATCTGATTTGGGCCAATCCTTTTTATCAGGAGGAAGTATGAAAATCAGACACGCAAGATTTTCGGATTTAGATCAAATTTTAGAGATAGAGCTGGAGAATTTCTCCCTTGAAGAAGCGATTCCTCGTTTGGTCTTTGAGGCGCACTTACGTGAAATTCAGACCAGTTTTCTCGTAGCTGAAAAGGAGGGACGTATACTTGGGTATATCGAAGGTCCAGTCGTCCCACATCGTCATCTACAAGATCAGTCCTTTACAGAAGAGATAAAAGACTATAGCCATCGACCTGGAGGCTATATCTCTGTGACCTGTCTCTCCATAGCTAAGGAGGCACAAGCCTTGGGCGTGGGGAAAAGATTGTTAAGGGCTCTGAAAGAAGTCGCTTTAGAACATGAACGAGAAGGTATCAATTTGACCTGTCATGACTATCTCATCCCTTATTATGAAAAAAATGGATTTGTGAATGAAGGGGTATCCCAGTCAAGCTTTGCGGGTGAAAGTTGGTATGATATGGTTTGGCAACCTTAAAAAATGAGAATCATAGCTATAGAAAGGGATGTTTTGTTGCTTTTCTGTAACTTTTAAGATATAATATTATGGATTGTCAACAAGGAGGTAATGCTTTTGACTGAAAAATCAAGAGAAGAAGAAAAATTAAGCTTTAAAGAGCAGATTCTACGTGATTTAGAGAGAGTAAAAGAACAAGATAGAAGAGAGAAAGAAGTAGACATTCCAAATCTGACAGCTTCATCATCTCAAGCTAGTTCAGTAACTCCTGCAAATCCTGAATCGGATACTTCAACAGAAGAGTTGATGGCTGATTCCCTATCTGTTGTCGATAAAATTCTAAAGAATGCGCCGAGTGTTCCTCCACTTTCGAGTGCTGAAGCTGATAAAACGGATGAAAAAGAAGAGAAAGAGATTAGACAGCCTGTCATTGACAAGATTGAAGTTGTAGAATCTGAAGAACCTCTAGTAGAACCGATTCATCCAGCTGAAGAACCTGTAGTGGAGTCCGTTCAACCTAAGGTGGAACCAGTTGAACTTGAACCTGAAGAAAAAGAATTTAACGATACTCCGACCAAGATAGATGTGACTTATAAGACAGAAGAGGCCAATACATCAGTTCCTTCTTCTGAGAATAAAGCTGAAGTGCTAGTTTCGAGTGAATCCTCAGACAGATTAACGGAGGAACCACGTCGTAACCGTCGCCGTAAAGGTAAAAAACCAACCAAGAAAAAGAAGAAATCAAAGGCCAAAGGTTTCCTAGTAACCTTTTTAGTCCTCTTGGTGCTTGTGGCTGCTGGTGGATACTTTGGATACGGTTACGTTCAAAACTCTTTAAAACCTGTTGATGCGAGCTCTAAGGAGTATGTGACAGTTCAAATTCCAGAAGGATCAAATGTGCAACAAATTGGGAGCACTTTGGAAAAATCTGGTTTGGTCAAACATGGACTTATCTTTAGTATTTATGCTAAGTATAAGGGTTCAGATTTGAAGTCAGGTTATTACAATTTGAAGAAGAGCATGAGTACGGATGACTTGATTCAAGAATTGCAAAAAGGTGGAACTCCTGAACTTCAAGAACCAGTGCTTGCGAACTTAACTATTCCAGAAGGTTATACCTTAGAGCAAATTGCTCAGACAGTAGGTCAACTCCAAGGTGATTTTAAAGAACCTCTTACAGCGGATGCTTTCCTGGCAAAAGCTCAAGATGAAACCTTCCTCTCCCAACTAGTAGCTAAGTATCCAAACCTTCTTGGAAGTCTTCCAACAAAAGACAGTGGCGTTCGTTATCGCCTTGAAGGTTACCTTTTCCCAGCAACCTACACTATCAAAGACAGCACCACAGTTGAAAGCTTGATTGATGATATGTTGGCAGCTATGGACAAGGCCATGTCACCGTATTACACTACGATCAAAGAAAAGAATCTGACAGTTAATGAATTGCTCAGTATTGCTTCTCTTGTCGAAAAAGAAGGGGCTAAGACCGAAGATCGTAAATTGATTGCGGGAGTCTTCTATAACCGCTTGAATGTTGGTATGCCACTTCAAAGTAATATCGCTATCCTATATGCTCAAGGAAAACTTGGTCAAAAGATTAGTTTAGCAGATGACGCTGGAATTGATACAACGATTGATTCACCATACAATGTTTACACACACCTTGGCCTCATGCCCGGACCAGTTGATAGTCCAAGCCTCGATGCGATTGAAGCAAGTGTAAATCAGACAAAGAGTGAGTACTTGTACTTTGTAGCTAATGTTGAAGACGGTAAAGTATACTTTGCAACGACAAAAGAAGAGCATGACCAAAACGTTGCAGAACATATCAATAGTAAATTAACACAATCAAGTAGTTCAAACTAAAATTATGTGGTTTTCCACATAATTTTGTTTTAAAAAAAGTAATAGAAAAGAAAGTTGAAAAAATGGCAGAAAAAACTTACCCAATGACCCTTGAAGAAAAGAAAAAGTTAGAAAAAGAATTAGAAGAATTGAAACTCGTTCGTCGTCCCGAAGTCGTAGAGCGTATCAAGATTGCTCGTTCCTATGGAGACCTTTCAGAAAATAGTGAGTATGAAGCAGCGAAAGATGAACAAGCTTTTGTTGAAGGACAAATTTCAAGTCTAGAAACAAAAATTCGCTATGCTGAAATTGTTAATAGCGATGCGGTTGCCCAAGATGAGGTAGCAATCGGTAAGACAGTAACAATCCAAGAAGTCGGTGAAGACGAAGAAGAGGTCTACATCATTGTCGGTTCTGCAGGTGCGGATGCTTTCGCTGGGAAGGTATCAAATGAAAGTCCGATTGGACAAGCTTTGATCGGCAAAAAAACAGGCGATATTGTTACGATTGAGACACCTGTTGGTAGTTACGATGTCAAAATTTTAAAGGTTGAAAAAACAGCCTAAATAGAATGAAAACGGAGTAGTGGAGGTCTTGACTTGCTCAACTCCTTTTTGATTTTTTGAATAAATAGGAGACTATATGAGTTCAAATAAGAAAAAAAATAAAATGGAGCGTGGTTTAACCAATCGCCATGTTCAGGTGATGGCCATTGCGGGGACAATCGGAACAGGACTTTTCCTAGGTGCTGGTCGTTCTATCAGCCTTACTGGACCTTCTATCATCCTGATTTACATGATTACAGGAGCCTTTATGTTTTTGATGATGAGGGCTGTTGGGGAGATGCTATATCAGGATCCAGAACAACATACTTTTATCAACTTTATCACCCGTCATTTGGGGAAAGGCTGGGGGTATTTCTCTGTTTGGTCTTATTGGTTGTCTGTTGTCTTTATCGGTATGGCAGAAATCACTGCGATTTCGCATTATGTTCAGTTTTGGTTTCCTTCTTGGCCTAGTTGGTTGATTCAGATTGTTTTTTTAACGATTTTGGCCTTGGTCAATCTGATTGCGGTTAAGCTCTTTGGAGAAGTCGAGTTTTGGTTTGCTATGGTTAAGATTGTGGCTATTTTAGCTATGATTGCAACAGGGGTCTTTATGGTCTTGACAGGATTTGAAACACCATATGGTGCTGCAAGTCTGGCAAATATCAGCAATCAATTCTCTCTTTTCCCAAATGGAGTCATGAACTTTGTCATGGCCTTTCAAATGGTATTTTTTGCCTATCTGATGATTGAATTTATCGGAGTGACAACCTCTGAAACGAAGAATCCTCGTCAAGTTTTGCCCAAAGCTGTTAAGGAAATTCCTCTCCGAATTGTCTTCTTCTATGGTGGTGCTCTATTAGCCATTATGTCTATTATTCCCTGGAGAGAACTTGCTTCTTCAGATTCACCATTTGTAACGGTTTTTGAGCTGGCAGGTATCAAGTGGGCGGCAGCTCTGATTAACTTCGTTGTTTTGACGTCGGCAGCATCTGCTCTTAATTCAACCCTCTATTCAACAGGGCGACACCTCTACCAGATTGCTCATGATTCACCCAATCGCTTCCTAAAAGCGATCAAGGCAGATACTCTCTCTCGCCATAATGTTCCACAAAATGCTATTATTGCTTCAGCAATCTTGATTGCTCTGGCTGCCTTTATCAATGTTTTGCCAGGTGTTTCCGATGCCTTTGCTTTGATTACGGCGTCTTCATCAGGTGTTTACATCGCGATTTATATCTTGATCATGGTGGCTCATCTCAAATACCGCAAGTCACAAGACTTCATGGCGGATGGCTACCTCATGCCCCATTACCGTTTTCTAAATCCTTTAACCATGCTCTTCTTTATCTTTGTCTTTGTAACCCTCTTTTTACAAGAATCTACTTTTATGGGAGCAATTGGTTCAGCTATCTGGATTATCGGTTTCGGAATTTATAGCCAGTGGAAATTTAGAAAATAACTCATGAACTCATCAACTCTGCTTGGTGAGTTTTTTTCTAGTTTGACAGTCTATTGAAATAAGATTATAATCAAGCTGTAACAGTTCGAAGGAGG
This sequence comes from Streptococcus sp. A69, assembly GCF_058556195.1. Lineage (NCBI taxonomy): Bacteria > Bacillati > Bacillota > Bacilli > Lactobacillales > Streptococcaceae > Streptococcus > Streptococcus sp. A69. Next base: position 573,376 of record NZ_JBZUJU010000001.1, on the reverse strand, counting down.
TCTGGATGCACTTTAGATTTGAAAATAAGGCGTCTCAGAAAGCGCAAGAAATAGGAAATTTGATTCGTACTTATAATCGTTCCAAACGAGAAGAGGCTGAAAGCGAGCCACTGAATCTTTATATCGAAGACGAAAAGGGTAATCTCTTGGCAGGCTTAGTAGCAGAGACTTTCGGAAATTGGTTGGAAATCGAGTATTTGTTTGTGAAAGAGGAATTGCGAGAACAGGGAATCGGTTCGAAACTATTGCAACAGGCAGAAAGTGAAGCCAAGAATCGAAACTGTCGTTTTGCTTTTGTCAATACTTACCAGTTTCAGGCGCCAGATTTTTATAAAAGGCATAGCTACAAGGAAGTCTTTACCTTGCAAGACTATCCCTATACAGGACAAAGATACTATTACCAAAAAGATTTGTGACCTAGACTTCTTTCTTTTGGAGAGAAACTTAGCTAAGTATCATAAAAGAACGAATACTCTTTATCATGTAAGACGATAGAGAGTTTTTTGTTAATAAAATCTTACAAAATGACATTTATATATTGCATTAAGTTAGATATATGGTATAATATATTTAAAAAGAAGCGCAACTTTTTAAAAATGTGAAGGAGGACGCTAGTGGCTAAGAATTTAAAGTTAAAACTAGCTCGGGTGGAGCTTGATATGACACAGGGTGATTTGGCAGAAGCTGTGGGTGTTACGAGGCAGACTATAGGCTTGATAGAAGCAGGGAAATATAATCCTAGTCTCTCCCTTTGCCAGTCTATTTGCAGATGCTTAGGAAAAACATTAGATCAATTATTTTGGGAGGAAGAAGATGAAAAATAGATTTTTTTATTATCATTTACTAGACGAAAGAGAAGAACAACTGATTAACAAAGCTGGGACAGAGTCTTTTTATGTGTTTATCGGGCTCATTCTACTAAGTTATTTGGTGGCAGTATTAGCACCTGCTCTTTTTAATCCTGATATTCTTCTGGTTACCCTTCTTTTAGGAATTTTATTCTTTTTCAATCATGCACGACATCTTGGAGTGACCTACTATAGTCGTTTTCATTTTACAATTATAGGGTGTTTGCTGGTAACTCTCGCTATTACGACTCTCTTGATGTTGCAGAATTATCAATTCAACATAGAAATTTATCAGCACAATCCTTTGAACTTTAGATACTTGTCTGCTTGGGTGATTACTTATCTGATTTACATTCCTTGGGTTTTTATCGGCAATCTTGGTCTTAAGAGCTATGGAGAATGGGCTCAGAAAAAGTTTGAGCAAGATATGGATGAACTGGAGAATGGAGAATAGCTTGTTAGCTTTTTATCAATCTCGGTAAAATGTGTTATAATAGTACTAAATTTATCGGATGGTGTGAAAGTGGTAGAATACGTTCATACCTTTATAAAGAAGGAAGAAGGAAAACAGATGTATCCAGATGATAGTTTGACATTGCACACGGACTTGTACCAGATCAATATGATGCAAGTTTACTTTGACCAAGGGATTCACAATAAAAAGGCGGTCTTTGAAGTTTATTTCCGCCAGCAACCTTTTCAGAATGGTTATGCAGTTTTTGCTGGTTTGGAAAGAATTGTGAACTATCTTAAAGACTTGCGTTTTTCAGACAGTGATATCGCCTACTTGGAGTCGCTTGGCTATCATGGGGCGTTCTTAGACTACCTCCGCAATCTCGAGTTGGAGTTGACGGTTCGTTCTGCCCAGGAAGGGGACTTGGTTTTTGCTAATGAGCCAATTGTTCAAGTTGAAGGCCCTCTAGCCCAATGTCAATTGGTTGAAACTGCTCTTTTAAACATCGTTAACTTTCAAACCTTGATAGCGACTAAGGCGGCACGTATTCGTTCGGTTATTGAAGATGAGCCTTTGATGGAATTCGGGACACGTCGTGCGCAAGAAATGGATGCAGCTATCTGGGGAACACGCGCAGCCGTGATTGGTGGCGCCAATGGAACCAGCAATGTGCGTGCAGGGAAACTCTTTGGTATTACAGTATTGGGGACTCATGCCCATGCCTTGGTACAGGTTTATGGAAACGACTATGAAGCCTTCAAGGCTTATGCGGCGACCCATCGTGATTGTGTCTTTCTAGTGGATACTTATGATACGTTGCGAATCGGTGTGCCGGCTGCTATTCAGGTGGCGCGTGAGTTAGGTGATAAGATCAATTTTAAAGGTGTTCGTATCGACTCTGGGGATATTGCCTACATTTCCAAGAAAGTCCGTCAGCAACTGGATGAGGCTGGATACCCAGATGCCAAAATTTACGCTTCCAATGACCTAGATGAAAATACCATCCTTAACCTCAAAATGCAACACGCTAAGATTGACGTTTGGGGGGTGGGTACCAAGCTGATTACAGCCTATGATCAGCCAGCTCTTGGGGCAGTTTATAAGATTGTAGCTATCGAAGATGAGAATGGTCGTATGCGCAATACCATCAAACTATCTAATAATGCTGAAAAAGTGTCAACGCCAGGTAAGAAGCAGGTATGGCGCATTACTAGTCGTGAAAAAGGTAAGTCAGAAGGTGACTACATCACCTATGATGGTGTTGATGTGAGCGGCATGACTGAAATCAAGATGTTCCATCCAACTTATACCTACATCAAAAAGACCGTTCGAAATTTTGATGCTGTCCCTCTCTTGGTGGATATTTTTAAAGAAGGAACATTAGTTTACAGCTTGCCTAGTTTGACTGAGATTCAGTCCTATGCTCGCAAAGAATTTGACAAACTTTGGGATGAGTACAAGCGCGTGCTCAATCCGCAACATTACCCAGTAGATTTGGCGCGTGATATTTGGCAAGATAAGATGGACTTGATTGATAAGATGCGCAAAGAAGCCCTTGGTGAAGGAGAAGAAGAATGAGTTTGCAAGAGACCATTATCCAGCAACTGGGCGTCAAACCAGTGATTGATGCCCAGGAAGAAATTCGTCGTTCGATTGACTTCTTAAAAAGATACTTGAAAAAGCACCCCTTCCTTAAAACCTTTGTACTAGGGATTTCTGGAGGACAAGACTCAACCTTGGCAGGGCGCTTGGCGCAATTAGCTATGGAAGAAATGCGAGCAGAGACAGGAGATGACAGCTACCAATTTATTGCTGTCCGCCTGCCATATGGCGTGCAAGTTGATGAAGCAGATGCACAAAAAGCTCTCGCTTTCATCCAGCCAGATGTCAGTCTAGTTGTAAATATCAAGGAATCAGCTGATGCCATGACAGCTGCAGTCGAAGCGACAGGAAGTCCTGTTTCAGACTTTAACAAGGGCAATATTAAGGCTCGTAGTCGTATGATCGCTCAATATGCCCTTGCGGGTGCCCATAGCGGAGCGGTCATTGGAACAGACCATGCTGCGGAAAATATCACAGGCTTTTTTACCAAGTTTGGTGACGGTGGTGCAGACATTCTCCCACTTTATCGTCTCAATAAACGTCAAGGGAAACAACTCTTGAAGGAACTTGGTGCAGACCCAGCTCTTTATGAAAAAATCCCAACAGCAGATTTGGAAGAAGAAAAACCTGGACTTGCTGACGAAGTCGCACTTGGAGTCACTTACAATGAAATTGATGACTACCTCGAAGGTAAAACAATCAGCCCAGAAGCCCAAGCAAGGATCGAAAACTGGTGGCACAAAGGCCAACACAAACGCCACCTACCAATCACCGTATTTGATGACTTTTGGGAGTGAGACAGAAATCGGTAACTCGAAGAGTTCGATTTCGTTGTCTCACCCCCGCAACGATGACTAGGTTTGAAAAAGCTTGATAAAGCGCATTTCAAACCAGACAGCGACTGCGTCAAGTAACTAGATGAAAAACTTGTTTTCTAGCTGTTACTGAGTATAGTCTTTTTACCCTGAGCCTGGAAATGAGAAAGCGAGGAAGGTCCGGGGGACCTTTTTAGCTTCTTGCTTAGAAACTGGGAAGCAAGAATAACCTCCAGTGGAGGTTTTTACCCTGAGCCTAGAAATGAGAAAGCGAAGAAGGTCCGGGAGATCTTTTTAGCTTGAGCCTTAAGCTTAGAAAGCGAGGTAACATTATGCAAGCAATCGGTACGCAAATGTTACAGACAGACCGATTAATCTTGAGAAGATTTGTGGAGAGTGATGCGGAAGCCATGTTTCAAAATTGGGCTTCGTCTGCTGAGAATCTAATCTATGTCTCTTGGGCTCCTCATCCTGATGTTGAGGTGACTCGGAACTCGATTCGAAATTGGGTTGCATCCTATACCAATCCCAACTATTACAAATGGGCCATTTGTCTCAAAGAGAACCCAGAGCATGTGATAGGAGATATCAGCATCATTGAAATGCACGAGGAAGATTTAAGTTGTGAAATTGGGTATGTTTTAGGAAAAAACTTTTGGGACCGAGGTATGATGACAGAGGCCTTGAAAGCTGTGTTGGATTTTTGTTTTACTCAAGCAGGATTTCAAAAAGTCAGAGCTCGTTACGCCAGTCTCAACCCAGCTTCAGGCCGTGTGATGGAAAAAGCGGGAATGTCTTATCTAAAAACCATTACCAATGGTGTGGAGAGAAAAGACTACGTTGCGGACCTTATTTATTACCAGATAAGCAGGGAAGACAGGTGATTCTCTTTTCTGTTTCTACCAAAGTCAGACCTTGTCTGGCTTTTTTTGTGCCAGATTTCTAAATAAACTGATTAAATTCCTATTTTTCCCTATCATGTTCCCTGTTTTTTCTGGAGTTTTGGGGATATAATATACCTATCAAATCAAAGAATGGAGGAAGGCAATGGACAATGTAATCTTTTTTATCAGTGTTTTTCTTGCTGGAATTCTTTCCTTCTTTTCTCCTTGTATTTTACCCTTGTTGCCAGTCTATGCAGGAGTCTTATTGGATGATAAGAATGATGCTCAGGCTTCTAGCGGAAAATTTTCAATCTCAGTTGTAAGTTTATTGCGAACTCTGGCCTTTATAGCGGGGATTTCCTTTGTTTTTATCTTACTGGGTTATGGAGCTGGTTTTTTAGGCAATTTGCTGTATGCTTCTTGGTTTCAGTATGTGACGGGTGCGATTATCATTCTCTTGGGCTTGCACCAGATGGATGTTTTACATTTGCAGGGACTCTACAAGGAAAGAAGGCTACAATTAAAGAGACAGGGTCAAAATGCTAACGGCTATAGTCAGGCATTTTTACTGGGGTTGACCTTTAGTTTTGCTTGGACACCGTGTGTAGGGCCGGTTTTGGGCTCTGTTTTGGCTTTGGCGGCTTCAGGTGGTTCAGGAGCTTGGCAGGGAGCTGGTCTCATGTTAGTCTACACGCTGGGTTTGGCGCTACCATTTTTGGTTCTAGCTCTTGCTTCCAGCTATGTTTTGAAACATTTCCGAAAACTCCATCCTTATCTCGGAACCCTCAAAAAAGTGGGTGGTCTTCTCATTATCGTGATGGGAATCTTGGTGCTTTTGGGAAATGCTTCCATTTTGACTACATTATTTGAATAGAGAGGAAAAAGAAATGAAAAAATGGCAAACATGTCTCCTTGGAGTAGGCTCAATTTGTTGCTTGGCAGCCTGTTCGACTAAAAACATGTCAGACGAGTCTACTATGAAGGAGCAATCCAAAACAGAACAAGTTAGTTCGAAAACTGCGACTAAAGGTCAGGAAGTCGCTGATTTTGAACTGATGGGAGTAGATGGTAAGACCTATCGTTTATCTGATTACAAGGGCAAGAAAGTCTATCTTAAATTCTGGGCTTCTTGGTGTTCCATCTGTCTAGCCAGCCTTCCAGATACGGACGAAATCGCTAAAGAAGCTGGTGATGACTATGTGGTCTTGACAGTGGTGTCTCCTGGACACAAGGGGGAGCAATCTGAAGCAGACTTTAAGAACTGGTACAAGGGATTGGATTATAAAAATTTTCCAGTTTTAATTGATCCATCAGGTAAACTCTTGGAAAGTTATGGTGTCCGTTCTTATCCGACTCAAGCCTTTATAGACAAGGAAGGCAAGCTGGTCAAAACGCAACCAGGTTTTATGGATAAGGAAATGATTTTAAAAGAATTGAAAGAAATGGGGTAGAGAAAGGCTATGAATGATAAAGTAAAACTTTTTGTCTTGGCAGGAGTCATTCTCCTAGCCATAACCGGTTTTTATTTTCTATTGATGCGAAATACAGGGCAGACAGATAGCTCGCAAATTGAGAAAGCATCCGTTAGCCAAGGAGGAAAAACAGTGAAAAAAACAGAAGTGAGTAAAGACGCAGACTTGCACGAAATTTATCTAGCTGGGGGATGTTTCTGGGGAGTGGAGGAATACTTCTCACGCGTGCCTGGAGTAATCGATGCCGTTTCAGGCTATGCAAATGGTAGAGGGGAAACAACCAAGTACGAATTGATTAATCAAACAGGCCATGCAGAGACTGTCCATGTTACTTATGATGCTAAGCAAATTTCCCTCAAGGAAATCCTGCTTCATTACTTCCGCATCATTAATCCAACCAGCAAAAATAAACAAGGAAATGATGTGGGGACCCAGTATCGTACTGGCGTTTATTACACAGATGAAAAGGATTTGGAAGTAATCAACCAAGTCTTTGATGAGGTAGCTAAGAAATACGATCAACCTCTGGCTGTTGAAAAGGAACCCTTGAAGAATTTTGTGGTGGCTGAGGATTACCATCAAGACTACCTCAAGAAAAATCCAAATGGCTACTGTCATATCAATGTCAATCAGGCGGCCTACCCTGTCATTGATGCCAGCAAATATCCTAAACCAAGCGATGAAGAATTGAAAAAGACCTTGTCACCTGAGGAGTATGCAGTTACCCAGAAAAATCAAACAGAACGAGCTTTTTCAAACCGCTATTGGGATAAATTTGAATCTGGTATCTATGTGGATGTGGCAACTGGTGAACCCCTCTTTTCATCAAAAGACAAGTTTGAGTCTGGTTGTGGCTGGCCTAGTTTCACCCAACCAATTAGTCCAGATGTTGCTACCTACAAGGAAGATAAGTCCTACAATATGACGCGCATGGAAGTGAGAAGCCGAGTTGGAGATTCTCACCTTGGCCATGTCTTTACGGACGGTCCAAAGGAAAAGGGTGGCTTACGCTACTGTATCAATAGTCTTTCTATCCGATTTATTCCCAAAGACCAAATGGAAGAAAAAGGCTATGCTTATTTACTAGATTATGTTGATTAAGAAGTCTTTCCTAAGCAGTTAGAGGAGAATTTTGCTATACTGATACTAGTAAGTGGTAAAGGAGCAGAGCATGGCCTACACAATCTTAATCGTAGAAGATGAGTATCTGGTAAGACAAGGCTTGAGCAAGCTGGTCAATGTAGCAGCCTACGATATGGAAATCATCGGTCAGGCTGAAAATGGAAGACAGGCTTGGGACTTGATTCAAAAGCAGGTGCCAGATATCATTTTAACCGATATTAACATGCCTCAGCTGAATGGTATCCAGTTGGCCAGTCTGGTACGAGAAACCTATCCTCAGGTGCATTTGGTTTTTTTGACTGGCTACGATGATTTTGAGTATGCCTTGTCTGCTGTCAAACTCGGTGTGGATGACTACTTGCTCAAGCCCTTTTCGCGTCAGGATATTGAGGAAATGTTAGGGAAAATCAAGCAAAAACTAGACAAGGAAGAAAAGGAAGAGCAGTTACAAGATTTATTAACTGATAAGTTTGAGGGAAACCTGGCCCAGAAAATCCAGTCCCATCTGGCTGACAGTCAATTTAGTTTAAAGAGCTTGGCCAGTGATTTGGGCTTTAGCCCAACTTATTTGAGTTCCTTGATTAAGAAAGAGTTGGGGCTGCCTTTTCAGGATTACCTGGTGAGAGAGCGTGTCAAACAAGCCAAGCTCTTGCTTTTGACCACAGATTTAAAGATTTATGAGATAGCCGAAAAGGTTGGTTTTGAGGATATGAACTATTTTACCCAACGTTTTAAACAGATTGCAGGTGTGACACCTCGTCAGTTTAAGAAGGGAGAAGGTCGATGAAGCGTTCTTCTCTTTTAGTCAGAATGGTTATTTCCATCTTTCTGGTCTTTCTCATTCTACTAGCTGTGGTTGGGACTTTCTATTATCAATCTAGTTCATCAGCTATTGAGGCTACTATCGAGGGTAATAGCCAAACGACCATTAGCCAAACTAGCCACTTTATTCAGTCTTATATCAAAAAATTAGAAACCACCTCTACCAGTTTGACCCAGCAGAAGGATGTCCTAGCCTATGCTGAGAATCCCAGTCAAGATAAGGTAAAGGGAATCCGAGATCTGTTTTTGACCATCTTAAAGGCAGACCAGGACTTGAAAACGGTGGTACTGGTCACCAAATCCGGTCAGGTTATTTCTACAGATGATAGTGTGCAGATGAAAACCTCCTCTGATATGATGGCTGAGGATTGGTACCAAAAGGCCATTCATCAGGGAGCTAAGCCAGTTTTGACCCCGGCTCGTAAATCGGACAGCCAATGGGTCATTTCTGTCACTCAGGAACTTGTCGATACAAAGGGGGCCAATCTTGGCGTGCTTCGATTAGACATTTCATACGAAACTCTGGAAGCCTATCTCAACCAACTCCAGTTGGGTCAGCAGGGTTTTGCCTTTATCATCAATGAAAACCATGAATTTGTCTACCATCCTAAACGTACTGTCTATAGCTCAGCGAGTGAAATGGAGGCTATGAAACCCTACATCGAGACGGGGCAGGGCTATACGCTGGACCATCAATCCTACGTTAGTCAGGAAAAGATTGCAGGAACAGATTGGACGGTGATAGGCGTGTCTTCGTTGGAGAAGTTAGACCAGGTTCGGAGTCAACTCATGTGGACCTTGCTTGGTGCTAGTGCCTTATCTCTTCTTGCCTGTCTCTGCTTGGTGTGGTTCAGTCTCAAACGCTGGATTGCCCCTTTGAAGGACCTAAGAGAAACCATGCTGGAAATTGCTTCAGGTGCTCAAAATCTGCGTGCTAAGGAAGCTGGTGCCTATGAACTGAGAGAAGTGACTCGTCAGTTTAATGCCATGCTGGATCAGATTGATCAGCTGATGGCAGATGTGCGCAGGCAGGAAGAAGCGACCCGACAGTATGAACTTCAAGCCTTGTCAAGCCAGATTAACCCCCATTTCCTCTATAATACTTTGGACACTATCATCTGGATGGCTGAGTTTCAGGATAGTCAGCGAGTGGTTCAGGTGACCAAGTCCTTGGCAACTTATTTCCGCTTGGCGCTCAATCAAGGAAAGGATTTGATTTCTCTTTCTGATGAAATCAATCATGTCCGCCAGTATCTCTTTATCCAGAAACAGCGTTATGGAGATAAGCTGGAGTATGAGATTGATGAAGATCCTGCTTTTGATAACCTAGTCTTGCCCAAGCTGGTGCTACAACCCCTTGTAGAAAATGCTCTTTACCATGGCATTAAGGAGAAGGAAGGTCAGGGCCATATTAAACTTTCTGTTCAGAAAAAGGATACAGGGCTTGTCATCCGCATTGAGGATGATGGTGTTGGCTTTCAAAATCCTGGCGATAGTAGTCAAAGTCAGCTCAAACGTGGGGGAGTTGGCCTTCAAAATGTCGACCAACGACTCAAACTTCATTTTGGAGACAATTACCAGATGAAGATTGATTCTGCACCCGAAAAAGGAACGACAGTTGAAATATACCTCAATAAAATCGCAACAAGCTAACTCCCAGTCTATTCTGGGAGTTTTGCTTTTAAAAATCAGAATGATTAGTTGGCCTTGATAAAATCAGTAAAAAAAGATATGATAGATAGTGACAAAAGAGGTATCAAGTATGATGGAAAAAGACATTCAAAGAGCAACAAGCCAGATTGTAGAAGATGTAATAGACAAGGCTAATTTGAAGCAAGGAGCTATCTTTGTTTTGGGCCTTTCTTCTAGTGAGGTGATAGGTGGTCAGATTGGCAAGGAATCCAGCCAAGAAATTGGGGAAATCATTGTGAAGACCATCCTAGATATCCTAGAGGATAAAGGAATTCATCTAGCCGTTCAAGGTTGTGAACATGTCAATCGAGCCCTCGTTGTTGAACGTCAGGTGGCAGAGCAGTTTGGTCTGGAAATCGTCAGTGTCCTTCCTACACTTCATGCAGGAGGTTCGGGTCAGTTGGCAGCCTTCAAGTTTATGCAGGATCCAGTTGAGGTCGAATTCATCAAGGCTCATGCTGGATTGGATATTGGAGACACTGCAATTGGCATGCATGTCAAGCATGTTCAGGTTCCGATTCGCCCTCTTTTGAGAGAAATTGGGCATGCCCATGTAACGGCTCTTGCAAGTCGTCCAAAATTAATCGGAGGTGCGCGTGCGCAGTATCCACAAGATTCTATCAGAAAGTCGTGAGAATGAGAAAAACAAAACAACAATTAGAAAAAATCACCAAATATTCGATTCGTAAGCTAACTGTTGGGGTAGGTCCTGTAGCCATCGGGGCCTTCCTTTTTGGTGCTAGTACCTTTTCAGTAGATAAGGTGCAAGCCAATGAAGTTGGCGGAGCTCATAGCGTTCATTACCGTTATCTGGCGGAGCAGGAATTGACTGAGTCTGAAAAAGCCTTGATTCACCATGAAGTTCCTACAGAATTTCAAGATGAAGATATTCTCTATGTAGTTTATCGCAAGAAAGCAACTAACAGTCAACAACTTCCTTACACAGGAAGTAAAGAACTAGCCTTGGCTGGTCTTGGCTTGGCAACAGCCTCACTAGCAGTCTTTTTGGTATCCAAAAAAGGTCGCAAAGAGGTCCTAGGTGTTCTCTTGATTGGTTCTTTGGGAGCCAGCACTTTTGTACCTTATGGGACATTTGCATTTGAAAATAAAGAATTGCTTTCTTATAACCAAACTATTTCGACCTCTACACATGAAGGTTTGGCTGAAGGGATTATCCATATTGATGGCTATGAATACATTGGTTACTTCAAGGAAGCAGAACTCCACCCATCAAGACCAGCTTCAGCTGAAAAGTCTCAGTTGCCAGTAGAAAAGCAAAGTTCAAAAGAAATCGAGAAAACAGAAGTAGCTCAGGAAAGACCTGCTGTTGCTTCGGAAATTGCCGTCGAAAAATCTGTAGTAGAGAATCCAGTTGCGCCTGCGGTTGAAGAAAAACCAGTTTCTGAGAAGCCTCAGGCTAGACAGGAAGAGAGCTTGGTAGAGATTCCTTTTGAAACGGTCACAAGCCCAGATGCGAATCTAGCAGAAGGACAGACTCGTATCGTCACAGCCGGAGTAAATGGTCAGCGTCGTCTTGTAACCAAAGTTTCGATGGTCAATGGTCAAGAAGTTAGAGAAGTCATCGAAGACCAAGTATTCCAAAATCCTGTGTCGCAAGTCATTGCAGTCGGAACTAAGAAAGAGGTGCAACCTGCTCCAACTCCAGTACCACAAGCTGAACCAACTCACCAAGTAGCTAAAGGTACGCAAGAAGAAGGCAAAGAAGGTCAATCTTTAACGCAACCCGAATTACCAGAGGTTACAGTAGAGTCTAAAGGAACTCAAGAGGCAGGTAAAGAAGGTCAATCCTTAACGCAACCATCCTTACCAGAAGCTACGATAGATGCCAAAGGAACTCAAGAATCTGGCAAAGAAGGTCAAGCTTTAACTCAACCTGCATTACCAGATGCTCCAGTAGAAGTAAAAGGTACACAAGAGGAAGGTAAAGTAGGTCAAGTTCTTGTACAAGAACAGTTACCTGAGTACAAAGTAACTGAGGGAACCCTTGTTGAAACATCGACTACAGACCTAGACTACAAAACTGAAACGACTGAGGATCCAACCAAGTATACGGACGAAGAAACTGTCGTAAGAAATGGTGAAAAAGGTAGTCAAGTTACTAAAACAACTTATAAAACAGTAGAAGGTGTTAAAACTGACCAAGTTCTTTCAACTAGCACAGAAGTTACCAAGGAGCCTGTAAACCAAGAGGTAAGTCGTGGGACAAAACCAATTGAAGGAACTCTTGTAGAAGAAATTCTTGAAAAGATTCCATTTAAGGAAGTTGTTAAAGAAGATGACCAACTGAAAAAAGGCTTAGAAATTGTAGCTCAAGAAGGAAAAGAAGGCCAGAAAAAAATCACCAAGACCTTTAATACCATTAAGGGAGTTAAAACAGAGGACGCTCCAAAAGTTACAGAGGAAATCCTTGAGGCACCTCAAGATAAAATTTTGAAACGTGGTACCAAGACCTTTGAAAAACCAGTATTGACCATCACAGCAGTTGAGCCTAAGGATTTGAAGCGTACTTCAGATGTTAAGTATAGTCTAGAAAATCCAAGTAAGGCAGCCATTAAATCTATTACCTTAACTCTGAAAAAAGGTGATGAGATTGTCAAAACCTTGAATGTTTCACCAGACGACTTGACAACTACCCTGACAGATTTACAGTACTACAAGGATTATAAACTTGAAACGAAGATGGTTTATGACCGTGGTGAGGGTGATGAGGAAGAGGTTCTGAAAGAAGAACCGCTAAGACTTGACCTTAAAAAAGTTGAAATCAAAAACATCAAAGAAACCAGCTTGATGAGTGTGGATGATGCTGGTGTTGAAACAGATAAGAGCTTACTTACTGAAAAACCGACAGATGTTGCTCCACTTTACTTACGAGTGACAACTCATGACAACAAAGTGACAAGACTTGCGGTAAGTTCTGTTGAAGAAGTGGTTGTCGATGGAAAAACATTGTACAAAGTGGTAGCAAAAGCTCCAAACTTAGTTCAACGTAGAGCAGATGATACTTTCAGTGAAGAGTATGTTCATTACTTTGAAAAACAAAAATTAAAAGAAGGTAATGTATATTACAACTTCAATGAGCTTGTAAAAGATATGCAAGCTAACCCAACGGGTGAGTTTAAACTTGGTGCGGATCTTAATGCAGCAAATGTTCCGACTCCGAATAAACAATACGTGACGAACATTTTTAAAGGTAAGCTGTATAGTGAAGGTGATAAACGTTATACCATTCACAATCTAGCTCGACCATTGTTCAACCGTGTTGAAAATGCTCATATTCATGACATCAACTTTGGTAATGTGAATATCAATATGCCGTGGGCTGATAAAACAGCTCCACTTGGAGATATGTTTAAGAACTCAACGATTGAGAATATTAAGGTTACGGGTAATGTGGTTGGTAATAACGACGTTACAGGTATGGTCAACAAACTAGATGAATCCAATATGCGTAATGTAGCCTTTATCGGTAAAATCGAAAGCGTGGGTAACAAAGGTTGGTGGTCTGGTGGACTTGTAAGTGAAAGCTGGAGAAGCAATGTAGATAGTTCTTATGTTGAAGCTGACATTAAAGCCAACAATGCTAAATTTGGTGGATTGATTGCCAAAGTCAACCATGGTGGAAATCCAAATGATGTTAAACAAAAAGGTCGTTTAACTAAATCTGTGGTCAAAGGGACATTGACACTCAAAACCAATAATCAAAGCGGTGGTTTAATTCACGAAAACTATGACTGGGGTTGGGTTGAAAATAACGTCAGCATGATGAAAGTGACAAATGGTGAAATGATGTATGGTTCAGGGTCAGTTGACTCAGGTGACCCATACTTCGGATTTGATTACTTCAAGAACAATGTGTATGTGAACGATGTTGCATCAGGTAACGTTTCTTATAACCGTTCAAAACAGATTAAGGGTGTCGACCAAGCAGAAGCGGATAAACGTATTGCTTCGTTCAATATCACAGCCGATAAATATGAAATCATACCATATTTGACTGATAAATTAAATCACGTAGCGTATAAAGAAGACACGTACAAAACTACTCAAGATTATAATGCAGAACGTGAACTTGCTTACCGAAATGTTGAAAAACTTCAACCGTTCTACAATAAAGAGTGGATTGTGAATCAAGGTAATAAGACTCCTGAAGGATCTAAATTATTAACTACAGAAGTATTATCTGTGACAGGTATGAAAGATGGGCAATTTGTAACTGACTTGTCAGATGTTGATCATATTATGATTCATTATGCTGATGGTACTAAGGAAGAAAAAGTTGTCACACGTAAAGCTGATTCTCAAGTCCAACAAGTTCGTGAATATAGTATCGAAGGTCTTGGTGACGTCGTTTATACACCGAATATGGTTGTTAAAGATAGAACACAATTAATCAACGATATTAAAGCAAAATTAGCAGGTGTTGAATTGATTTCACCTGAAGTGCGTGCGTTAATGGACAAACGTGGTAAAGCCGAAGAAAATACTGATGGTCGTAAAGATGGTTATATTAAAAATCTATTCCTTGAAGAAAGCTTTGAAGAAACTAAAGCTAATTTGGATAAATTAGTCAAAGCTTTAGCTGAAAACGAAGACCATCAATTGAATAGTGATGAAGCTGCCATGAAAGCTCTTCTTAAAAAAGTAGAAGACAACAAAGCTAAAATTATGATGGCTCTTACTTATTTAAATCGTTATTATGGATTTAAATACAATGATATGAGCATTAAAGACCTTATGATGTTCAAGCCTGATTTTTATGGTAAGAACGTTAGCGTTATCGATAGATTGATTCAAATTGGTTCACGTGAACATTTCTTGAAAGGAGACCGAACTCAAGATGCTTATCGTGATGTGATTGCGGGAGCAACAGGTAAAGGTAATTTAAATGACTTCTTAACATATAACATGAAACTCTTTACAGAAGATACTGATATGAATGTATGGTATAAGAAAGCTATTTCTCATACCAACTATGTAGTTGAGAAACAATCATCTAACCCTGATTTTGCTAATAAGAAATATCACTTATATGAAAACTTAAATAACGGTGAACATGGTCGATACATTTTACCACTTCTTAATACGAAGAAGGCTCACATGTTCTTAATTTCAACGTACAATACGCTAGCGTTTAGTGCATTTGAGAAATATGGTAAGAATACAGAATCTGAACGTGAAGCGTTTAAGAAAGAAATCGATTTACGTGCACAAGAGCAAATTAATTACTTAGACTTCTGGTCAAGACTTGCTGCTGATAATGTACGTAATCAATTGTTGAAATCTGAAAATATGGTTCCATCAGCAATTTGGGATAACCAAGATGTTCCAGGTAATGGATGGGCTGACCGAATGGGTCATAATAAGAATGGTGACTATGCTCCAGTTCGTGAGTTCTATGGACCTACAGGTAAATGGCACGGATATAACGGTATGGGTGCGTATGCTTATATCTTTTCTAACCCACAAAATTCAGAAGCTGTATACTACATCATCTCTAGTATGATTAGTGATTATGGTACATCTGCATTCACTCACGAAACAACTCATATCAATGACCGTATGGCCTATTTAGGAACATGGCGTCACCGTGAAGGGACAGATATTGAATCATTTGCTCAAGGTATGCTACAATCACCATCTCTTACAAACTATAATGGTGAATATGGTTCACTTGGATTAAATATGGCGTACGAACGTAAAAATGATGGTACACAAATTTATAACTATGATCCTAATATGTTAAGTAGTCGTGAGAAGATTGATCACTACATGAAGAACTATAACGAATCAATGATGATGCTTGATTACTTAGAAGCAGAATCTGTCATCAAGAAAAATACTGGAACTAACGATAAGTGGTTCAAGAAAATCGATAAGAAATATCGCGAAAAAGCGAGCTATAATAAGTTAGAAGGTGCACCACACCAATGGGATTTAGTTCGTGATTTAAATGATGATGAGAAGAGTATGAAACTGACAGCTATTGATCAACTTGTAGATAACAACTTCGCTACTAAACACGGGCTACCAGGTAATGGTCATTACCGTACTGAAGGATTCGATTCTGCTTATACTGTTGTGAATATGATGACTGGTATTTACGGTGGTAACACAAGTAAGAGTACGGCTGGCTCAATCTTATTCAAACACAATACATTCCGTATGTGGGGCTACTACGGTTACCTTGATGGATTCTTAGGGTATGCATCTAACAAGTATAAACAAGAATCTAAAGCAGCCGGTAACGTAGGTCTAGGTGATAACTTTATCATCCAAAAAGTTTCTAAAGGTAGATTTAATACATTAGAAGAGTGGAAGAAAGAATGGTATAAAGAAGTCAGAGCTAAAGCTGAGAAAGGTTTTGTAGAAATTGAAATTGATGGTCAAAAGATTTCAACATATGAAAAACTTCAAGAGCTATTCGATGCTGCAGTTGAAAAAGACCTTCAAGGTAATAAATTTGATAATACAGTGAATCTTAAATGGAAAGTTTACAAACAACTCTTGCAGAAATCAGACGGATTTACTGGAGATTTATTCACTAAATAGTAGATAGGACTAGTAAAATGAAAAAAGGTAGATCAGCTTTGTCTGTATCTGCCTTTTTGTGCTATACTTAAGATATGCATAGAAAAACAGTGATTGATTTTAAAGCTTTGGGCGAGAGATACATCTTTACCCAGCCGATCAAAGAGTTAAAAACGAGAGATTTAGCAGAAGTGACGGACCTGCTGGCACAAGTGGAAAGCTACCAGAAACAAGGCTATTATGTAGTGGGCTACGTCAGTTACGAGGCTGCACCTGCATTTGAGGAGAAATTAGCAGTTCACAAGGTTCCTCTACTAGGAGAGTACTTGCTTTACTTTACCGTTCACGATAGGGTGGAAACATCGCCTATTCCTCTGACTTATGAGGAAGTAGATTTGCCTTCAAAGTGGCGGGAACAAACATCTGTAGAGGACTATGAAAAAGCTATTTCCCAGATTCACCATCATTTGCGTCAGGGGGACACCTACCAGGTAAATTACACTGTCCAACTCAAGCAAGACTTAAGCGCCAATCCTTTTGCCATCTACAATCGTATGGTGGTAGAGCAGGAGGCGAACTACAATGCCTATGTTGAACATGATGAGATGGCAGTGATTTCCATGAGTCCAGAGCTCTTTTTTGAGCAAAATGACCGAGAATTAACGACTCGCCCGATGAAGGGAACAACCCAGCGGGGAGTGACTGATCAAGAAGACCTTGCCCAAGCTAGCTGGCTAGAACGGGATCCTAAAAATCGGTCTGAAAATATGATGATTGTGGATCTCTTGCGCAATGACATGAACCGTATTTCTGAAGTGGGCAGTGAATATGTGGAGCGTCTGTGCCAAGTGGAGCAGTATTCAACTGTTTGGCAAATGACGTCGACCATCAAGAGTCAGTTACGATTGGATGTGGACTTGGTTGCCATTTTTCGCTCTCTCTTTCCTTGTGGGTCCATAACGGGAGCTCCGAAAATTGCGACCATGGAAATTATCAAAGATTTGGAGCCCCAACCTAGAGGAGTTTACTGTGGAACGATTGGTCTCTTACTTCCAAATGGGCGACGGATTTTCAATGTCGCCATTCGGACTATCCAACTGCATCAAGGGAAAGCCATCTATGGAGTTGGCGGAGGGATTACTTGGGATAGTACTTGGGAATCTGAATACCGTGAGGTTCATCAAAAGGCGGCTGTTCTCTATCGTAAACAAGCTCGTTTCAAATTGATTACTACAGGGAAAATCGGCCAGAAACGTTTGCTATTTGAAGATCAACATCTGAAAAGATTGACAAAGGCGAGTCGTTATTTTTCCTTTCCTTTTGACCCAGAAGAACTGAGACAAAAGATAGAGGAAGAGTGTCAAGCTTGTGATTCTCACCAAGACTATCGCTTGCGAATTACTATCAGCAAGTCTGGAGAGATGGAACTCAGTCGCCAAATCTTAACACCCCTCAGTCCAAGTTTCTGCAAAGCCAAACTTTGTCTGCAAGAAGCAGATTTGAATCAATCATTTACCTACTTTAAAACAACTCATAGACCACATTTAAGCCTAGGAGAGCAAGAGAAGATTTACCATAATAAGTCAGGAGAACTACTTGAGACCTCTATTGGAAATCTGGTCTTAAAAATTAATGGTAAACTCTACACACCGCCTACCAGTCTAGGAATTTTGCCAGGGATTTACCGCCAGCATTTGCTAGACATAGGACAGGTAGATGAAAAAGTCTTGACTTTGGCAGACTTGAACCAAGCAGAAGCTGTCTATGGCTGTAACGCAGTCAGAGGTTTGTATGAGTTGAAAGTGAATTCTAAATAAACTTCATGAACTAAAAAACATAATGGATATGTTGAATTGTTGGATTAAGTTTGATAAAATAAGAGGAAAACGATATCATTTTATGGGAGGAAATGATGAAAAAAACAGTTCTTTTTAAAGCTGGTCTAGCTAGCTTTTCTGCGTTGATGATGCTCGCTCAACCGACTTTTGCTAATGATACAATTCACTTTTCAAATTGTACAGAAGCGTGGGAAAATGGCTATTCTGATATCCATAGAGGAGAGCCTGGATATTCTTCAAGACTAGACAAAGATGGTGATGGAGTTGCCTGTGAACGCTCAAAAGCTCCTCGAGGTGTTTTTAAACCACGCCAATCTAGTCCACAGAATAGAGTTTCTTCTAGTGGATGGGTTAAGCAGGATGGATATTGGTATTATTATTCTGACAATGGTAATCCAGTGACCAATTCTTGGAAAGGAGATTACTATCTCAAATCAGATGGAACAATGGCTCAGAGTGAGTGGATATATGACTCATATTACAAAGGATGGTATTATCTCAAATCGGATGGTTCATATGCACGAAACACATGGATAGGAAGTTACTACCTTAAAGCAAACGGAAAGATGGCTCAAAGTGAATGGATTTATGATTCATCATACCAAGCTTGGTATTATTTGAAATCAGATGGATCTTATGCCAAAAATGCTTGGCAAGGTGCTTTTTATCTTAAAGCGAACGGTAAAATGGCACAAGGTGAGTGGATATATGACTCTTCTTATCAATCCTGGTACTACTTGAAATCAGATGGTTCATACGCTCGTAATACTTGGCAAGGGAATTACTATTTGAAATCAGATGGTAAAATGGCAAAGAATGAGCGAGTTGATGGTGGCAGATACTACGTAGATGGTTCTGGCCTTTGGAAACCATAAATCAGAATAATTTCTAGGAAGTTAATGCAAACCTTTGCACAAAACAGACGATTTTGTTATACTATATCTGTAAGCATTTTCAATTAAAAAGGAGAAGACGATGAGTCAAAAGATTATTGGGATTGACCTTGGTGGAACATCTATCAAGTTTGCAATTTTAACTCAAGAGGGAGAAATCCAAGAAAAATGGTCTATCAAGACCAATATTTTGGACGAAGGAAGCCATATTGTAGATGATATGATTGAGTCTATTCAACATCGTTTGGACTTGCTCGGATTGTCAGCTACGGACTTTCGAGGCATTGGAATGGGGTCGCCTGGTGTGGTTGACCGTGAAAAAGGGACTGTTATCGGTGCCTACAACCTAAACTGGAAAACCCTTCAACCAATTAAAGAAAAGATTGAAAAAGCCTTGGGTATTCCATTCTTCATCGACAATGATGCCAATGTAGCTGCTCTTGGTGAGCGCTGGATGGGTGCTGGTGACAACCAACCGGACGTTGTCTTTATGACACTCGGTACCGGTGTTGGTGGCGGTATCGTGGCAGAAGGAAAATTGCTCCACGGTGTTGCTGGTGCAGCAGGTGAGCTTGGCCACATCACTGTTGACTTTGACCAACCAATCGCATGTACCTGTGGTAAAAAAGGCTGTCTTGAGACAGTTGCTTCTGCAACGGGGATTGTCAACTTGACTCGTCGTTATGCAGATGAATACGAAGGCGATGCAACCTTGAAACGCTTGATAGACGACGGTGAAGAAGTAACAGCAAAAACTGTTTTTGACCTTGCAAAAGAAGGGGACGACCTTGCTTTGATCGTTTACCGTAACTTCTCACGTTACTTGGGAATCGCTTGTGCCAACATCGGCTCAATCCTCAACCCATCAACAATCGTTATCGGTGGTGGGGTGTCAGCTGCAGGAGAATTCCTTCTCCAAGGTGTTCAAAAAGTCTACGACGAAAATACCTTCCCACAAGTACGCACATCTACTAAATTGGCTCTTGCAACTCTAGGAAATGACGCTGGAGTTATCGGAGCAGCATCACTTGTATTGCAATAAGATAATAAAAAGGAGAAAACACTACTTTAAAGCCAGTGATTTTCCTCCTTTCTTTTTTTATGCTATACTAGTTAGGACAATAAATGAGGTGAGAGTAAATGACAAAAGCTGATACGATTTTTAAAGAAAATATTGAACGAATCCTCAAAGACGGTGTCTTTTCTGAGCAGGCTCGTCCCAAGTACAAGGATGGGACCGTAGCCAACTCCAAGTACGTAACGGGTTCCTTTGCCGAGTATGATTTATCTAAGGGCGAATTTCCCATCACAACCTTGCGTCCCATTGCGATCAAATCCGCCATCAAAGAAGTGCTCTGGATCTACCAGGATCAGTCTAATAGCCTAGAAGTGCTGAATAACAAGTACAATGTTCACTACTGGAATGACTGGGAAGTGGGAGATACGGGAACCATCGGTGAGCGCTACGGTGCGGTCGTTAAGAAACACGATATCATCAACAAGATACTCAAGCAGTTGGAAGCCAACCCTTGGAATCGTCGCAATATCATCTCTCTCTGGGATTACCAAGCATTTGAGGAGACGGACGGCCTCCTTCCATGCGCCTTTCAGACCATGTTTGATGTCCGTCGCGTTGATGGGGACATCTATCTGGATGCGACCTTGACTCAGCGTTCTAATGATATGCTGGTGGCCCACCACATTAACGCCATGCAGTACGTAGCTTTGCAGATGATGATTGCCAAGCATTTCGGCTGGAAGGTTGGGAAGTTTTTCTATTTTATCAACAACCTTCATATTTATGATAATCAGTTTGAACAAGCAGAGGAATTGCTCCGCCGTGAGCCGTCAAACTGCCAACCACGCTTGGTTTTAAATGTTCCTGATGGGACCAATTTCTTTGATATCAAAGCGGAAGACTTTGAGTTGGTTGACTATGACCCAGTTAAGCCACAGCTGAAGTTTGATTTGGCTATTTAAGAAATAAAAAGAAGTTGAGAAATCTCAACTTCTTTTGTTGCTTAATGTGATACGCGGCGGCGAGCTGCTTTTTTGCGGTTTTCTTCGATGAAAGCTGCTTTTTGCTCTTCTGGCTCAATCACTTTCTTTTTAATTGCGTATACTGCACCTGCAACGGCAGCGACAGTTCCTGCGACACCTGTTACAAGACCTTTAGCGAATCCTTTAGCCATGAGTCTTCCTCCTTTATCTTCCCGAACAGTCAGGCTCCTCAAGAGGTAGCATTTTTCTGACTGACCTTTTTGTGATATAATAATAGTAACGAAAAAATGGGAATTTTTCAAGGAAAAAAGATGAAAACAAAAATAATTGTGATTGTTGGACCGACTGCTGTTGGGAAAACAGCCCTTGCTATTGAAGTGGCCAAGCGCTTTGGTGGAGAGGTAGTCAGCGGTGACAGTCAGCAAGTTTATAGAAGGTTAGATATTGGGACAGCCAAGGCTAGCCCAGAGGAACAAGCTACAGTTCCTCATCATTTGATTGATGTCAGAGAGGTGACCGAGTCTTACTCGGCTTTTGATTTTGTTTCGGAAGCTAAGAAGGCTATTAAGGACATTCAAAGTCGTGGCAAGCTTGCTATTATAGCGGGAGGTACCGGGCTTTATATTCAGAGTCTCTTGGAAGGATACCATCTAGGTGGGGAGACACCTCATGAGGAGATTTTAGCCTATCGCGCTAGTTTAGAGTCTTATTCAGATGAGGAATTAGCTCATCTTGTGGAGCAAGCAGGTCTTGAAATTTCCCAGTTTAACCGTCGTCGAGCTATGCGAGCCTTGGAAATCGCCCATTTTGCTCAGGATTTGGAAAATCAAGAGACCTTGTATCAACCGTTGATTATCTGCTTGGACGATGAACGCAGTCAACTCTATGAGCGTATCAACCGCCGAGTAGATCTGATGTTTGAGGCTGGGCTTTTGGATGAGGCTAAGTGGCTTTTTGACCACTATCCAGATGTGCAGGCAGCCAAAGGCATTGGCTACAAGGAACTCTTTCCTTATTTCCGTGGGGAGCAAACTCTTGAGGAAGCAAGCGAGAGTCTCAAACAGGCGACCCGCCGTTTTGCTAAGCGTCAGTTGACCTGGTTCCGTAATCGCATGCAGGTCACCTTTTATCAGATAGGAGAGCCTGGTGTGCAAGACCGTATTTTAAGCCAGATTGAGGAGTTTTTAAATGATTGAAACGGAGAAAAAAGAGGAACGAGTCCTGCTCATCGGTGTGGAATTGCAGGGCATGGACAATTTTGACCTCTCTATGGAAGAATTGGCCAGTCTAGCCAAGACAGCTGGGGCAGTCGTTGTAGATAGCTACAGGCAAAAACGGGAAAAGTATGACTCCAAGACCTTCGTTGGTTCTGGTAAGTTGGAAGAGATTGCGCGGATGGTGGATGCAGAAGAAATTACTACTGTCATCGTCAATAACCGTCTGACGCCACGGCAAAATGTCAATCTAGAAGAAGTTCTCGGTGTCAAGGTCATTGACCGTATGCAGTTGATTTTGGATATCTTTGCCATGCGGGCTCGTAGCCATGAAGGCAAACTCCAAGTCCACCTAGCTCAGCTCAAATATCTCTTACCTCGCTTGGTTGGTCAGGGGATTATGCTTAGTCGTCAGGCTGGGGGAATTGGCTCCCGTGGACCTGGTGAAAGCCAACTGGAGCTGAATCGTCGTAGTGTTCGCAACCAAATCACGGATATCGAGCGTCAACTCAAGATCGTTGAGAAAAATCGGGCTACGGTCAGAGAAAAACGTCTGGAGTCGAGTACCTTTAAGATTGGTTTGATTGGTTACACCAATGCTGGGAAGTCAACTATCATGAACAGCTTAACCAGTAAGACCCAGTACGAAGCAGATGAGCTATTTGCAACTCTGGATGCGACGACTAAGAGTATCCATCTTGGTGGGAATCTGCAGGTAACTTTGACTGATACCGTTGGCTTTATTCAAGATTTGCCGACAGAGTTGGTGTCCAGTTTCAAGTCAACCTTGGAAGAAAGCAAGCATGTGGACCTTCTGGTTCATGTTATTGATGCTAGCAATCCTTATCATGAGGAGCATGAAAAAACGGTTCTGTCTATCATGAAAGATTTGGACATGGAGGACATTCCTCGCTTGACCCTTTATAATAAAGCGGATTTGGTGGCGGATTTCACGCCTACCCAGACACCTTATGCCCTCATTTCTGCCAAGTCTGAGGATAGTCGTGAGCAGCTGCAAGCTTTATTTTTAGAAAAAATCAAGGATATTTTTCAACCCTTTACCCTGCGCGTGCTTTTTTCCAAGTCCTACAAGATTCATGATTTAGAAAGTGTAGCGATTCTGGAAGAACGCGACTATCAAGAGGACGGAGAAATCATTACAGGCTATATTTCCGAAAAAAATAAATGGAAGTTAGAGGAATTTTATGACTGATATTAAAACTTTGGCTCTAAATTATGGGGGCTATACAAGTCTGGATAAGGTCTATCTGGATCAACTTCTAGCTGGTAAATCTGAGCAGGAGCAGCTAGCCCTCATCACCCCTCCACCTAGTGTCGTTAATGCCTACTTTGCTGAACTCTACCAGAAAAAGAGTCCTCAAGCTGCGACGGATTATTTTGCAGAACTAAGCAAGGAATTGAACCTCTACAATGCTGAGCCAAGTTTCACCTTTGAAAATAAGCCTTTCATTCGTCTTAATTTATCTGGCAAATCCTTTGGTTTTTGCTATGAGAGTGAGGGCTTGGGGCGAATTTTCTCTGAAAATGAAGAGGTAATATCGGATGACTTGCTTTTTGAGATTGCGCAAATTTTCCCCCATCAACTCGTCTTTGAAGAGTCTGGAAAGATTTACATGAAGGATGCCGGAGACGAAGAAGTTGTTAGTGTGGAGAGTCTCACAGCTTTGACAGATTTGGAAAGCTTGGCTGATGGTTGCAAACGTCTCAAAGGTTATAGCCAAGAGGATTTATTACAAGAAGCTGTTGCTTTTTCTGGCAAGCGCTATTTCCGATCGGAAAACCGCACAGCCATGTTATATATTGATTAATTAGAAAGTATCAAATGGATATTCAATTTTTAGGAACGGGAGCTGGTCAGCCCTCTAAAGCCCGCAACGTCTCAAGTCTCGCCCTGAAACTCTTGGATGAGATTAACGAAGTTTGGCTTTTTGACTGTGGAGAAGGAACTCAAAATCGCATTCTGGAAACCACAATCCGACCACGTAAGGTCAGCAAAATCTTTATCACCCACCTGCATGGAGACCACATCTTTGGCTTGCCAGGATTTCTCTCTAGCCGTGCCTTTCAGGCCAATGAGGAGCAGACAGATTTGGACATCTACGGACCTCAAGGGATCAAGTCCTTTGTCTTAACCAGTCTACGTGTGTCGGGTTCTCGTCTGCCTTACCGCATTCATTTTCATGAGTTTGACCAAGATTCTCTAGGGAAAATCCTTGAGACCGATAAATTCACGGTGTATGCAGAGGAGCTGGACCACACTATTTTCTGTGTTGGCTATCGTGTCATGCAAAAGGACTTAGAAGGAACTTTGGATGCTGAAAAACTTAAGGCAGCTGGTGTCCCATTTGGCCCGCTTTTTGGAAAAATCAAAAACGGTCAGGATGTTGTTCTCGAAGATGGAACTGAAATCAGGGCAGTTGACTATATCTCAGCTCCCCGTCCAGGTAAGATTATCACTATTCTTGGTGACACCCGAAAAACCAATGCCAGTGTGCGTCTAGCTGTCAATGCCGATGTCCTTGTCCATGAGTCGACTTATGGCAAGGGTGATGAGAAGATTGCCCGCAATCATGGTCACTCAACCAATATGCAGGCAGCGGAGGTCGCAGTAGAAGCAGGTGCTAAGCGCCTCTTGCTCAATCATATCAGCGCCCGCTTCCTCTCAAAAGATATCAGCCGGCTCAAGAAAGATGCGGCCACTGTTTTTGAAAATGTCCATGTGGTCAAAGACTTGGAAGAAGTGGAAATTTAGAAGATTGAGAAAGGATAAGTATGCGTACTATTCTCATTACCGGAGCTAGCGGTGGCTTAGCCCAAGAAATGGTCAAACTCTTGCCAAATGACCAACTCATCTTACTAGGTAGAAACAAGGAAAAACTAGCCCAACTCTACGGAAATCATTCTAATGTGGAATTGATTGAAATCGATATTACTGATGACTCAGCCCTAGAAGCTCTGGTAGCTGACCTCTATCTCCGTTATGGCAAGATTGATGTCTTGATTAACAACGCTGGCTATGGAATTTTTGAGGAATTTGACCAGATTTCTGATCAAGACATTCACCAGATGTTTAAGGTCAATACCTTTGCCCTGATGAACCTATCACGTTTGATTGCTTCTCGTATGAAAGAAAGTCGAAAAGGCCATATCATCAATATCGTCAGTATGGCAGGTTTGATAGCGACTAGCAAGTCTAGTCTTTACTCAGCAACCAAGTTTGCAGCTATTGGATTTTCAAATGCTCTGCGCCTCGAACTCATGCCTTACGGTGTCTATGTAACGACGGTTAATCCAGGACCGATTTGTACTGCCTTTTTTGACCAGGCAGACCCAGATGGGACCTACCTCAATTCGGTTGACCGCTTTCTTTTAGAACCAGATGCAGTCGCTAAAAAGATTGTTAAGTGTATAGGAAAAAACAAACGGGAACTCAATCTCCCAGTTTTGTTGAACCTAGCCCATAAGTTTTATACACTCTTCCCCAAATTAGCCGATAAGTTGGCAGGGGGAATCTTTAATTATAAGTGATGAAGCTGTTCCCTTGAGGAATGGCTTTTTGCTTTAATAAGGAGAAGTTGTTGATCAAAAATAATCCCTGAAAATACTGGTAGTTTATCTCTATTTGATAGTTTTGGAGTATAATTGAGATAAGAAAGCAGATTAAAGAGAGAATAAACTCCGAGTCTAACATAACTAAAAGTATATCTATAGTAGAAGCTTATGAAGTCAAAATAGAAGGAGCAGGTCATGGAATTTATTGTAGCTGAGGAAGGGATTCCTCAAAATATCGGATGTCAGGGAGCCCTGATTGCCTATTATGGCAGTGAGATAGAATTTCATTATGAAACCGTTCCACCACACGGTGATGAGATTTTTTCTGCCAAGTTGCCTTTGTTGGGGCTTGATCTGCCCTTTTGGATCTATGGGAGAAATCTCATATTTTTAGATGCTTACTACCTCTTAGCAGAAACAGTTAAGAAAGGGACTTGGAATCCCATAACGAGTATCCTCATCAATATTCATATGGGGGAATACGCCAGCCTAGACCACTGGTACAATCATATATCTATTGAGCAAAACGGTCTTGAGTTGAAAAATGATTATGATGGAAAAGTCAGGACTTTGAAAAATATTGACAATCTTCATTGGGCTAGCCCTAGATGCTGAATCAGAAGAAAGAAACTAAAAATGGCAAAGAAAAGAGTTACATTACCAAAAGAGTTTAAGGATTTAATGGATGAAGGAAATATTGAAGCCCTTAAAGCAGTCTATGACCGTTGTGAATTAACCGCTCATGATGGAAGATTTAGCTTATGTACACCTCTGCATATGGGAGGAGTCCCGGATGAATTGGTTATCTGGCTTGTAGAAAAGGGCCTAGATATCAATATCCCTGATTATTATGGAGCGACTCCTTTGTATCGTCAGGCAACCATGGGAAGAGAGACTGTAAAACTATTGCTTGAATTGGGGGCAGACATTGGGAAACCCAATACCTATGGCGAGACACCTTTACATGTGGCAGCTGAGTTTTTCCATCCTAAGACAGTCAAATGCTTGCTTGAGAAGGGTGCTAATGTCAATGTAGAGAATGATATGGGAAGAACTCCACTTGCTTCAGTCTTGATGGTCTGCCGGGGAATCTATATTGCCCAAACTGCTGAAATTGCCTCTATGTTATTAGAGGCTGGTGCTAAGAAAACATCTGCTATGAAAGAAAAGGTTGAAAATATTGGCAAGGATTTTGAATTTCATCGGGAAAGTATCCATCCTGACTACATAGAGGCTGCAGATAAAGGCTTAACGAAGCTCTATGAGCTCTTCGATGTCAAGCCTGTAGAAAAACGCATAACTCATGATGGAGTTTCACCGATTAAGCTAGTAGAAGGTTCCTGGGAGGAACAATATGAGGAACTTTGGTCCTTCTTAATCCCTTCGAGTGGGCCAGCCAAAACTGTTCAGGGGGAAGTTATCCGTATACCAGGCAGAGTTCGTGATGAACTGGATCGCAATGGTGGGGCCAACTGGGACAGGGACTATAGAAAAATGCTTCAAGCTCTCCCTCAATACCTGTCTTTAGGAAGCTCTCTTTCAGATCAAGAATTAGAAGAAATCAAGCAAGTCATTGCGCAAATCCACAGCAAAGAGAATGATGATGAAGCAAGTCTGGACCGCCTCTGCCAATTGGCTATTGCTTGGATTAAGCAAAATCCTGGACCCCTTCTCCTAGAAAAAAACAAGTTATAAGCGTTAAAAAGCATTGGAAGACAGATAAAATAAAGAAATCATGGTGAAATGATGCAACTAATTGACCAAGTTAAAAAAATAGAAACTTATATTTGTGAGTGTTTTGAAGACTGGGATTTGGATGATCCTGTAGAGGAAGGATATCTGGAAGATTATCAGGGCATTTCTGGTGCTTCTGAGGAAGAGCTTCAAGGCTTTGAGGAAATATTTGACATTCGTCTACCTAGTGACTTCAAAGAGCTTTATAGCTATAAAAATGGGAGTAAATACTTCTCTATTTTACCTTGTGTAATTGACCAGAGAGATTTAACTTTTTCTCTCATGAGTCTACAGGAAATTGAGACTTGTAAAAAGTACTTTCAAAATAGAGATGCTCTGTTAACCGAATTTCCCGACTATTTTTCTAGTCAAGACCTAGAAAACATGCATGATAATAGAATTAAGCCTTATCTTTTTAATAAAAAATGGCTTCCTTTTGCTCAGTATTATGACTCTTGTTATCTTATGCTGGATTTTGATCCAGACCAGGAGGGTCAGGAAGGTCAGGTTATTTGCTACATCCATGATCCTGACCAGGTGATCTATGCGGCTGAAAGCCTTACAAATCTGATTGAAGGGATAATGGATGAGATCATATGAATGGACAAATGTACCAAATAGCCTGTATCGTGGCAGCAGCTAGGAAGGCTTTAAAAACTGATCAGGCAATCTTGTATCATCCTGACCAATATATCAATAAGATTTGCTTTCAAATTTTGCCGTCAAAAAATGGGGAAGCTACAGAACTTTCTGTATCTGATTGGTTTGAAAATCTTAAGGAAAAAGGTTTGAAGGACTTACAATTATTTTGTCCTATTTCAGTTGAAGACAGAGGTATTTTAGGCTTCTCCAATACAACACAGAGTTCAATTCTCTGTTTTTATAAAGATGGGAAGGCAGGTTATTTCCTACCAAATTGGAAATCTGCTTCCGCAGGTAGGGGCTGGGATGTTACCTACACCGAGTATGAATGGGAAAGGTCTTCTCAAGACATTCCCCACTATGAAAATAATATCGAAGAATTTAAGGACATATTGACTCGTATAGAAAATCTAGCAATTAAAATTGAATGTGACAACTTTGCCAAAGTCTTTCAATCTGCTAGAAACTTTTTGCTAGACCCAGAATCTGGTAAAGGACTGGCAGAACCTCAAATTCCACTGCAACATCTAAGCATATTTAGAGCTGCAAGCTCAGCGGATGTTTTTGGAGGAATGGGCTCCTGGAATGATGAACCTGGATGGCTGGCACAAGATAAGGGACTGGGTCAAGTATACGATGAACTTTCAGATCAATTGCTAAGAAATATTAGATCAGCCATTCTATTTACCATCAACGAGTGGTGATGGATTAGGAGAGAGAAAATGGGGAAGTTAAAGTTAAGTCTATTGAATAAATGGGAGCTTGACAAGGATTACAGTATTGTTCTAAGCTCAGCCATGCTACATGATGGTCGAGCCGTGGTCTTAACCAGTGAGAAGGAAGCTTTCAATCGCTACTGTCTACTAGAAGTATCTCCTTTGGGAGTGAAGGAGATAGATGCTTGGGATTGTGACCATGCTTGCAAGGAAGAGCCTCTAGTCTTTACAGATGGACAAAATATTGGCATCATCAAGGCTGGCAAGGAAATGGTCTATTATACTGGTGATTTTTCTAATCCAGAAATCATTGCCATAAAGGATCCGCAAAGTATACTTCCTAAAAAGGCACAAGAGAGATATTTTCAAATCGTATCAGATAGCGACCAGATACCCGTGTGTTTTGAAAATCAAGTTTATACAAATCAGGCAAGAAACTTTGCCCTTTTAGAATTTGATCGAGAGAAAAAGCAGGCGAAGTGGACCACTTATTCGCATATTGATAAAAAAGAGTTAAATCACCACGACACGAACTCAAGTTTTTGTCCTAAAATCGATAGTATGAAATCTTGGAAGCAAGAGCTCTATGCCTTTAGCTCTGGAGAAAGTCAAACCTCTGTCAATAAATGGGGCATGGACTATTATGCTCTTGTTAAAATCTCTAATGATGGTCGTATTATCGAAAAGTTATTAGAATCTGAACATTTAAAGGCTTTAGGTAAAAAAGCTGGTGTCAATGGAATTTTTACGGATTCGCCTTATATTATCCTGAGCCCCCTACTTAAGAATGATGATTGGAAGGGCAAGCAAAAGCTATTTTCTCTGGCAACGAGAGAATTGTGCGATATAGCCTTGCCTAGAGGAATGAGTAAACACAAGCTTCAAAATATAACAGACAACTTTTGTTTAACCTTCCTGTACGACAGAGGATTAAAAGAACTTGCCCTTTGTCGGATTGACTAGGCTGTGAGGCTGAGTTAGTAATATTCTTAGAATAGATAAAGAAAATAAAAAACCAAAAAATGTTAAAACATCTTGACATTTTAGCGATTTAGAGTATAATAAAAAATGTAAAGGGCTCTTAACATTATTTTGACAGATTGGAGGAACAGGACCATGAGAAAAATGGATGAAATGGACAGAGCGATTCAGCTACGTTCTGAGGAGTGGGGATATAAAACGGCTCTATTTGGCTTATGTGGATGGACAGTATTTAATATCTATCAATCTATTACAAAAGGCATTGAACTTGAAATGTTACCATGTCTGATTTTATGTTTATCTATTTCTGTTCAAGGATATGCACAAACTGCCATAAAACAGAAAATGATTGACGGTGATGAAGATTTTAAAGAACCAAATAAACTTGTTCAAGGAGTAATTTTGATGGTTGTTATCATTATCGTAGTTTTAGCGATTGGCATTTATTGTTTTCAGAAAGACTAATGCTGTATGAAAAATAATATCAAACAGTTAAGAAAGTCTGAAGGACTACGTCAGGAAGATATGGCAAAAATATTAGGCGTTAGTCGACAAACCATTATTGCAATTGAGAATGACAAGTACAATCCTACACTTGAACTAGCAATGAAGATTGCAAGGTTACTACGACTACATGTTGAAGAAATTTTCGTTTTAGACGATTAAAGATATCAGATAGCATTTATTTTAATCATCTGCTCCGTAATGATGAGAGAGTTTTCCAGTTCATGGAAACTCTCTTTTTAAAGCTCAAAAAGAGTCTACTCAATTTTACCCTTGTCCATCTTATATCTCTATCGTAAAACTAGTATAAAATTTGCAAATAAACAGCTAAAATAATATACTAGTTCTATTATTTATGAAAACGTTTTCGTTTTATTAATTTTAGGAGACAAATGATGGAATTAACAGCCATCTATCATAGACCAGAATCCGAGTATGCTTATCTTTACAAAGAAGGTCAGCTACATATCCGAATTAGAACCAAGAAAAATGATGTCCAGCAGGTTATCTTGCATTATGGAGATCCCTTTATTTCATTGAGGATAAGTATGAAGCTAAGAAAGAAATGACCAAAGTAACCTCAGATGTCCTATTTGATTATTGGCAGGTTACGGACTCTGTTGATTTTGCACGCATTCAGTATCTCTTTGAGCTCCTTGATAAAGAAGGTCAAGGTGTTTATTACGGTGATAAGGGTTGTGTAGAGCATACTCAGGAAAACTCGGATGCTGAAGGAAATGGTTTCAAGCTTCCTTATATTCACGAAATCGACGGCTGTCAGGTTCCTAGCTGGGTTTCAAATACCGTTTGGTATCATATTTTCCCAGAACGCTTTGCTAATGGAAATCCTAATTTGACTCTGAGTGGAGCTCGAGAGTGGGATGTTGCCATTGCACCTAATAGGAATGACTTTTTTGGTGGAGATTTACAAGGGATCATCGACCATTTAGACTATCTTAAAGATTTGGGAATCACTGGACTTTACCTATGTCCGATTTTTGAAGCAACAACTAATCACAAGTACGATACAACGGATTATTTTGAAATTGACCGTCACTTTGGGGATAAGGAGGTCTTTGCTAATCTAGTCGAGGAAGCCCACAAACGTAGTATCAAGATTATGCTAGATGCTGTTTTCAATCATATCGGCTACCAGTCTGCCCAATGGCAGGATGTTCTAAAGAACGGAGAAAAATCACCTTATAAAGATTGGTTCCATATCCAGGAATTTCCAGTTACTGAGGATAAACTTAAGAATCCAAGAGAACTCTCTTATTATATCTTTGCCTTTGCTCTAGCTATATGCCTAAGTTGAATACAGCTAATCCGGAGGTTAGGGACTATCTCCTCAGTGTTGCCACTTACTGGATTGAGAATTTTGATATTGATGCTTGGCGCTTGGATGTAGCCAATGAAATCGACCATCAATTCTGGAGAGAATTTAGAAAGGCAGTTCTAGCTAAAAAGCCTGATTTGTATATTTTAGGTGAAATCTGGCATACTTCTCAGCCTTGGCTGCAAGGAGATGAGTTCCATGCGGTCATGAACTACCCGCTATCTGAAAGTATCAAGGATTATTTCTTGCGTCAGCGTAAAAAGACTGAGCAGTTTATTTCAGAAATCAATAGCCAGTCTATGTACTATAAGCAACAAATCTCAGAGGTTATGTTTAATCTTCTGGATTCTCATGATACAGATCGTATTCTTACAACTGCCAAAGGAAATATCCAACACGTCAAGGTAGCTCTAACTTTCCTCTACCTTCAAAAAGGGACTCCTTGTATCTATTACGGAACAGAGCTGGCACTAATAGGTAGACCAGACCCAGATTGCCGTCGTGTCATGCCTTGGGACCGTGTTTCTGAAGACAATGATATGCTGAATTTTATGAAAGAGTTGATTCAAGTCCGTAAGAAAGTGGCAAGTATTATCCAGCATGGTACATATAGTTTGAAAGAATTGAAACCAGATGTTTTATCCTTGAAGTGGAACTACCAAGGGAAAGAAGTTCAAGCCATCTTTAATCAGTCTACAGAGAATTTTATCTTAGACAGAAATTCAGTTGATTTAGCGAGTCATTGCCAGTTTGAAGATGGACAGCAAGTCATCTTGCCAGATGGTTTTGTAGTTTATATGCTAGACTAGCATGGTTCATTTGGGTATTATGCCATATCAGTGAAAAATAATTTAGAAGGTTGTTTCTGTAAAGGAGCGCCCTTTTATTTTGTTTATGATTTAGCAATTCTGTCATAGAATACCTCAATACAGTTTTTTGTATCCATAATTTTCTACTAATTTTAGTAATCATAGTCTGATGTATGCTTTTTTCGATAAACTATTGATGTATCTATTGGAATTGTATAAAATATGAATGAAGATGATGACTCATGAAAATAAAAAGCAAGGATGGGCGGTATATATTGATTGATAATCGAGTAAGAGAATTCAACCAAAACTGGCATTTTAAGCTCAATGTCAATGCTAAAGATGCTATCAAACCTGATGCTGATGTATCAACATGGCAAAAATTGGATCTTCCACATGACTGGAGTATCTTTAACGATTTTGACCATCAGTCACCTGCCCAAAACGAGGGTGGACAGCTCAATGGGGGTGAAGCTTGGTATCGTAAGACCTTTAAACTTGATGAAAAAGATCTCAAGAAGAATGTTCGTTTGACCTTTGATGGTGTCTACATGGATTCTCAAGTCTATGTCAATGGCCAGTTAGTGGGACATTATCCAAATGGTTATAACCAGTTCTCATACGATATCACAAAGTATCTTCACAAAGATGGTCGTGAGAATGTGATTGCTGTCCATGCAGTCAACAAACAACCAAGTAGCCGTTGGTACTCAGGTAGCGGTATTTACCGCGATGTGACCTTGCAAGTGACAGATAAGGTTCATGTTGAAAAAAATGGTACAACCATCTTAACGCCAAAACTAGAACAACAGCAACACGGCAAGGTTGAAACGCATGTGACCAGCAAAATCGTCAATACAGACGATAAAGACCATGACCTTGTAGCAGAGTATCAAATCGTTGAACGTGGTGGTCAAGCAGTGACTGGATTGGTTCGTACGGCGAGTCGTACCTTGAAAGCACATGAATCAACAAGTCTGGATGCTATTTTAGAAGTGGAACAACCAAAACTATGGACAGTTTTAAATGACAAACCAGCCTTGTACGAATTGATTACGCGTGTTTACCGTGATGGTCAGTTGGTGGATGCTAAGAAGGATTTATTTGGTTACCGTTACTATCACTGGACTCCAAATGAAGGCTTCTCTTTAAATGGTGAACGCATTAAATTCCATGGTGTTTCCTTGCACCATGACCACGGAGCGCTTGGAGCAGAAGAAAACTATAAGGCAGAATACCGTCGTCTCAAACAAATGAAGGAGATGGGCGTTAACGCCATCCGTACAACTCATAACCCTGCAAGTCCACAGACCTTTCAAATCGCAGCAGAACTTGGTTTGCTCGTTCAGGAAGAGGCCTTTGATACGTGGTATGGTGGTAAGAAACCTTATGACTACGGACGTTTCTTTGAAAAAGATGCTACTCACCCTGAAGCAAGAAAAGGTGAAAAATGGTCTGATTACGATCTTCGAACAATGGTAGAAAGAGATAAAAACAATCCTGCTGTTGTTATGTGGTCTATTGGTAACGAAATCGGTGAAGCAGATGGGAAAGCCCATTCACTAGCAACTGTAAAACGTCTAGTCAAGGTTATCAAGAATGTTGATAAGACTCGCTATGTTACCATGGGAGCTGATAAATTCCGTTTCGGAGATGGAACTGGAGATCATGAAAAGATTGCAGATGAACTGGATGCAGTTGGATTGAATTACTCTGAAGAAAATTATCAAACTCTTCATGCGAAACACCCTAAATGGCTCATTTATGGTTCAGAAACATCTTCAGCAACCCGTACACGTGGTAGCTATTATCGCCCTGAACGTGAATTGAAACATAGTAACGGACCTGAGCGTAATTACGAACAGTCTGACTATGGAAATGACCGTGTTGGTTGGGGTAAAACTGCTACAGCATCATGGACTTTCGATAGAGACAATGCTGGCTATGCTGGACAATTCATTTGGACTGGTACGGATTATATTGGTGAACCAACACCATGGCACAATCAAAATAGTACACCGGTAAAAAGTTCCTACTTTGGTATTGTTGATACCGCTGGTATTCCAAAAAATGACTATTATCTATACCAAAGTCAGTGGGTTCCTGCTAAGAAAAAACCAATGGTTCATTTACTTCCTCACTGGAACTGGGAAAAGACTGAATTAGCAGACAATGTTGCAGATGCTGAAAATCGAATCCCAGTTCGCGCTTATTCAAACGCTGCAAGTGTAGAATTGTTCTTGAATGGAAAATCTCTTGGAGTTAAGACCTTCAACAAAAAACAAACCAGCAATGGACGGACTTACCAAGAAGGTGCTAATGCTAATGAACTTTATCTTGAATGGAAAGTTGCTTACCAACCAGGTACTTTAGAAGCAGTAGCTCGTGATGAAGCTGGAAAAGAAATCGCACGTGACAAGATTACCACTGCAGGAAAACCAGCAGGTGTTCGTCTTATCAAGGAAGACCATGCAATCGCAGCAGATGGAAAAGACTTGACCTACATCTACTACGAAATCGTAGACAGTGAAGGAAATGTGGTACCAACTGCCAATAATTTGGTTCGTTTCCAATTGCATGGACAAGGTCAACTGGTCGGTGTTGATAATGGGGAACAAGCCAGCCGTGAACGTTACAAGGCGCAACCAGACGGTTCTTGGATCCGCAGAGCCTTTAACGGTAAAGGTGTTGCCATTGTCAAATCAACTGAACAAGCAGGTAAATTCACACTAACAGCCCATTCAGATCTCTTGAAATCTGGTCAAGTAACTGTCTTTACTGGTAAAAAAGAAGACCAAGAAAAGACAGTTCTCGGAACAGAGGTGCCAAAAGTACAGACAGTTATCGGAGATACTCCAGAAATGCCTACTACTGTTCCATTCGTATACAGTGATGGCAGTCGTGAAAAACGTCCAGTAACTTGGTCTTCAGTTGATGTGAGCCAAGCAGGAGTTGTGACTGTTAAAGGTATGGCAGACGGACGTGAAGTTGAGGCCCGTGTCGAAATTCTAGCAATTGCGAAAGAACTACCTACTGTAAAACGTGTTGCTCCAGGAACAGACTTGAGTGCTGTTGATAAATATGTTTCTATCGCTGTAACGGATGGAAGCGTTCAAGAATACGAAGTTGATAAGTGGGAGATTGCGGAAGCAGATAAAGCTAAACTGTCAGTTGCAGGATCACGTATTCAAATGACTGGCCAACTGGGTGGTGAGACTATTCACGCTACCCTTGTAGTAGAAGAAGGTGAGGCTGCGGCACCTGCAGTACCAACTGTAACGGTTGGTGATGAAGCGGTCACAGGACTTACTAGTCAAAAACCAATGCAATACCGAACTCTTGCTTATGGTGCCCAATTGCCAGAAGTCGTAGCCAGTGCTGAAAATGCGGATGTTACCGTAGTCCAAGCAAGTGTAGCAAACGGCATGCGTGCAAGCATCTATGTTCAACCAAAAGATGGTGGCCCTCTTCAAACCTATGCAATTCAATTCCTTGAAGAAGCACCGAAAATTGACCATTTGAGCCTACAAGTAGAGCAAGCTGACGATCTCAAAGAAGACAAGACAGTAAAATTGTCGGTTCGTGCTCATTATCAAGACGGAACACAAGCAGTTTTACCAGCTGATAAAGTAAGCTTCTCTACAAGTGGTGAAGGTGAAGCCGCAGTTCGTAAAGGAATGCTTGAGTTACATAAGCCAGGAACAGTCACTCTCAAAGCAGAATATGAGGGGACTACAGGTCAAATCGATCTTACGATCCAGGCTAATACTGAGACGAAGGTTGCGCAATCTATCCGTCCAGTAAATGTAGTCACAGATTTGCATCAGGAACCAAGTCTTCCAGTAACAGTAACAGTTGAGTATGACAAAGGTTTCCCTAAAGCCCACAAAGTCACTTGGCAAGCCATTCCAAAAGAAAAACTCGATCACTATCAAACCTTTGAAGTTCTAGGTAAAGTTGAAGGAATTGATCTTGAAGCGCGTGCTAAAGTATCTGTAGAAGGTATCGTTTCAGTTGAAGAAGTTAGTGTGACAACCCAAATCGCAGAAGCACCGCAATTACCAGAAAGCGTTCGTACCTATGATTCAAATGGTCACGTTTCATCAGATAAGGTTACTTGGGATACGATTCGTCCAGAGCAATACGCCAAGGAAGGTGTCTTTACAGTTAATGGTCACCTAGAAGGTACGCAATTAACAACTAAACTCCATGTTCGCGTTTCTGCTAAAACAGAGCAAGGAGCAAATATTTCTGACCAATGGACAGGTTCAGAATTGCCACTTGCCTTTGCTTCAGACTCAAATCCAACTGATCCTGTTTCAAACGTCAACGATAAATTGATTTCCTTTAATGACCGCCCAGCTAACCGTTGGACAAACTGGAACCGTACTAATCCAGAAGCTTCAGTTGGTGTCCTATTCGGAGATTCAGGTATTTTGAGCAAACGCTCTGTTGATAACTTAAGTGTCGGATTCCACGAAGACCACGGAGTTGGTGTACCGAAGTCTTATGTGATTGAATATTATGTCGGTAAGACTGTTCCAATAGCTCCTAAAAATCCTAGCTTTGTAGCCAATGAAGACCA
Organism: Streptococcus sp. A69; assembly: GCF_058556195.1. Taxonomy (NCBI): domain Bacteria; kingdom Bacillati; phylum Bacillota; class Bacilli; order Lactobacillales; family Streptococcaceae; genus Streptococcus; species Streptococcus sp. A69. The sequence continues at coordinate 536,290 of NZ_JBZUJU010000001.1, read as the reverse complement.
TGTATTTAACGATCCAGCTAACTGGAAACCTGTTACAAATCTAAAATCCCCTGCTCAACTCAAGGCTGGAGAAATGAATCACTTTAGCTTTGATAAAGTTGAAACCTATGCTATTCGCATTCGCATGGTTAAAGCAGACAATAAACTTGGAACGTCTATCACAGAAGTACAAATCTTTGCGAAACAAGTTGCGCCAGCTAAACAAGGACAGACAAGAATCCAAGTTGACGGTAAAGACTTGGCAAACTTCAATCCTGATTTGACAGACTACTACCTTGAGTCTGTAGATGGAAAAGTTCCTGCAGTAACAGCAAGTGTTAGCAACAATGGTCTCGCGACAGTTGTTCCAAGCGTTCGTGAAGGTGAGCCGGTTCGTGTCATCGCTAAAGCTGAAAATGGCGACATCTTAGGTGAATACCGTCTACACTTCACAAACGATAAAGACCTACTCTCTCGTAAACCTCTTGCTGCGGTTAAACAAGCTCGTTTGTGATAAGATGTGTATAGGTCATTTATGTTAGTTCCTTTCAGACAAATGTGGTGTTTATCTGAGCCTAACATAGATGGCTTTTTCTGTCTAGCTTAATTTTACAAATTGGGATAATTAATCAATAAGATTCTTGCTGCTGATTATCGTGTTACTTTTCATTATAGAATCTTAGGGAACTTTCTAAAAAGAAGTCAGAATTCTTGTTTATCATTGAAATAATAGCTTTGATTTGATATGATGGAAATATGAAGAAAAATATGAACCGTGTTTCTCACGATAAAAAGAGAAGGTTATTGCTTTCCTTTGTTGGGATCTTAGGAATCACTATGATTCTTTTAGGAAGTGCCATTGGCTACAAGGTTCTACAAAAGCAATCTTATGAACAAAAAATTGAAGCGTTAAAAAGCGAAAAGGACCAGCAATTCAACTCAGGTAGTCAGAAGGACCATTTCCGAAAAGGGCAAGCTGAGGTGATTGCCTACTACCCTCTGCAAGGAGAGGAAGTCATTGCGTCTATTAGAGAAAAAATCAACCAGGATATCAAAGAAAAACTAGAAGATAAGGAGGATTTGGTCTTTTATTATACTGAGCAGCTGGATCCCGTCCTAAAGGGAGTTGTTGCTCGTAATATCAGTAAGCAAGTCTACGATTTGTCTGCATCTAAGGTTGAAGAAAAAGAAAAGACTTCTTTAGGAAAAATTTTCTTGACTGAAGATGGGAAAGATTTTGACCTCAGCAAACTCTTCAAAGATGCAAGCAAGGCTAAGGAACTCTTACTGAGTCAGGTCAAATCAACTCTAGAAGATAAGAAACTTAACCAGGAAAAAATTGATCAAGTTGTAAAAAACTTCACAGATCAGGACTTATCATCTTGGAGTTTTGATTATAAAGATAGTCAAATCATCCTTTATCCTGCTAATTCTGAAGAGACTGTTGAAGAAATTGCTTTACCAATATCCAGTTTCTTTGATGTCATTGAGTCCTCTTATCTATTAGAAAAGGATGCTGAACTTTACCAAACATACTTTGCTAAGAAAAATAAAAAAGTTGTAGCCTTGACCTTTGATGATGGTCCAAATCCGACTACAACTCCACAAGCTTTGGATACCTTGGCTAAGTACGGTGTAAAGGCAACCTTCTTTGTACTTGGAAAAAACATAGCAGGAAATGAAAATCTTCTGAAACGAATGAAATCGGAAGGCCATATTGTGGGAAATCATAGCTGGGATCATCCTGTCCTTTCTAAATTATCCCTCGAAGATGCTAAAAAGCAAATCACTGATACAGAAGATTTGTTAACTCAAGTTTTAGGATCAAGCTCTAAACTCATGCGCCCACCTTATGGTGCCATCACTGATGATATTCGAAATAGTCTTGATTTGAGTTTTATCATGTGGGATGTGGATAGTTTAGACTGGAAGAGTAAGAATGAAGCTGCTATTTTGACAGAAATTCAACACCAAGTTCGTAATGGTTCTATCATTCTCATGCACGATATCCATGGTCCTTCTGTTAATTCTCTACCAAGTGTCATTGAGTATCTAAAGAGTGAAGGGTATACATTTGTGACCGTTCCTGAATTGCTCAATTCTCGCTTGAAGGCTCACGAGATCTATTACGACCGTGATCAATAATTGTTAAAATCTAAAGGAGCAAGTGTACTGTTAATCAGGAATTTGTTTCTTTAGATTTTCTTCACATAGAAAGGAAAAACGATGAAATCATATACCCTTAATAATGGAGTTTCCATTCCTGTACTAGGATTTGGAACATGGAAAGCTGAAAATGGAGAGGTAGCCTACCAAGCCGTTTTAGAAGCCTTAAAGGCTGGTTATCGACATATCGATACTGCAGCTATCTATAAAAATGAGGAAAGTGTTGGTCGCGCTATTCGAGATAGCGGTATTACTCGCCAAGAAATCTTTGTAACGACCAAACTCTGGAATACCAATCACAGCTATGAAGAAGCTTGCCAAGCTTTTGAACAATCAATGGAAAAGCTGGGATTAGACTATCTAGATTTGTACCTGATCCATTGGCCAAATCCAAAACCACTAAGAGAAAATGACACATGGAAAGCTCGCAATGCCGATGTCTGGAGAGCGATGGAGGACCTGTACCAAGAAGGTAAAATCCGTGCTATCGGAGTTAGTAATTTCCTTCCCAAGCATTTGGATGCTTTGCTTGAAACAGCAAGAATCATTCCAGCGGTTAATCAGGTACGCTTGGCACCAGGAGTTTATCAAGAGGAAGTGGTTGACTACTGTAGAGAGAAAGGCATTCTCCTAGAGGCCTGGGGACCTTTTGGGCAAGGAGAGTTGTTTGACAAGAAAGAAGTCCAAGAAATTGCTGCGAAGCATGGGAAATCAGTGGCTCAAATTGCCTTGGCTTGGAGTTTGGCAGAAGATTTCTTGCCTCTACCTAAGTCCGTAACAGCTTCTCGCATTCAGAGCAATCTTGACTGTTTTGGAATTGAACTCAGCAAAGACGAGCGAGAAGTCTTAAAGACTATCTCAGTAGCTTCGGGCGCACCTCGTGTGGATGAGATGGATTTTTAGTTTGTGAAATCTATTTATACCGAAATAAAGAAGACTAGGAATTTTTAATCCTAGTCTTTTTGTGTATAAAAAATCTAAATTATTTGTATAATAAAATAGTTTTATAAATTGAAATAAATGAACAAGTTTAGAAAATATTGCTTTAATAGAACAAATAACACGAACGATAAAACTAAATAAGAACATTACATACGCAGATATTACATTTTTGTGACAATTCAGATTTTTATGAAAATTTTTGATTATTTGCGTTATAATAGGTATACTTTAAAGAAAAAGGAGATTATTTATGGATAGACGACAACGTTTTTCATTACGGAAATACAAATTTGGTCTTGCTTCAGTTTTATTGGGAACTGCTTTGGTTTTTGGAGCAAGTCAAGTTAATGCCAATGAGCAGAGTACAGGTAAAAATCAAGCCCAAACTCAGGCCATCAAGACAGAGATAAAAGATGATAAACACTCAAGCTCTTCGACTGACCTAACTACCACTAATGGGATAGCACCAGTAGCTGGAGAGAGACAGGAAGTTGAAACTTCTAAAGAGGATATTAGCAAACAAGATGCTAGGGTAGAAGCCCCAGTTGATAAAACTGCCGAAGTCCAAGAATCAGGAAAAGATAGCGCAGTTGCAAATGAAGAAAATCAAGGTGTCGTCCAAAAAGAAACAACAGTCGATACGACTACTGCGCCTGCCACTGAGAAGGCCTCTACCATAGAGAAAAAAGAGACTCAAGCAACGACAGCTCCTAAAACTACTGGAGAAACAACAACCACTGAAAAAGAACAAGAAAAAACTGAGTCTGCAAAACCAAATAGTCTTTCAAGCAATGATATCATCACAGTACCGAAAACTTGGAAGGCTGGTTACAAGGGGACAGGGACCGTTGTTGCCATAATTGACTCTGGGCTTGATTTGAATCATGAGGTTCTTCGAATTTCGGATCCGTCAAAAGCAAAATTTAAAAACAGGGAAGCCATCGAAGCAGCTAAAAAGGCTGCTGGAATCGACTACGGTAAATGGTATAGCGATAAGGTTGTCTATGCCTATGACTACTTTGACGGAACAGATAAGATCAAAGAAGCAGAAAGAACTTCTCATGGGATGCACGTAACAGGGATTGCAGCTGGAAACCCTGATAAAGAAGCACCGAATGGTGAAAAGGTCTATGGTGTTGCACCAGAAGCCCAAGTCATGTTTATGCGTGTCTTTTCAGATCGCCAAAAGACGACCAGTTCGGCTCTTTATGTAAAGGCGATTGATGACGCGGTTGCCTTGGGAGCAGATGCCATAAATATGAGTTTGGGTTCTAGTACAGGTTCTATGGTGGATGCTGGTTCTGATATCGTGGATGCCATCAAACGGGCTCGTGCCAAGGGAGTTTCTGTTCTTATCTCAGCAGGAAATAGTAATACATTCGGAAATGGTTATTCAAAACCACTAGCTGAAAACCCAGACTATGGCTTGGTTGGAAATCCATCCACTGTGGAGGATTCGATTTCAGTTGCTTCTGTCAACAATAAAACATTGACAACAGCCGTTTTTGAAGTTAAAGGTCTAGAGGGAAATGCCGGCCTTCATAACGGAAAATTTGATTATAATCAACCTGAAGCAGATAAGGACTTTGAAAAAGGAAAAGAGTACGAATACGTCGAAGCAGGCTTAGGTCGTGAAGAAGACTTTGCGAAGTTGGATTTAACTGGGAAACTTGCCCTCATTCAGCGTGGAGCCATGAACTTTTCAGAGAAGATCAAAAATGCACGAAAACACGGTGCAGTTGGTGCTTTGATCTACAATAATGTAGAAGGTGCAAACATCAATATGTCTATTGATGATGAAGCAAAGAAAATTCCTTCTGTATTTATTTCTAAACAGTATGGTGAAGCCTTAAAATCAGGAAAATATAAGATTGTTTTTAATGACAAGATGGATAATCGCCCTTCTGATGTAGCCAATCAGTTATCTGACTTTTCAAGTTGGGGAGTGACTACTGATGGACAATTGAAACCAGACGTGACAGCTCCTGGCGGCAATATCTACTCATCCTTTAATGACAATACCTATGGTAGTATCAGCGGAACCAGTATGGCGGCTCCTCACGTTACGGGTGTTGCAGTTCTGGTTAAGGAATACCTTCAAAAACACCATCCAGAATTGACTCCTGAGCAAGTATCAGAGACTGTCAAGGCCTTGATCATGTCAACTGCAAAACTACACGTTAATAAGGATACAGGCACTTATACCTCTCCTCGTCAGCAAGGTTCTGGTATTGTGGATACAGCTGCTGCAGTGTCAACAGACCTCTATGTAACGGGTGAAAATGGTTATCCAAGTGTGACTTTGGGAAATGTTGGAGATCAATTTACTTTCAAGGTCACTGTACACAATATTTCAGATACTGACCGTACTCTCAAGATGGTGGTGAATACCAATACAGACGAAGTTCAAGATGGAAAATTCACCCTTCGACCTCGAAAATTAACAGAGACAGTCTGGCCTGAAGTGACGGTCAAAGCCCACAGCAGTCAAACAGTCACTGTTAAAGTAGATGCTCGAAAATTTGCTGCTGAACTCAGCAAACAAATGCCAAATGGCTATTTCCTTGAAGGTTTTGTTCGCTTTGTAGATCCAGCAGATGATGGGGATATTGTGAGTCTTGCATTTATGGGCTTCCGAGGAGAATTCCAAAATCTCCCTGCTGTTGAAAAACCAATTTACAATCTTGTCCGAGAAGGGAAAAATGGATTTTACACGGAAGTAGACAAGGAAAATCCTGCCGTTAACTACTCTAATGATGCTACCTATCTCGCAACCTTGCAAAATGACCTTCTAGTGTCTAAAGGTCAACGCCAAGGACGCCGAATTACTGTTCTTGGGATTGAACAAAATGCTGAAGGTAAGCATGTTCTTCAGTTGGACGAAAAAGGGAATGTCCGTATTGCCATTTCTCCAAATGATGATGGAAACAAAGACCTAGTTGAATACAAAACGGTTGCTTTGAGAAATCTTGTAAATCTTCGTGCAACAGTTTATGCGGCTACGGATACTAAGCATGAACATCCTGTTTGGGAGGGCGATGCAAAGGATCTCCGTAAAAATTATTTTGATGGTGACAGTAGAAATCTGAAGAGTTATATTCTAGATAATACTGCTTGGAGAGGTCAGGATTTTGATGGCAATACCGTTGCGGATGGTTTATATGACTATGTTATCAGTTATACACCAGACGTTCCAGGAGCCAAAGAACAATACACGACCTTCAAAATTCAAATTGATACTCAAAAACCTGTCATCACAAGTGGTTATATTCGCTTTAAAGATGGAAATCAAGAATTCGTAGCTCGAAAACCAAAAGATGTCGGTCAAGGTGGTATCCTTTCAGAAAAAGTCTTCTATATCACACCATTTGACCAGAAAGGGACCATGGTTCTAACTGGGAAAGACCAGTCTGGAACTCGTGCGCTTGAAAACACCCATCTGATTAAGGCCAATGCTGATGGTAGTTATACACTTCCTAAGGATGTTGACAAGGCTAATATTTACTATCTTGTAGAGGACTATGCAGGAAATGTAGACTATATCTCACTTGCTGAACTTGTCCGCGATCAAAATAGTGGTCGAGTGAAAATTGCCTTGAAGGATGCAAAAACAAACCAGGATATTGATACCCTCTACGTCTATCGAATCAAAAATAGCAAGGGGCAATATGTTGATGTTGACAAGACAAAAGCGATTCATTTCTTACAGTTTGGTCATTATACAGCAGAAATTTTCAGTTATGACCGAACAGAATTAAAATTTATCAGTGCCTTGTCCCAAGAGTTCGACTTGACGGAAGAAAATAGTTTCCAAACCATTACCTTCCTAGCAAATCTCCTAGAATATGCACCTGTGTCTGTTTCCTTCAATCGAGCAGTTCCAAAGACGACTACAGTAGTTTTGAAAGGAGAAGATGGGACTAGTATAACTCTTCCTGCTGAAAAATACGGTCAATACGCCTTTGGTAAGAAAGTTGCTACAGGTCGTTATACTGTACAAGTCACCTTGCCAACTGGATATGAACTCCTTGAAGATCTTGTTTCCTTGCTCGTTCAGCCCGGTAGAAATAATACTTTGCGCCTATCTGTTGTGTCTAAGTTGGCCTTGCTTGCCTTGGTAAATCAACAAAAAGAACTGGTAGAAACATCTCGTTACTTTAATAGTAGTGCGGATAAGAAAAGAGCTTATGATCAAGCTTTCCAAGTGGCACAGTCAGCCTTGTCAAGCAAGTTGAAGCAAGAATTGATTGATGGAGTTCTCGCTAGTCTTGAAGCTGCTGGTAAGGCTTTGGATGGAAAAGATTCGAATGTTGCAGCTTTGAAAGAAGCCATGAAAGCTTACTATGCAACGACTAAAACTGGAAGATATGCTAATGCCAAGGAAAAAGTACGTCGAGCTTATGATCGTGCCTTCCAAGAAATTGCCTTACTAGCTGTAGATCCTAAAGTCAAACAGGATCAAATTGACCAATCTCTCATTGCCCTAGCGACGGCTAAAAGTAAGCTGAATGGCAAAGCTACTGACTTCTCTAGTCTGAAGAAACTGGTCAAAGATGAACGTCTTTTCCAAGAAAAAAATGCGAGATTTATTTACGCAGATAAGAAAGAAAAAGCTGCTTATCTTCTAGCCTTTAAAGAAGCTCAGGAACTCTTGAATGATCCAGGAGCGAGCCAAGAAGATGTTAAAGATGCCATTACAGCATTGAAACATGCCAAGCGAAATCTACATGGCAAAAAACCAAAAGCAAGAAGACACCCTTAAACAGGAGTTTCTGAAGCTTTACTGATAAATGAGTCTGGAACTTTGTTTTCAGACTCATTTTTGGTTTACACTAGCTAGAAAATCTGCTATAATACTAGCTAGGAAAGAAAGTCTTATGGCGTTCTTCAAGCGAGCTTGGGACAGTGGGAGCCAAGTAGAACAAGCTAAGAAACTGGCGCTTTCTGTCGTATTTTTTAAAAAAAATGAAGTAATAAATTAGGGTGGAACCGCGTTTCTGACGCCCCTGGGTCACAGACTTAGGAGCAAAGACACGGTTCTTTTTGTATCCAAAGTCATAAGAATTTATAAAAAAGGAGTAAATAATGTCTAAAAAATTGACTTTCCACTGCGTCAGTGGCAGAGACCTCCTTACAGTCGGACTGCCCCACGCTCAGCACTAGGGTGCTGAGCTAGATGCAGTACTAACTCGTCTTGCCTCGTATGATCGACAAGGCAGACTCGTGTCGCAAGTAATTTATAAAAAAGGAGTAAACAATGTCTAAAAAATTGACTTTCCAGGAAATCATCCTTACTTTGCAACATTTTTGGAATGACCAAGGTTGTATGCTTATGCAGGCTTATGATAATGAAAAAGGTGCGGGGACAATGAGTCCTTACACTTTCCTTCGTGCTATTGGGCCTGAGCCATGGAATGCGGCTTATGTAGAGCCATCACGTCGTCCTGCTGACGGTCGTTACGGGGAAAACCCTAACCGTCTATATCAACACCATCAATTCCAAGTGGTCATGAAGCCATCTCCATCAAATATCCAGGAACTTTACCTTGAGTCTTTGGAAAAATTGGGAATCAATCCATTGGAACACGATATCCGCTTCGTTGAAGATAACTGGGAAAATCCATCGACTGGTTCAGCTGGTCTCGGTTGGGAAGTTTGGCTTGATGGGATGGAAATCACTCAGTTCACTTATTTCCAACAAGTCGGTGGATTGGCAACTGGCCCTGTGACTGCGGAAGTTACCTATGGTTTGGAGCGTTTGGCTTCTTACATCCAAGAAGTGGACTCTGTCTATGATATCGAGTGGGCTGATGGTGTAAAATACGGAGAAATCTTTATCCAGCCTGAGTACGAGCACTCAAAATATTCATTTGAAATTTCGGATCAAGAAATGTTGCTTGAAAACTTTGATAAGTTTGAAAAGGAAGCTGGTCGTGCCTTGGAAGAGGGCTTGGTTCACCCTGCCTATGACTATGTTCTCAAATGTTCACATACCTTTAACCTGCTTGATGCGCGTGGTGCTGTATCCGTAACCGAGCGCGCTGGCTATATCGCTCGTATCCGTAACTTGGCCCGTGTCGTAGCTAAAACTTTTGTCGCAGAACGCAAACGCCTAGGCTACCCACTTTTAGATGAAGCAACACGAGCTAAACTCTTAGCAGAAGACGCAGAATAGTAAGTGATACTGTGCCTAAAGATCGTTAAAGGCAAGTCGAAGACTTGCTAGAGAGATATGCACCGCCGTACTGTTATGTGGGGATTTTTGAAACCTTGGGTTCAAAAATCAGTCAGCTAAATCCACTTTGATGAGACTGTTGGAAATCTTAGTTTATTTGGTATAAGATTTCCTTACAGACTCACAAAAGTTAGTTAGCGACGTCCCCAGTACATAAGGTGCATATCAAAAAAGATTGAAGAAAATGTAAAGGAAAAAACATGACAAAAAACTTATTAGTAGAACTCGGTCTTGAAGAGTTACCAGCCTACGTAGTAACTCCAAGCGAAAAACAACTAGGTGAAAAAATGGCAGCCTTCCTCAAGGAAAACCGCCTGTCTTTTGAAGCCATTCAAACCTTCTCAACACCACGTCGTTTGGCTGTTCGTGTGACTGGGCTTGCAGACAAGCAATCTGATTTGACAGAAGATTTCAAGGGACCAGCAAAGAAAATCGCCTTGGATAGTGATGGAAACTTCACCAAAGCAGCCCAAGGATTTGTCCGTGGAAAAGGCTTGACGGTTGAAGATATTGAATTCCGTGAAATCAAGGGTGAAGAATATGTCTATGTTACCAAGGAAGAAGTGGGGCAACCAGTTGAATCCATTGTTCCAGGTGTTGTAGACGTCTTGAAGTCACTGACTTTCCCTGTCAGCATGCACTGGGCTAACAATACTTTTGAATATATCCGCCCTGTACACACTTTGACAGTTCTCTTGGACGAGCAAGAGTTTGACTTGGATTTCCTTGATATCAAGGGCGATCGTGTAAGTCGCGGTCATCGTTTCTTGGGACAAGAAACCAAGATTCAGTCAGCATTGAGCTATGAAGAAGACCTTCGTGCACAGTTTGTAATCGCGGATCCACGTGAACGTGAGCAAATGATTGTTGACCAAATCAAGGCAATCGAAACTGAACATGGTGTACGTATCGAAATTGATGCTGACTTACTGAACGAAGTCTTGAACTTGGTTGAATACCCAACTGCCTTTATGGGAAGTTTTGATGCAAAATACCTTGAAGTTCCAGAAGAAGTTTTGGTGACTTCGATGAAGGAGCACCAACGTTACTTCGTTGTTCGTGATCAAGACGGTAAACTCTTACCAAACTTCATTTCAGTCCGTAACGGAAATGCAGAGCATTTGGAAAATGTCATCAAGGGAAATGAAAAAGTCTTAGTTGCCCGCTTGGAAGACGGTGAATTCTTCTGGCGTGAAGACCAAAAATTGGTCATTTCAGATCTTGTTGAAAAATTGAACCATGTGACCTTCCATGAAAAGATTGGTTCCCTTCGTGAACACATGATTCGTACAGGTCAGATTGCCGTCCTTTTGGCGGAAAAAGCTGGTTTATCAGTGGATGAAACGATTGATCTTGCCCGCGCAGCATCCATTTACAAGTTTGACTTGTTGACAGGGATGGTTGGTGAGTTTGATGAACTCCAAGGAATTATGGGTGAGAAATATGCCCTCCTTGCTGGTGAAACTCCAGCAGTTGCGGCTGCCATTCGTGAACACTACATGCCTACATCAGCGGACGGAGCTCTCCCAGAGAGCAAGATTGGAGCCATTCTAGCCATTGCAGACAAATTGGATACGATTTTGAGTTTCTTCTCAGTAGCCTTGATTCCTTCAGGTTCTAATGACCCTTATGCCCTTCGTCGTGCGACGCAAGGTGTAGTTCGTATCTTGGATGCCTTTGGTTGGCACATTGCTATGGATGAGCTGATTGATAGCCTTTATAATTTGAAATTCGACAGCTTAACTTATGAAAATAAAGAGGAGGTCATGGACTTTATCAAGGCTCGTGTCGATAAGATGATGGGTTCAACTCCAAAAGACATCAAGGAAGCAGTCCTTGCAAGTTCGAACTTTGTCGTGGCGGATATGTTGGAAGCAGCAAGTGCTCTCGTCGAAGCAAGCAAGGAAGAAAACTTCAAACCGTCTGTAGAATCTCTTTCACGTGCTTTCAACTTAGCTGAGAAAGCGGAAGGATCTGAAACAGTTGACCCTGCTCTCTTTGAAAATGAAGAAGAGAAAGCCTTGGCGGAATCAGTAGAGTCACTCATTTTATCAGGGACTGCAAGTCAGCAATTAGAACAACTTTTTGCGCTTAGTCCAGTTATTGATGCTTTCTTTGAGAATACTATGGTAATGACCGATGATCAAGATATTCGTCAAAATCGATTGGCCATCTTGTCGCAATTAACCAAGAAAGCAGCTAAGCTTGCACGCTTTAACCAAATCAATACCAAGTAGATTCTCTATTAAACGAACTGTATCTTTTTACAAAGGAGATAAACATGGATTCAAAAAAAATCGCTCGTATCAACGAGCTCGCTAAAAAGAAAAAAACAGAAGGCTTAACTTCTGCTGAAAAAGTGGAACAAGCTAAACTTCGTGAGGAATATATCGAAGGCTATCGTCGTGCTGTTCGTCACCATATTGAAGGAATTAAGATTGTTGATGAAGAGGGAAATGATGTAACGCCAGAAAAACTACGCCAAGTGCAACGTGAAAAAGGTTTACACGGTCGCAGTTTAGATGATCCTAACTCATAAAATGAAAGGGGGCTGTAGATGATTTACAAGCCCTTTTTCTGTTGTAATAAAAAAAGGAGCCCAATGGCTCCTTTTTGGTTTCTTAGTTGCTTGCGCCAGAAGTAGCGTCTGCGCCACCACCGTGGCCTCCAGCATCACCTGAATCAGAAGCGCCAGAAGTAGCATCAGCATTTCCATGTCCTCCAGCAGCAGGAGCAAATGGTCCGTTACCGCCTACCAAACGTTGACCCGTTTCTTTTAGGTACCAGTCAAGCCATGGTTGGAAGTTAAAGACAATTTCATTGATACCAGCGTATGATCCGTCAGGATAGTACATTGCTTGGTAGTTGTGAGTGTTGATGACACCTGCAGGAGAACCTGGAACGATCGTACGGACGTATTCTTGGTTTCCGTTGCGAAGTGTTCCGATAACCCACTCTACATTCTTCATACGTGCTGGTGGAAGAGAGTTATGGACAGTCGACATACGGTTACCTGATTGAGGTGGTACACGTTTGGCAAACATGGTGTCTGGATCTTGGTGAGCGTTGTTGTAGTAGAGGAATTGGTTGTTATCGTCAGCGTATGTCAATTCAAATGGCATAGCTTTCAAGAACATATCAATTTGGTTAACTGTCAAGATACCGTGGTCCAATTTGACATAGGTATCACCAGAAACAGCTCCAGTGATTGCAGCAACTTTTTCTACCCATTCTGGATCGTCAGGATCAACTTCTGTGATGGTTGTAGCGATTGGTTTTCCACAATCCAAGTCTTCTGGTTCAATTGGTTTTGGTTTTTTCAATTTTGAAACGACTCCTACGTATTTTACAAAGTTATCTAAGCAAGTTTCAAGGAATTTAACAGTTCCTTCGTTGGTGATATTTCCGTCGTTATCAAAAGCTTCCTTAGCTTTACCAAGAAGGAATTCGTTACCTGGAAGCGTGTAGGCATTAACACCTGGAGCGTCAAGGATTTTACGAAGGTGAACTTGGGCACGTGATGTTCCTTGGTCGTAGTATGATGCTCCCACAATCATAACAGGCTTGTTTTCAAATGGATGAACTTCGTATGAAAGCCATTCAAGTACAGATTTGAGTGAAGCTGAGATAGTGTGGTTGTGCTCAGGAGTAGCGATAATGACACCATCAGCACGTGTAATCTTGTTATACAAGAAACGCAATTGGAAGCTTTCGTCCCATTTTTCGTCTTGGTTAAACATTGGAACTTCGTCAATTTCAAGAACTTCTAATTCAAATTTGAATTTGAAATTGCGACGAATAAATTCCAAGAGTTTGCGGTTATATGATTGATCGTAGTTTGATCCAACAAGTCCAACAAATTTCATTCTTTCGGTCTCCTATCTTACAAATTTTCCCAGTCAAATTCTTCTGCATCTTTGCGAAGCAATTCTTGTGCGTTGCGCAATTTTTCAGTAATTTTCACGAAGATACGGAAGTCATCAAAAATGGCATCCAATTTCTTGATGACATCAAGGTCAACCAAGTCACCACTTGGGTTAAATGCTTGAAGAGAGTGTGAGAGCAAGAATTCATCTGGTAGAACATTTGCCTTAATTTCAGGAGCGTTCAAGATTTGACGAAGCTGCAATTGGGCACGAGATGAACCAAGTGTACCATAGGAAGCACCAGTGATCATGATTGGTTTGTTCAAAAGTGGGTAGATACCGTAAGATAGCCAAGCAAGAGCGCTCATCAAAACCGCAGGGATAGAGTGGTCGTACTCAGGAGTACCGACAATCACACCGTCAGATGCTTCAATTTTAGCAGCAATTTCAAGAATTTCATCTGGAAGTTGCTTATCTGCTGGCTTGTTGAAAACAGGGATATCCTTGATTTCAACGAGTTCAATTTCAGCTTTATCAGCAAAGTGTTTTTGCATGTATTGGAGCAATTGGCGATTTGTAGAACGTTTAGAGTTCGTTCCAACAATGGCAATAAGTTTTAGCATGAGATTTCCTTTCTCTTTTTACATAATACAATTTTGAAGGCCTGAAGAACATGCAAGGCGTCCCTCTTTGTCGATGAGGATGGCTTCAATCCCATCTATACTTTCGACTTGCCAGAGGATAGAAGCGCTACGTTCTCCAAATAGGCGGGTTGTCCAAATCTCACCATCAACGGATTTATCTGAGATAATCGTTAGGCTAGCGAGGTCTGTTTCGACAGGGAATCCTGTCTCACTATCAAAGATATGGTGATAGTCTTTTCCATCTACTGTCAGGTGGCGTTCATAGATACCTGAAGTTACAACGGATTTGTTAGACGCAGGAATGGTTAGGAGATGATTGCCACGAGGATTTTGCGGATCTTGAATCCCAATCTGCCAGGCTTTCCCTTCTTTAGCTTGGTTATTCCCGATGGTGAGGATATTTCCTCCGAGATTGATCAAGGCAGAGGTGACACCGTGTGCTTTTAAATACTGGGCAACCTTATCTGCACTATAGCCCTTGGCTAAGCAACCTAGATCAAGCTTCATTCCTTTCTTCTCTAAAAAAACAGTAGAGCTAGTCGGATCCAACTTGATAAAATGCGGGTCAACTAGGGGCAAGACAGCTTCGATTTCGTTTAACTCTGGAAGTCGTGCATCTGCAAATCCGATTCGCCAGGTTTGAATCAAGGGACCGATACTGATATTTAGATGGCTAGAGGGAGCTAGGCTGTGCTCTAGTCCAAGAGCAATCAGTTCAAATAGGTCAGGGTGAACCTTAACAGGTGCGATTCCAGCCTTGTAGTTGATTTCCATCAGTTCGGATTCTTGACTATTGGCGTTGAAACGGTATTCGAGCTCCTTGAGCAAGTCAAAAGCGCCCTGAAGCAGGATTTCTGCCCGCTCATCTACTAATGAAATCGTGATAGTTGTTCCCATTAGCCGTTCAGAACGTGAATGAAGAGACAAGCTACCAGCTCCTTTCTCTTTATAGGAAATCATTCAATATAAGTTGGTTAAAGAAAAATTAAACCCCTTACATTTTATTTCCATGTAACTAGCATACCATAAAGTCAGCGTTTTCACAAATGAATTTTGACAAAAAAGTCAAGAAATATGCTCAAAATTAGAACGAAAACGATAGAAAAATAAGGCCTGTTAATATTAAGTGTATTTTTTTCTGAAAAAAAGAGAATTCTGAGCAAATACCTTGTAAACGCTAACAGTAAATGATATACTAGAAAAGTAAATCAAAAATTAAAGGTAGGAATTTTTCTATGAGTAAAATCGTTGTAGTTGGTGCTAACCATGCTGGTACAGCTTGTATTAATACGATGTTGGATAACTTTGGTCATGAGAATGAAATCGTAGTATTTGACCAAAACTCAAATATTTCATTCCTTGGTTGTGGAATGGCGCTTTGGATCGGGGAACAAATTGATGGTCCAGAAGGTCTCTTCTACTCTGATAAAGAAAAATTGGAAGCAAAAGGTGCTAAAATCTACATGAACTCACCTGTTCTTTCAATCGACTATGACAATAAAGTTGTGACTGCAGAAGTTGAAGGTCAAGAGCACAAAGAATCTTATGACAAATTGATCTTTGCGACTGGTTCAACTCCAATCTTGCCTCCAATCGAAGGTGTTGAAATTGTCAAAGGTAACCGCGAATTCAAGACAACTCTTGAAAATGTTCAATTTGTTAAGTTGTACCAAAATGCTGAAGAAGTTATCAATAAACTTGCTGACAAGAGCAAACACCTTGAGCGCATCGCTGTTGTTGGTGGAGGTTATATCGGTGTTGAACTTGCTGAAGCTTTTGAGCGTCTTGGCAAAGAAGTTGTCCTTGTTGACATCGTAGATACTGTCTTGAACGGCTACTATGACAAAGACTTCACCCAAATGATGGCGAAGAATTTGGAAGACCACAACATCCGGTTGGCACTTGGTCAAACAGTTAAAGCCATCCAAGGTGACGGTAAAGTTGAACGCTTGGTCACAGACAAAGAAACATTTGATGTAGATATGGTGGTTCTTGCAGTTGGTTTCCGTCCAAACACAGCTCTTGCAGATGGTAAGATTGAACTCTTCCGCAACGGTGCCTTCCTTGTAGACAAGAAACAAGAAACATCTATCCCAGGTGTATATGCTGTTGGTGACTGTGCAACAGTTTATGACAATGCTCGTAAAGATACAAGCTACATCGCTCTTGCATCTAACGCTGTACGTACTGGTATCGTTGGTGCTTACAATGCTTGTGGACATGAATTGGAAGGAATCGGTGTGCAAGGATCAAACGGTATCTCAATCTACGGTCTTCACATGGTTTCAACTGGTTTGACTCTTGAAAAAGCTAAAGCTGCTGGTTACAACGCAACTGAAACAGGCTTTAACGACCTTCAAAAACCAGAATTTATGAAGCATGACAACCATGAAGTTGCCATCAAGATTGTCTTTGATAAAGACAGCCGTGAAATCCTTGGTGCTCAAATGGTATCACGTGATTCAGCTATCAGTATGGGAATCCACATGTTCTCACTTGCTATCCAGGAGCATGTAACAATTGATAAATTGGCCTTGACAGACCTATTCTTCTTGCCACACTTTAACAAACCATACAACTACATTACAATGGCTGCACTTACAGCTGAAAAATAAAAATTGATGAACTATCTGGCCTTAATTGAAGGTCAGATAGTTTTTTAGTCAATCTGTACCCAGACAAATATTGTTTTTCTGTCTTGTACTTCACTCTGTTCTGACTTAAAATGAAATGGTAGCTACCAATACAAATGATGAGGAAAAAGAAATGACTGAAAATCGTTATGAACTAAATAAAAACTTGGCGCAGATGCTTAAGGGCGGTGTTATCATGGATGTGCAGAACCCTGAACAGGCTCGGATTGCGGAAGCTGCTGGTGCGGCAGCTGTCATGGCCTTGGAGAGGATTCCAGCTGATATTCGGGCTGTTGGCGGGGTTTCCCGTATGAGTGATCCAAAGATGATTAAGGAAATCCAAGAAGCGGTTAGCATTCCAGTGATGGCCAAGGTCAGAATCGGACATTTTGTTGAAGCTCAGATTTTAGAGGCTATTGAGATTGACTATATCGATGAGAGTGAAGTGCTGTCTCCAGCAGACGATCGTTTCCATGTGGACAAGAAAGAATTCCAAGTTCCTTTTGTCTGTGGAGCTAAGGATTTGGGTGAAGCCTTGCGTCGTATCGCTGAGGGAGCTTCCATGATTCGGACAAAAGGAGAACCGGGGACAGGAGATATCGTCCAAGCCGTTCGCCATATGCGTATGATGAATCAAGAAATTCGCCGCATTCAAAACCTCCGTGAAGATGAGCTCTATGTGGCTGCAAAGGACTTGCAAGTCCCTGTTGAATTAGTCCAATACGTCCACCAACATGGAAAATTACCAGTTGTCAACTTCGCAGCCGGAGGTGTGGCAACACCAGCAGATGCTGCGTTAATGATGCAATTGGGGGCAGAGGGCGTCTTTGTCGGTTCAGGTATTTTCAAGTCAGGAGATCCTGTTAAACGAGCAAGTGCCATTGTCAAAGCCGTAACCAACTATCAAAATCCTCAAATTCTGGCACAAATCTCTGAAGACCTAGGGGAAGCCATGGTGGGTATCAATGAGAATGAAATCCAAATTCTTATGGCAGAGCGAGGAAAATAGATGAAAATCGGAATATTAGCCTTGCAGGGTGCCTTTGCAGAACATGCAAAAGTGCTAGAAAAGTTAGGTGTTGTTAGTGTCGAAATCAGAAATTTAGATGATTTTCAACAACATCAGAGTGACTTGGTGGGTTTGATATTACCTGGCGGTGAGTCTACAACCATGGGCAAACTCTTGCGTGACCAGGAGATGCTGATTCCAATTCGAGAAGCTATTTTATCTGGTCTTCCCGTTTTTGGTACTTGCGCGGGCTTGATTTTGCTGGCTAAGGAAATCACTTCTCAGGAAGAGAGTCATTTAGGAACCATGGATATAGTGGCTCAGCGCAATGCCTACGGCCGCCAACTGGGAAGTTTCTATACTGTGGCCGAATGTAAGGGAGTTGGCAAGATTCCGATGACCTTTATTCGCGGTCCAATTATCAGTAGTCTTGGAGAGGGTGTGGAAATTCTAGCAACCGTAGATGACCAAATCGTTGCAGCCCAAGAAAAAAATATGTTGGTGACCTCTTTTCATCCAGAATTAACAGATGATGTTCGCTTGCACCAGTATTTTATCAATATGTGTAAAGAAAAAAGTTGAGAAAAAGATTCTCAACTTTTTTACATGTAATAAACAATCGCAATGTATTGGAGAGCAGATGCAGCTAAGATAAAGAGATGCCAGATCATGTGGAAATAAGGTTTTTTCTTAGCGTAAAATCCAGCTCCAACTGTATAACAGAGTCCGCCAGTTACCATGAGACTCCAAAAGATTGGCGTTGTTTGACTGATAATGGCAGGAATAATAGCCAGAACCAACCAGCCCATAATCAGGTAAAGAGCAAGGCTGAATTTCTCATTAACCTTTTTAGCAAAGATTTTATAGAGGATGCCGAAAATGGTCGTTCCCCACTGAATGGCAATGATCAGATAGCCAAACCAGTTATTCATCAAAGTCAAGACGACCGGCGTATAAGAGCCTGCGATAGCCACATAAATCATAGAATGGTCGATGATTCGCAAGACGTATTTATGGGTCGAACCATAGGCCATAGAGTGGTAAATGGTTGACGAGAGGAACATGAGAAAGAGACTGATAACAAAGATAGAAACACCAAAAGATGATAAAAATCCATGTGCTTCATAACTATAGGTGGATGAAATAGGGAGTAAGATGAGCATGATAACGGCACCCACAGCATGGGTCACGCTATTGGCGATTTCTTCTCCAAAACTGAGTTTTTTACTGAGTTTTAGACTGGTATTCATTGGATTTCCTCCTCTTCTTTGTTAAGGATTAAGTCTAGAGTTTGATGATAGAGTTTAACCGTTTGACAGCTGGTTTGGATAATAGGATTCTCTGGATCGATCCCATGGTTCATGTAGTCCACAAAAGCATCGTAGAGCTGGTCTGAGCTTGCATAAGTGTGTAGAGTATTCAGTGTCTGAGCGATTTCTTGAATCGAAAAGACAGATTTGAGAGTAGTGATAGCAATCAAACGGGCAATCTGTTTGCGTTGGTATTTCTTCTTGTCAGGCTTTATCAGGTAACCATGTTTGACATAGTTATTGACCATAGATGCGGTCAGGCCCTTTTCTTTATCCGGAGAGATAGGGGCGCAGACTTGATTGACATAAAGCAAAACCTGATCCAGATAGAGGTCAATGTTTGGAATTTCTTCCCATTTTGGGTAGGAAAAGATAGAATTCATTTCCAACTCCTTTTTATCTAGTTTTGATAACTAGATTATAAAATAATAAAAAACAAAAGTCAAGTTTCAACTGCTTGTAGAAAGCCCTAAATTATGCTATGATGAGAGAAAATAGTCAGAAAAGAGGAGAAAATATGGAGATTCGTTTAGCTTTTCCAAACGAAGTAGAGATGATTATGCAGATGATGGAGGATGCCAAAAAATGCTTAGCCAAGTCAGGAAGTGACCAGTGGCAAAATGGCTATCCAAATGCTGATATCATTATTGATGATATTATCTCTGGTCAAGCCTATGTTGCCTTAGAAGAAGGAGAACTAGTAGCCTATGCTGCAGTAACCAAGAGCCCTGAGGAAGCCTATGAAGCGATTTATGAAGGACATTGGCAAGGGAGAGAGCCAGAATATCTGGTCTTTCACCGTATCGCCGTGGCAACAGATGTTCAAGGGCAGGGAGTTGCTCAGACTTTCCTAGAAGGCTTGATTGAAGGATTTGATTACCTAGATTTTCGTTCAGATACGCATGCAGAAAACAAGGCCATGCAGCATATTTTTGAAAAGCTAGGCTTCCAACAGGTCGGGAAAGTTCCAGTGGATGGAGAACGCTTGGCCTATCAGAAATTAAAATAATGACGCAGAAAAAGTACGCAAAAATGCTCTACTTGTCGCCAATCGGAACCTTGTCCTTAGTTGCTGACGAGCAATATCTGCATGGAATTTGGGTGCAGGACCAAACTCATTTTGAGAGAGGTATTGATACGGATGGGATAGAAATCGTTAAGGAACATCCTGTCCTCGACAAAGTTATTTCCTATTTAAATGCTTATTTCGATGGGAGAGTTCAAGACTTGTCTCTCTTACCCTTGGCTCCCATTGGGACGGATTTTGAAAAGCGAGTCTGGACCTACTTACAGAGTATTCCTTATGGGCAAACAATGACTTACGGTCAAATAGCTCAAGACTTGCAGGTACTCTCTGCCCAAGCTATTGGCGGAGCAGTGGGGCGTAATCCCTGGTCCATCCTCGTCCCCTGTCATCGTGTGCTGGGAGCAGGCAAGCGTCTGACAGGTTATGCTGCAGGAGTGGAAAAGAAAGCTTGGCTCTTGGAGCATGAAGGCGCAGATTTTCAAGAAAATAAAGAATAGAAAGAAAAGAAAATGTTAGAATTTATCGAATACCCAAAATGTTCAACTTGTAAGAAAGCAAAAAATGAATTGGATCAACTTGGACTAGAATACCAAGATGTCCACATCGTAGAAGAAACCCCAAGTGAAGACGTGATTTTAAACTGGTTAGAGACTTCAGGTTTCGAGTTGAAACAATTTTTCAATACCAGCGGGATCAAATATCGTGAACTTGGCTTGAAAGATAAGGTAGGAAGTCTGTCAAACCAAGAAGCTGCCAAGCTTCTGGCTAGTGATGGCATGTTGTTAAAACGCCCAATCTTATTAGAAAATGGTGCTGTTAAGCAAATTGGCTATAGAAAATCCTACGGGGAACTGGGCTTGAAATAGTTTTTATCTATCTTCTTGATAGGTAAATTATATAGCCTTTCTGGTTTAAAGTGTGATAAACTAGAAGGTAGACAAAGTCTGCTTTACCCGTAGCAAATAATTTGCTTGCGAGCAGAAGTATGGTAGAATGAATCATTATCAGGAGAGGATGTTTTTATGACTGTTACAACACTTTTAGCATCAGATTGGTACCAGAGCTTGATGCAGCTGATTCCAGACGGTAAGCTCTTTAGCTTGCGTTCAGTTTTTGATGGAATTCCAAGAATTGTCCAACAACTTCCCACAACTATCATGTTGACGCTTAGTGGTGCGATTTTTGGTTTGGTGCTGGCCTTGGTTTTTGCCATTGTTAAAATCAATCGTGTTAAGATTTTATATCCCTTGCAGGCCTTTTTTGTCAGCTTTTTAAAAGGGACGCCGATTTTGGTTCAGCTTATGTTGACCTACTACGGGATTCCACTTGCTCTAAAAGCCCTTAATCAACAATGGGGAACCAGCTTCAATATCAATGCTATTCCAGCAGCAACCTTCGCGATTGTAGCTTTTGCCTTTAATGAGGCGGCTTATGCCAGCGAAACCATTCGTGCAGCCATCCTTTCTGTCAATCCTGGTGAGATTGAAGCGGCACGCAGTCTGGGGATGACCCGTGCGCAAGTTTATCGTCGTGTCATTATTCCTAATGCAGCGGTTGTAGCTACTCCAACCTTGATCAATTCCCTCATCGGTTTGACCAAGGGAACTTCTCTAGCTTTTAGTGCGGGTGTTGTCGAAGTTTTTGCCCAGGCTCAGATTTTGGGTGGAGCGGATTATCGCTATTTTGAACGATTCATCTCTGTTGCTCTTGTTTACTGGGTAGTCAATATCGGAATCGAAAGCCTCGGTCGCTTTATCGAGAAGAAAATGGCCATTTCAGCGCCGGATGCAATAACTACAGATGTGAAAGGAGACCTTCGTTAATGATTAAGATTTCGAATTTAAGCAAATCCTTTTCAGGTCAAACTGTCTTGGATCATCTGGACTTGGATATCCAAAAGGGAGAAGTAGTAGCCTTGATTGGTTCATCTGGAGCAGGGAAATCAACTTTCTTGCGTAGTCTTAACTATCTTGAGACACCTGATAGTGGTTCCATCCAGATTGACAATTTTACAGTTGATTTTTCTCAGATTAGCCAAGAGGAGATTTTGACCCTTCGTCGCAAGTTGTCCATGGTTTTCCAACAGTTTAACTTATTTGAACGCCGAACAGCCCTTGACAATGTCAAGGAAGGCTTGGTCGTTGTGAAGAAATTATCGGATGAGGAAGCAACCAAAATCGCCAAGGAAGAATTGGCTAAGGTCGGTCTTTCTGATAAGGAACAACATTACCCTCGCCATTTGTCGGGTGGGCAAAAGCAACGGGTTGCCCTAGCGCGTGCCCTCGCTATGAAACCAGATGTCTTGCTCTTGGACGAACCAACATCAGCTCTTGACCCAGAATTGGTCGGAGAAGTGGAAAAGTCTATTGCAGACGCCGCTAAGTCTGGTCAGACCATGATTTTGGTCAGTCACGATATGTCTTTTGTAGCCCAAGTGGCAGATAAGATTTTGTTCCTAGATAAGGGGAAAATCATCGAGTCTGGCACACCGGATGAGATTATCCACCATCCAAAAGAAGAACGGACAAAAGAATTCTTCGCTAGTTACAAACGGACTTATATTTGATATAATAGTAAAAGGAAAACTCAGTTAGTTGGACTAGCTGAGTTTACTCTTTAAAAAAGATAGAAACGAGAGAGATCATGCTGCTGCAACTATTTTCTTTATATTTCGAGAGTTTGATCTTAACGACCATTCTCGTCGTGATTTCTTTAGGGATTTGGATTGGATTGCGAGCTATGTCTGGTGTGGACAAGACAGCCAAGGCCCGTCAAGCCCATCTCTATGATATGATCATGATTGGGGTTTTGGTGATTCCAGTATTATCCTTTGCCGTCATGAGTCTCATTTTAGTTTTTAGAGCATAATGCTTGCTAAATAAACTTCAAACAGTTAGAATAAAGATAGTTACAACAAGAAAGAAGGAATCGAAATGTACGATACGATTATTGTCGGTGCTGGACCTGCAGGAATGACCGCTGCCTTATATGCTGCTCGCAGCAATCTGAAAGTGGCTTTGATTGAAGGTGGTCTGCCAGGCGGGCAGATGAATAACACATCTGATATTGAAAACTATCCAGGTTATGCCAATATCAGTGGACCTGAATTGGCTGAAAAGATGTTTGAACCACTTGAAAACCTTGGAGTGGAGCATCTTTATGGCTATGTTGAAAATATTGAAGACCAGGGTGACTATAAGAAGGTAATCACTGATGATCAAGTTTACGAAACCCGTACTGTCATTGTGGCAACTGGGTCAAAACACCGTCTTTTGGGGGTTCCTGGAGAAGAAGAACTGAACAGTCGTGGTGTTTCTTACTGTGCAGTCTGTGATGGAGCTTTCTTCCGTGACCAAGACTTGCTCGTAGTCGGTGGTGGAGATTCAGCGGTAGAAGAAGCCCTCTTCTTAACTCGCTTTGCCAAGACTGTTACCATTGTTCACCGTCGTGACCAACTTCGTGCTCAAAAGGTTTTGCAAGACCGTGCCTTTGCAAATGAGAAAGTCAACTTTATCTGGGACTCTGTAGTCAAGGAAATCAAGGGTGAAAACCGAGTAGAATCTGTCGTATTTGAAAATGTGAAAACAGGTCAAGTGACAGAGCAAGCCTTTGGAGGAGTCTTTATCTATGTTGGATTGGACCCTGTTAGTGATTTTGTTAAGGATTTGAATATCCAAGACCAGGCGGGGTGGATTGTAACAGATAACCACATGAAGACTGCCGTTGATGGTATCTTTGCGGTTGGGGATGTTCGTCAAAAAGACCTTCGCCAAGTCACAACAGCAGTTGGAGATGGGGCTATCGCAGGTCAAGAAGCCTATAAATTTATCACTGAACATAGTTAATACTCTTCGAAAATCTCTTCAAACCACGTCAACGTCGCCTTGGATTATATATGAGACTGACTTCGTCAGTTCTATCTGCAACCTCAAAACAGTGTTTTGAGCAGCTTGCGGCTAGTTTGCTCTTTGATTTTCATTGAGTATAATCATAAAAAAGTTTCCAATCAATCTGATTGGAAACTTTTTTATAGTCGATTTCGGAAAACTTCGTACATGAGAATGGCTGCAGCAACACTGGCATTGAGACTTTGAACATGTCCATTCATCGGAATGGTAATCATCTCATCGACCTGTTTTTTGATGTTGCTAGAGATACCTTTTCCTTCATTTCCGATGATGAGGGCGATTTTCCCTTTTGTATTCCACTTGTGGCAAGGGGTGCCGTTCATATCTGTTCCAAAGGTCCAGAAGCCTTCATCCTTGAGTTTGTCTAGGGTTTGACTGAGGTTGGTCACTCGGGCAATCGGTACATGCTCGATAGCACCTGTGGCCGTTTTGGCAACGACAGGAGTCACTCCGACAGCACGGTGCTTGGGAATGATGACGCCTGAAACATTGGTCGCATCGGCTGTTCGCAAGATAGAACCTAGATTATGGGGATCAGTTAACCCGTCCAGAATCAATAGCAAAGGATTTTCTTCTTGGCGTGTTTTTGCAAGGATGTGATCCAGATCGCTATAGGCAAATTCGGACACTCGTAGAACAAAACCTTGGTGGACAGCGCCTTCGGTCATTTCAGAGAGGGATTTTTTTGAAGTCCAAGAGATGGAGACTTTTTTCTCAGCAGCCAGTTCCTTGACCTTCTCAACATTCTTACCCCTTAGATCATCTTGGAGGTAGAGTTTGTTTCCTGTATTTGCAAGGAGGGCTTCTGTAACGGCATGGAAGCCATAGACAATATCATTTGTTTTCATGCCTCTATTATAACACAAATATAACACAAAACCCCGTCTTGCAACGGGATTTTCTTTATTCCAGAATTAGCAAACCATCTTTAACTGCAAATGGGTCTTTCTCATTGATACGATCGTAAAACATGATTCCGTTTAGATGATCAATTTCATGTTGGACAACGATAGAGTTGTATCCTTTGAGCTTGATACGGTGTTTTTCTCCGTCCTTGTCAAAGTAATCAACAGTGACGCGGGCATGACGAACAACATAGCCTGGAACTACACGGTCGACAGATAGGCACCCTTCTCCTTCGCCGAGGGCAGCGTCTTGAACAGAGTGAGATATGATTTTTGGATTGTACATAATAGCTTGCAGATCGTAGGCTTCCTGTGGAGTTTCACCTTCTTCCACAATATTTGGCACTAAAACAGCGATAATGCGTTTTGAGATATCGAGTTGGGGAGCAGCAAGTCCAACACCACCACGCAAGCCCATTTTCTCAGCCATAACAGGATCCTGAGAATGTTTGAGGAATTGCATCATCTTTTCTCCAAGGATGATTTCCTGGTCAGACAGTGGGAAAGTGACCTCCTCAGCAACCGCGCGTAAAGTCGGATTCCCCTCGCGGATAATATCGTTCATATTAATTAAATGAGCAGCTTTTGTAATACGTTCTATAGCAGACATTTTCTCTCCTTTCATTACCTCTACATGATAACACAAAATAGACGAGAAAGAAAGTCACAGAAGTTCCTAAAAAATAATATAATAAACGGTATTCCCCTTTTATCTGTGATATAATAAAAGAAAAGGCTTGCAGTAAAAGCAAGGGGGGAATAAAGATGGAAAAGCGACAAGATAGACGGTCTCATGGTCCTATTTTTGGATTGTTGAAGAGTGGTATTGGTTTCTTTCGGAATTATAAATCTTGGACAAATGCCCAATTTATTACGGTGTTACTACTTGCAGTTACCTTGTCTATGGGATTGAACTTGTTGGCCCAAGCAGTACAAGGGAACAAGGGAACAAGTCCGAATGGTCAAACTCTTGATTCTGCTCAGACGTCTGGTCAATCCAAGGAAAATCAGTCTGATGAAACGACAGCCCGTATCATGGCAAATGGTGACCTCCTCTACCATATTCCTATCTACCGAACAGCTCTGAAAGAAGATGGAACCTATGATTTCCATGAAAATTTTGAGTATGTAAAACCCTGGCTCAAACAAGCGGATTTAGTGCTTGGTGATTTTGAAGGAACGGTGAACAAGGACCACTACTTGGCAGGTTACCCTCTCTTTAATGCACCTGGAGAAGTCATGGATGCGATCAAAGATGCAGGCTATCAAGTTCTAGACTTGGCTCATAATCACATCTTGGATTCTCAGATAGAGGGAGTGGTTTCGACAGCAGAAGCTATTGAAAAGGCAGGGATGACACCCATAGGAGTCTACACACATGAATCCCGTGACCAAGCTCCGCTAGTTATCAAGGAAGTCAATGGTATCAAGGTAGCTCTCCTGGCCTATTCTTACGGTTTTAATGGCATTGAGCAGTATATCTCTCAAGAGGATTATAATCGCTATCTTTCTGACCTGAATGAAGATAAGATGAAGGCAGAAATTGAACGAGCTGAGCAAGAAGCGGATATTACTGTCATCATGCCTCAGATGGGAATTGAGTACCAGCTAGAACCAACGGAAGAACAGAAAACACTGTACCACAAGATGATTGACTGGGGAGCTGATATTATCTTTGGAGGGCATCCTCATGTCGTTGAACCTGCTGAAACCGTTGAAAAAGATGGTGACAAAAAATTGATCATCTATTCCATGGGAAATTTCCTCTCAAACCAACGCATTGAAACCATGCAAGACGAGGAAAATGCCAAGTGGACGGAGCGAGGAGTTCTCATGGATGTGACCATTAAGAAAAAAGATGGCAAGACAAGGATTGAAACTGCTAAAGCACATCCAACTTGGGTTAATCGAACTCCAAAAGGAACTTACTCTCCAGAAGGCTATCCGCTCTTCCTCTATCAGACCTATATCCTAGAGGACTTCATCGAGGGAGGCAGTCATCGTGATCAGTTGGACGAGGCGACCAAGGAACGAATTGACACGGCCTATAAAGAAATGAATGAACATGTAGGGTTGAAGTGGTAGGTGCTCACCCTAAAGGAGATAGGATGACGATTAAATTAATTGCAACAGACATGGATGGAACCTTGCTAGACCCGAGAGGTCAGCTGGATCTGCCCCGCTTGGAAAAGATTTTAGATCAGCTGGATCAAAGGGATATCCGTTTTGTCATTGCGACGGGGAATGAAGTTCATCGTATGAGACAATTGCTTAAACATTTGGCGAGTAGAGTTGTCCTAGTCGTTGCCAATGGGGCGCGTATTTTTGAAAATAATAAACTGATTCAAGCACAGATCTGGGATAATGCTATGGTTGACAAGGCTTTAGTTCATTTTAAAGGGAGGGAGTGTCGAGATCAATTTGTTGTCACTAGTATGAATGGGAGTTTTGTCAAGAAAGGAACTGTTTTTACAGAACTTGATAAATTTATGACTCCTGAGATGATTGAAAAACTCTATCGGCATACAAACTTTGTTGAAGAGCTCAGATCGGACCTCTTCGGTGGAGTGTTAAAGATGAGCATGGTCGTCGGTGAAGAACGTTCTAGTTCTGTTTTGCAGAAAATCAATGACCTCTTTAATGGGCATGTAAGAGCCGTTTCTAGCGGTTATGGTTGTATTGATATCCTACAGGCTGGTGTTCACAAGGCTTGGGGATTGGAAGAATTACTCAAGCGCTGGAATTTGCAATCGGAGCAAATCATGGCCTTTGGTGATAGTGAAAATGATATCGAAATGCTAGAACTGGCTGGAATTGCCTATGCGATGGAAAACGCAGATGATGAGGTCAAGGCAGTTGCGACTGCCCTAGCTCCAGCTAACAGCCAGGCGGGTGTTTATCAAGTCCTAGAAAATTGGTTAGAGAAAGAGGGATAAGGTGGCAGTACAGTTATTAGAGAATTGGCTCTTAAAGGAGCAGGAAAAAATTCAAACCAAGTATCGTGGATTGAATCAAGTCTCTGTCCTAGAGCCGGATATTATCTTTATCGGAGATTCGATTGTGGAATATTACCCTCTGCAAGAGTTGTTTGGGACTGCCAAGACGATTGTTAATCGTGGCATCCGAGGCTACCAGACGAGACTTTTATTAGAGAATCTAGACGCCCATCTTTATGGTGATGCTGTGGATCAAATTGTTCTCTTAATTGGGACAAATGATATTGGGAAAGATATTCCCTTGAATGAAGCTTTGGATAATCTTGAGCGAGTTATCCAATCAATTGCCCGAGATTATCCGTTGTCACAAATAAAGCTCCTTTCTATTCTGCCAGTCAATGAGGGAGAGAAATACAAGCAGACTGTTTATATCCGAACCAATGAAAAGATTAGAGAATGGAATCAAGCCTATGAGGCTCTAACATCCGCCTATATGCAGGTAGATTTTGTGCCTGTTTATGATAGTTTGATAGATTCAGAAGGACAACTCAAAAAAGACTATACAACAGATGGCCTCCATCTAAGTGTAGCCGGTTATCAAGTCTTATCGGAAGCCTTAAAAGGGGTTCTTTTCTAAAGAGGTGGCTTGATTTTGCATTTTTCATGAAGATAGGTTATAATGGTTCTATCGTCTTTTGGGGTCGTTACGGATTCGACAGGCATTATGAGGCATATTTTGCAACCCGTGTGGCGACGTAAACGCTCAGTTAAATATAACTGCAAAAAATAACACTTCTTACGCTTTAGCTGCCTAAAAACCAGCAAGCGTGACCCGATTTGGATTGCTCGTGTTCAATGACAGGTCTTATCATTAGCGAGATACGATCAAACTTTGTCTAGCAGTTTGATAAGAGAGTGATAGACTCGCAGTTCCTAGGCTTGAGTTATGTGTCAAGGAGTTGTTAAAATAATACATAACCTATGGTTGTAGACAAATATGTTGGCAGGTGTTTGGACGTGGGTTCGACTCCCACCGGCTCCATATATACTTTGCATTCTTTCGCAAACCTTTCTAGAACGTTGTTAAATCAACGTTTTTTATTTTTGCCTTTGGTATTCCTTGGTATTCTTTTTTTAAAAAGGGATACAAAAAAAGATACAACATTTGTTGTATCTAAAAAAATAATTTTTTTCTACGGAAGACATGGGATTCGAACCCACGCACGCTGTTACACGCCTACCGCGTTTCCAACACGGCCTCTTAAGCCTCTTGAGTAATCTTCCAATACTTACTCAAATAGTCTACCATAAAGCCACTTATCTTGCAATAAAAATTTTTGAAACAAGAAAAATGATAGAATTTGAAAGAAAATGATAAAAAATGCTTGACTTTGATAGAAAATGTGTTAGAATGAATAGTGTAAACGATAACAGGAGGTGATTTGGTGTTAAAAACAGAGAGAAAACAACTGATTTTAGAGGAGTTAAATCAACATCATGTAGTTTCTCTAGAAAAATTAGTTAGTTTGCTAGAAACGTCAGAATCAACGGTTCGAAGAGACTTGGATGAGTTGGAAGCGGAAAACAAGCTTCGTCGCGTGCATGGTGGAGCAGAATTGCCCCATTCCTTGCAGGAAGAAGAAACCATCCAAGAAAAATCTGTCAAAAACCTTCAAGAGAAGAAGCTACTGGCTCAAAAAGCAGCCTCTCTTATTAAGGAGCAAGATGTTATCTTTATTGATGCTGGAACGACAACTGCTTTTTTAATCAAGGAATTGGTTAATAAGAATATCACAGTTGTGACCAACTCCATTCATCATGCGGTTCAGTTGGTTGAAAAACAGATTCCAACGGTTATGGTTGGGGGTAGTGTCAAGATGGCGACAGATGCATGTATCGGTGGTGTTGCTCTTAACCAAATCAATCAATTGCACTTTGACCGTGCCTTTATCGGGATGAATGGTGTGGACGATGGTTATTATACGACTCCTGATATGGAGGAAGGAGCTGTTAAGCGTGCTATTTTAGAGAATGCCAAACAGACCTATGTCTTGGTGGATTCGTCAAAAATTGGACAAACTTGCTTTGCCAAGGTAGCACCACTCAAACGCGCTATTGTTATCACAAGTCAAGGGCATGAGCTCTTGCAGGCTATTAAGAAGAAAACGGAGGTAATAGAAGTATGATTTATACAGTCACACTCAATCCGTCTATTGACTATATCGTTCGCTTGGACCAAGTTCAAGTTGGAAGTGTCAATCGTATGGACAGTGATGATAAGTTTGCTGGTGGGAAAGGAATCAATGTCAGTCGTGTCTTGAAACGTTTGGATATTCCAAATACAGCGACTGGATTTATCGGAGGCTTTACTGGTAAATTTATCACAGATACCCTTGCAGAAGAGGAAATCGAAACTCGTTTTGTCCAAGTAGCAGAAGATACTCGTATCAATGTCAAGATTAAAGCAGACCAAGAAACAGAAATTAATGGGACTGGTCCTAATGTTGAGCCCGAACAACTTGAAGAGTTAAAAGCCATTCTTTCAAGTCTGACAGCAGAAGATACGGTTGTGTTTGCGGGTTCGAGTGCTAAGAACCTAGGCAATGTTATCTATAAGGATTTGATTGCATTGACACGCAAGACTGGTGCCCAAGTGGTTTGTGACTTTGAAGGACAGACCTTGATTGATAGTTTGGACTACCAGCCACTATTGGTTAAACCAAACAATCACGAACTTGGAGCTATCTTTGGAGTGAAACTCGACAGTTTAGATGAAATCGAGAACTATGCTCGTCAGTTACTGGCCAAAGGAGCTCAAAATGTCATCATCTCTATGGCTGGGGACGGTGCCCTCCTTGTAACATCCGAGGGAGCATACTTCGCTAAACCAATCAAAGGGACAGTAAAAAATTCAGTTGGTGCTGGTGACTCTATGGTTGCTGGATTTACAGGTGAATTTGTCAAATCAAAAGACGCAGTAGAAGCCTTCAAGTGGGGAGTGGCTTGTGGGACAGCAACTACTTTCTCTGATGACTTGGCAACTGCAGCATTTATAAAAGAAACTTATGAAAAAGTTGAGGTAGAAAAACGATGAAAATTCAAGACCTATTGAGAAAAGATGTCATGTTGCTGGATTTGCAAGCAACTGAAAAAACAGCTGTCATCGAAGAGATGATTAAAAGTCTAGTGGATCACGGTTATGTGACAGATTTTGAAACCTTTAAAGAAGGCATTTTAGCGCGTGAAGCTCTAACTTCCACTGGTTTGGGTGATGGAATCGCTATGCCTCACAGCAAGAACTCTGCAGTTAAAGAAGCTACGGTTCTCTTTGCTAAGTCAAACAAGGGTGTTGACTACGAAAGCTTGGATAGGCAACCAACAGACCTCTTCTTTATGATTGCAGCTCCAGAAGGTGCCAATGACACTCACTTGGCAGCCTTGGCAGAATTGTCTCAATACTTGATGAAAGACGGCTTTGCTGATAAACTGCGCAAAGTATCTTCACCAGACGAAGTTATCACTTTTTTTAACCAAGCGTCTGAAAAGGCAGCTGAACCGGCAACTGTTGCTCCTGCCAACGAATCTGGTGACTTCCTCGTAGCTGTTACAGCTTGTACAACAGGAATTGCCCACACTTACATGGCCCAAGAAGCCCTACAAAAAGTTGCGGCTGAAATGGGGGTTGGAATCAAGGTTGAAACCAACGGTGCTAGCGGTGTTGGTAACCAATTGACAGCAGAAGATATTCGCAAGGCTAAAGCTGTTATCATCGCAGCAGACAAGGCGGTCGATATGGATCGTTTCGATGGCAAACCATTGATCAATCGTCCAGTTGCAGACGGTATCCGTAAGACGGAAGAGTTGATCAACTTGGCTCTTTCAGGAGATGCTGAAGTTTATCGTGCAACTAATGGAGCAAAAGCTACAACAGCAAGCAATGAAAAACAAAGTATCGGTGGTGCTTTCTACAAACACTTGATGAGTGGTGTATCTCAAATGTTGCCATTCGTTATCGGTGGTGGTATCATGATTGCCCTTGCTTTCTTGATCGACGGAGCTTTTGGTGTGCCACAGGATAGTCTTGGCAATCTCGGATCCTACCATGAGCTAGCTTCCATGTTCATGAAAATCGGTGGGGCTGCCTTTGGCTTGATGCTTCCAGTCTTTGCTGGTTATGTAGCCTACTCTATTGCTGAAAAACCAGGTTTGGTAGCTGGTTTTGTGGCTGGTGCTATTGCCAAAGAAGGTTTTGCCTTTGGTAAAATTCCTTATGCCGCAGGTGGTGAAGCAACTTCAACTCTTGCAGGTGTATCATCTGGTTTCCTAGGTGCCCTTGTTGGTGGATTTATCGCAGGAGCTTTGGTTCTTGCTATCAAGAAATACGTTAAAGTTCCACGTTCACTTGAAGGGGCTAAGTCAATTCTTCTCTTGCCACTTCTTGGAACTATTTTGACAGGATTTGTCATGCTGGCTGTCAACATTCCAATGGCAGCAATCAACACTGCTATGAATGACTTCCTTGGCGGACTTGGAGGAGGCTCAGCGGTCCTTCTCGGTATCGTTCTTGGTGGTATGATGGCTGTTGATATGGGTGGACCTGTCAATAAAGCAGCCTATGTCTTTGGTACAGGTACGCTTGCAGCGACTGTTTCTTCAGGCGGTTCTGTAGCCATGGCAGCAGTTATGGCTGGAGGAATGGTGCCTCCACTTGCAATCTTTGTCGCAACCCTTCTTTTCAAAGACAAATTTACCAAAGAAGAACGCAACTCTGGTTTGACAAATATCATCATGGGCTTGTCATTTATCACTGAGGGTGCGATTCCATTTGGTGCCGCTGACCCAGCTCGTGCGATTCCAAGCTTCATCCTTGGTTCTGCAGTAGCAGGAGGACTTGTTGGTCTTGCAGGAATCAAACTCATGGCGCCACACGGAGGAATCTTCGTTATCGCCCTTACTTCAAATGCCCTCCTTTACCTTGCCTCTGTCTTGGTTGGTGCAATTGTAAGTGGTGTGGTTTATGGTTACCTTCGTAAACCATTAGAAAAATAATCACAAATACTCAAATGACTGAACACGAAAGTGGGCAGTCATTTTTTGATGATGGAGTTAGGGAGAACGGTCTTCAAAGTGATATAATAGAGGTAAATCTTAGAGAATTTAAATGATAGAATGCTGAAGTTCTACAAATATCTTAGAGGAGATAAGTGTCATGAGTGATTCTAGAAAAGAAGGAATCGACAAACTAGAAAAGGAACAGTTCGGTCGCAAAAGTCTTACAAAAGAAGCGTTACAAGGAACCTATGCCAGCTTGGTGGAGGAAGATTTTCCTGATTCTAAACGAATTCATTTTATAGCTGATTTAGGTAGGAGCCCAGAAATTGCCTTTCATTTTGAACTCATTTGCAACGATTGGGAGGAAGGAACTGACCTAAATTTTGAAGCAAGTTTTGACCAGCATGGGCAGGAGGGAATAGACTATCTTTTGGAAACTCTCAATCAAGAGGAAGATGAGAGTCAACGCATTTTGATTGTTTATTTCCTAGCGAAAATCCTTTCCAAAGTAAGACATAGAGATTTTTATGCATCTTCTTGCAAGCAAGTACTTCCTGTTCTAATATCTCTTTTACCTAGTTCAGAAGCTTCGAATCGTAGAAAGCTAATCATTGCCCTAGGTTGGATTGGTTCAATAAGTGAGATAGAAATCTTAGGGCAACATCTCTTGACTGACCAAGATGCACTTTGTCGTGCCTGGTCTGCCAGTAGTTTGATGCAATTATCTTTTCATCAAGTTGAAAAAGAAGTCTTGATGGAGAAAACGAAGGATTTGTTTCGAGAGGCGATTCCAGAAGAAAAGGACTTTCGGGCTTGTGCTCTGATGATAGAAGCAGCTCAAGTTTTATTTGGGAAAAAATGGATTCCTACATCTGCTGTAGAGAAGTTGGAAATCGAGAAGATTGAGAAGGCAAGAAAATCAGCAATTAGATTTTTGAAGAAGTAGTGAGACAAGGTTGTTGAAAAATCATATAGAATAGAAAATTCAGAAATATCAACGAAAGATGATTGTGTCTAGTAGATGCAGTCATTTTTTTGATTTCTCTAGATGTTTCTGAAATATGGTATAATAGAAGCATGGCAAACAAAAATACAAGTAAAACAAGACGGAGACCGTCTAAAGCAGAACTCGAAAGAAAACAGGCTATCCAGAGGATGTTGATTTCCTTAGGAATTGCCTTATTGTTGATTATTGCAGCTTTCAAGCTTGGTGCTGCGGGTATCACCCTTTATAATCTCATTCGACTGTTAGTCGGAAGTTTAGCTTATGTGGCTATAGGTGCCCTCCTCATCTATCTTTTTCTATTTAAATGGATCCGCAAGCAAGAGGGACTTCTGTCAGGATTTCTCTGTATCTTCGCTGGCTTGCTCTTGATTTTTGAGGCCTATCTTGTCTGGAAGTTTGGTTTGGAGCAGTCAGTTCTAAAAGGGACCTTGGCTCAAGTTATGACGGATCTGACTGGTATTCGGGTGACTAGCTTTGCTGGTGGAGGTCTGCTAGGTGTTGGACTTTATATCCCCATATCCTTTCTTTTCTCCAATATCGGATCGTACTTTATTGGAGTTCTTTTGATTCTAGTTGGGGCTCTCTTGGTCAGTCCTTGGTCTATTTATGATGTTGCAGCCTTTATTGGAGCTCAGTTCAGATCCTTCATGGAAAAACAGGAACAGAGAAAACAGGAACGCTTCATCAAGAGAGAAGAAGAGAAGGCTCGTCAAGAAGCTGAAGAAGCTGCCAGAATCAAGAGAGAACAAGAAGAACAGGATGCACTACCGCTTCCTCCTGTAGATCCTGAAACGGGAGAAATCTTATCAGAAGTTCCAGACTATGATCTTCCACCAATTCCTGAAAAAGAATGGAGTGAACCGGAGATTATCCTGCCTCAAGCTGATTTTGACGTTCCAGATGTGGAAGAAGACTTTGAGGATGAAGAGGTGCAGGTTGATTTTTCTGCCAAAGAAGCTCTTGAATACAAACTGCCAAGCTTGCAACTCTTTGCGCCAGATAAACCCAAAGATCAATCCAAGGAAAAGAAGATTGTTCGAGAAAATATCAAAATCCTAGAAGAAACCTTTGCTAGCTTTGGTATCAAGGTGACAGTAGAACGGGCTGAAATTGGACCATCAGTTACCAAGTATGAAGTCAAACCAGCAGTCGGTGTACGGGTTAACCGCATTTCCAATCTGGCAGACGACTTAGCGCTAGCTCTAGCAGCTAAGGATGTTCGGATAGAGGCTCCAATCCCTGGTAAATCCTTAGTCGGAATTGAGGTTCCTAACTCTGAGATTGCGACTGTTTCCTTCCGTGAACTCTGGGAACAGTCTCAGACTAAACCAGAAAATCTCCTCGAAATCCCTCTAGGTAAGGCCGTCAATGGAACTGCTCGCACCTTTGACCTTTCCAAGATGCCCCATCTACTCGTTGCAGGTTCAACGGGATCAGGGAAGTCAGTCGCAGTTAATGGTATTATCGCTAGCATTCTCATGAAAGCAAGACCCGACCAGGTCAAGTTTATGATGGTGGATCCAAAGATGGTTGAGTTATCGGTTTACAATGACATTCCTCACCTCTTGATTCCAGTTGTGACTAATCCACGCAAGGCCAGCAAGGCTCTGCAAAAGGTTGTGGATGAGATGGAAAACCGTTATGAACTCTTCGCTAAGGTTGGTGTACGAAATATCGCTGGTTACAATGCCAAGGTCGAGGAATTCAATGCCCAGTCTGAGTACAAACAAGTACCCCTGCCTTTGATTGTTGTCATTGTGGATGAGTTGGCAGACCTCATGATGGTGGCTAGCAAGGAAGTAGAAGACGCCATCATTCGTCTCGGACAGAAGGCGCGTGCCGCAGGAATTCACATGATTCTCGCAACGCAACGTCCATCAGTCGATGTCATTTCTGGTCTCATCAAGGCCAATGTCCCATCTCGTGTGGCTTTTGCAGTTTCATCGGGCACAGATTCACGAACCATTTTGGATGAAAATGGAGCAGAAAAACTGCTTGGTCGAGGAGACATGCTCTTTAAACCAATCGATGAAAATCACCCAGTCCGTCTGCAAGGATCCTTTATCTTGGATGATGATGTTGAACGCATCGTAAACTTCATCAAGGCTCAGGCGGATGCGGACTACGATGAGAGTTTTGACCCAGGTGAGGTTTCTGAAAATGAAGGAGAATTTTCAGATGGTGAAGCTGGTGGCGATCCGCTTTTTGAAGAAGCTAAGGCTCTGGTTATCGAGACGCAGAAAGCCAGTGCCTCTATGATTCAGCGCCGTTTGTCGGTTGGATTTAACCGTGCGACCCGCCTGATGGAAGAACTCGAAATGGCAGGTGTCATCGGTCCAGCTGAGGGAACCAAACCACGAAAAGTATTGCAACAATAAAAAATAGCTTCTTTCCAAATCTGGAAGGAAGCTATTTTAGTAGTTATTGATTGCTTTTGTTTTCGGAACTAGTCGTTTTGGACGAGTTTCCACTATCAGTTGTTTCTTTTGTTGAGGAAGGTGTAGAAGAATCCTGAGTTGTGGTTTTCTTCTCTTCTTTTTTCTCCTCTTTCGTGTTGGATTGAGGAGTTTCTTCCTGCGGGGTATTTTCTTTAGTAGAAGTGTTGTCCTTGTTAGGTGTAGTATTTTCCTGAGGGGATTCCTTTTGAATTTCTTTGACAACAGTTGTTTGAGTTGTCGTTGGTTCTTTTTTGTTATTCTTGTTATTATCCATAGCGTTCATGATGGTAATAGTAGCGGTAATTAGGCCAAGGATACTACCGATGGTAGCAATCGTTTTTTGAAAGACAGTAAATCCCTTTTTGATGTGTTCTGTTTTTGGTTTTGAAGTTCTATGATAGTTAGACATGATACTCTCCTTTAATTATGATTTATTATACCTCATTTCTTTAAAAAAATCTTAAAAAAAGAGGACTTGCCCTTTCTTGTCGCAAGCTTCGTTTCATGATACAATAGAAGAAGTGATTTTAGAAAGCGTGAGAAAACATGATCTACTTTGATAATTCGGCAACGACCAAGCCTTATCCTGAAGCACTTGAAACTTATACTCAGGTCGCTTCGAAAATTGTAGGAAATCCATCCAGTCTCCATCGTTTGGGAGATCAGGCAACACGAATTTTAGATGCTTCCCGTCAGCAAATTGCAGATTTGATTGGCAAGAAGAGTGATGAAATCTTCTTTACCTCTGGTGGTACAGAAGGGGATAACTGGGTCATCAAGGGTGTGGCCTTTGAAAAATCCCAGTTTGGCAAGCACATCATCGTATCAGCCATTGAACATCCAGCAGTTAAGGAATCAGCCCTCTGGCTGAAAAGTCAAGGTTTTGAGGTGGATTTTGCTCCAGTTGATGAGAAAGGGTTTGTGGATGTTGAGGCTCTAGGAGCTTTGATACGACCTGACACGACCCTCGTCTCCATTATGGCAGTAAACAATGAAATTGGGTCTATTCAGCCTATTGAGGCTATCTCAGAACTTTTGGAAGACAAGCCAACTATTTCCTTCCACGTTGATGCAGTTCAGGCACTCGCTAAGATTCCGACTGAAAAATATCTGACAGATCGAGTGGATTTTGCGACCTTTTCGAGTCATAAGTTTCATGGTGTCAGAGGTGTTGGCTTTGTATATATCAAGTCTGGTAAAAAAATTACGCCTCTTTTGACTGGTGGTGGTCAGGAGCGAGACTATCGTTCGACAACTGAAAATGTGGCAGGGATTGCAGCGACAGCCAAATCTCTCCGTTTGTCTATAGAAAAGCTGGATATCTTTACTAGTAAGACAGGGCAGATGAAGGAAGTTATTCGCCAAGCTCTTTTAGATTATCCAGACATTTTAGTCTTTTCAGACGAGGAAGACTTTGCCCCTCATATCCTGACTTTTGGAATCAAGGGTGTTCGTGGTGAAGTCATCGTTCACGCCTTTGAAGACTATGACATTTTCATTTCCACAACCTCGGCTTGTTCATCTAAGGCAGGAAAACCTGCGGGTACCTTGATTGCCATGGGAGTGGACAAGGATAAGGCCCAGTCAGCGGTACGCCTCAGCCTAGACCTAGAAAATGATATGAGTCAGGTTGAGCAGTTTTTGACCAAGCTAAAATTAATTTACAATCAAACTAGAAAAGTAAGATAGGAGCATTCATGCAGTATTCAGAAATTATGATTCGCTACGGAGAGCTTTCAACCAAGGGAAAAAATCGTATGCGTTTCATCAATAAACTTCGCAATAACATTTCGGACGTTTTGTCCATCTATCCCCAAGTCAAGGTGATCGCTGATCGCGACCGTGCCCATGCTTATTTAAACGGAGCGGATTATACAGCAGTAGCAGAATCTCTCAAACAAGTCTTTGGGATTCAAAACTTTTCTCCAGTTTACAAAGTAGAAAAGTCTGTCGAAATTCTCAAAGTTGCCGTCCAAGAGATTATGAAAGACATCTACAAGCAAGGCATGACCTTTAAGATTTCTAGTAAACGTAGTGACCACAACTTTGAGTTGGACAGTCGAGAACTCAACCAAACCCTTGGTGGAGCTGTTTTTGAAGCTATTCCTACTATTCAAGCCCAAATGAAAAATCCTGATATCACTCTTCAAGTGGAGATTCGTGAGGAGGCAGCCTATCTTTCCTATGAGACCATTCGTGGAGCAGGAGGATTACCTGTGGGAACTTCTGGTAAGGGGATGCTTATGTTGTCAGGTGGCATTGACTCACCTGTAGCGGGTTATCTTGCCCTTAAACGTGGGGTAGATATCGAAGCCGTTCACTTTGCTAGTCCACCATATACTAGTCCCGGTGCCCTTAAGAAAGCGCAGGACTTGACCCGCAAATTGACCAAGTTTGGTGGCAATATCCAATTTATCGAGGTACCTTTCACTGAGATTCAAGAGGAAATCAAGGCTAAGGCGCCAGAAGCCTACCTCATGACCTTGACCCGTCGTTTCATGATGCGCATTACTGATCGTATCCGTGAGGTACGAAATGGTTTAGTTATCATCAATGGGGAAAGTCTTGGTCAGGTGGCAAGCCAAACCCTGGAGAGCATGCAGGCTATCAACGCTGTGACTAGCACTCCAATTATTCGTCCCGTGGTTACGATGGACAAGTTGGAAATCATTGACATTGCGCAGGAAATCGATACCTTTGAAATTTCAATCCAGCCGTTTGAGGACTGCTGTACTATTTTTGCGCCTGACCGTCCTAAGACAAATCCTAAGATAGAGAATGCAGAGCAGTATGAAAAACGGATGGATGTCGAAGGTTTGGTTGAGCGAGCAGTGGCAGGGATTATGATTACTGAAATCACTCCCCAGGTTGAAAAAGATGCTGTCGATGAGTTAATTGACAATCTCCTCTAATCAGAAAACCCAGAAGAATTTAGAATATTAAATGAGAAAAGTTAGTAATTTATCCTTAAAATGGACATTTACTGACTTTTTTTCTATTTTTATGGTATAATGAGATAAAATTTTGAATATAGAGAGTTTTCTGACAATGAATCATTCCTACTTTTATTTAAAAATGAAAGAACATAAACTCAAGGTTCCTTATACTGGAAAAGAGCGTCGTGTGCGTGTGCTCCTGCCAAAGGACTACGAGAAAGACACAGACCGTTTTTACCCTGTTGTTTACTTTCATGATGGGCAAAATGTCTTTTACAGCAAGGAGTCTTATATCGGACACTCTTGGAAGATTATTCCAGCCATTAAGCGGAATCCTGACATCAGTCGCATGATTGTTGTTGCTATTGATAATGATGGAATGGGACGGATGAATGAGTATGCAGCTTGGAAGTTTCAAGAATCTCCTATCCCAGGTCAGCAGTTTGGCGGTAAGGGTGTGGAGTATGCTGAGTTTGTCATGGAGGTGGTCAAGCCTTTTATCGATGAAACCTATCGTACCAAAGCTGATCGCCAGCATACTGCTATGATTGGTTCGTCTCTAGGAGGCAATATTACCCAGTTTATCGGACTAGAGTACCAAGATCGAATTGGTTGTCTAGGTGTCTTCTCATCTGCTAACTGGCTTCACCAAGAAGCCTTTAACCGCTATATCGAGCGCAAGAAACTATCGCCTGAACAACGCATTTTTATCTATGTTGGAACGGAAGAAGCGGATGATACGGACAAGACCCTGATGGCTGGCAATATCAAGCAAGCCTATATCGACTCATCGCTTCGCTATTACCATGATTTGATTGCAGGTGGAGTACACCTGGATAATCTTGTCTTGAAGGTTCAGTCTGGTGCGATCCATAGTGAAATCCCTTGGTCGGAAAATTTACCAGACTGTCTCCGTTTTTTTGCAGAGAAATGGTAAGTTAGAAAAGGAGAAAGCCAATGCATATTGAACATCTTAGCCACTGGAGCGGTAACCTCAACCGTGAAATGTACCTCAACCGTTATGGACACGCTGGGATTCCAGTTGTGGTTTTTGCTTCATCTGGTGGCAGTCACAATGAATACTATGATTTTGGCATGATTGATGCCTGTGCTTCCTTTATCGAGGAAGGCCGTGTTCAGTTCTTTACTCTATCCAGTGTGGACAGCGAGAGCTGGTTGGCCACTTGGAAAAATGGTCACGACCAAGCAGAGATGCACCGTGCCTATGAACGCTATGTGATTGAGGAGGCCATTCCTTTTATCAAGCATAAGACAGGTTGGTTTGATGGCATGATGACGACAGGTTGCTCGATGGGAGGCTACCATGCACTCAATTTCTTCCTCCAGCATCCAGATGTCTTTACCAAGGTGATTGCTCTTAGTGGTGTTTACGACGCACGTTTCTTTGTCGGTGATTACTACAATGATGATGCTATTTACCAGAACTCGCCAGTAGATTATATTTGGAATCAGAATGACGGCTGGTTTATCGATCGTTACCGTCAGGCGGAGATTGTCGTCTGTACGGGCCTCGGTGCTTGGGAACAAGATGGTCTGCCGTCCTTCTACAAACTGAAAGAAGCCTTTGACAAGAAACAAATCCCTGCCTGGTTTGCTGAATGGGGGCACGATGTCGCCCACGACTGGGAATGGTGGCGTAAACAAATGCCCTATTTTCTTGGACACCTGTATCTATAAAAGGAGTTGCCTATGAATTACCTTGTTATTTCTCCCTACTATCCGCAAAACTTTCAACAGTTTACCATCGAGCTAGCTAATAAAGGCATCACCGTTTTGGGAATTGGTCAGGAGCCTTACGAACAACTAGATGAACCTTTGTGCAATAGCCTAACCGAGTATTTCCGTGTAGATAATCTTGAGAACATAGACGAAGTCAAGCGTGCTGTTGCCTTTCTTTTCTACAAGCATGGTCCTATCGACCGTATCGAGTCGCACAATGAATACTGGCTTGAACTAGACGCAGCCCTACGAGAACAATTCAATGTCTTTGGTGCCAAACCCGAAGACCTTAAAAAAACCAAGTTTAAGTCTGAAATGAAGAAACTCTTCCAAAAGGCAGGTGTACCTGTTGTACCTGGCACTGTTATCCAGACAGAAGCAGATGTAGACCAAGCAGTCGAGACGATTGGCCTACCAATGATTGCCAAACCGGATAATGGAGTGGG
The DNA here is from genome assembly GCF_058556195.1 of Streptococcus sp. A69. Classification (NCBI taxonomy): domain Bacteria; kingdom Bacillati; phylum Bacillota; class Bacilli; order Lactobacillales; family Streptococcaceae; genus Streptococcus; species Streptococcus sp. A69. Next base: position 495,112 of record NZ_JBZUJU010000001.1, on the reverse strand, counting down.
AGCGGCAGCAACCTTTAAGCTTGAGACAGAAGACGATGTAAATCACTTCAAGGAAGAATGGGACCATTCAACCGTTTATTTCTTTGAGAAATTTGTCACTTCCAGCGAAATCTGTACCTTTGATGGACTAGTGGACAAGGATGGTAATATCGTCTTTTCAACGACTTTTGACTACGCCCATACACCACTTGATCTCATGATTTATAAGATGGACAATTCCTACTATGTGCTTAAGGATATGGATCCCAAACTGCGCAAGTATGGGGAGGCCATTGTCAAGGAATTTGGCATGAGAGAACGCTTTTTCCATATCGAGTTCTTTCGTGACGGGGACGACTACATTGCCATTGAGTACAATAACCGTCCTGCAGGTGGCTTTACCATTGATGTTTATAACTTTGCTCACTCTTTGGACCTCTATCGTGGCTATGCAGCTATTGTCGCAGGAGAAGAGTTTCCAAGTTCAGAGTTTGAGCCCCAGTATTGCTTGGCAACTTCACGTCGTGCCAATGTCAACTATGTTTATTCAGAAGAAGACTTGCTTGCCAAATACAGCCATCAGTTCAAGGTTAAGAAGATCATGCCAGCTGCCTTTGCGGAACTTCAAGGAGATTACCTGTATATGATGACAACTCCGAGTCGACAAGAAATGGAGCAGATGATTGCAGACTTTGGTCAACGTCAAGATTAATGAAAAGGATGAAAGGAGTTTGACTTCTTTTGTCCTTTTCTTAAAGATAGATTAAATAAAGCGTTTTCCAGAGATTCTTTTAGAAAATCTGTTGCTAAAAGGCCTAAAAATTGATAGAATAAGGATTGTCTAAAAAAATTGAAGGAGAATCTATCAAATGGATTTTACATGGGCTATTAAATATGCCACTGAATTCTTGGGAACTGCTATTTTGATCATTCTTGGTAATGGTGCAGTTGCTAACGTTGAACTTAAAGGTACGAAAGGTCACCAAAGTGGCTGGCTCGTTATCGCTGTTGGTTATGGTATGGGGGTTATGATTCCGGCCTTGATGTTTGGTAATGTATCTGGTAACCACATCAACCCAGCTTTCACTCTTGGTCTTGCAGTTAGCGGACTTTTCCCTTGGGCTCAAGTAGTGCCATACATTATCGCACAAGTTTTGGGAGCAATCTTCGGACAAGCTTTGGTTGTTGCAACTCATCGTCCTTACTACTTGAAAACAGAAAATCCAAATAATATCTTGGGAACTTTCTCAACTATTTCAAATGTTGACCAAGGAACAAAAGAATCACACTTTGCAGCATCTGTTAACGGGTTTATCAACGAGTTTGTTGGTTCGTTCGTTCTCTTTTTTGCAGCACTAGGTATGACTAAAAACTTTTTTGGTGCAGAAGTAATGCAATACATGAAACAAATGGCAACGCAGGCTAATCAAACAGTTGACTTTTCTGAATTAGCTATCAAAGCTCAAATAGCACCACACACAACAGCAGGTCTTTCAGTAGCTCATTTAGGACTTGGTTTCCTAGTAATGGCCTTGGTAACTTCACTCGGTGGACCTACTGGACCTGCTTTGAACCCAGCTCGTGACTTTGGACCACGTCTCCTTCACGCTGTTCTTCCAAAATCGGTTCTTGGTCAACACAAGGGTGATTCAAAATGGTGGTATGCTTGGGTTCCGGTTGTAGCTCCAATTGCAGCGGGTATTGCAGCAGTAGCAGTATTCAAACTACTTTACCTATAAGAAACGAAACTGGGGAAACCCAGTTTTTTGTTATAAAATTTCTAAATAAATCAGATATGTCTTGTAAAATATTCGAAAATCCTTTAAAATAAAAGAGTTGGAGGAATTTATGAGTGTGAATGAGATTGTTCGGATCATTCCGACTTTGAAAGTTAATAACCGAAAATTAAATGAAAAATTTTACATTGAAACCCTAGGGATGAAACCCTTGTTAGAAGAGTCGGCCTTTCTTTCCTTGGGAGACCAGACAGGTACTGAGAGGTTGATTCTAGAAGAAGCTCCGAGCATGCGAACACGCAGAGTTGAAGGGCTTAAGAAACTCGCTAGACTCGTGGTGAAGGTTGATAATCCTTCTGAAATCGAGGACCTTCTTTCACAGATGAAGTCCCTTCCTCGCCTATTTAAAGGAAGCTGTGGTTATGCTTTTGAGATTGTTTCTCCTGAACAGGATGTGATCCTTGTTCATGCGGAAAATCATATTGAAGACTTAGTTCCGCTAGATACGATTCCTGAATTTTATTCAAATAAAAGTATAAAATACTTGAGTCAATTTGAAGTTTCCGTTGAACTCCGTCTGCCTGAGGACAGGGAGAGTTTACTTGATTCAGAATTGGCGACCAATGCCATTACCTTTACTCAAGGGCAAGGTCCAGATTTGGCTGTTGAAAACAATGTTACCTGGGACTTGTCTATGCTGAAATTTTTGGTAAAGGATCTAGAGTTGACTAGTCTTCGTCAGAAATTTGAAGGCACAGACTATTTTATTCCAAAGTCTGAAAAATTCTTCCTTGGTAAAGATACCAATAACATCGAATTGTGGTTTGAAGAAGCATGAAGTGGACAAAAATTCTAAGAAAAATAGAAGATCAAATCGAGGCAGGGGTCTATCCCGGGGCCTCTTTTGCGTATTTTAAGGATGGTAAATGGAAAGAATCTTACCTAGGCTTAAGTGATCCTGAGAAAGGTTTGAAAACAGAGTCAGGGCTAGTCTATGACCTAGCCAGTGTGAGTAAGGTTGTGGGAGTAGGGACAGTCTTGACCTTCTTGTGGCAACAGAGGAAACTAGACATTGATCGACCAGTGACGGACTTTTTTGTTGCATGTGATTACCCAGATATCACTATTCGTCAACTCTTGACCCACGCAACAGATCTGGACCCCTTTATTCCTCATAGAGACCAGTTGGATTCTGAAGAATTAAAAGAAGCCATGTTTCACCTCAATAGACGAAGTCAGCCAGCCTTCCTATACTCGGACGTTCACTTTTTACTCTTGGGCTTTCTTTTGGAAAAAATCTTTAATCAAGACTTGGATCAGATTATAGAAGAACAAGTTTTGAACCCGTGGGGGATGAAAGAAACAATGTTTGGTCCCGTTGAGTTTGCTGTACCAACAGTTAGAGGAGTAGCGGCAGGTAGTATCCACGATCCCAAAGCTCGTCTTTTGGGTAAACATGCTGGAAGTGCTGGTTTATTTTCAACTGTTAAGGATTTGCAAATCTTTCTGGAACATTACTTAAAAGATGATTTTGCAGCAGATTTGAGCCAAAATTTTTCTCCCTTAGATGATAAGGAGCGTTCCCTAGCCTGGAATCTGGAAGGAGCTTGGCTCGACCATACGGGCTATACTGGTACCTTTATCATGTGGAATCGAGAGAAGCAGGAGGCTGCCATCTTTTTATCCAATCGAACGTATGAGAAGGATGAGCGTGCCCAGTGGATAGTCGATCGAAATCAAGTAATGGAAATGATTCGTCAAGATAAGTAGGGGTGAAGCATGTCAAAAACATTAAAAGGAACTCTGTATACAGTAGTGGCAGGGATTGCTTGGGGCTTGTCTGGAACTAGTGGTCAATACCTGATGGCACACGGGGTTTCTGCTCTGGTCTTGACCAATTTGCGACTTATCATTGCAGGCTTGGCACTGGTAGCCTTATCCTATATGACTGCAAGGGATAAACTCTATGCTTTTTTTAAAGACAGAAAAAGCCTTTTATCTCTGCTGTTATTTGCCTTGTTTGGACTTTTCTTAAACCAGTTTGCTTATCTTTCTGCCATTCAGGAAACCAATGCTGGAACGGCGACAGTTCTCCAGTATGTATGCCCCGTTGGGATCTTGATTTATACCTGTATCAAGGACAAGGTAGCACCGACACTGGCTGAGATTATTTCGATTGGTTTAGCAATTGGAGGAACTTTTCTGATTGCGACGCACGGGAAAGTTGACCAGTTGTCTGTCACACCTGCTGGTCTTTTCTGGGGTCTCTTTTCTGCCTTGACCTATGCTCTCTATATTATCCTTCCCATCGCTTTGATTAAGAAGTGGGGCAGTATTTCGGTGATTGGTGTTGGGATGGTTATTTCTGGTGTAGTGGCTCTTCCCTTTACAGGAGTCTTACAGGCCAGCATACCGACTAGCTTAGATTTTCTCTTTGCATTTGCTGGGATTATCATTATCGGAACGGTCTTTGCCTATACAGCTTTTCTAAAAGGGGCTAGTCTGATAGGCCCTGTTAAGTCTAGTTTATTAGCTTCCATAGAGCCAATTTCTGCTGTTTTCTTTGCCTTTCTGATTATGAAGGAACAGTTTTATGCGATTGATTTTGTCGGTATGGCCATGATTTTACTAGCCGTGACCATTATTTCATTGAAAGATTTATTGCTGGAAATAAAGAGTAAGTAATAAAAAAATCCACTCAATCGAGTGGGTTTTGTGTGTATAGATGATTAGTCTTTATTTTCGTGTGGCAAAATCAAGTTTAAGATAATTCCTGTCATGGCTGATAAAGCAGTACCTGAAAGTGTAACTGGGCCAAGTTTGAGGATGGCTCCACCAAGTCCAAGTACCAACATGGCACTGGCAATGATGAGGTTACGCATTTGACTGAAGTCAACACGTTCCTTAATCAAAACTTTCAAACCATTGCTGGCGATAACTCCGTAGAGAAGGATGGACATGCCACCAAGCACAGCATTTGGAATGGTTGAAATCAAGGCAGTGAATTTACCTAGGAAGCTAAGAGCAATGGCGATGAAGGCCGCGTTACGGATAACGGAGACAGAAGCGATACGAGTCATCCCGATAACCCCTGTATTTTCTCCGTAAGTCGTATTAGCTGGTCCACCGAGGAAAGCAGATACTGATGTCGCGATACCGTCACCGAGAAGCGTACGGTGAAGTCCTGGTTCTTTCAGGAATTGACGGCCACAGATTTGGCTTAAAACTGTGTGGTCTCCGATGTGTTCTGAAATTGTTACAATAGCGATTGGCAAGATGGCGATTGTTTCAGGACCGAAGTACAAGTTGTACTCTTTAAATGCTCCACCTGTACTAAATGGCAAGTAGAAACCAGGAATTTCAAACCAGTTGGCTTGAAGGACTGGGGTAAAGTCAACCAAACCAAGCATCATAGCGAAGATATAACCACCGATGATGGCAAAGAGGAAAGGAATGATACGGAGGAAGCCTTTTCCTTTTGTATTGATAAAGGCGGCAATCAAGAACGTCACGACAGCTACAAGAGCGTTCTTCCAGTTTCCGTCTGCTACAAGTCCAGCATTCGTTACAGCAGAACCAGCAAGACCAAGACCGATAACGATAATCATAGGTCCGATAATGATTGGTGGCAAGAGTTTGTCAATCCATTTCGTACCTGCAAAACGAACACTTGCTGCTACAAGGACATAGACTAAACCAGTCAGGATAACCCCAGTTTGAGCGGCAGAGACATCGCCTCCCATTTCTTTCATGGCTAGAGACATCGCTGTGATAAAGGCAAATGAAGAACCTAGATAAACTGGAACCTTAAAGCCAGTAGAAATCATGTAGATAAGTGTTCCAATACCAGAAGCAAAGAGAGCAACCGATACGGGCATTCCCAAAATTAAGGGAACGAGAATGGTTGCACCAAACATGGCAAATACGTGCTGGAAACTTAGAAGAATACCTTTACCAGCAGAAGGACGTTGATCAACGTCTAGTAACAAGTCAACAGTTGATTCCTGTTTCATAAAAACCTCACTTTTGGGCACCAAAAAAGAGCCCATTATTTTACAGCAATAGGCCCTCAGAGTAAGACTTTTTAAAAAATAGCTATCTTTTAAAAATTTATATAAATCTGCGCCTTCGTCACCTCACAGGATGACATTAAAAACCTTTGCTTAGGATAGTATAGCAGAAAAAATTCGTTTTGTAAACGAATTTTTCCCGAGCCTAGAAATACGAGAGCGAGGTATGATTTTGTAAATTGTTTTCTGAACTTTAAACAAGGGCTCACCATTGTTTAAAGTGGGCGTTTGTTGGGCATGCCAGCCTTTCTTGGGTACTTGTTAGGTGTTTCCTTTTTCTTTTCGACGACAGTGATGTAGCGCGGATCTCCATTTGGCAGGGCATAGCTGAGGTTGTTCTCTACCTTGCTAAAGAGGAGGTTGAGGGCGTTCTTGGCTTCTAGCAATTCCTCGGGCGCATTGCTGGCCTTGAGTGCCAATAGTTTTCCACCGACTTTAAGATAGGGAATGGTCAGTTCAGACAAAACCTGCATACGAGCAACAGCACGAGCCGTTACAAAATCATATTGAGCACGGAATTTCTTGTCTTGGGCAAAGTCTTCTGCACGACCATGGTAGAAGTGAACTCCGTCCAAGTTCAGCTCCTGAGCCAAGAGTTGGAGGAAGTTGATGCGCTTATTTAGCGAATCAATGATGGTCACATCTAACTGAGGATAGAGGATTTTCATAGGAAGACTAGGAAATCCTGCTCCAGCGCCGATATCAAGAAGTTTGATAGTTTCATTTGAAATCAAACCTTGTAGGATAGGTGCAATCGAATCATAAAAGTGTTTAAGGTAGACTTCTTCTTTGTCAGTGATAGCGGTCAGGTTAATCTTTTCATTCCACTCGACCAAGAGTTCAAAATACCGTTCAAATTGTTCTTTTTGCTGGTCTGAAAGTGGAAGGTTTTGCTTCGCTAGCAAGTCGTAAAATGTTTCTGGTTTCATAGTTATTTCCTTCTCTAGTATCATCTTATTTTACCATATTCGTTAAAATTTTGATATACTGGTATTAATCTAAAAGAAGAAAGGAATAAGATTATGACTTGGATTATTCTTGGAGTTTTGGCTCTGATTGTTATTTTTGTGATTGTTAGCTATAACGGTTTGGTGAAAAATCGTATGCAAACCAAGGAGGCTTGGAGCCAGATCGATGTTCAGTTGAAGCGTCGTAATGATCTGCTCCCAAACTTGATTGAAACGGTCAAAGGCTATGCCAAATATGAAGGCTCTACCTTGGAAAAAGTGACAGAACTTCGTAGACAAGTAGCCGCAGCAACGTCACCAGCTGAAGCAATGAAGGCCAGTGATGCCCTTACCCGCCAGATTTCCGGTATCTTTGCAGTAGCAGAGAATTACCCAGACTTGAAGGCTAGTGCTAACTTTATCAAATTACAAGAAGAGCTGACCAATACAGAAAATAAAATTTCTTATTCACGTCAACTCTACAATAGTGTTGTCAGCAACTACAATGTAAAACTAGAAAGCTTCCCAAGTAATATTATCGCTGGACTATTTGGCTTTAAAGCTGCAGATTTTCTTCAAACACCTGAAGAGGAAAAGGCAGTTCCTAAAGTTGACTTTAGCGGTTTAGGTGACTAAGATGTTGTTTGATCAAATTGCGAGCAATAAACGAAAAACCTGGATTTTGTTGCTGGTTTTCTTCCTACTCTTGGCCTTGGTTGGTTATGCCGTTGGCTATCTCTTTATGAGATCAGGTCTTGGGGGGATGATCATAGCCCTAATCATTGGTCTTGTCTATGCCTTAACCATGATCTTTCAATCAACAGAGATTGTCATGTCTATGAATGGGGCGCGTGAGGTTGATGAGCAAACGGCACCAGACCTCTACCATGTAGTGGAAGATATGGCCATGGTCGCTCAGATCCCTATGCCACGTGTTTTCATCATTGAGGATTCTTCCTTAAATGCCTTTGCGACAGGTTCCAACCCGCAGAATGCGGCAGTTGCGGCCACTTCGGGTCTCCTAGCTATCATGAATCGCGAAGAACTAGAAGCTGTTATGGGACATGAGGTCAGTCATATTCGTAACTACGATATCCGCATTTCGACCATTGCTGTTGCTCTTGCTAGTGCTATTACCCTGCTATCTAGTATGGCTGGTCGTATGATGTGGTGGGGTGGTGCTGGTCGCAGACGGAGCGATAATGATCGTGACGGAAATGGTCTAGAGATTATCATGCTTATTATCTCTCTCTTAGCCATTGTTCTAGCACCTCTCGCAGCAACCTTGGTGCAGCTTGCCATTTCCCGTCAGAGGGAATTTCTAGCGGATGCATCCAGTGTGGAGCTGACCCGCAATCCTCAAGGGATGATCAATGCCTTGCGCAAGTTGGACAATAGCGAGCCGATGCATCACCATGTTGACGATGCCAGCAGCGCTCTTTATATCAATGATCCTAAGAAAGGTGGCGGACTCCAAAAACTATTTTACACCCACCCACCTATCTCAGAACGGATTGAACGTTTAAAACATATGTAGAAAAAATGGCTCTTTGTCAACTGTAGTGGGTTGAAGAAAAGCTAAAATAAGCTCCATAATATCCATAGGGGATTTACCCACTACAAATATTATAGAGCCGAAAAATATTTGAAGCAGGTGGATAGAAGAAATCACCTGCTTTTTTCTCGTCTTTTGAAAATGATGGACATTTTGAGGATAGTATAGTAGATGAGGGTTTTGATGTAGATAAAAACGTTCAGACACAGAGGATGATTGAGGCAGTGCGAGATGCACTATCAAAATTAAATGATGAAGAAAGAGAAATCATTGATAGACTTTATTTCAATGATGAAACTATTCGTTTGGTAGCTGAAATGAAAAAAATATCTCATCCAGCTCTCATAAAGAGAAGAAATAAGATATTGGAAAAGCTAAGAGAGCTGCTGAAAGAATTTAGATAGTAATGAGAAGAAGCGGGCAAAAAAATTTTTGTCTGCTTCTTTTTAGATATTGCAATGTTTCAACTGTTATGCTATAATAATAACAGTTAAAACACAAATAACAGTAGGGGGTTGATGATGAATATACAGATAAATAATTCCAGTGATGAACCAATATATCTGCAAATAAAAAATCAAATTAAAGCACAAATCATTTCTGGAGATTTGAAAGTGGGAGAACAACTACCTTCGATAAGATTCTTAGCGAAAGAAATAAGAGTAAGTATGTTAACTGCAAAAAGAGCTTTTGATGAATTAGAGTTAGACGGGTTTATAAATTCGGTACAAGGAAAAGGTAATTTTGTTGCAGCACAAAATAAAGAACTAATTCGAGAAGAATACTTAAAGAAAATTGAATCGAAGCTTCAAGAAGTAGTTGAACTTTCAGAAATTGCAGATGTATCCAGTGATGAATTGATAAAAATGTTAAAGAGTTATGTGGAGGGTGAATATGAGTAAATATGCTATTGAAATTAAAGATTTAGTAAAAACATTTGACAGTTTTAAACTAGGACCGGTAAATCTTACTATTCCGAAAGGAACAATAGTTGGATATATCGGACAGAATGGAGCTGGTAAAAGTACAACTATAAAATTGTTACTTGGGCTTTTAAGAAAAGATTCTGGCGATATAAGACTTTTAGATGAGGAAAATCCTAATAGTGTTGAACTGAAAGATAAACTTGGAGTGGTATTTGATGATTTGTTAGTGCCGGAAGAAATGACATTAATCGATGTTGAAAAGTTTTGTCATAGAGTTTATTCAAAATGGGATAAAAAGCAGTTTTATGGATTCGTTGAAAAATTCAATTTACCACATAAAAAGATGATTAAAAACTATTCTCGTGGTATGAAAATGAAACTTTCAATGGCTGTTGCTTTATCTCACAATGCTGAACTTTTGATTTTAGATGAAGCAACAAGTGGGCTTGACCCAATTGTAAGAGAGGAAATCTTGGATTTGTTATTAGATTTTATGCAAGATGAAAATCATACAATTCTTATTTCTTCCCATATTTTATCTGACTTAGAAAAAGTGGCAGATTACATTGCTTTTATTCACAATGGAAAAATCTTATTTATGGAAACAAAAGATGAGTTAAAAGAAAACTACGGTATATGTACTTTATCCAATGAAGAAGTAAATAACATTGATGAAGAAGCCATTGTAGGAAGAAGAATACATTCTTTTGGGCAAGAGTTACTTGTTAAAAAAAGTCTTGTACCTGATGGTATCAAGTTACAAAAACCGTCAATTGAGGATATTATGATTTACATTGTGAAAGGAGTGAGACAATAATGACATCATTAATTTTGAAAGATATAGCTACTTTAAAAAAGACATTATTATTAACGGTTACTATCAGTATTGCACTGGCTGTATATGGAATTTATGAAAATGAATTGTTTATGGTTCCGTTAATATGTGTAATGATTCCGCTCATACTTACTGCAATCGCCTTTGGCTATGATACAAAATCAAATTTCGAACAGTTTGCATTTTCGATGCCAATAAAAAAGAGCAGTTATGTGTTGAGCAAGTTTTTCTTTGCATTTGCCTTTGGTTTGGTTGGTTCAATCTGCATTTTTGTACTGTTGATGACAAAAAATCAAATGTCATTGGATAATATAGTGTTTATTTCTTTAATTACATTAGCTGCTAGTATACTTATGTCTGCCATTCAATTACCATTTATTCTTAAATATGGTGCAGAAAAGGGTAGACTCATTATGGTAATCACTTATTTCTTAATATTTGCTTTATCAACACTGTTAAAAGAAAAGTCAAATTTTCTTGCAGAACTAATGGAGATTTTTAGTAAGAATTCTATATCAATGATTTGCTTTGGAATTTTAGTTGTAAGCATATTAATCATAGGGCTTGCAGTAAAATTGTCCGTTATGATTATGGAGAAAAAAGAATACTAGTTATAAATTATTTAATTTGTAGTTAAGTGGCAGAGATGGAAAAACAATTTTTTCCTTAATTGTCAAGTCAAGTGCAACAAAGTTGTTCTTCTGATTAAGTGAGTATCTTTCAAGCTGTTTGAGTTAGCTCAAACAGCCCACAGAATCCAGAGCTCGTCTCTGGATTTTTGCTATGTTGCAAATTTATAAATCTTCTAAATTAACTACCTCCAGACCGTGTTCTGTCAAACGATAGAGGCTGGTACAGACCTCTTTTAAGAAACGTCTGTCATGCGAAACAGTGACTAGACCGCCGGGATAAGAGGCAAAGAGTTTTCTGATTTCGGGTTGAGAAGTGGGAGAAAAATTTCGTGTGGGTTCGTCCAGAAGGAGAAAATTTGGTTTTCGGAGAACGAGTTCCAAAAGAAGGAGTTTGCCTTGTTGACCACCAGATAAGGAAAGGATTTGGTGCTGCATCTCTGGATAACTGAAATTGAGACTGGCTAAGTGGGATTGGATTTTCTGTAGTTCCTCTTTTTCCCCAGTGTGGCTGAGGTATGCTACTGGAGAAAAATCTAATTGCAGTTTTTTGTGGTAATCTTGTGGCATAAAACCAAGCGAAATTTCTCTTTTGGCGCTTAGGAGTTGTTGCAACTTGGTTAACAGAGTTGATTTTCCAACACCATTAGGCCCGATGATACCGATTTTATCTTGGCCACGGACCGTTAGTCGTAACTCCTGAGCTAAAATACGCTCGCCAATGGACAAATTTTCTTTTTCCAGTTGGACTAAGACTTTAGAAGATGGTAATGGTTGGATGTCTGAAAAGAAAAGTTGGATTTGTTCCTCTTCAAGTGGCTTTTGGATCATGGACTGAGCTTCCTTTTCAAAGCGTTTTTCTTGAGAGAGAACAGTTTTCATCTTTTTAGCCAATAGGCGACCGGCAGTACTGTCTTTAGTTGCTCGAAGTGCAGTTTCTACATTTTGCTTAACTCGGCGATGTTTTTCCATGGTTTTGTCATAGGCTCTCTGGTCGTTAGCAGCTTGCTGACTTTGTCTGGCAAAATTAGCCTTTCTCTGCTCACTATAGCGATCATAGTCTAAATGCTCGACTAGCGTTTCCGCTTCTTTCCGATGCTTGACCAGTCGCAAGTGGACAATAGTATCAGCCGTTTGAGAAAGAAAGTCTTCATCATGGGAAATGAAAATAACAGTTTGCCTAATCTTTCGAATCTGATCTTTTAGTCAATCAACTGTCTCAAGGTCTAGGTCATTTGAAGGTTCATCTAAAAATAGAATCTCAAAAGGTTTGGCTAACTCGTGAATGAGCTGAATTTTCAAAGCTTCGCCCCCTGATAGACTGCCAATTTCTTGGTCGCTAGCAAAACGGTCGCTATCAAAGTGCAACTCCTCCGCCAAGCGATAGAGAATACTGTAGTCTAAATCAGCAGAATCCAAAAAGAAGTAGTCATGTAGAGTCCTATTTTTTAGCTCCTCAGGTAACTTTTGAGGAATGTAGGCCAGTGATTGAAGGTCAGACTGGATGTCGCCCTTGATAGTAAAATCAGGTAATGCTTCCCCCGTTAAAGCTCGTAGTAAAGTCGATTTACCATTTCCTTCTTCACCAATAATAGCAACCTTTTCTCCGTCTTGGATAGTCATGGTTAGGTCAGATACAAGATCTCGTAGATTTTTGTTTTGTGTGATGGTCAGATGATTGATTTTTATCATATTGTTGCCCTTTCTAGAATGTCCATAGTGCATAACAAAAAGCTCTACTTTATCTAGTAGAGCCCAAAGTCACTGTCAAAAACTCTAATATCCTCATTGAAAAGGTCGTCAAACTAGCTTGGAACTGTCCAACCCAAGAGGAGCATAGCTTTCTAGTTTTTTGATTTTCAATGGAGACAAGATACTAGAAAATCTAGTACAAAAAGAGCATGCAAAAAGAGACAAAAACAAGATCTACTAAATAAAGTTCTTTATTTGATAGACTTAGTTGTTCATGTCTCCCTTACCTCCGAGTATTAGTACCTCTATCCTATACCTTTCAGGAAATTTTGTCAATAGAAAACAAGTGATTTCAAGCTCTAAAAACCGAAAACAGGTCCATAGAGAGTCAATACGTGTTTGACATGTTCGTAGTGGAACTTGTCATAGTTGCGCCAAGCAGTACGAGCTTGATCGTTTAGTTTTAGGCTCCCTAGTCCAATCAGAAGACTGGTGCGTTGGTAAAATTTCTCAAGGTCGATTAAGATACTGTTGTCCAGCTTTTCTGCTTTTTTTAGTTCCTCAAGAGTGGTGTTCAGCAGCTCTTGCAGTCGAAGATCATCGGCTGTTCCTTGTTTGCAGCTTTGGTAGCTTTTATTTAACTCGGAAAGGAGTTGGTAAGCTTCAGTGATGAGTATTTTGTCTTCCATATGAGCATCCTCCTTGCTCTGATGTATTCTTGCCTATAGTATAGCACTAATAGGAAAGTTTGTCATAGTAAATATGTTAAAAAATGAGATTTTAATATCAAAGTTTGGAAAGCTGACTTATAGCCTTTTCATGGTATAATCAAGTGAGTACATCTTTATGGAGGAAATATGAAGTTAAATATTCAAGAAATTCGTAAGCAGCCTGAAGGCCTGCATTTTGAACAAGCTTTAGATCTGGCAGCAGAATTGTGTAAACGAAATCAAGAGATTTTAGATGTCAAAGATATCCTTGCAGTGGGGAAGGTACAGTATGAAGACCGTCTGTATTTCTTAGACTATCAGTTGTCATATACCATTGTCCTTGCTTCCAGCCGCAGTATGGAGTCGGTTGAGTTAGCTGAGTCTTATCCAGTCACAGAAGTTTTCATGGATGGAGCGACCAACCAACTGGATCAGGAAGTTCTAGATGATGATTTGGTCTTGCCTATCGAAAATGGAGAAATCGACCTTGCTGAGAGCGTAGCAGATAATATCTTGCTCAATATCCCAATCAAGGTCTTGACGGCAGAAGAAGAGGCGGGCCAAGGTTTTGTGTCAGGAAATGACTGGCAAATTATGACTGAAGACGAATATCAAGCTCAACAAGCAGTCAAGAAAGAAGAAAACAGTCCATTTGCTGGCTTGCAAGGACTGTTTGATGGAGACGAGTAGATGGTTTTATCCAAGAAACGCGCCCGTCATGTCATTGAGGAAATTATTGCCCTTTTTCCAGATGCCAAACCAAGTCTAGATTTTCGCAATCATTTTGAACTCTTGGTTGCGGTGATGTTGTCAGCCCAGACGACAGATGCAGCGGTAAATAAGGCCACGCCAGGTCTCTTTGCTGCTTTTCCAACACCACAAGCCATGTCTGTCGCGACTGAAAGTGAAATTGCTTCACACATTTCTCGTCTGGGACTGTATCGAAATAAGGCTAAATTCCTTAAAAAATGTGCTCAACAATTACTAGATGATTTTGACGGGCAAGTACCTCAGACTCGAGAGGAATTAGAAAGCCTAGCAGGTGTTGGTCGCAAGACCGCCAACGTGGTCATGAGTGTGGGATTTGGCATTCCGGCCTTTGCGGTGGACACCCATGTTGAGCGTATCTGCAAGCATCATGATATTGTCAAGAAATCGGCTACACCCCTCGAAGTAGAAAAACGTGTCATGGACATTCTGCCACCAGAGAAATGGTTGGCAGCCCACCAGGCCATGATTTACTTTGGACGAGCTATCTGCCATCCCAAAAATCCAGAATGTGACCACTATCCCCAGTTATATGATTTTAGCAATGTTTAAGGGGACTCTGAAAAAGTTTTTGCTTGATTTTAAGGGTGCTTTGTGCTATAGTAAATGGTAACTAAATAGTCCTTTAAACCTGTCCCGTGAGGCAGGCAAGGAGCGCGATAAAGTAGAAGGGTAAGTCTATACTGTATACAGTAGGGCTCGCTTGGCTGTACATTTCAAGTCTCCTTGTAGAAGGAGACTTTTCTTTTTGGAGGTTTGTCATGAAGACAAAAGAAGTTGTAGACGAATTGACTGTCAAACGAGCGATTACGCGAATTACTTATGAGATTATTGAGCGCAATAAAGATTTGAATAAAATTATCCTAGCTGGGATAAAAACGCGTGGTGTTTTCATCGCTCATCGTATCAAAGAACGCTTGGAGCAGTTGGAAAACATCATTGTTCCTGTTGTGGAATTGGACACCAAGCCTTTCCGTGATGATGTTAAAAGCGGAGAAGATACTTCTTTGATTTCTGTTGATGTGACAGACCGTGAAGTTATCTTGGTGGATGATGTACTCTATACAGGCCGTACCATCCGCGCCGCTATTGATAACATTGTCGGCCATGGTCGTCCTGCGCGCGTGAGTCTTGCGGTGCTAGTTGACCGTGGACATAGAGAATTGCCAATCCGTCCAGATTACGTTGGGAAAAATATCCCAACTAGCCGTTCTGAAGAAATCATCGTAGAGATGACAGAACTTGATGGCCAAGACAGAGTTCTGATTACTGAAGAAGCTTAGAAAGCTGAAGGAGTAGCCATGTCAGAAAATCAACAAGCATTGAACCATGTGGTTTCCATGGAAAACCTCACTGTCAATCAAGTGATGAAATTGATCAAACGAGGAATCGAGTTTAAAAACGGAGCCCAACTTCCCTACGAGAACAAACCTATCGTATCGAATCTCTTCTTTGAAGATTCTACACGGACACATAAGTCCTTTGAAGTGGCAGAGATTAAGCTAGGATTGGAGCGACTGGACTTTGATGTGAAGACCAGTTCGGTCAATAAGGGTGAGACACTGTATGATACCATCTTGACCCTATCTGCTCTAGGAGTGGATGTCTGTGTGATTCGCCACCCAGAGGTTGACTATTACAGAGAGTTGATTGCGAGTCCGTCGATTACAACTTCTATTATCAATGGTGGGGATGGTTCGGGACAACATCCTAGCCAGAGCTTGCTTGATTTGATGACTATTTATGAGGAATTTGGTCACTTTGAGGGGCTCAAGGTTGCTATTGCAGGCGACTTGGACCACTCACGCGTTGCCAAATCCAATATGCAAATTTTGAAACGCTTGGGAGCTGAACTGTACTTTGCAGGACCTGAGGAATGGAGAAGTCAAGAGTTTGCGGACTATGGACAGTTTGTAACTATTGATGAGATTGTTGATCAGGTGGATGTTTTGATGTTACTCCGAGTTCAACATGAACGCCATGATAGTGGAGCCGTTTTTTCAAAAGAGGACTACCATGCTCAACATGGATTGACACAGGAACGATACAATCGCTTAAAAGAAACAGCAATCATTATGCATCCTGCTCCAGTGAATCGAGATGTGGAAATTGCTGACCACTTGGTTGAAGCGCCAAAATCACGCATTGTCCAACAAATGACCAACGGTGTCTTTGTTCGAATGGCAATCTTAGAATCCGTACTGGCGAGTAGAAACGCCAACTAAAACACAAGACGTTAAAAGACGCCAGTGAGCGTCCACGAGAGGTGAAAATATGACAAAAAGACTTCTAGTATTAGAAGATGGCACAGTTTTTGAAGGCAAGGCCTTCGGAGCAGATATTGATGTAACAGGCGAAATCGTCTTTAACACAGGGATGACCGGCTATCAAGAATCCATTACAGACCAGTCTTATAATGGACAAATCTTGACCTTTACTTATCCTTTGGTGGGAAATTATGGAATTAACCGTGATGATTACGAATCCATTATTCCAACTTGTAAGGGAGTTGTTGTTTTCGAAGAGGCACGTAGAGCTAGCAACTGGCGCAACCAAATGACGCTAGATGAATTTTTGAAAGCCAAGAAAATTCCTGGTATTTCAGGGATTGATACGCGTGCCCTTACTAAGATTATCCGTAAGCACGGTACTATGCGTGCAACCTTGACTCACGTTGGGGACAGCATGGACCATGTGACGGATCAGCTCCAAGCAACAGTCTTGCCGACAGACAATATCAAGCAGGTTTCTACTAAAACTTCCTACCCAGCTCCTGGAGTTGGTTTGAGTGTGGTCTTAGTAGACTTTGGGCTCAAGCACTCAATCCTACGTGAACTTTCTAAGCGCAACTGTAACGTTACGGTTGTTCCTTATTCAACAACAGCAGAAGAAATTCTCCACCTCAATCCTGATGGAGTTATGTTGTCAAATGGCCCAGGTAACCCAGAAGACGTTCCAGAAGCACTGGACATGATTCGTGGTGTGCAAGGAAAAATTCCAATCTTCGGAATTTGTATGGGACACCAACTCTTTGCCATGGCAAACGGGGCTAAGACATATAAGATGAAGTTTGGTCACCGTGGATTTAACCACGCGGTACGTGAGATTGCAACAGGACGCGTAGACTTTACCAGCCAAAACCATGGTTATGCAGTCAGCCGTGAGGACTTGCCAGAGCATTTGATCATTACCCACGAAGAAATCAATGACAAGTCAGTTGAAGGAGTTCGCCACAGATACCAACCAGGTTTTTCTGTACAATTCCACCCAGATGCAGCTCCTGGTCCACACGACGCAAGCTACCTATTTGATGAATTTATCGAGATGATGGAAGCCTTTAAACAAGCAAACTAAGAACGAGTAAAAGCTCGTCGGAGAATTTATTTAACTGAACACGGACGGAAAGCTCGGAATTTAGAGAAACCAACTTGGATTGTCAATACTTCCTTGGTTTCCTAAAATTCAATCGCTTTCTATTCGTCCTTTGTATCTTATTTAATGTCGCTCTGTGAGGCGACGATAGAAAGTCAGGTCGTTTTTTAGTCGCTATCGGGCGAACTAAAAACTCCCTGCACTAGATTTTTTATCGAAAAATATCGTTTCTCTAAAAAATCGTCGGAGAATTTATTTAATGGCAACCTGAGAGTTGCCGAATAGAAAGGAGAAGGGTGGTCCGTATTTGCTGAACTGAATACGGGCTACGGACGGTGCTAAAAAGATAGTTATTCCTAGAACTGACAGTTCTTCGTCATAACTCCTATTTTAGCTTTGTCCGCTTGACGCCCTTAATATCTTATAAATGCCTAAACGTACTGATATTCAAAAAATTATGGTGATTGGTTCTGGTCCGATTATTATTGGTCAGGCTGCTGAGTTTGACTACGCTGGGACCCAGGCTTGCTTGTCGTTGAAAGAGGAAGGTTATGAGGTTGTTTTGGTTAACTCAAACCCTGCAACCATCATGACGGATAAGGAGATTGCAGATAAGGTCTACATCGAACCGATTACACTCGAGTTTGTGACACGTATTCTCCGTAAGGAACGTCCAGATGCCTTGCTTCCAACTCTTGGTGGTCAAACAGGGCTTAATATGGCCATGGAATTGTCTAAAAACGGTATTCTTGATGAGCTTGGTGTCGAACTTCTGGGGACTAAATTGTCTGCCATCGACCAAGCGGAGGACCGTGACCTCTTTAAACAATTGATGGAAGAGCTTGAGCAGCCGATTCCTGAATCTGAAATTGTCAACACAGTGGAAGAAGCTATTGCCTTTGCGGCGTCAATTGGCTATCCTGTTATAGTTCGTCCAGCCTTTACCCTTGGTGGTACTGGTGGCGGTATGTGTGCCAACGAGGAAGAATTGCGTGAAATCGCTGAAAATGGGTTGAAATTGTCACCTGTTACCCAATGTTTGATTGAACGTTCCATTGCCGGTTTCAAGGAAATCGAATACGAAGTCATGCGTGATTCAGCTGACAATGCCCTCGTTGTTTGTAACATGGAAAACTTTGACCCAGTTGGGATTCATACAGGGGATTCTATTGTATTTGCTCCTGCGCAAACCATGTCGGACTATGAAAACCAAATGCTCCGTGACGCGAGCTTGAGCATTATCCGCGCTCTCAAGATTGAAGGTGGGTGTAACGTTCAGCTGGCCCTTGATCCGCATAGCTTCAAGTACTATGTTATCGAAGTAAACCCTCGTGTATCGCGTTCGTCAGCCCTTGCTTCTAAGGCGACGGGTTATCCGATTGCCAAATTAGCTGCCAAGATTGCTGTCGGTTTGACCCTGGATGAGGTCATCAACCCAGTTACAGGTTCAACTTATGCCATGTTTGAGCCAGCCCTTGACTACGTCGTTGCGAAAATTCCACGTTTCCCATTTGACAAGTTTGAAAAAGGTGAGCGTCGTCTGGGAACTCAGATGAAAGCGACTGGGGAAGTCATGGCCATTGGTCGTAACATCGAGGAATCTCTTCTAAAAGCCTGTCGTTCACTTGAAATTGGGGTTCACCACAATGAAATGCCTGAACTGGCAACCGTTTCTGATGATGCCTTGATTGAAAAGGTTGTCAAGGCCCAAGACGACCGTCTCTTCTACGTATCAGAAGCTATTCGCCGTGGTTACACACCAGAAGAAATTGCTGAATTGACTAAGATTGATATCTTTTATCTTGATAAGCTCTTGCACATCTTTGAAATTGAGCAAGAATTGGGTGCCCATCCACAAGATCTAGAAGTCTTGAAAACAGCTAAACTCAATGGATTTTCAGACCGTAAGATTGCTGAACTCTGGAAAACGACAGCTGACCAAGTTCGCCAACTTCGTTTGGAAAACAAGATTATCCCAGTCTACAAGATGGTTGATACTTGTGCGGCAGAGTTTGACTCTGAAACACCATATTTCTATTCAACATATGGTTGGGAAAATGAATCTATCAAATCTGATAAGGAATCTGTACTTGTCCTAGGTTCAGGTCCAATCCGTATCGGACAAGGAGTTGAGTTTGACTACGCAACTGTTCACTCAGTTAAGGCTATCCAGGCTGCTGGCTATGAAGCTATCATCATGAACTCAAATCCAGAGACCGTTTCTACAGACTTCTCTGTGTCTGACAAGCTCTACTTTGAACCATTGACATTCGAAGATGTCATGAATGTTATCGATTTGGAACAACCAAAAGGTGTTATTGTTCAGTTTGGTGGTCAAACAGCCATCAACCTTGCGGAGCCTTTGGCAAAAGCAGGTGTGACCATCCTTGGTACCCAAGTAGCTGACTTGGACCGTGCCGAAGACCGTGACCTCTTTGAACAAGCCCTTAAAGACTTGGATATTCCACAGCCACCAGGTCAAACGGCTACCAATGAAGAAGAAGCAGTGCTTGCAGCTCGCAAGATTGGTTTCCCAGTCCTCGTTCGCCCATCTTATGTCTTGGGGGGACGTGCTATGGAAATTGTAGAAAACGAAGAAGACCTTCGTTCTTACATGCGTACCGCTG
The DNA here is from genome assembly GCF_058556195.1 of Streptococcus sp. A69. Taxonomy (NCBI): domain Bacteria; kingdom Bacillati; phylum Bacillota; class Bacilli; order Lactobacillales; family Streptococcaceae; genus Streptococcus; species Streptococcus sp. A69. Next base: position 475,266 of record NZ_JBZUJU010000001.1, on the reverse strand, counting down.
TTAAGGCTAGTCCAGACCACCCAGTACTTGTTGACTCTTACATCGTTGGGCAAGAGTGTGAAGTTGATGCCATTTCAGACGGAGAAAATGTCCTTATCCCTGGTATCATGGAACATATCGAACGTGCCGGTGTTCACTCAGGTGACTCAATGGCCGTTTACCCACCACAAACCTTGTCGCAAAAGGTTCAGGAAACCATCGCAGACTATACCAAACGCCTAGCAATTGGTCTTAACTGTCTTGGCATGATGAACATCCAGTTTGTCATCAAGGATGAAAAAGTTTATGTTATTGAGGTTAATCCACGTGCCAGCCGTACAGTGCCATTCCTTTCTAAGGTAACTAATATTCCTATGGCTCAGGTAGCGACTAAGCTGATTCTTGGGCAAAGTCTTGAAGAACTTGGCTACCAAGATGGACTTTATCCTGAAAGTACTCGCGTTCATATCAAGGCTCCAGTCTTCTCCTTTACCAAACTAGCTAAGGTAGACAGCTTGCTCGGCCCTGAAATGAAGTCAACAGGTGAAGTCATGGGTTCTGATACGACTTTGGAAAAAGCTCTCTATAAAGCTTTTGAAGCTTCTTACTTACACTTGCCAACCTTTGGAAATGTGGTCTTCACCATCGCTGATGATGCCAAAGATGAAGCCTTGGACTTGGCTCGCCGTTTCCAAAATATCGGCTACGGTATCCTCGCGACAGAAGGGACAGCAGCCTTCTTTGCCAGTCATGGACTCGAAGCCCAACCTGTTGGTAAGATTGGTGACGATGAACAGGATATCCCAAGCTATGTCCGTAAAGGAAAAGTCCAAGCGATCATCAATACTGTCGGAACCAAACGAACTGCTGACGAAGATGGTGAGCAAATCCGTCGTTCAGCCATTGAACACGGTGTGCCACTTTTTACAGCCTTAGATACAGCTAATGCCATGCTTAGAGTGCTTGAAAGCCGTAGTTTTGTCACAGAAGCGATCTAGTTGAGAAATATTTTTCACAGTTTTAAAGCCAGCGTCAAAAAACGCTGGCTTTTACAATACTGATATTGCCTATTTCAATTATCATTTCTTTTATTAGGAATCATTCTAAAATGTGATATAATAAGGGTGAATTGGAAATAGATAAACTATTTTCATCATTCTTTCAAAAAATATTCTATTAAGAAATATGTAAAGACAGATTAGAAAGTGGGAAATCCCTATGTCCTCTTATGAAAAAGTCTCTCTTTCTGAGATCAATCAATCTATTGAGACTCCAAATAACAATCATTTTTGGCAAAATCTAAAAGCATTCTTAGGACCTGGTGCACTTGTGGCAGTTGGCTACATGGATCCAGGAAACTGGATCACCAGCGTGGTTGGTGGCGCCTCCTACAAGTACAGCCTTTTATTTGTTATTTTAATTTCATCCATCATTGCTATGCAGTTACAACAGATGGCTGGAAAGCTCGGTATCGTGACTAGGATGGACCTAGCGCAGGCAACGGCTCATCATGCTCCCAAGTGGCTTCGCTATAGTTTATGGGTGATTTTAGAATTAGCTTTAATGGCGACAGATTTGGCTGAAGTTTTAGGTTCAGCAATTGCCTTAAATCTTTTGTTTAAAATACCGATTATGATTGCTATCCTTCTAACCGTTTTAGATGTATTTTTGTTACTTTTATTGATGAAATTTGGTTTCAAAAAAATTGAAGCCATTGTTACGACTCTTATTTTAACCATATTAGCCATCTTTGCCTATCTTGTGGCCTTATCCAATCCAAGTATCCAGGGGATTATTGGTGGTTATTTACCAACTTCAACTTTATTTGAAGCACCGTTACCAGGTCATGAAAGTCAATTGACCTTGGCTCTAGGGATTGTAGGTGCGACAGTCATGCCTCATAATCTCTATCTTCATTCATCCCTATCACAAACAAGAAAAATTAACCACAAAGATAAGAAGGATGTTCGAAAAGCAGTGCGCTTTATGACCTGGGATTCAAATCTTCAGTTGTCCCTAGCCTTTATTGTCAATTCCTTGCTTCTCATTTTAGGTGCCTCCCTCTTTTTTGGTCATGCATCCGAAATTTCAGCTTTCTCCCAAATGTACAATGCTTTACAGGATTCGACAATAGCAGGAGCGATAGCTAGCTCAACTCTGTCAACTTTATTTGCTCTGGCCCTCTTAGCCAGTGGACAGAATTCTACCATAACAGGCACCTTGACAGGTCAGATCGTTATGGAAGGTTTCTTGCATCTGAAATTACCTCAGTGGATTATCCGTATCGGGACACGTATTTTTGCCTTGATCCCTGTGATTATAGTCGCCGTCTTGTTTGGACATCAAGAAAAAACCTTGGATCAGTTATTGGTCTATTCACAGGTCTTTCTTTCAATCGCTCTTCCATTCTCAATTTTCCCCCTAATTTATTTGACCTCTAAGAAGTCACTGATGGGAGAATTTACCAATGCCAAGTGGAATACAATCCTAGGTTACGCAGTTTCAATCATCTTGACCATTCTCAATATCAAGCTTCTTTTCGATATTTTTTAAACTTGTTTAAATCAGGTCTCGGCATCAGCTTGAGGATTGATAAAGAAATAATAGTAGCGGTTGGTTCATGAAAATAAGAAACAAAAAAAGAACAGTTGAAACTGTTCTTTTTATGATTATTTGAGACCGTATTTTTTGTTGAAACGATCCACACGTCCATCTGCTTGAGTGAACTTTTGACGTCCAGTGTAGAATGGGTGTGAGTCTGATGAAATTTCCACACGGATCAATGGGTAAGTTTCGCCTTCGAACTCAACAGTTTCGTTAGAGCGTTTTGTTGAACCGCTAAGGAATTTGTAACCAGTAGTTGTGTCCATGAAGACAACTGGGCGATATTCTGGATGGATATCTTTTTTCATTTTGCAATATTTCCTTTCTGCCATGGTCTCTTTGCGAGCCATAGATTGTTACCTTACTAGTCTATCAGATTCTGAAAAGTTTGGCAAGTATTTTATCAGTTTTTAAGCAAGTTTTTTAACTTTTGATAGATGATTTCGTTTTCTTCTAGACTATAGGAATTGGCGCCACTAGCTAATGGATGTCCTCCTCCGTCGTGTTCTTTGGCAATTTCATTGATAGGGGTTATTTTACTGCGCATACGCACGCGGAAGTGGCCATCAGCTTGCTCAACAAAGATAGCCCAAGCCTTAACAGTATCAATTCGGCCAGGTGCTCCGACAATTGCAGCTGTTTCAGCATCCGTAACCTTATATTCTTTCAGGATTTCTTGAGTAAGCAGAACGCGTGCAGCTCCATTCTCATCAACTTCCAAATGATCATAGACAAAGCCTTGCAGTTTTGCAATCTTAAAGCTCATGGTATCCATTTGACGAGACAATCCAGCAAAGTCAAAATCAACTTCTCGGAGCTGGGCAGCTATTCTAAAGGTACGGGCACTAGTTGACGGGTAGAGAAAACGCCCTGTGTCCCCGACAATTCCTGCATAGAGAAGTCGTGCCGCTTCACTAGACAAAGCTAGCTGATTTTCTTGAGCAAATAATGCAATCATCTCACTGGCACTGCTTGAACTTGTATCCACCCAAGATAGGTCACCATAGATATCATCATTTGGATGGTGATCGATTTTGATGGTGAAAGTGGCTTGTTCGTAGCGTTTATCATCGATACGAGGACGATTCGCTGTATCACAAATAATAGCAAGAGCTCCGTGGTAGTCACTGTCTTGGACAGTATCCATTTCCGCCATCCAGGTTAGAGTTGGTTCGTTATAACCGACTGCTTTGATGGTCTTTTCTGGAAAATGGTGTGTGAGAAGAGCTTTTAAACCTACCTGACTCCCTAAGGCATCTGGATCTGGTTTCATGTGACGATGAATGATAATGGTATCGTATTCTTTGATTTTCTCTAATATTTGCTGGCAAATTTCCATAAACAACCTCAATTCTTTCTCATTTCATTGTAGCACAAGAATTTTTATTTTTAAAATGAAAAAGATATGATATAATGGAGAAAGATAAATTGAGGAGGACGATATGGCATTAGCAAAAATTGTATTTGCCAGTATGACCGGTAATACCGAAGAAATTGCAGATATTGTAGCAGATAAATTGCGTGACTTGGGTTTGGATGTCGATGTTGATGAATGTACGACTGTTGACGCTTCAGACTTCTTGGAAGCGGATATCGCAATCGTTGCGACTTACACCTACGGAGATGGAGAATTGCCAGATGAGATGATGGACTTCTACGAAGACCTAGCTGATCTCAACTTGAATGGCAAAATCTACGGAGTGGTCGGTTCAGGAGATACCTTCTACGACGAATTCTGTAAGGCTGTCGATGACTTTGATCGTGTATTTGTAGCGACAGGAGCTGAAAAAGGTTCAGAGTGCGTTAAAGTAGACCTTTCTGCCGAAGAAGAAGACATCGAACGCTTGGAACAATTCGCAGAAGAATTGGCTGCAAAAGTAGGATAAGAAACAAACTGCGCTGACTGGAAGGAGTCAGTGCAGTTTTTAGTAGTTAAACTAGATTTTACTAGCCTATTTGCTGGCTTTTTGATACAATAATTCAAATAAAGGAGGAGACACTATGGATTTAGCTAGTATTCGGCAAGAAATTGATCAAATCGACGACCAAATCGTCAAGCTCCTAGAAGAACGGATGCATTTGGTTGAGGGAGTGGTTGCCTATAAGAAAGCTTCAGGAAAACATATTTTAGATACTAAGAGAGAAGAAGTTATTTTTGATAAAGTCAGAAATCGAGTAGAAGATAAGCGTTATCAGGAGACTATTGTCGCGACTTTTTCAGACATTCTCAAACGTTCGCGTGATTATCAGGATCAAAACATCAAATGAAAAAAGAACAATTCTATCCGCTAGGAATTTTTCTGGCTGCAATGGTGGGAGGCCTTGTCCGCTATCTCATTTCCACTTGGTTACCAGCCAGTCCAGACTTTCCATGGAGTACCCTCCTTGTCAACTATCTGGGCATTTTCTGCCTGGTCTATCTGGTGAAAGGCTATCTGGTCTATAAGGAAAGCAGTAAAGGTTTGGTTTTGGCGCTGGGGACGGGTTTTTGCGGAGGTTTAACAACCTTTTCTAGCTTAATGCTTGATGCTGTGAAATTGCTCGATACCGGGCGTTATCTTAGTTTAGGCATCTACTTATTTTTGAGCATTGGTGGAGGTCTGCTCTTGGCTTATGTTCTAGGGAGGAAGAAATGGTAATCGTTTATCTTGCAATCGCCTGCGGGCTTGGAGCCCTAGTGCGCTATTTTTTTTCCCGCTACAATCAAGCTTCTAAATTGCCGCTGGGCACTCTCATTGCCAATCTTCTAGGTTGTTTTTTGATTGGCTTACTCTACAATCATGTGGAGTCCAAGGAAGTCTATGCCACCCTAGCAACAGGTTTTTGTGGTGGGTTGACGACCTTTTCAACCTTGAATGACGAGCTACAAAGACTGTTAAGCAATAAGAAGGTATTTTATAGCTATTTATTCTTAACCTACATAGGCGGTTTTCTAGCGATTTTTTTAGGAATTCTGCTATAAATTTCTTTACTTTTAGGTGGAAATTTGGTAAACTGTATCTTGTGTGTAATGGACGCACAAAAATACAGTTTATCCGCTGAGGAAGGTTCCTCAAGATTGACAAAGATAGGAGAATAAAATGAATCCATTAATCCAAAGCTTGACTGAAGGTCAACTTCGTACAGATATCCCATCATTCCGTCCTGGTGACACTGTTCGTGTACACGCGAAAGTTGTCGAAGGTAACCGTGAACGTATCCAGATTTTTGAAGGTGTTGTTATTGCACGTAAAGGTGCTGGCATCTCAGAAAACTACACAGTTCGTAAAATCTCTAACGGTGTAGGTGTTGAGCGTATCTTCCCAATCCACACTCCACGTGTTGAAAAGATCGAAGTTGTTCGTTACGGTAAAGTACGTCGTGCGAAATTGTACTACTTGCGTGCACTTCAAGGTAAGGCAGCTCGTATCAAAGAAATCCGTCGTTAATTCGACTAAAAAACTCTGCTTACCCAGCAGGGTTTTTCTCTAGCTCCCTTAGTTCAATGGATATAACAACTCCCTCCTAAGGAGTAGTTGCAGGTTCGATTCCTGCAGGGGGCATATAAATTATTGATTTTACTAGGGGTTTGAGGTGTTTCGCCCCAAATCCGCCCCTAAATTACAAGAATTATATAAAGTGTCGATGTAGAATCGATAAGCAACTGCTAGAAGTACTTTAACAAAATATCATGGATTATAAAATTTGGAGTAATAATGGTTGATAAAGATTGTTATTTTGATAAGATAGAATCTATCTTAAACGGATCTAGCAATTTTTATATTTCTTCAACTGAACAATTGAATAAATGTTTAGATCATGTTGTTCAGTTGATTTCGGATTCATATGTTTTATATATAAATGATTCATATACCTCCTCATCTTTTTTAGCTATTAGTGTGTTGGAAGAGGTTGGAAAAATTCAAATGGGAATATTTATTAAAGGTTCAGATTCCTATATGAGAAAAGATAAATTAAGAGATCATAAGTCTAAACAAATTGTAGGTGCGAGTCACACTATTTGTATTGGCGAAAGGATTAAAAATTCAATTTCTAATGAAAATTTGGAGAAGATTTTTAAATTTATTTATTCTGGTGAATTAAAAGATTTAAGAGAAAAAGCAATTTATTGTGATAGAAAAAATAACAATATTGTGACACCAAAAGATTTAATTACTCAAGAACTTGCAAGAAATCTACTTTTATTTGCGATAGAATCATTTGATGATAATCTGGTGGGATGGACAGATCACTCAATCGAGTTATCAAAGAAAACTGATTTATTTTTTGAAACTATTGCTAATTCTAAGATGAAATAGATAAAAACCGCTCAGCTGAGCGGTTTTCGTATTTTATCATACTTTACAATACCCACGTACGAATAGCATGAGCAACGCCGGATTCATCATTTGTTTTAGTGATGTATTTGGCGATTTTTTTGAGTTCTGGATTTCCATTTTCCATGACAACAGGATTACCAACGACTTCCAGCATGGCACGATCATTTTCCTCGTCACCAATCGCCATGGTTTCATCTGTGGTCAATCCGAGTTTTTCAGCTAGGTGAGTGATGGCTGAACCCTTGTCTACATTCTTTTTAAGGAGTTCGAGGTAAAAGGGAGCTGATTTGTTAATAGAGTAGCGCTCGTAAAATTCGGCTGGAATCTTTTCAATCGCAGCATCGAGGATTTCTGGTTCATCGATAAACATACACTTGACGATTTCCTTGTCAGCCATTTCTTCGGGAGTACGGTAGAAAATGGGCATGTTGACGAGGGTTGATTCGTGCACCGTGTATTTTCCGATATTGCGATTGGCAGTATAGATACCGTCCTTGGTAATGGCGTGCATGTGGACACCAAGCTTGCGACTGAGAAATTCCATATCGAGATAATCCTCATAGGCTAAAGATTCGCTGATAATCTCATGGCCAGTAGCAGTTTCTTGGACAAGGGCACCGTTGAAGGTTACCACATAGTCACCCTCGTCTCTCAACTGCAAGTCGTCCAGCAATTTGGCAACACCTGCGATAGGACGACCCGTTGCAATCACGACTTTGACACCAGCTTGTTTGGCATCTTGGATGGCCGAAAAGACTTCCGGAGTGATTTCCTTTTTACTGTTAACCAGGGTACCATCGATATCGACGGCGATTAGTTTAATACTCATATATTTCCTCTATTCCTTCTTATTTGGGGTAAAATGATCGTTCTCAATCAAGTGTAAAAATTGCTGGGTGATACTTGCAAAGATACTGTTTTGGTCCAACATTTCTTTTGGAAAATAGAAACGATTGTCTCCGTGGCGACTGCCAGCAAGGGATTGGACGATAGGAGACAGGCTAGAGAGTTCTGCCAGTTCACCATTTTTTTGTAAAATCTCAATCTGTGTCCGCGGGTTTTCAGATTCGGGACGATAGATATCATAAGGGAGGTCAAAGTTCTTATGAATAGCAGTATAGTAGTCTGGATCAAAACCGATTTCTTCAACCAGTTGTCTCATGGTTGCGAGTTGGTCTTGGTCTTCTTGTGAAAAAGTAATGGATTTAAAGACCTTGCGGTTGACAAAGCGTTGCGACAGGTCTGCTAGTATCTTATCAGGACTAGTCATCCAGAGCTGGAAGTAGGTATTCATCACACCGTCATCAAGTGCCAGGTAGTCAGATAGAGTAACTTTCTTTTCAAAAAAAGGTAGCAAATGAGGAGAAGTGCGTGCAAAGAAGTCCTTATCTTCAGGATAGAGTTCCTTGGCGCGTTTGAGGAGATTCTGTAGGAGGACTTCCATGGCCCGAGTTGCTGGGTGGAAATAAACCTGCATATACATTTGGTAGCGACTGAGGACATAGTCTTCAATAGCGTGCATGCCATTGCGCTGAAAGGCGATGCCATTTTCGACAGGACGAATCACTCGAAGGATCCGTGTCAGGTCAAATTCCCCATATGATGCTCCTGTAAAATAGGAGTCACGCAAGAGATAGTCCATGCGGTCTGCATCAATCTGACTAGAAATGAGCTGTACGACCTGCTTGTTAGGATAGGTATGGTCGATGACGCTAGCCACCTTTTTGGGGAAATCAGGTGCCACTTGTAGCAGGACTTTGTGAATCTCTGTCTCAGGACTTTGGATGATTTCCTGGGTAATGGCTTCATGATCTGTATCAAAGAGATGCTCAAAAGTATGGGAGTAGGCCCCATGTCCAAGGTCATGTAGGAGCGCAGCGGTCATGGTCAAGAGAGACTCAGCAGGATCCCATTCTTCAGGATATTTTTCTTCAAAAATCTCCGTGATACGTCGTGCAATCTCATACACTCCAAGACAATGGGAGAAGCGACTGTGCTCCCCACCGTGGAAGGTATAACTGGAAGTTCCTAGTTGCTTAATACGGCGTAGACGTTGAAATTCCTTTGTATTGATCAAGTCATAGATGACCTGGTTGTTTACATGGATGTAGTTGTGAACTGGGTCACGGAATACTTTTTCGTTCATATGACCATTATAGCAAAAAGCTAGAGTTTTTGGTAAAATAGTAGGACAAGAGACAAGAAAGAGGACCTGATGTGAAGATTCGGATGCGAAATACGATTCAGTTTGATGAACAGTTGGAAGTCATAGACCAACTCTATGACGTGGAAGTGCGTGAAAAAGGAGATTATACTTACTTGCTTTTTTACAATGAGGAAAAGGAAAAAGTGGTTCTCAAGTTTCATCAAGAAGAACTGGTGATGACCCGTTTCTCGAGTCCAAAGACCGTCATGCGTTTTCTAAAGGATAGTGATAGTTTGGCCTATATTCCTACTCCAATGGGGATGCAGGAATTTGTCATCCAAACCAGTCACTACAAACTGGATGGGCAAAAGATTGAACTCGCCTATCAACTGCAAAACCAAGAGGGACACCCCTTTGCCAGCTATCAATTAGAAATTACTTGGGGATAAGAAAAAGGTTGGCGAATGCCAACCTTATTTGATATAGAGTTCTTGGTTTTTTAGGATGATTTCACGAACACTTGCGAACTTCTTGAGTTTTTTAAGTTCTTCAGGATGGGTTACGAGAGTGATAACATAGCCCTCTTTACCCATGCGACCTGTACGCCCCGCACGGTGAGTGTAGGTTTCCATGTCTCTAGGAACATCAAAGTTTACGACACATTCTAGGCTATCGATATCAATTCCACGAGCCAGAAGGTCAGTTGCAAGGAGCAGGGTTAGCTGCTTGTCTTTGAACTTTTCTAAGATGACTTTTCGAAATTTAACATTGACATCGCTAGCGAGGGAAACGGCCAAGACATCGCGATACTGTAGTTTTTCCTCCGCACTTCCAAGATCTGATAGGCTATTAAAGAAAACTAGTCCGCGGAAATCCTCTACATGAGCTAATTTTCGTAGCATGTCCACTCGGTGGCGTTGGTCTACTTGCATGTAGAAATGCTGAATGTTGTCCAGTTTTTGATCAGAGAGATCAATGGTGCGCGTGTTTGGTGCAATCTTTTCTTGGTCAAACTTGGTCGTCGCACTCATGTAGATGAGTTGATGGTCACGAGGTGCGTAGTGAGTGATTTTCTCAACAAAGTGAATCTGAGAATCATCAAGTAATTGGTCAAATTCATCCAGGATGACAGTTTCCACATTCATCATCTTGATTTTCTTCAATTTAATTAATTCAAAGACACGGCCAGGAGTTCCGATGAGAATTTCTGGTCCTTTTTTAAGGCGTTCAATCTGGCGTTTCTGACTGGAACCTGATAGGAAGAGCTGAGCAGTCAAGCCGATAGCCTCTGCCCACGTTTTACATACGTCAAAAATCTGTCCAGCTAGTTCTGTATTTGGTGCTAGAATCAAGAGTTGTTGGGCTTTTTTCTTTTGTAGTCTGAGAAGACTAGGTAAGAGATAAGCGAGGGTCTTACCAGTTCCTGTTGGGCTCACTCCTAGGAGGTTTTCTCCAGCAAGAATGGGCTCAAATAGTTGAGTTTGAATGGGGGTAAATTCTTGGAAACCGAGCTGGTCGCTCAATTTCTGCCATTCAGTCGGTAGTTTGGTTTTCATTTTTCTGCCTCAAATCTAATGCCAGCAGTCTGGCGCATGGTATATAATAGGTCATGAACAGAACCTGCATCATTCAGCCAGTTCTGGTAAAGCGTCTGGTCTGGCCGCTGGATCATCTGTGCAAATGCAGCTGCTTCCTCAGTCATTGTATGAGGATCCTGTTGGATAGGAAGTTGGACTTGATTTCCTTGGTGGTCTCTAAAAATAGCTGAGCGGACATGTTCAATCGTGTTAAGGGTCAAGGTTCCATCTGCTGTGTAAATCTCGCAAGGAAGATTGGAAGTGATGTTTTTCCCAGCCTTGAAATGAACTTGAAAGTCAGGGTAGAAGAGGATACCGTCTCCATTTAGGTCAATGCTATTGACAAGCTGTTGAGCCTGATAGGTCGCGTCTTGAGCCTTTCCAAAGAGGCGAACAGCAGCATAGAGAGGATAAATCCCCAAATCCATAAGAGCTCCACCAGCAAAACGATCTGAAAAAACATTTGGCGTCTCACCAGCCAACAAGTCAGGCATCTTGGAAGAATATTTGGCATAGTTGAAATCTGCTCCCAGCACTTGCTTGTCTGCCAAAAAATTCTTGATAGTGGTAAAAGCTTCCTCGTGGTAATTTCGTGCCGCTTCAAAGATAAAACAGTGATTTTTCTCAGCCGTTTGAATCAGATTAAGCCATTCTTGTGGCTGAGTGACAGCTGGTTTTTCAAGAATGACATGCTTGCCAGCAGACAAGGCAGCTTGTGCCTGAGCAAAATGCAAGGAGTTTGGACTGGCGATATAGACTACATCAAAGGAAGACTTAAAGAAGTCTTCTAATTGATCAAAGAGTTGGATATTCTGATAGCGAGAAGCAAAGGTTGCGGCAGTTTCTCGTTTTCTAGAATAGACTGCAACTAGCTGGTATTCTCCACTAGTATGGGCTGCTCCTATGAAATGATGGCTGATAGCGCCTGTTCCGATGACACCTAATTTAAGCATAGATACTCCTTTTCCGACTTCAAATCCTTCCTTCATTATAACATAGAAAAGAAGGACTATCCAACAGATGGTAAAAATTTTCAAATGGACTACGCTTTTCTCAAAGAAAGTGGTACAATATTGAAATGAGTATATGAAATGGGAGGGAAAATGAGATTATTACCAATAAGAAAAATATCACGTCAGTCTAAGAGACTAGCGCTTTTTTTGACTTTTTGCGCAGGATATGTAGATGCCTATACCTTTATCGTGCGAGGAAATACCCTGGTGGCAGGACAGACTGGGAATGTGGTTTTTCTATCAGTAGGACTCATTCAACACAATGTGTCAGATGCCAGTGCTAAAGTAATGACCTTGCTAGCTTTTATGATGGGGGTCCTTTTATTAACTATTTATAAGGAAAAATTGAGAATTGTTAAAAAGCCAATTTTGTCCGTAATTCCACTTGCAGTCCTTTCCCTAATTATTGGATTCGTGCCACAAACTGTAGAGAATATCTATCTCGTACCGCCATTGGCCTTCTGTATGGGACTGGTGACAACTGCTTTTGGAGAAGTGTCAGGGATTGCCTATAATAATGCTTTTATGACAGGGAATATCAAACGTACCATGTTAGCTTTTGGAGATTATTTCCGGACCAAGCATACGCCTTTCCTACGAGAGGGCTTGATTTTTGTTAGCTTACTTAGCAGTTTTGTCTTCGGAGTTGTTTTTTCAGCTTATTTGACGATTTACTATCAGGAGAAGACAATTCTAGGTGTTCCTCTTATGATGAGTATCTTTTACTTCAGTATGCTTTTTGCTTCTTGGAGAAAAAAAGGAGAGAAATAGCTTAATTTTAATTGATTTTACTTGTAAGAAAAAAGAAGATATGCTATACTTGAAGAGTTGACTATGCACAGTCCTGTGCAACCGCACGAACATCGTTGCTCGTCGTATAACAAATTTAAACTTTGTTATACTTAGAGCTTTTCTTTTAAGTGGTTCGTCCCACGATGCTAGGCGAGTCTTCACAAAAATACGGGGAAACCCTAAAAATCATAGGAGGTGCATAATGAGCACATACGCAATTATCAAAACTGGCGGAAAACAAGTTAAAGTTGAAGTTGGTCAAGCAGTTTACGTTGAAAAATTGAACGTTGAAGCTGGTCAAGAAGTTACTTTTAACGAAGTTGTTCTTGTTGGTGGTGAAAACACTGTTGTCGGAACTCCACTTGTTGCTGGAGCTACTGTAGTTGGAACTGTTGAAAAACAAGGAAAACAAAAGAAAGTTGTTACTTACAAGTACAAACCTAAAAAAGGTAGCCACCGTAAACAAGGTCACCGTCAACCATATACAAAAGTTGTCATCAACGCGATCAACGCTTAATTTTTAAGGAGAACACATGATACAAGCAGTCTTTGAGAGAGCCGAAGATGGCGAGCTGAGGAGTGCGGAAATTACTGGACACGCCGAAAGTGGCGAATACGGCTTAGATGTCGTGTGTGCATCGGTTTCTACGCTTGCCATTAACTTTATCAATTCCATTGAGAAATTTGCAGGCTATGAACCAATCTTAGAATTAAACGAAGATGAAGGTGGCTATCTAAAGGTTGAAATACCAGCGGATCTTCCTTCGCACCAGAGAGAAATGACCCAGTTATTCTTTGAATCATTTTTCTTAGGTATGGCAAACTTATCGGAGAACTCTTCTGAGTTCGTCCAAACCAGAGTTATCACAGAAAACTAACACGGAGGAAAACATTATGTTAAAAATGACTCTTAACAACTTGCAACTTTTCGCCCACAAAAAGGGTGGAGGTTCTACATCAAACGGACGTGATTCACAAGCAAAACGTCTTGGAGCTAAAGCAGCTGACGGACAAACTGTAACAGGTGGATCAATCCTTTACCGTCAACGTGGTACACACATCTATCCAGGTGTAAACGTTGGACGTGGTGGAGACGATACTTTGTTCGCTAAAGTTGAAGGCGTAGTACGCTTTGAACGTAAAGGACGCGATAAAAAACAAGTTTCTGTTTACCCAATCGCAAAATAAAAAGGTCCAGTGAACCTTTTTATCCCGAGCCTTAAAATGAAAAGGCGAGGAAGCTAGAAGTAGCATAAAATGAGGTTTTCCGAGTTTTCGGAGAGCCTTTTTTTGTTTTGATACCCATTTTGAATTTAATAGAGAATAGTTAGATTTAAACTTGCGATGGACACTTTTTTCTTTTTTGGAAAAATTCTGAAATATGGTATAATGAACAGATAGAGAAGTTGGGGGTAAAAGATGAACATTCAACAATTACGCTATGTTGTGGCTATTGCCAATAGTGGTACTTTCCGTGAAGCTGCTGAAAAGATGTATGTTAGTCAACCAAGTCTATCTATTTCTGTGCGCGATTTGGAAAAAGAGTTGGGATTTAAGATTTTCCGTCGAACCAGCTCAGGGACTTTCTTGACTCGTCGTGGCATGGAATTCTATGAAAAAGCGCAAGAATTGGTTAAAGGATTTGATATTTTTCAAAATCAGTATGCCAATCCTGAGGAAGAAAAAGATGAATTTTCCATTGCTAGTCAGCACTATGACTTCTTGCCACCAACCATTACGGCTTTTTCAGAGCACTATCCTGACTACAAGAACTTCCGTATTTTTGAGTCTACTACAGTTCAAATCCTAGATGAAGTAGCTCAGGGTCACAGTGAGATTGGGATTATCTATCTCAACAATCAAAATCAAAAAGGAATTATGCAACGGGTTGAAAAGCTTGGTTTAGAAGTTATTGAACTAATTCCTTTCCAGACTCACATTTATCTTCGTGAAGGGCATCCTTTAGCACAGAAAGAGGAATTGGTCATGGAGGACCTAGCGGATTTACCAACAGTTCGTTTCACTCAGGAAAAGGACGAGTACCTTTATTATTCAGAGAACTTTGTCGACACCAGCGCGAGCTCACAGATGTTCAATGTGACCGACCGTGCTACTTTGAATGGTATTTTGGAGCGAACGGATGCCTATGCGACAGGTTCAGGATTTTTAGATAGTGACAGTGTCAATGGAATCACAGTCATTCGTCTCAAGGATAATTTAGATAACCGCATGGTCTATGTCAAACGGGAAGAAGTGGAGCTTAGCCAAGCTGGTACTCTCTTCGTAGAAGTCATGCAAGAATATTTTGATCAAAAGAGGAAATCATGAAAAAAAGAGGAATAGTAGCAGTCATTGTACTGCTTTTGATTGGGCTGGATCAGTTGGTCAAAAATTATGTTGTCCAGCAGATTCCACTGGGTGAAGTGCGTTCGTGGATCCCCAATCTCGTTAGCTTGACCTACCTGCAAAATAGAGGGGCAGCCTTCTCCATGTTACAAGACCAACAGTGGTTTTTTGCTGTCATTACACTGGTCGTCATGGTAGGAGCTATTTGGTATCTACATAAACACATGGAGGATTCTCTGTGGATGGTTTTTGGACTGACCTTGATCATCGCGGGAGGTCTGGGCAACTTTATTGACAGAATGAGTCAAGGTTTTGTGGTGGATATGTTTCACCTAGACTTTATCAACTTTGCGATTTTCAATGTGGCTGACAGCTATTTGACAGTTGGTGTGATTGTTTTATTGATTGCAATGCTTAAAGAGGAAGTAAATGGAAATAAAAATTGAAACGGGTGGGCAACGACTAGACAAGGCTCTGTCGGACCTGACAGAATTGTCACGCAGTCTCGCTAATGAACAAATCAAGGCTGGACAAGTTTTGGTGAATGGGCAAGTAAAGAAAGCCAAATACACTGTCCAAGAGGGGGATGTGATCACTTACCATGTGCCAGAACCAGAGGTTTTAGAGTATGTGGCTGAAAATCTTCCACTAGATATTATCTACCAAGATGAGGATGTAGCCGTTGTTAACAAACCTCAAGGGATGGTGGTTCATCCCAGCGCTGGCCATACCAGTGGAACCTTGGTCAATGCCCTCATGTACCATATCAAGGACTTGTCAGGTATCAATGGGATTCTTCGCCCAGGCATCGTCCACCGCATTGACAAGGACACGTCTGGTCTGCTCATGATTGCTAAAAATGATGAGGCCCACTTGGCACTTGCCCAAGAACTCAAGGACAAGAAGTCTCTCCGCAAATACTGGGCGATTGTTCATGGCAATCTTCCCAATGATCGTGGTGTGATTGAAGCGCCAATTGGCCGTAGTGAAAAAGACCGTAAGAAACAGGCTGTGACTGCTAAAGGAAAGCCTGCGGTGACCCGTTTTCACGTTTTGGAACGTTTTGGAGATTATAGTTTGTTAGAGTTGCAACTGGAAACAGGGCGTACCCACCAAATTCGTGTTCATATGGCTTATATTGGCCATCCAGTCGCTGGGGATGAGGTCTATGGTCCTCGTAAAACCCTGAAAGGACATGGACAATTCCTCCATGCTAAGACTCTAGGCTTTACCCATCCGAGAACAGGTGAAACCTTGGAGTTCACAGCAGATATTCCAGAGATTTTTAAAGAAACGCTGGAAAGATTGCGTAAAACTGAGAATAGATAAAAGAGTTGAGATGCCTTGTCTCAACCTTTTTTATTTCAAGTCTTTTCTATTTTAAAGCATTCATGTTATAATGGATAAATATGAAGAATCGGAGTGAGAATATGAAGTACAAACGAATCGTCTTTAAGGTGGGAACCTCCTCCTTGACAAATGAAGACGGGAGTTTATCAAGAAGTAAAGTAAAGGCAATTACCCAGCAATTAGCTATGTTGCATGAAGCTGGGCATGAGTTGATTTTAGTCTCATCTGGGGCAGTAGCGGCTGGATTTGGTGCTTTGGGTTTTAAAAAACGTCCGACAAGGATTGCAGATAAACAAGCTTCGGCTGCAGTTGGTCAGGGACTTTTGTTGGAGGAATACACAACCAACCTCCTCATGCGCCAAATCGTTTCTGCACAAATTTTGCTGACCCAGGATGATTTTGTAGATAAACGTCGCTATAAGAATGCACATCAGGCCTTGTCTGTATTGCTTCATCGTAGTGCCATTCCTATCATCAACGAGAATGACAGTGTCGTCATTGATGAGCTCAAGGTGGGGGATAATGACACTCTGAGTGCTCAGGTAGCGGCGATGGTTCAGGCGGATCTTTTGGTTCTCTTGACGGATGTGGACGGTCTCTATACTGGAAATCCTAATTCAGATCCAACAGCTAAACGCTTGGACAAAATTGAGACTATCAATCATGAGATTATTGATATGGCTGGTGGAGCAGGTTCTTCAAATGGAACTGGGGGTATGCTGACAAAAATCAAAGCTGCAACTATTGCGACGGAGTCAGGTGTACCAGTCTATATTTGCTCCTCCTTGAAATCAGATGCCCTGATTGAGGCAGCGAAAGAGACCAAGGATGGTTCTTACTTTGTTGCGCAAGAGAAGGGACTTCGTACCCAGAAACAATGGCTGGCTTTCTATGCTCAAAGTCAGGGAACGATTTGGGTAGATGGTGGAGCTGCAGAGGCACTTTCAAAAAACGGGAAAAGTCTCCTTTTATCGGGTGTGGTAGAAGTGGAAGGAAATTTCTCTTACCACGATATTGTAACAGTAGCAGATAAAGAAACAGATCAATCTCTTGGAAAGGGACGTGTCCAATTTGGCGTCTCAGCTCTAGAAGATATGCTCCGTTCTCAAAAAGTCAAGGGAGTCTTGATTCACCGTGATGACTGGATTTCCATCACTCCTGAAATCCAGCTACTCTTTACAGAATTTTAGAGGTGAACGATGGTAAGTACACAAGAACAATTTGAACAGGTACGGGCTGTTAAAAAATCGATCAACACAGCTAGTGAAGATGTGAAAAACCAAGCCTTGCTAGCTATGGCTGATCACTTATTGGCAGCTACTGAAGACATTTTAGCGGCCAATGTCCTCGATATGGAAGCAGCAAAGGGTAAAATCTCAGATGTGATGCTGGATCGTCTTTATTTGGATGCAGGACGTATTGAAGCGATGGCAACTGGTATTCGTGAAGTGGTTACCTTACCAGATCCAATCGGTGAAGTTTTAGAAACAAGTCAGCTTGAAAATGGCTTGGTTATTACCAAGAAACGTGTGGCCATGGGGGTTATTGGGATTATCTATGAAAGTCGACCAAATGTGACGTCTGATGCAGCTGCTTTGGCTCTCAAGAGTGGGAATGCGGTTGTTCTTCGTAGTGGGAAGGATGCCTATCAAACTGCCCATGCTATTGTCACAGCCCTGAAGAAAGGTTTGGAGACGACTACCATTCATCCAGAGGTGATTCAACTAGTGGAAGACACCAGTCGTGAAAGTAGCTATGCTATGATGAAGGCCAAAGGTTATCTAGATCTTCTCATTCCTCGTGGAGGCGCTGGCTTGATTAATGCTGTGGTTGAAAATGCTATCGTGCCTGTTATTGAGACAGGAACTGGGATTGTCCATGTCTATGTGGATAAGGATGCAGACGAAGACAAGGCTCTAGCCATCATCAACAATGCTAAAACCAGTCGTCCTTCTGTCTGCAATGCTATGGAAGTTTTGCTGGTTCATGAAGACAAGGCAGCGGATTTCCTTCCTCGCTTGGAGCAAGTTCTTGTTACAAGTCGGAAAGAAGCTGGACTGGAACCAATTCAATTCCGCTTGGATAGCAAAGCAAGTCACTTTCTTTCAGGTCGAGCAGCTGAGGCCCAAGACTTTGACACCGAGTTTTTAGACTATATCTTAGCGGTTAAGGTCGTGAGCAGTTTAGAAGAAGCGGTTGAGCATATTGAAGCTCACAGTACCCATCATTCGGATGCGATTGTGACGGAAAATGCTGAAGCTGCAGCTTACTTTACAGATCAAGTGGACTCTGCAGCAGTTTATGTCAATGCCTCAACGCGTTTCACTGATGGTGGGCAATTTGGTCTTGGATGTGAGATGGGGATTTCTACTCAGAAACTGCATGCGCGTGGCCCAATGGGTTTAAAAGAATTGACTAGCTACAAGTATGTGGTTACTGGTGAAGGACAGATAAGGGAGTAAGAGATGAAGATTGGATTTATCGGTTTGGGAAATATGGGAGCTAGCTTGGCTAAGGCTGTTTTGCAGGCCAAGACGGGTGCTCAGATTCTCCTTGCCAATCGTAGTCAAGCAAAAGTAGATGCTTTCATTGCCAACTTTGGTGGTCAGGCTTCCAGCAATGACGAAATCTTCGCAGAAGCAGATGTGATTTTTCTAGGAGTAAAGCCTGCGCAGTTTTCTGAACTGCTTGCTCAATACCAGACTATCCTTGAAAAAAGAGAGAGTCTTCTTTTGATTTCCATGGCTGCTGGATTGACCTTGGAAAAACTGGCTAGACTTCTTCCCAGTCACCACCGAATTATTCGCATCATGCCCAATACTCCAGTGGCTATCGGCCAAGGAGTGATTAGTTATGCCATGTCAGCAAACTGCTGTGCTGAGGACAGGGAACTCTTTTGTCAGCTTCTAGTCAAGGCTGGTCTCTTGGTTGAACTTGGGGATGGCTTAATTGATGCTGCGACAGGTCTTGCAGGATGTGGACCAGCTTTTGTCTACCTCTTTATTGAGGCTTTGGCAGATGCAGGTGTGCAGACAGGATTGTCAAGAGAAAGGGCCTTGAAAATGGCAGCCCAAACAGTAGTAGGCGCTGGACAAATGGTCCTCGAAAGTCAACAACATCCAGGAGTTTTGAAAGATCAAGTTTGCAGCCCAGGAGGTTCGACTATCGCGGGTGTAGCAAGTCTGGAAGAACATGCCTTTAGAGGTACCGTCATGGACGCAGTTCATCAAGCCTACAAACGAACACAAGAATTAGGTAAATAAGAGGTTGGATGACTCCCAGCCTCTTTTATGCTCTTTTGAAATCAGAAGACGCAAAAAGATTGTCACAAAAACCTATTTTTTTGATAGAATAGAAGGTAGAAAAAAAGAAATGAGTTAGACATGTTAAAAGGATTTTTAGTCTCTCTTGAGGGACCAGAGGGAGCAGGAAAGACCAGTGTTTTAGAGGCTCTACTCCCAATTTTAGAGGAAAAAGGAGTAGAGGTACTGACGACCCGTGAGCCAGGTGGAGTCTTGATTGGAGAGAAGATTCGGGAAGTGATTTTAGATCCAAGTCATACTCAGATGGATCCTAAAACAGAGCTTCTTCTCTATATCGCCAGTCGCAGACAGCACTTGGTAGAAAAAGTTCTTCCAGCTCTTGGAGCTGGTAAGTTGGTCATTATGGACCGTTTCATCGATAGTTCAGTAGCTTATCAGGGATTTGGTCGTGGCTTGGATATTGAAGCTATTGATTGGCTCAACTATTTTGCGACAGATGGCCTCAAACCCGATTTGACGCTCTATTTTGACATTGAGGTGGAAGAAGGGCTGGCTCGCATTGCTGCTAATAGTGACCGCGAGGTCAATCGTTTGGACATGGAAGGCTTAGACTTGCACAAAAAAGTTCGTAAAGGCTACCTTTCTCTTCTGGACAAAGAAGGAAATCGCATGGTCAAGATTGATGCCAGTCTTCCTTTTGGGCAAGTTGTGGAAACGACCAAGGCTGTCTTATTTGACAGAATGGGCTTGGCTAAATGAAACAAGATCAACTAAAGGCTTGGCAACCAGACCAGTTTGACCGCTTTGTCCGTATTCTAGAACAAGACCAGCTCAATCACGCCTATCTCTTTTCGGGATTCTTTGGAAGCTTGGAAATGGCGCAGTTTTTGGCTAAGAGCCTCTTTTGTACGGATAAAGTAGGCGTTTTACCATGTGAGAAATGCCGAAACTGCAAGCTGATTGAACAGGAAGAATTTCCCGATGTTACTTTAATCAAGCCAGTCAATCAGGTCATCAAGACAGAACGGATTCGAGAATTAGTGGGACAGTTTTCCCAAGCAGGGATTGAAAGTCAGCAACAGGTTTTTATTATCGAGCAGGCGAATAAAATGCATCCCAACGCAGCCAACTCTCTGCTCAAGGTCATCGAAGAACCCCAGAGTGAAGTTTATATTTTTTTCTTGACTAGCGATGAGGAAAAGATATTACCAACTATCCGAAGTCGGACGCAGATTTTCCACTTTAAAAAGCAAGAAGAAAAGCTCATCTTGCTCTTAGAACAAATGGGACTGGTTAAGAAAAAGGCGACTATTTTAGCCCAGTTTTGTCAGTCACGAGCTGAAGCAGAAAAGTTGGCAAACCAGGCAAGTTTTTGGACCTTGGTGGATGAAAGTGAGCGCATGCTGACTTGGTTATTAGACAAGAAAAAAGAAAGTTATCTTCAGGTTGCTAAATTAGCCAGCTTGGCAGATGATAAGGAAAAACAAGATCAGGTTTTGCGAATCCTCGAAGTCCTCTGTGGCCAGGACCTCTTACAAGCAAGGATTCGACAGATTTTACAAGATTTGCTAGAAGCTAGAAAAATGTGGCAAGCCAATGTTAGCTTTCAAAACGCCATGGAATACCTGGTCTTGAAAGAAATATAAACTCATACTCTTTGAAAATCAAATTCAAACCACGTCAACGTCGCCTTGCCGTACTCAAGTACAGCCTGCAGCTAGTTTCCTAGTTTGCTCTTTGATTTTCATTGAGTATTAAAAATGAACGATATAGAAAGGAAAGGGCTGGTTTATGGACAAAAAAGAATTATTTGACGCGCTGGATGATTTTTCCCAACAGTTATTGGTGACCTTAGCCGATGTGGAAGCCATCAAGAAAAACCTCAAGAGCCTGGTAGAGGAAAATACAGCTCTTCGCTTGGAAAATAGTAAGTTACGCGAACGCTTGGGTGAGGTGGAAGCAGACGCTCCTGTCAAGGCCAAGCATGTTCGTGAAAGCGTCCGCCGAATCTATAAAGATGGGTTTCACGTATGTAATGATTTTTACGGCCAACGCCGCGAGCAGGATGAGGAATGTATGTTCTGCGACGAGTTGTTGTACAGGGAGTAGGCATGCGGATTCAAAAAAGTTTTAAGGGGCAATCTCCCTATGGCAAGATTTATCTAGTGGCAACGCCGATTGGCAATCTGGATGATATGACCTTTCGTGCTATCCAGACCTTGAAAGAGGTGGACTGGATTGCTGCTGAGGACACGCGCAATACTGGTCTCTTACTCAAGTATTTTGACATTCAGACCAAGCAGATCAGCTTTCATGAGCACAATGCCAAGGAAAAAATTCCTGATTTGATTGCTTTTTTGAAGGCGGGGCAAAGTATTGCTCAGGTTTCTGATGCGGGTCTGCCTAGCATCTCGGACCCTGGTCACGATTTAGTTAAGGCAGCCATCGAGGAAGAGATTGCAGTTGTCACAGTTCCAGGTGCAAGTGCAGGGATTTCTGCCTTGATTGCCAGTGGTTTGGCGCCACAACCACATATTTTTTATGGTTTTTTACCGAGAAAATCAGGCCAGCAAAAGCAATTTTTCGACTCGAAAAAAGACTATCCAGAAACTCAGATTTTCTATGAATCGCCCCACCGTGTAGCGGATACGTTAGAAAATATGCTAGAAGTCTACGGTGACCGCTCGGTAGTCTTGGTCAGGGAATTGACCAAAATCTATGAAGAATACCAACGAGGAAAGATTTCAGAGCTGCTAGAAAGCATCGCT
Source organism: Streptococcus sp. A69 (assembly GCF_058556195.1). Classification (NCBI taxonomy): domain Bacteria; kingdom Bacillati; phylum Bacillota; class Bacilli; order Lactobacillales; family Streptococcaceae; genus Streptococcus; species Streptococcus sp. A69. The sequence goes on along the minus strand of NZ_JBZUJU010000001.1, from coordinate 453,109 downwards.
GAAACGCCACTCAAGGGCGAATGCCTTCTCATCGTTGAAGGTGCCAGTCAGGATGTGGAGGAAAAGGACGAGGAGGACTTGTTTTCAGAAATCCAATCTCGTATCCAGCAAGGTATGAAGAAAAATCAAGCCATAAAGGAAGTTGCGAAACTCTACCAGTGGAATAAAAGCCAACTCTATGCTGCCTACCACGATTGGGAAGAGAAACAATCCAACGACTAAACAGGGAAGTTTGCCTTCTTCCCTTTTTTTGTTATACTAGTAAAAGAAAAATTAGAAAGATTTGTGGGTGTCAAATAGTCTAGTAGCTTGTTTTTATTTGGACTTAGTTTCCACCCAAAGAGGTATTAGTGTCGTGTCTCAATCTTATATCAATGTTATCGGAGCAGGTTTGGCAGGTTCTGAAGCAGCCTACCAAATCGCAGAACGTGGTATTCCAGTTAAGCTCTATGAAATGCGTGGGGTCAAGTCAACACCTCAGCACAAAACAGACAATTTTGCTGAATTGGTTTGTTCCAATTCCTTACGTGGGGATGCTTTGACCAATGCAGTTGGGCTCCTCAAGGAAGAAATGCGTCGCTTGGGTTCGGTCATCTTGGAATCTGCTGAGGCTACACGTGTTCCTGCAGGTGGTGCGCTTGCGGTGGACCGCGATGGTTTCTCAAAGATGGTGACTGAGAAAGTAGCTAATCATCCCTTAATTGAGGTGGTTCGTGATGAAATTACAGAATTGCCAACTGACGTTATTACTGTTGTCGCTACTGGTCCTTTGACCAGCGATGCCCTAGCTGAGAAGATTCATGCCCTTAATGATGGGGATGGATTCTATTTCTATGACGCGGCGGCGCCAATTATTGACGTTAACACCATCGATATGAGTAAGGTCTATCTCAAATCTCGTTATGATAAGGGAGAGGCGGCCTACCTCAATGCTCCAATGACCAAGCAAGAGTTTATGGATTTTCATGAAGCCTTGGTCAATGCGGAAGAAGCACCGCTCAATTCGTTTGAAAAAGAAAAGTACTTTGAAGGTTGTATGCCTATCGAAGTCATGGCTAAGCGTGGCATTAAAACTATGCTTTATGGTCCGATGAAGCCAGTCGGTCTGGAGTATCCAGACGACTACACAGGCCCTCGAGATGGAGAATTTAAAACACCTTATGCGGTTGTCCAGCTCCGTCAGGACAATGCGGCTGGTAGCCTCTACAATATCGTCGGTTTCCAGACCCACCTCAAATGGGGAGAACAAAAGCGTGTCTTCCAAATGATTCCAGGTCTTGAAAATGCGGAGTTTGTCCGTTATGGGGTCATGCACCGCAATTCTTACATGGATTCACCAAATCTTCTCGAGCAAACCTATCGTTCTAAGAAACAGCCCAACCTCTTCTTTGCTGGTCAAATGACGGGTGTGGAAGGCTATGTTGAGTCAGCAGCCTCAGGCTTGGTTGCAGGTATTAACGCAGCTCGCCTCTTCAAGGGTGAAAGTGAAGCTATCTTCCCAGAGACCACAGCGATCGGAAGTCTAGCTCATTATATCACTCATGCGGACAGCAAACATTTCCAACCAATGAATGTCAATTTTGGGATTATCAAGGAATTGGATGGCGAGCGTATCCGTGATAAGAAGGCTCGTTATGAAAAAATTGCAGAGCGCGCCCTTACCGACTTAGAGGAATTTTTAACGGTCTAATTTTTTTGAAAGAATTGCTCATGATACTATAAAAATCTTAGAAATTGTGATAAAATAGGTAGGATAAAAAAAGGAGAGTAAAAATGGCGAATCCCAAGTATAAACGTATTTTAATCAAGTTATCAGGTGAAGCCCTTGCCGGTGAACGTGGCGTAGGGATTGATATCCAAACAGTTCAAACAATCGCAAAAGAGATTCAAGAAGTTCATAGCTTAGGTATCGAAATTGCCCTTGTTATTGGTGGAGGAAATCTCTGGCGTGGAGAACCTGCTGCAGAAGCTGGAATGGACCGCGTTCAGGCCGATTACACTGGAATGCTTGGGACCGTGATGAATGCTCTTGTGATGGCAGATTCATTGCAGCAAGTTGGCGTCGATACGCGTGTGCAAACTGCCATTGCTATGCAACAAGTGGCAGAACCTTACGTACGTGGACGTGCCCTTCGCCACCTTGAAAAAGGCCGTATCGTTATCTTTGGTGCCGGAATTGGTTCACCTTACTTCTCAACAGATACAACAGCGGCTCTTCGTGCAGCTGAAATCGAAGCAGATGCCATCCTTATGGCTAAAAATGGCGTAGATGGTGTTTACAATGCCGATCCTAAGAAAGACAAGACAGCTGTTAAGTTTGAAGAATTGACCCACCGTGACGTTATCAACAAAGGTCTTCGTATCATGGACTCAACAGCTTCAACCCTCTCTATGGACAACGACATTGACTTGGTTGTCTTTAACATGAACCAACCAGGCAACATCAAACGTGTCGTATTTGGTGAAAATATCGGAACAACAGTTTCAAACAATATCGAAGAAAAGGAATAGGAAAGATTATGGCTAACTCAATTATTGAAAAAGCGAAAGAAAGAATGACCCAGTCTCACCACTCACTTGCTCGTGAATTTGGTGGTATCCGTGCCGGCCGTGCCAATGCAAGCTTGCTTGACCGTATCCACGTAGAATACTATGGAGTAGAAACTCCTCTTAACCAAATCGCTTCTATCACTATTCCAGAAGCGCGTGTTTTGTTGGTAACACCATTTGACAAGTCTTCATTAAAAGACATCGAACGCGCCTTGAACGCTTCTGATCTTGGTATTACACCAGCTAACGACGGTTCTGTGATTCGCTTGGTTATCCCAGCTCTTACAGAAGAAACTCGTCGAGACCTTGCTAAAGAAGTGAAGAAGGTCGGTGAAAATGCTAAAGTAGCTGTTCGTAATATCCGTCGTGATGCTATGGACGAAGCTAAGAAACAAGAAAAAGCAAAAGAAATCACTGAAGATGAATTGAAGACTCTTGAAAAAGATATTCAAAAAGTAACAGATGATGCTGTGAAACACATCGACGATATGACTGCCAACAAAGAGAAAGAACTTTTGGAAGTCTAAAAATAAACAGAAAAACTCAGTTGGCATTGCTGGCTGAGTTTTATTCGAAAGAAGGAAATATGAATACAAATCTTGCAAGTTTTATCGTTGGACTCATTATCGATGAAAATGACCGTTTTTACTTTGTACAAAAGGATGGTCAGACCTATGCTCTTGCTAAAGAAGAAGGGCAACACACAGTAGGGGATACGGTCAAAGGTTTTGCCTACACGGATATGAAGCAAAAACTCCGCCTGACAACCTTAGAAGTGACTGCCACTCAGGACCAATTTGGCTGGGGAACCGTAACAGAAGTTCGTAAGGACTTGGGTGTCTTTGTTGATACCGGTCTACCTGATAAGGAAATCGTTGTGTCACTCGATATCCTCCCTGAGCTCAAGGAACTCTGGCCTAAGAAAGGTGATAAACTTTACATCCGTCTTGAAGTGGACAAGAAAGACCGAATCTGGGGATTATTGGCTTATCAAGAAGACTTCCAACGTCTGGCTCGTCCTGCCTACAACAACATGCAGAACCAAAACTGGCCTGCAATCGTTTATCGTCTTAAGTTATCAGGAACTTTTGTCTATCTTCCAGAAAACAACATGCTTGGATTTATCCATCCAAGTGAGCGCTATGCAGAGCCACGTTTGGGGCAAGTGTTAGATGTGCGTGTCATTGGTTTCCGTGAAGTGGACCGCACCTTGAACCTCTCCCTCAAACCACGTTCTTTTGAGATGTTGGAAAATGATGCCCAGATGATTTTGACTTACTTGGAAAGCAATGGTGGCTTCATGACCCTGAATGATAAGTCATCTCCTGAGGACATCAAGGCAACCTTTGGCATTTCTAAAGGTCAGTTCAAGAAAGCACTCGGTGGCTTGATGAAGGCTGGCAAAATCAAGCAGGACCAGTTTGGGACAGAGTTGATTTAGGGAGGCTTATGAGAAAATCATTTTACACTTGGCTCATGACCGAGCGCAATCCTAAAAGTAACAGTCCTAAAGCTATCTTGGCAGACCTCGCTTTTGAGGAGTCAGCTTTTCCAAAACATACGGATGATTTTGATGAGGTGAGTCGCTTTTTGGAGGAGCATGCCAGCTTCTCTTTTAACCTAGGAGACTTTGACGCCATCTGGCAAGAATACTTAGAACACTAGAGACAATGAGATGAGGCTAGTATTTTATTGTTCTCTTTGCTATAATAAAAAGAAATAAACGGATTAGAGAGGTTCTTTATTTGAAGGAACATTCAATAGACATTCAACTAAGTCACCCAGATGACTTGTTCCATCTTTTTGGTTCCAATGAGCGCCATCTTCGTTTGATGGAAGAAGAGCTCGATGTGGTGATTCATGCCCGTACGGAGATTGTCCAGGTTTTGGGAGAAGAGACTGCCTGTGAAGAAGCCCGTCAGGTTATCCAAGCCTTGATGGTCTTGGTGAATCGGGGGATGACCGTTGGCACGCCAGATGTGGTGACTGCGATTAGCATGGTCAAAAACGATGAAATCGACAAGTTTGTCGCCCTTTACGAAGAAGAAATCATCAAGGACAATACTGGGAAACCGATTCGTGTCAAAACCCTGGGGCAAAAGCTTTATGTGGACAGTGTCAAACAGCATGATGTGACCTTTGGAATCGGGCCTGCAGGGACAGGGAAGACCTTTCTTGCGGTTACATTGGCAGTGACTGCCCTTAAACGTGGGCAGGTCAAACGAATTATTCTAACTCGTCCGGCAGTGGAAGCTGGTGAGAGTCTTGGATTTCTTCCGGGTGATCTCAAGGAAAAGGTGGATCCTTATCTTCGACCAGTTTATGATGCCTTGTATCAGATTCTGGGCAAAGACCAAACGACTCGTCTCATGGAGCGTGAGATTATCGAAATCGCGCCCCTTGCCTACATGCGTGGACGGACCTTGGATGATGCCTTTGTCATTCTCGATGAGGCGCAAAATACGACTATCATGCAGATGAAGATGTTCTTGACGCGTTTAGGCTTTAATTCTAAGATGATTGTCAATGGAGATATCAGTCAGATTGACCTACCACGTAACGTCAAGTCGGGTTTGATTGATGCCCAAGAAAAGCTCAAGAACATTCATCAAATTGACTTTGTTCATTTTTCAGCCAAGGATGTGGTTCGCCATCCAGTTGTCGCTCAAATTATCCGAGCCTATGAACCAGCTCCAGTTAAGGTTGAAGAAAAGAAGGAAGAAACAGAATAGCAAAAAAAGCAGTTCAGATGTGAACTGCTCTTTTTCTGATTTAATGACTGATTGTTGTTAAACAAGTTCGTCGATAGACGTGTGCTCTTTATCGAGGCCTTGAGCAACTGGGAGGCTGGTCAAGTAACCTTGATAAGTGGTCACACCTTGACGTAAGCCTTCATCTTCAGAGATTGCTTGTGCGAATCCTTTGCCAGCCAGTGCTTCGATATAAGGAAGAGTGACATTTGTTAGGGCGATAGTAGAAGTACGGGCAACCGCACCAGGGATATTGGCAACGGCATAGTGGAGAACGCCGTGTTTCTCATAGACAGGTTCATCGTGTGTTGTCACACGGTCAGCTGTCTCGATAACGCCACCTTGGTCAACGGCAACGTCAACGATGACAGAGCCTGGACGCATTTGTTTGACCATCTCATCTGTCACCAATTTCGGAGCCTTGGCACCAGGGATGAGAACTGCACCAATCACCACATCTGCATCTCTCACACTTGCTTCGATGTTGAATGAATTAGACATAAGAGTTTGGATTTGATTTCCGAAGACTTCTTCTAGTACTGAGAGGCGTTTAGCACTGATATCTAAAATAGTCACTTGAGCACCGAGTCCAAGGGCAATGCGGGCAGCATGTGTACCGACGACACCACCACCGATGATGGTTACTTTTCCTTTTGGAACACCCGGCACACCACCTAGTAGGACACCAGAACCACCAGCTTGCTTAGTAAGGAAGTGAGCTCCGATTTGAACAGCCATACGACCTGCAACCTCACTCATAGGAACGAGGAGCGGTAGTTGTCCTTGATTATCACGAACAGTTTCATAGGCAATTCCTGTTGTTTTGGCTGCTAGCATGGCATCTGCTAATTCTGGAGCAGCGGCCATGTGTAAGTAGGTGAAGAGAAGCAGATCGTCGCGCAAGTATCCATATTCAGAAGCTAGTGGTTCTTTTACTTTTACGACTAACTCTGCTGCCCAAGCTTGACCAGCAGTAGCGACAATCTCAGCTCCTTGCTTTTGATAGTCAGCATCAGTAAATCCTGAACCGAGACCAGCATTTGTTTCGATGAGGACGCGATGACCACGACCAACTAAGCTATGGACGCCAGCAGGAGTGAGGGCAACGCGGTTTTCGTTATTTTTAATTTCTTTTGGGATTCCGATTAACATAGAGATAACCTACCTTTCAATTGACGGGATTGTTTTAGTTGTCACATTTCAGTTCATAAATCAAAAATGTGATGGTTTTATTGTATATGAAACCGCTTCAAAAATCAAGAAAAACTTGTCATCCAAATTTATTTATGCTAGACTAGTGAGAATCAAGCTCTAATGGAGGAAAAAGCATGGAATCAATATTTGTGAAATTTGCCCAGTATCCATCTATAGAAACGAAGCGTTTATTGCTCCGACCTGTAACCTTGGACGATGCAGAAGACATGTTTGAGTATGCTTCAGACAGAGAAAATACACGCTACACTTTTCCAACAAATCAAAGCTTAGAAGAAACTAAGAATAACATTGCTCAGTTTTACTTGGCTAATCCCTTGGGACGGTGGGGAATCGAACTAAAAAGCACTGGTCAGTTTATCGGAACCATTGACTTGCACAAGATTGACCACATTCTCAAAAAAGCAGCTATTGGCTACATTGTCAATAAAAAGTATTGGAATCAAGGATTGACGACAGAAGCCAATCGGGCCGTGATTGAGCTGGCTTTTGAGAAGATTGGAATGAACAAGTTAGTTGCTTTACACGATAAGGATAATCCCGCGTCAGGAAAGGTCATGCAGAAATCAGGTATGCGCTTTTCCCACGAAGAAACATATGCCAGAATGGATAATACAGAACCAGGTCGAATCATCACAAGAGTTCATTATGTCTTGACCAAGGAAGATTATTTTGCAAATAAGTAAGCAGTTGAAAAGATTTTTCAGCTGTTTTTTTCTTTCTCTTACGAATAACTTAAGAGAGGAGAAAATATGGAAGCAATTATCGAGAAAATCAAAGAGTATAAAATCATTGTCATCTGTGCTGTTTTAGGTTTGGCCTTGGGCGGATTTTTCTTGCTAAAGCCAAGTTCACAAACATCTGTGAAAGAAACAAATTTGCAGACTGAAGTCGCGGCTTTTTCAAAAGATCCATCGTCTGAAAAAGCAGTGAACAAGGAAGAAAAGGAAGAGTCTCCTGAACAAGATCTGATTACAGTAGATGTCAAAGGTGCTGTTAAATCGCCAGGAATTTATGATTTGCCAGTTGGCAGTCGAGTTCATGATGCTGTTCAGAAAGCTGGTGGATTGACAGAGGAGGCAGATAGCAAATCGCTAAATCTCGCTCAGAAAGTCAGTGATGAGGCTCTGGTCTACGTTCCGAGTAAGGGGGAAGAAGCAGCTAGTCAGCAGACTGCTTCGGGAACGCCCCCTTCTACAAGTAAAGAAAAGAAGGTCAACCTAAATAAAGCTAGTCTGGAAGAACTCAAACAGGTCAAGGGACTGGGTGGCAAACGAGCTCAGGATATTATCGACCATCGTGAGGCAAATGGCAAGTTCAAGTCAGTAGACGAACTCAAGAAGGTCTCTGGTATTGGCGCTAAGACCATAGAAAAGCTAAAAGACTATGTTACAGTGGATTAAGAATTTCCCTATCCCCCTAATCTATCTGAGCTTTCTGTTACTCTGGCTTTACTATGCCATTTTTGGAGCGTCCTATCTCGCTCTGCTAGGTTTTGTTCTTTTGCTGGTCTGCCTCTTTTTCCAATTTCCATGGAAATCCGCTGGTAAAGTTCTAGCAATCTGCGGAGTTTTTGGATTCTGGTTTCTGTTTCAAACTTGGCAACAGGGTCAAGCTAGTCAAAACCTAGCGGATTCTGTTGAGAGGGTACGGATTTTACCAGATACCATCAAGGTCAATGGAGATAGTCTGTCCTTTCGGGGCAAGGCTGACGGCCGTACCTTCCAAGTTTACTATAAACTCCAGTCTGAGGAGGAGAAAGAACATTTTCAAGCCTTAACAGACCTTCATGACCTAGAACTAGAAGGGAAAGTTTCAGAGCCAGAAGGGCAGAGGAATTTTGGTGGTTTTGACTACCAAGCCTATCTGAAAACTCAAGGGATTTACCAGACACTGACTATCAAGAGAATCCAGTCAGTTAAACAGGTTAGCAGTTGGGATATTGGTGAAAATCTATCAAGCCTACGTCGAAAGGCTGTAGTTTTGATTAAGAGCCATTTTCCAGACCCTATGCGCAACTACATGACGGGGCTTCTTTTCGGACACCTAGATACGGACTTTGAAGAGATGAATGAGCTTTATTCTAGTCTTGGTATTATCCACCTCTTTGCCTTGTCGGGTATGCAGGTGAGCTTCTTTATGGATGCCTTTAAGAAACTCCTCTTACGATTGGGCTTGGCCCAAGAAAAGTTGAGGTGGCTAACTTATCCCTTTTCTCTTATCTATGCAGGTCTGACAGGGTTCTCAGCTTCGGTTATTCGCAGTCTCTTGCAAAAGTTACTGGCCCAACATGGCTACAAGGGATTGGATAATTTTGCCTTGACGGTTCTTGTCCTCTTTGTCATCATGCCCAATTTTTTCCTGACGGCAGGAGGTGTCTTGTCCTGTGCCTACGCTTTTATCTTGACCATGACCAGCAAAGAAGGGGAGGGAATTAAGGCTGTTGCCAGAGAAAGTCTAGTCATTTCCTTGGGAATATTGCCCATTCTTTCCTTTTATTTTGCAGAATTTCAGCCTTGGTCAATTCTTTTAACCTTTGTCTTTTCCTTTCTTTTTGACTTGGTTTTCTTACCACTTTTGTCTATCTTATTCATTCTGTCTTTTGTTTACCCAATCACCCAGCTTAACCTTGTCTTTGAATGGTTGGAGGGCATCATTCGCTTGGTTTCGCAGATGGCAAGTAGGCCCTTGGTCTTTGGGCAACCAAACGCATGGCTTTTGATTCTCCTTTTAGTTTCATTGGCCTTGGTCTATGACATGAGGAAAAATATCAAAAGACTAGCAGGATTCAGTCTCTTTATCGTGGGGCTCTTTTTCTTAACCAAACATCCGCTGGAAAATGAAATTACCATGCTGGATGTAGGGCAGGGAGAAAGTATTTTTCTACGGGATGTGACTGGTAAAACCATTCTCATAGATGTGGGCGGAAAGGCAGAGCCTGATAAGAAAGTTGAGAATTGGCAAGAAAAGTCGACGACCAGCAATGCCCAGCGAACCTTGATTCCCTATCTTAAAAGTCGCGGAGTAGATAAGATTGACCAGCTAATTTTGACCAATACAGAGAAGGAACATGTCGGAGATTTGTTGGAGGTGACCAAGGCTTTACATGTCGGGGAGATTTTAGTATCAAAAGGAAGTTTGACACAGAAAGAATTTGTGGTAGAACTACAAGCGACTCAAACCAAGGTACGCAGTGTGACAGTAGGGGAGAATTTACCGATTTTTGGCAGTTATTTAGAAGTATTATCGCCAAGTAAAATGGGAGATGGAAGTCATGATGATACTCTTCTTCTTTATGGGAAACTTTTGGATAAGCACTTTCTCTTCACTGGAAACTTGAGAGAGAAGGGAGAGAAAGAACTTTTAAAGCAATACCCTACCTTAGAGGTGGATGTTTTGAAAGGTGCTCAGCATGGTGCTAAAACATCATCAAATCCAGTTTTCCTAGAAAAACTTAAACCAGAAATTACACTCATCTCAGTAGGTAAGAACAATCGTGCCAAACTCCCCCATCAGGAAACCTTGACACGACTGGAAGACATCAAGAGTAAGATTTGCCGAACCGATCAGCAAGGAGCCATTCGCTTTAAAGGATGGATGAGTTGGCGAATTGAAAGTGTTCGTTAGGAAGAAAAGTGTTATATATTAGTGAAATAAACTAAAAATCTGTTGCATGATACCGAGAAAAACGATATAATGAAAGTGTTTTCAATGGTAATGATATAAATGCAATGAAAACATAAAAAATCAGCAAAAGTCGTTTTATTAGCTAGTTTATACTCTATTGGTCTTTTTCAGTCCAGTGTATCTGCTGTGAAAGTCACTAAGAGTTATCGGTATGATTGGTATACTGTTTGGGAGTATAGTACCAACTATCACGACCATCAATATATTTGAATTCCGTCATGGTCTCGTTATGACAGCTACGATGAATATAAAGTAGGTTCTGGCTTGAATTACGATCGTTATGAGGTCATAAACTACTATACTGACGGATATTAATAGTTAAACGTTTAGAAGAAGGAGAGATGGATATGTTAAGGCTTACTCATGTTACCTTAAAAACGCGACAAGTCATCTTGCAAGATGCGGATTTCATCTTTAAAAAGGGTAGGATTTATGGCCTTCTTGCTATCAATGGCTCAGGAAAGACAACCCTGTTCCGCGCCATTAGCAACTTAATTCCAATAAGTAGTGGAAATATCGCAGTCCCTCCTTCTTTATTTTATTATGAAAGTGTTGAATGGCTGGATGGAAACTTAAGTGGGATGGACTACCTTCGTCTTATCAAAAACATCTGGAAGTCAGAACTGAACTTGATGGATGAAATTAATTACTGGGAAATGTCTGACTATATCAGCCTTCCCATCCGTAAGTATTCCTTAGGCATGAAGCAACGCTTGGTGATTGCCATGTATTTCCTCAGTCAGGCGAAATGCTGGCTCATGGATGAGGTAACAAATGGTTTAGACGAGTATTATCGACAGAAGTTTTTTGATAGATTGGCACAAATCAATAGGCAAGAACAGCTGGTTCTTTTGAGTTCTCACTACAAAGAGGAGTTAGTGGAGATTTGCGATAGCATGGTAACCATTCGTCAGGGTCAGATAGAAGAGGTTCCGTTATGAAAGGTATTAGCCTATTTTTGTTAAAGAAAGTTTTCAAAAGTCGCTTAAACTGGATTATCTTAGTTTTATTTGTTTCAGCTCTTGGTATTACCTTTTATTTCAATAGTCGGACTGCAAACTCAGTCAGCTTGGAGACTAGGTTGGAAACTCATCTTGTAGCCAACGAGAGAGCTATCAATGAAAATGAAGAGAAGCTCTCCCAAATGTCTGACACCAGCTCGGAGGAATACCAGTTTGCTAAAGAAAATTTAGACTTGCAAAAAAATCTTTTGACGCAAAAGAAAGAAATTCTGACTCTATTAAAAGAAGGACGCTGGAAAGAAGCCTATTATTTGCAGTGGCAAGCTGAAGAAAAGAGTTATGAAATTGTATCAAAGGAACCGACTTCTAGCTCTGACTTAAAAATGGCGGTTGACCGCGAACGAAAGATTTACCAGGCCTTGTATCCCTTGAATATAAAGGCACACAGTTTAGATTATCCGACACATGGGATTGATCAGATTGTCTGGATTTTAGAGGCTATCATTCCAAGCTTGTTTGTGATTGCTATTATTTTCATGCTAACACAATTGTTCGCAGAAAGATATCAAAATAATCTGGATACAGCTCAGTTATATCCTTTTTCAAAAGTGACATTTGCCATGTCCTCTCTTGGAGTTGGGATGAGCTATGTAACCGTGCTGTTTATCGGAATCTGTGGATTTTCTTTTTTAGCGGGAAGTCTGATAAGTGGTTTTGGACAGTTAGATTATCCCTACCCAATCTATAGCTTAACGAATCAAGAGGTAACTATTGGAAAAATACAAGATGTGTTAATTCCTAGCTTGCTCTTAGCTTTCTTAGCCTTTATCGTCATTGTGGAAGTCGTCTACTTGATTGCTTACTTTTTCAAGCAAAAAATGCCTGTCCTCTTTCTTTCTCTCATTGGGATTGTTGGCTTATTGTTTGGTATCCAAACGATCCAGCCTCTTCAGAGTATTGCACATCTGATTCCCTTTACTTACTTGCGTTCAGTAGAGATTTTATCTGGAAGATTACCTAAGCAGATTGATAATGTAGATCTAAATTGGAGCATGGGGATGGTCTTACTTCCTTGCCTGATTATCCTTTTGTTAGTGGGTATTCTATTTATCGAAAGATGGGGAAGTTCACGTAAAAAGGAAGATTTTAATAGGTCTTAGCATTCCTATACGGAAGGTGAGGAAAAAACTAACACAAGGAGGGAACCAAGTAGGTTCTCTCTTTTTGATGCGGACATCAAGAAGAATCAAGAATAAAACAGAAAGTTTTTCGAAAAAATGACTTTTTATCTTGACAAGGGATAGAAAACTTGGTATCATATAAAAGTTGAGAAAAGCAGAAGTGAGAGCTTCTCGCCTTGTGACATCAAGTTGCCTGGCCCTACGGATGAAAAGTTTCTAAGAAACGCTATCATAACGTGCGGGCTTGTATCATTACGAGTCCGCTCTTGTTTTTCTCTAATAATAAAAAAGAGGTGAAAACCATAGCAAAGCAAGACTTATTCATCAATGATGAAATTCGTGTACGTGAAGTTCGCTTGATCGGTCTTGAGGGAGAACAGCTAGGCATTAAGCCACTCAGCGAAGCGCAAGCATTGGCTGATAGTGCAAATGTTGACTTAGTATTGATTCAACCCCAAGCAAAACCGCCTGTTGCTAAAATTATGGACTACGGTAAGTTCAAATTTGAGTACCAGAAGAAACAAAAAGAGCAACGCAAAAAGCAAAGCGTTGTGACCGTGAAAGAAGTTCGTTTGAGCCCAGTTATCGATAAGGGTGATTTCGAAACGAAACTTCGCAATGCTCGCAAGTTCCTTGAAAAAGGGAACAAAGTTAAGGTATCCATTCGCTTTAAAGGGCGTATGATCACCCATAAAGAGATTGGTGCAAAAGTTTTAGCCGAGTTTGCTGAAGCAACACAAGATATTGCGATCATTGAACAACGAGCTAAGATGGATGGACGCCAAATGTTCATGCAGTTGGCGCCAGCAACTGACAAAAAATAATTGTCAGAAAGTTAAATAAAGGAGAAAAAATCATGCCAAAACAAAAAACACACCGCGCATCAGCTAAACGTTTCAAACGTACAGGTTCTGGTGGACTTAAACGTTTCCGTGCTTACACTTCTCACCGTTTCCACGGAAAAACTAAGAAACAACGTCGTCATCTTCGTAAAGCATCTATGGTGCATTCAGGAGATTTCAAACGTATCAAAGCAATGCTTACTCGCTTGAAATAATAGCCTGACAGTAAGTAAACAATTCTAGGAAATATTTGGAGGAAATAAAACATGGCACGTGTTAAAGGTGGCGTTGTATCACGCAAACGTCGTAAACGTATTCTTAAATTAGCAAAAGGTTACTATGGAGCTAAACACATCTTGTTCCGTACTGCAAAAGAACAAGTAATGAACTCTTACTACTATGCATACCGTGACCGTCGTCAGAAAAAACGTGACTTCCGCAAATTGTGGATCACTCGTATCAACGCGGCAGCTCGTATGAACGGACTTTCATACTCACAATTGATGCATGGTTTGAAATTGGCTGAGATCGAAGTAAACCGTAAAATGCTTGCTGACTTGGCTGTTAACGATGCAGCAGCTTTCACAGCTCTTGCAGATGCAGCGAAAGCAAAACTTGGTAAATAATAACAAACTGTTTCATTCTTACTCTTGTGGTTTTTACCGCTTGAGTAAGGTGAAACTTTTTTGTTTTCCTTAAATGATTTTCTATTTTATAGAGTAAATCACAGATTTTTTCAAAGAAAATAGGATATTTCTTGTATAATAGGAATAACTAAAAAGATTTGGAGTTAGAAGAAGATGATAGTAGGTATTGATTTAGGAACGACGAATTCTTTGGTAGGAGTTTATCAAGATGGTCAAGTCAAGCTGATCCCCAACGCTTTTAGTGAGTATTTGACGCCTTCTGTTGTGGCTTTGGATGACAATGATGAGATTATAGTTGGAAAAATTGCCAAGGAACGCTTGGTGACCCACCCAGACAAGACGGTTTCTCAGTTCAAGCGTTTTATGGGGACCAAGCATGAGTTGACGCTAGGAAATCGAGCATATAAGGCTGAAGAATTAAGCTCTTTTATCATTCGAAAGTTGGTAGACGATGCAGAGACCTATCTTGGAGAAAAGGTTGAGGAAGTGATTGTTAGTGTTCCAGCCTATTTCAATGATGCTCAACGCTATGCGACCAAACTAGCAGGGAAATTTGCAGGCGTTCAGATTGATCGGATTATCAATGAACCTTCCGCAGCGGCTCTAGCTAAAAGATCTATGGTAAACCAAGAAGATCAATCTTTTATTGTAGTCGATTTTGGTGGTGGGACTCTTGACATTTCAGTTGTAGAGCTTTTTGATAATATTGTCGAAATCGTGTCGATTGCAGGGGACAATCGTTTGGGAGGAGAAGACTTTACTGCGGCTATTGCTGAGGAATTTTTAGTCTCCAATCAATTAACCAAGGATACGATTTCCCGAGAATTTTATAGCAAAATTCTGGTACAGGCTGAAAAGACAAAGCTAGAACTCAATGATAAAGAAGAAGTGAAGATGACAGTTCTGGACCAAGATCAGGAATACACTCTAGACTTGAGCTACCAGCGTTTTTATGAGCTTTGTCAACCTCTGCTAGCCCGTGTTAAGGCCGTTTTGGACCGTGCCTTGATGGATGCGCGCTATAGCTATGTATCATCAGATAACTTTGTTCTTGTTGGGGGGACTTCGAAACTCCGCTTGGTTCAGGATTTTTTATCCTACTGTATCAATCAAGTGGTGCAGGTTTCGGATGATCCCGATCGGATGATTGCGAGAGGTTGTGCCCTTTTAGCAGGAATAAAAGAGCGGCAAGGTGAGATACGAGATTTATTACTGTCTGATATTTGTCCTTTTACACTGGGGATTGAGATAGTTGGAGACCGTTTTTCGCCGATTATTGAGCGAAATTCAACCCTACCTGCTTCACGCATCGAGCAGTACTATACGGCTGAATTGGGACAGAGCCAAGTCAAGATAAAGGTCTATCAAGGTGAGATGATGAAGGCATCACAAAACCTGTTTCTAGGAGAATTAGAAGTTCCCGTCCCTGTGAATACTAGAGTAAATGAAAGTTTCACAGTTCGATTTACCTATGATTTAAATGGGATTTTGGATGTCGAAGTGAAAATTGATTCAACACAGGAAGTCTTTAGTCATGTTATTCTCCAAGATAGTGTTACTCTGACAGAAAAGGAAATCAAGGCTAAGCAAGCAGAGTTGACTCGCTATAAGATTAATGCTCAAGAAACAGAGGTTTATCGTTTCTTGATTGAAAAAGCGAATCGCGTGTACAGTATGCTCTTGGGGAGAAGAAGAGATGAGCTAATGGCTGAAACTAGACGATTTGAAGAAGAGGTCAGTCAAGCATCTGTGTATCATTTGCCAAAACTTTATCAATCATTTTCAAACTATTTAGACTTCCTAGAGCGAGGACTGTAAAAGAGGAGACCTTATGAATATATGGGAAACTTTAGGGATAGAGCCAACGACTGACGTCAAGCTTATTAGAAGGCGTTATGCTGAACTGGTTCGGCTCTATCACCCAGAAGACCAACCAGAAATTTACCAAGAAATTGTTGAAGCTTATCAAAAAGCCTTGACTTATGCGAGATCTAGAAATACAAAACCAGAAAATAGTCTAAGAAAAGCGAGTGACTCTCAAGAAGCTGCTGAACTTGAAGAAGAGGCGAATGAAAAGCCTAACTCTAGTCTCAACTTTGAAAACTTGACTGAAGAAACGAATACTGAAAACGAAGAGTCTGAAAGATCAAGTCTTGATTTCAGTGATTATCAGAAATCAACTGATAAAACAAGCAATTCCTTTAACTTTGAAACCTTTAAAGCAGAAGAGGATGAGCAAAAGTCAACCCTTGACTTTGGTGACTATGATGAGGAAGTTCAGCTAAATGGAGATTCTGAAGCAAGAGCTAAGAATACCCTCAACTTTGAAACGTTTGGTGACGAAGAGAACCGTGGGCAAGAAGAAACAACAAGATCTACTCTTGACTTTAGTGGTTATAATGAAGGAACCTATCTGATCCGAAATGCGATTGAAAGTATTGTTGGAAATGACGGTTATAATCAAGAGGAACAAGAGCATCTATGGCGTCAGTTCTTTCATCAGTATCAGTATGATATGGACATAGTTCAATCCGTCTTAGAGGAAATGGATGTTTATATTTTTAATAAACCGAAGCAATTCTCTATCCTCATTCCCTTGCTAGAAGACTATATACCTGACTTTAAGTACTGGGGCTATTACTATAAACTGAAGTATTGGAAAGTTAAAAGAGCTATAGCAGAAGAGGAAGGCAGTTCGCTTGAAAGCGCACATGGAGCCACTGAAGAATTCTATTATTCTTATCAACTTTGCCAAGAAATTCTCCAAGATTTTAACAAAGCAAATCAATTGAGCTCTTGGATAGAGTTTTTCAAGCACCCCTATTTGAGCTTTATGGTCTTAGATCAAGTAAATCAAAATCGTCAGATAATCAAGAGTGTGCCCGTTTTAACCTATATCCTGGAAAAAAACCGACAAGTCATATTTGAAGAGGATTATCCACTCTTGAATGACTTGGCTGATTACTTAGAGGAAGTAAAAGAGGAGCTGGGAGAAAACGTTGACTTTAGTCATTACTCTCTAGATAATCCAGATGAAGTTGAGGCAGCCTTCTATGAGTTGCTCCATGCTCACTATGAAGACGAGTACAAACTTTTACGTGATTGGCAATACCTTTTTGAATCAGTCAAAGATCACACGCTCCTACTTTATTTGTTAGAAAAGGTGGACGTCTATCCTTTAACCAATGCGAAAGTGTTAGCCCTTGTTTTCCAATTTGTGGAGCGTTACAGTGATGAGGAATCAAATCCTTACCTGAAAAAACTCCATTTCTGGAAGAGTATCCATTCTTATCCTTCAGTGGTAGAGGAGTACGCACTAGATAAAAAAGAAAATTTTGATTACTGGTACAATGAAGGTTATCTTTATATAGATAAACTCACTAAGAACGATGAAGATATCAATGATTGGGAAAAGTGGAGAAGCTACTTTAAAGGAAGACCACGCATTCTAACGATTTTGCTTCAACAAATCTATAAGGAGTACCATCGGTTTACAGATGGCAAGCTCTTGAGATATGTTTTGGCTCCTTTTCCTACTTCTAAAATGGCTCCCCAAATGATGACGGAGGAGACAGACCAGAAACTAGAAGAGATGACAGTTTATGCTTATGAACTTAGTCATCCAAAGACCAAGCTCTCTTATTTGGATTGGAAAAAAAGACAGGTCTTTAAAAATAAGTTTCTTCAGATTTTCTCTGGTCTCTTTACGATTGTAAGTTTGCTACTCAGTATTATAGAGCGACCGGGTTATAATTCATGGGTTCATGCGGGTATGTTTTCTCTCTTTTACGTCTATATGCTAAAATTAAGGAAAACACCGATTGAGGAAGGAGTGACTGCTAGGGGGGAAAAACGGAAATTCTACTACAGCCCCCATCCATGGTTCCTACTAATCTTGCTATTGACCCTCGTCATTCCATCCTTACCGTTTGGTCTCATTGGTGCCCTTATGTTTATTACATTTTTCAGCTTCATCGATGGTTTCCAAGTGAGTCAGGGGCTGAAGTGGGATTATTCTTTGGATAAGCTGATTCCTATCGGTATCTTTCTTTCTGCTGGTTTTCTTTCTGCTTTGGTAAATCGAAGCCAGACTATTTCAGGAGTTGCAATAGCTTACTTCCATATTTTTGCAATCCTTGTGATTTGCTTATCTTTTACAAAATTTAGTCCTGGATTTCCACCATCTCTGAAGAAAATTTTCATACCAGCAATCTTGGGAATCTTACTCTTTCAAACGTTGCCCTACATTCACAGCCGTTTAGACATCTTTGATCCAACTATTCTACGAAATGAAACACTGGCTATAACTATTATCCTCTTGTTAAATGGAGTTGCCTTGTCTTATTTTACAAAGGATCAAGGCTTCATGATTGGTGTGAAGAAGGTCTTTATGATTTATGGATTGCAGATCTTTATTTTCCTAAGAAGACTGTTCCGAATCCTATTCGCACCAAATTCAGTTTTCGGTAATAACTATCATTACAAAGACTTACTAATCATGAACAGCGAATTTGCTTTCTACTTCCTCGAGGGACTTTTTATCCTTATCATACTTTTCCTTATTGGCAATATACGCAAGGAAAATCGTAAAAGTGCTTCTTAGAATGAAAGCGTAGAGAAGAGGACTCTAGTTCAAGTTTCTAGTAAATTTTCCTGAATAAAGGTATAATAGAACTATTCAAATGAAAGAGGTAATGAAAATGGCTTCAAAAATGCTACACACTTGCTTACGAGTAGAAAACCTTGAAAAATCAATCGAATTCTATCAAGATGCTTTTGGTTTTAAAGAATTGCGTCGCAGAGATTTTCCAGACCATGCCTTCACGATTGTCTATCTAGGACTTGAGGGGGATGACTACGAGTTGGAGTTAACCTATAATTATGATCACGGTCCTTATGTGGTAGGAGATGGCTTCGCCCATATCGCCCTCAGTACACCTGACCTTGAGGCCTTACATCAAGAACATAGCGAGAAGGGCTATGAGGTGACAGCCCCTAATGGACTTCCAGGAACTCAACCAAACTATTACTTTGTCAAAGATCCTGACGGTTACAAGGTCGAAGTCATTCGTGAAAAATAATCCAGTAAGGTCAAGTAGAATGTTCGTTTTCTACTTGACTTTTTTTCTTTGAAAGAGTATACTAATACAAATTTAACCTTTAAGGGGAGTCCAGAGAGACTCACAAGGTGTCAGATAAAAGGGATAGGGGACTCTCTGTGGAGACTTTTTAAGTGTGCACATGAGTTCTGTCCTATCTCGACTGAGACCTTGCATTAGCAAGGTCTTTTCTTTATCTGATCCCCTTAAAATTTAAGGAGGAAAATCATGAATCCCACATGTAAGAAGCGTTTGGGTGCGATTCGTTTAGAAACCATGAAGGTGGTTGCACAGGAGGAAATTGCGCCAGCAATCTTTGAATTAGTCTTAGAAGGAGAAATGGTTGAAGCGATGCGAGCAGGCCAATTTCTACATTTGCGTGTGCCTGATGATGCCCATCTCTTACGCCGTCCTATTTCAATTTCGTCTATCGATAAGGCAAACAAGCAGTGTCATCTCATTTATCGGATTGAGGGGGCTGGGACCACTATTTTTTCAACATTAAGTCAGGGAGATACTCTTGATGTGATGGGGCCTCAGGGAAATGGTTTTGACTTGTCTGATCTGGACGACCAGAACCAAGTTCTCCTCGTTGGTGGGGGGATTGGTGTTCCGCCCTTGCTCGAAGTAGCCAAGGAATTGCATGCGCGTGGGGTGAAAGTAGTAACAGTCCTCGGTTTTGCTAACAAGGATGCTGTTATCCTCGAAAAGGAATTGGCCCAATATGGTCAGGTCTTTGTTACGACAGATGATGGTTCGTATGGTATTAAGGGAAATGTGTCAGTTGTCATCAATGAATTAGAAAATCAGTTTGATGCTGTTTACTCATGTGGGGCTCCAGGAATGATGAAGTACATCAATCAAAGATTTTATGACCACCCAAGAGCCTATCTATCTCTAGAGTCTCGTATGGCTTGCGGGATGGGGGCCTGCTATGCCTGCGTTCTAAAAGTGCCAGATAGTGAGACGGTCAGCCAACGCGTCTGTGAAGATGGTCCTGTTTTCCGTACAGGAACAGTTGTATTATAAGGAGAAAGTCATGACTACAAATCGTTTACAAGTTTCTCTCCCGGGCTTGGACTTGAAAAATCCTATCATACCAGCATCTGGCTGTTTTGGTTTTGGACAGGAGTATGCCAAGTACTATGATTTAGACCTTTTAGGCTCCATTATGATCAAGGCGACGACACTAGAACCCCGTTTTGGAAATCCAACTCCCAGGGTGGCAGAAACACCTGCCGGTATGCTCAATGCAATCGGTCTGCAAAATCCTGGTTTAGAAGCTGTTTTAGCTGAGAAGTTGCCTTGGCTGGAAAGAGAGTATCCTACGCTTCCCATCATCGCAAATGTTGCAGGCTTTTCAAAACAAGAGTACGCTGCCGTTTCTCGAGGAATTTCCAAGGCAGCAAATGTAAAAGCTATCGAGCTCAATATCTCTTGTCCGAATGTGGATCACGGCAATCATGGACTTTTGATTGGGCAAGATCCTGATTTGGCCTACGAAGTGGTAAAAGCAGCTGTGGAAGCCTCTGATGTGCCAGTTTATGTTAAGTTAACCCCTAGTGTAACGGATGTTGTCACTATTGCTAAAGCCGCAGAAGATGCAGGAGCAAGTGGCTTAACCATGATCAATACCCTTGTCGGTATGCGCTTTGACCTTAAAACCAGAAAACCAATCCTTGCCAATGGAACGGGTGGGATGTCTGGTCCAGCAGTTTTTCCAGTAGCCCTCAAACTCATCCGTCAAGTCGCCCAAACAACAGACCTGCCCATCATTGGAATGGGGGGAGTGGATTCGGCTGAAGCCGCTTTAGAAATGTATCTGGCTGGTGCCTCTGCCATCGGAGTTGGAACAGCTAACTTTACCAATCCTTATGCCTGTCCTGATATCATCGAACATTTACCAAAAGTCATGGACAAATATGGCATTAGCAGTTTGGAAGATCTCCGTCAGGAAGTCAAAGCCAGTCTGAGATAAGCTAGGTCTTCCTTATCGTCAACAAGAAATAGAATCTTCATCAATTTGTAATATTTCCGTTGGTTAACTATGTTACAATAGGGTTTAGAAAATGTATATAGTTTTTTACTAAGGAGAATAAAATGAAGAAGATACTACTTGCAAGTACTGTTGCTCTCTCTATAGCAGGATTTGCAAAATCGGCAGTGTATGCCGAAGAGTCTCAAGTTACAAAAAAAACTCAGACAACAGATGTAGTTGAGAAAAAAGAAGAGTCTGCTCCGAATAAAGAAGAGTCTGCTCCGAAAAAAGAAGTTCCCCGAGTTGATACTAGGAAAGAGTCAGTTGTAAAAGAGAAAGATCCCGCTAAAGAAGATTTATCAAATAAGGAAAAAGATAGGGAAAGCAAAAAAGAAGGTTGGCTGAAGGAGCAGGGAAGTTGGCGCTTTTATGAAAATAATCAACCTGTCTTAGACTGGAAACAAATCGATAACAAATGGTATTACTTCAATAAAGAAGGTGTTATGATTAGTAATATTATAATCGATGATTATCTTATTCAAGACAATGGTGCTTTGGCAGAAAATACATGGGTAAAAATTTCTGACAAGTGGTACTATGCTACAGCTTCTGGAAAAATTCTCCGTAATAAATGGGAAAAAATCGCTGGTATTTGGTATTACTTTGATAAAGAAGGCATCATGGTAACTAATACTTTAGTTGGTGATTATCTTATCCAAAATAGTGGTGCTCTTGCAGAAAATATATGGGTAAAGATTTCTAACAAGTGGTACTATGCTACAGCTTCTGGGAAAATTTCTCGTAATAAATGGGAAAAAATCAAAGGGATATGGTACTATTTTGATACTGATGGTGTAATGCTAAGTAATCAGTGGAAAACAGATTACTATCTAAAAGACAGTGGTGCCATGGCAGAAAAAGAATGGATATTTGATAATTCATACAATAGTTGGTTTTATTTAAAAACAGGAGGGGCTTATGCTTCTCGAGAATGGAGTGGCTCATATTACCTTAAAACAGGTGGATATATGGCCAAAAATGAGTGGATTTTTGATAAAGATTATGATGCTTGGTACTATCTAAAAGAAGATGGTATGTATGTGACAGGTACTTTTAATATTAAAGGTAAAGAGTATTCTTTTCAAAACAATGGAAAGTGGATTTCAGAATCTAAATATTACAAAGTGAAACCTATCACTGCATATGTATATAGTAGTTCGGGAGAAAAATTAAGCTATGTATCAAAAGGAACAATTGTCTCGCTTGGAGATACTCAATCTACGAAAAACACCCAAATACCAGTGAATATTTCTGGACTTTCGGGTTTCATGAATAAAAGTGATTTGACAGCAGTGGATGAAGGAAGCGAGTTTATCCCTCATTATACTAGTGATGGGAAATTCCTCTACCATGAACTCTCTCCTTATACGAGTATCAAAGTAGCTCCACATACATCTGATATGGTTATTGGTAAGAAGTACTACTCAACTGATGGAGAGCATTTTGATGGCTTTACGGTTAAAAATCCTTTCCTCTTTAAAAACTTGAGAGAGCCAAGTAATTATAGTGCAGCTGAGTTGGATAAAGTTTATTCTGTTATGAATATTCAAAATAGTCCTCTAGCGGGGAAAGGAGCGACTTTCAAAGAGGCTGAAGAACGTTACGGTGTCAATGCCCTTTACTTGATGGCTCATAGTGCCCTTGAAAGTGCTTGGGGTCGCAGTCAAATTGCCAGAGATAAGAACAATTTCTTTGGTATTGCGGCTTATGATACTAGCCCTTATCTCTCAGCCAAGAGCTTTGATGATGTGGACAAAGGAATTCTCGGAGCTGCCAAGTGGATTCGTGAGAATTATATCGACTACGGCAGAGACCACCTTGGAAACAAGGCAACAGGAATGAATGTTCGCTATGCTTCCGATCCTTACTGGGGAGAGAAAATAGCCAGCATCATGATGACCATCAATAGTAGACTTGGTGGGAAAGACTAATCAAAAAAATCAACGGTAACTACTGAAAAAGTGGTTATCGTTTTTGTTTTGGACACGCGAGAAAAATAGTATAATAACAGTTTCTTTATTGTTGAATAATTAGCAAAATGATAGTAAAATGTAGAAGGAAGTATTAGTATAGTTATTATACAAAATAAAGGAGTTTATTATGAAAAAGTTGCTCACCCTTTCACTTGCCTTACTTTCAGTAACAACACTTGTTGCTTGTTCTGGTCATAAGGTAGAACAAGCGGTTCCAGAAGAAAAAGTCGAACAGAAGCAAGTCAAATTCGATGAAAAGTTGTTTAAAGAAGCTGGACTCTTGCCTTTTAAAAATGAAAAGCAGCTAGAACTTGGAGAATTGGATTCCAAATCACGCGCGACGTTTGCTCATATTCAACTCAAGGACAGCGATGAGCCAACTGAGAAGAGAGAGCCTAAGATAAGTTATAACCCAGTTGGTTGGCTTTTACTATGGAGATGGTTCTAAAAAGGCTTGGTTAATGAATCGAGGCCATTTGATTGGGTACCAATTTAGTGGATTTAATGATGAAAAGAAAAACTTGGTTCCGATGACTAACTGGCTCAATGCTGGAAATTATTCTGGAACAGATGACCAAAACCAAAGTGGTATGCTTTATTATGAAAATCGGTTGGACTCTTGGTTGGCCAATCACCCAAACTACTATCTTGACTACAAGGTGACCCCGATTTATCAAAAGGACGAATTGATTCCAAGACAGATTGAGTTGCAGTATGTGGGAATTGATGAAAATGGCAAACTCTTGGAAATCAAGTTAGGTGGTAGTAAGGAAAAGGTTGATCAGTATTCTGTGACGCATGTTATTCTAGACAATGTTTCAGCTAATGCGGAAATCAATTATTTGGATGGTACTGCTAAAAATACAGTTGAAGATGCAAAGATAAAAGAAGAAAAAGAAAAGGCTAAGAAGGAAGCTGAGGAAAAATCCAAGAAAGAGGCTAAAGAAAAAGAAGCAGCTGAAAAGAAAGCGAAAGAGGAAGAAGAAAAAGCACGTCAGGCTGCACAAGAAAAAGAAGAAAGTCAGAAATCAAACTCGCAATCAACAAATTCAGGTGGCTACTTTAGGGATAGAAACGGAAGATGGCACAGACCAAATGGTAAATTTGCTTCCAAGAAAGAAATTAGAGAAGCCGGATTGCAGTGGTAGGAAGAATTTAGTAGATATACAGTCAAAAAGCCGTTGGAAAACGGTTTTTTGTTATAATTAAATTAAGAATGTAGCATTAAAGGAGAAGAACATGACATTTGAAGAAATCTTGCCTGGATTAAAGGCTAAGAAAAAATATGTACGAACTGGTTGGGGAGGGGCTGAAAACTATGTGCAGCTTTTTGATACCATCGAGCAAAACGGGGTTGCACTTGAAGTGACACCTTATTTCCTCATCAACGTGTCTGGAGAAGGGGAAGGGTTTTCGATGTGGAGTCCGACACCTTGTGATGTTTTGGCGACGGATTGGGTAGAAGTGCATGACTAAACGTGTATTGATTACGGGAGTAAGTTCAGGGATCGGTCTAGCTCAAGTTCGCCTCTTTTTAGAGAATGACTATCAAGTTTATGGTGTAGACCAAAGAGAAAATCCACTCCTACAGGGTGATTTCCACTTTTTACAGAGAGATTTAACTCTTGACTTGGAACCAATTTTTGACTGGTGTCCTCAAGTTGATATTCTTTGTAATACAGCGGGAGTGTTGGATGACTACAAGCCTTTACTAGAACAATCAGCGAAGGAAATTCAAGAGATTTTTGAAATCAACTATGTGACTCCAGTTGAGATGACACGGCATTATTTGACACAAATGTTGGAAAATAAAAAAGGAATCATAATCAATATGTGTTCGATTGCCTCAAGCCTAGCAGGAGGTGGTGGTCACGCCTATACTTCCTCTAAGCATGCCCTGGCTGGCTTTACCAAGCAGTTGGCACTAGACTATGCTGAAACTGGGATTCAGGTCTTTGGTATCGCTCCAGGAGCAGTAAAAACTGGAATGACCGCAGCTGACTTTGAGCCAGGTGGACTAGCTGACTGGGTAGCTAGTGAGACACCCATCAAACGTTGGATTGAGCCAAGTGAAATTGCTGAAGTTAGTCTCTTTTTAGCAAGTGGAAAAGCAAGCGCCATGCAGGGACAAATCCTAACGATTGATGGAGGATGGAGCTTGAAGTAGCATAGTTGCTATTCTGTAAATATGTGGAGGTAAACTATGAAAAGAGATGAATTTGGATTTGTCTTGCCCAATCTCTACTATCAGTTTTTAACGGAGTGGAAAGAGATTGACCCCTTTGAAATTGGAGATACAGGTATCTGTTTGTATGCTAAGGAGGATCTTCAAGAGCGTAATGAGACTTATCAGATTGAGGAAGTAGAGCCAGATTATTTTATGATTGGACAGGAAGGAGATTTGGCCTGCTTTATCGAGAAAAATGCTGATGATTGCATTTATGAAAATGACTTGGGTGCTTTTGGCTCCTTGGAAATACAAAAAGTTGCTACAAACGTCTATGACTTTATTGACAAGATTTTAGAGGAAGGATTGTAAAAATGGGAGGGAGAAATCATGTTTAGGGTGCTAGATGCAGATTCGCCGATTTCAAAAGAAGAACTTTTACAATTTGAGGAGTTTCTTGGAAAGAAATTGCCGGAAGCTATGAAGGATTTTTATCTCAAGTACAACGGTGGGCAACCCCAGGTAATAGGTGTCCACGATGACCGTCATCTCTTTCCTTTCAATTCCTTTAATTCAGTAGGGGAGATGAGAAATTCTCTTACATGGTTTGACGATGAGGTTGTGCCTGAAGGATTTAAGGCAATAGACCTTCTCCATTTTGCCTATGATCCTGGATCTGGCAACTATGCTCTTTCCTTAAGGGAAGAGGATTATGGAAAGGTTTACTTCTATGTTTTAGAAGAAAAAGCTGAGTTGTATGGTCAATGGCCATCTTTTGAGGATTTTTTGAATTCCTTTGTTGAAGAGTGATACGAAAAAAGGAGAAGGGATGCGGAAATACCAAGAACTTTCACTAGAGCAGATAATCGAGCAAATGCGCGTGGACGAGTCTTCTTCAGATGATTTTTGCCTCTATGGCAAGGAGGATGGAGAGCTAGCACTAGATAGGCTCTATTTGGTATCAGATTATCCGGATGTCGTAGAAGACCGTGATGTCTACCCGACGGATGTAGTGGAGCAAAGTCTTCAACTAGTCTACTATGGAGAGCAGTTGTTCGATGTTCTCTCGGTTGCACTTGAGGAAAAGCCAGATGCAAGTCTCCAAGACTTGGTTGAGGCTTTGAATTATTATCATCAGCACGATAGTTTCATGCCATTTGAACCCTAGTTACAAACATAGAATGTTGCAGTCCATTGACAATATAAAAAGAAGTTAAGAAATGATAGATTACGAAAACATAAATGAAAAAATTTCCCCCTTTAACTTGCTTGTATATGATGAGGATCCTCAAAATGTTCGCGGATCGCTCATTTATTACCCTGATGGAGAATATAGACAGGAAGTGTTTGACACTCGAGAAGAGGAGGGATTTGAAGGAAATGGCTACGATTGGGTATCCTTGGCTTTGGTATTTTTGGAGGAAAAAATGCCGGAATTAAGCGATGCTATCGACTTTGATCCTGAAGGAAGTATGTTTTGTGCCTATTCTTCCAAGGTAGATGCCTTGTCTAAATTTGCTCAGGGTTTTAAAGAGTTTTGCGATGATATTGAAGCTATGAAAGACTTGTTCAGTAGAGCAGAGTTGGATTAATTAACTAAAATAGTTTTAAAATTTTTGAGAAGATAATAGAAAGGAATTCAGATGAAGCTATCAGAAGTAGTTGAGCTAGTGGAAAATCATCCAGACCTACATCTCTATATAGATAAAATTTTAAAAAAGCATAAAAAGACTCAAGCTGGCTATCTCGAATCACTGAGTCATCTGGCCTATTTACTTTATCTGGATGGTCAAGAGGAAACGGCTAATGAATTATTAGATAGGATCATACAGGTTCCATTTGAAGGGAATCATAACACCTGGACCTTTGTTGACAGTTCTCTGGTTTTATTGGCCTATCTGGAAAGAGAAAAAGAAAATCAGGTACTTGTCTATAAAAAACTTCTTTTATCTCCGCTAGAACAAGGGGAGGAATCCACTCAAAAAATAAGAAGGAGAGTTCATCAGAGATTTTTGAATGGCGATAGCTTAGAGCAAAAGCTTGAAAAAATCGAGCAAGCTCTAAGTCCTGAATCAGAAATGGAACGTCGTCTGCTATACTTGGCAGATTTATTGAAGATTCACCTTTTTATTGATGAGTCAACTTGTGAAGAGACAGATATCCAGACAAAAATGGAAGAGAATATGGAGATACTAAAGAAGTATATCAAGGAGCATGAAATCTATAGCCTCTTTCCTTTTAAAGGATAAGGTGAGGTAGCAATCTTGGATTGTTAGAAAGAGTAGGAAATGGAAATCAAAAAACACTTTGGTGTTTATGGCGTTTGCCTTGAGAATGGGAAATTGCTTTGCATTGAGAAAACAAGAGGACCTTATCAACATCGTTTTGATTTACCTGGTGGTAGTCAAGAACTAGGTGAGGGGTTGACAGAAACTCTCAAGAGAGAAGTTCTGGAAGAGACAGGATATGCTCTTAGCGATTATTCAAACCCTAGAATCTATGATGTGTTGGTTCAAGAAGAAGGGCAAGATTTCGCAGTACACCATATCATGGCTTTTTATGATGTGGTGCTCGATTTCGGGAGCTCTCAAAAATCTCTTCCTCATGAAGTTCTTGATGGAAGTAATGATTCAGTAAATGCAATTTGGCTTCCTATCGAGCAGATGACCGAAGAAAATGCCTCACCCCTAGTATTAAAAGTTAAGGCAGAGTTAGGAGGATTTCCAGAATTGGACAAGACCTCTTACATGAATTGGAAGGTAAAAGAAAAGCAGGAGAAGAAATGACACCGCAAGAAATGTGGAATAAATACAAACAAATCAATCCCTTGATCGGAGATGAAATCGATGCCTGGACTTTTGGAGTGGAAGCCGATCTCTTGGCAGATTTGGTTTTAAAAGGTGAAAAGACGGCAACTGCATCAGCCTATGATCTTTATGCAGTTGATAACGAACTCCTGCCACAAGAAGGGACCTTTGATGTCATTTTAGATAGTCAAGATCGGGCTGTCTGTATTATCGAAATTACAAAGGTTTCCGTTCAGCCTTTTCATCAAGTGTCAGCTGACCATGCCTTCAAGGAAGGGGAAGGTGACAAATCTTTAGCCTATTGGCGTCAGGTTCATGAGGACTGTTTCGTCGAGTGGCTGAGAGAAGCAGGTCTGACTTTTACACCTGATAGTAAGGTTGTATTAGAAGAATTTCGCAAGGTCTACCCTCAGTAGACTACTAGAAGGAAGAAAGTTTTGGAAATCGCCGTCCAATCCTTTTTTCTTAAGCAAAACATGATATAATAAGTTTGTTTGAAGAAGAGCTCTAGCTCTTAAACTTAGATAGGAGAAAACTATGCAAGCAGTTGAACATTTTATTAGCAAATTTGTTCCTGAACATTATGATTTATTTTTAGACTTGAGTCGTGAGACCAAGACGTTTTCTGGTAAGGTGACCATCACTGGTCAAGCGCAGAGCGACCGTATTTCCCTTCACCAAAAAGACTTGGAAATCGCTTCTGTAGAAGTTGTGGGTCAAGCGCGTCCATTTACTGTTGACCATGAAAATGAAGCCCTTCATATCGAACTGGCTGAGGCAGGTCAAGTTGAATTAGTCATTGCTTTTTCAGGAAAAATTACAGACAACATGACAGGGATTTACCCTTCTTATTACACTGTTGATGGAGTGAAGAAGGAAGTCTTGTCTACTCAGTTCGAGAGCCACTTTGCGCGCGAAGCCTTCCCATGTGTGGATGAGCCAGAAGCTAAAGCAACTTTTGACCTTTCTCTACGTTTTGACCAAGCGGAAGGTGAAGTGGCCTTGTCGAACATGCCAGAAATCGATGTGGAAAACCGTAAGGAAACAGGTATCTGGAAGTTTGAGACAACACCTCGCATGTCATCTTATTTGTTGGCTTTTGTCGCTGGTGATTTGCAAGGGGTAACCGCTAAAACGAAGAATGGTACTCTCGTAGGTGTCTACTCAACCAAAGCTCATCCACTTTCTAACCTTGATTTCTCTTTGGACATCGCAGTTCGCTCAATCGAGTTCTACGAAGATTACTACGGAGTTAAATATCCAATTCCTCAATCTCTCCACATCGCCCTTCCTGACTTCTCAGCAGGTGCTATGGAAAACTGGGGTCTTGTCACTTACCGTGAAGTTTACTTGATTGTCGATGAGAACTCAACCTTTGCCAGCCGTCAACAAGTTGCCCTAGTTGTAGCACATGAGTTGGCTCACCAATGGTTTGGTAACCTCGTGACTATGAAATGGTGGGATGACCTCTGGCTCAATGAAAGCTTTGCTAACATGATGGAATATGTCTGTGTCGATGCCATTGAGCCAACTTGGAATATCTTTGAAGACTTCCAAACAGGTGGTGTTCCAGCGGCACTTAAACGCGATGCGACTGATGGCGTTCAGTCTGTTCACGTTGAAGTCAAACACCCGGATGAAATCAATACTCTCTTTGACGGAGCTATCGTCTATGCCAAAGGAAGCCGTCTCATGCACATGCTTCGTCGTTGGCTCGGCGATGCTGATTTTGCTAAAGGTTTGCATGCCTACTTTGAAAAGCACCAATATGGAAATACCATTGGTCGTGACCTATGGAATGCCCTTGGTCAAGCTTCAGGTCGTGATGTTGCAGCTTTCATGGATTCTTGGTTGGAACAGCCTGGTTACCCAGTTCTCACTGTCAAAGTTGAAAATGATGTCTTGAAGATTTCGCAAAAACAATTCTTTATCGGTGAGCACGAAGATAAGAACCGTCTCTGGGTGGTGCCACTCAACAGCAACTGGAAAGGCCTGCCAGATACACTCGAAACTGAAAGTATCGAAATCCCTGGCTACGCAGCTCTTCTTACTGAAAATGACGGAGCTCTTCGTCTCAACACTGAAAATACTGCCCACTACATTACAGACTATCAAGGAGACTTGTTAGAAGCTGTTCTTGCTGAGCTAGAGACACTAGATAACACAAGCAAACTGCAAATCGTCCAAGAACGTCGTTTACTTGCTGAAGCAGGACACATTTCTTATGCTGACTTGCTCCCAGTCCTTGATAAACTTGCTAAGGAAGAGTCTTACCTTGTGGTTTCAGCTGTTTCTCAAGTGATTTCTGCCCTTGAGCGCTTTATCGATGAAGGAACAGAAACTGAGAAAGCCTTTAACACACTCGTTGCTAAATTGGCTCGTCATAACTATGACCGTCTTGGTTTTGAAGCCAAAGATGGGGAATCAGATGAAGACGAATTGGTTCGTCAGTTGACCATTTCCATGATGATTCGCTCTAATGATGCAGAAGCTAGTCAAGTCGCTAGTCAAATCTTTGCAGCTCACAAGGAAAATCTTGCAGGACTTCCAGCAGCAATCCGTGCCCAAGTGCTCATCAATGAAATGAAACACCATGAGACCAAGGACTTGGTCGCAACTTATCTAGACCTCTACACTCATGCAACAGATGCTGTTTTCAAACGCCAGTTGGCAGCAGCTCTAGCCTACAGTACAGATGCCGACAATATCCAAACCTTGATTCGTTCATGGAAAGATAAATTTGTGGTGAAACCACAAGACTTGTCTGCTTGGTATTACCAGTTCCTAGATCATCAAACAACTCAAGAAACTGTTTGGGTATGGGCGCGTGAAAACTGGGATTGGATCAAGGCAGCCCTAGGTGGGGACATGAGCTTTGATAGCTTTGTTATCCTACCTGCCCATGTATTTAAGACAGAGCAACGCTTGGCAGAGTACAAGGAATTCTTTGAACCACAACTCTCTGACCTTGCTCTTAGCCGTAACATTCGTATGGGTATCAAGGATATCGCAGCGCGTGTTGACTTGATTAAGCGTGAAAAAGCGGCAGTAGAAACTGTTGTAGCTCAATATGCTAAAGCTTAATTCGTTCGAAATGTAAATAAAAAAACTCAACTTTCTATCTGAATAGAAGAGAGAGTTGAGTTTTTTTTAAGGCAATTTTGGTATAATAATCATAACAAGGAGGAGTTTCTGATGATAAAAATCTTATTAGTAGAAGATGACCTAGGTCTGTCAAACTCAGTATTTGACTTTTTGGATGATTTTGCAGATGTCATGCAGGTCTTTGATGGAGAAGAAGGTCTCTACGAAGCTGAGAGTGGTGTTTATGACTTGATTCTGCTTGATCTGATGTTGCCTGAAAAAAATGGTTTCCAAGTCTTGAAAGAATTACGTGAAAAAGGAATTACAACCCCTGTCCTTATCATGACCGCTAAGGAAAGTTTGGATGACAAGGGTCATGGATTTGAATTGGGTGCGGATGACTACCTCACCAAACCTTTCTATCTAGAAGAACTCAAAATGCGGATCCAAGCCCTTCTCAAACGTTCAGGTAAGTTTAACGAAAACACCTTGACCTATGGGGATATTGTCGTCAACCTTTCAACGAATGAGGTTAAGGTGGAAGACACGCCTGTGGAACTACTCGGAAAAGAGTTTGAGTTATTGGTTTATTTCCTTCAAAATCAAAATGTTATTCTTCCTAAGACGCAAATTTTTGACCGTCTATGGGGATTTGATAGCGATACGACGATTTCCGTTGTAGAAGTCTATGTTTCAAAAGTTCGTAAGAAATTGAAGGGGACAGCCTTTGCTGAAAATCTTCAAACCTTGCGTAGTGTCGGGTATATATTAAAAGATGTTCAATAAACTAAAAAAAACATGGTATGCGGATGATTTCAGCTATTTCATTCGAAACTTCGGAGTGTTCACCCTGATTTTCTCTGCTATGACCTTGATTATCCTTCAGGTCATGCACTCGAGTCTCTACACCTCTGTAGATGAAAAACTACAAGCCCTTAGTAGTAGTCCTCAAGCTGTTATCCAGTTAGCCCTGAATCGGGCAACTGAGGAAGTTAAGGATATTCAACCAGCAACAGCGGATGCCAGCAAGGCTGAAATCAAGACCAATGTTAGCTCTAATACAGAAGTTTTGCTTTTTGACAAGGATTTTAACCAACTCTTACTGGGCAATCGCTTTTTAGGCTTGGACAAGATCAAGCTGGACAAGAAAGAGTTGAATCACATTCGCCAAATCCAAGTTGTCAATAGCTATGGTCAGGAAGAAACCTACCGAATGGTCTTGATGGAAACCAATTCATCCACTGTTTCAAGTAATGTCAAATATGCGGCGGTTTTAATCAATACCAGCCAGCTTGAGCAAATCAGCCAAAACCACGAGCATTTAATTGTTGTAGTTATGGCTAGTTTCTGGCTCCTGTCTTTAATTGCCAGTGTTTACCTGGCACGTGTCAGTGTCAAACCTCTGCTGGAAAGTATGCAAAAGCAGAAGTCCTTTGTTGAAAATGCGAGCCACGAATTGAGAACGCCTTTGGCCGTTTTACAAAATCGTTTAGAGACTCTCTTTCGAAAACCAGAAGCAACGATTATGGAATCCAGCGAAAGCATCGCTTCTAGTCTTGAAGAAGTTCGCAATATGCGCTTCCTCACGACCAATCTTCTCAATCTAGCGCGCCGAGATGATGGAATTAAGCCAGAAATAGCAGAAGTATCACCACAGTTTTTTAAGACGACCTTTGCCAACTATGAGTTGATTGCTTCTGAAAATGATCGTATTTTTGAGTATGAAAATCGGATTTATCGTCCCTTTATGACCGATCAGTTGCTTCTAAAACAGCTCATGACCATTTTATTTGATAATGCCATTAAGTATACCGAAGAAGATGGGAAAATTGAGTTTGTGGTCCATGCTACGGATCGCCACCTCTATCTATCCGTAAAGGATAATGGAATTGGGATCTCAGCTGCCGATAAGAAGAAAATCTTTGACCGTTTTTACCGTGTAGACAAGGCGAGAACCCGTCAGAAAGGTGGGTTTGGTCTGGGACTATCTTTGGCCAAGCAGATCGTAGATGCCTTACGAGGAACGATTACCGTTAAAGATAACAAGCCTAGAGGAACAATTTTTGAAGTTAAGATTGCTATTCAATCTCCTCCCAAACGTAAGAATAAATAAAAAGACAGTTTTTGAACTGTCTTTTTTGTTAACTAGAAAAGAGGTTGGTAGTGGTACAAACCTTTATTTTGAAATTTTTCGTTTAATAATCTTTCGTTGGAGTTGGAGGAGTGTCAAGCTTGCCCCCATAGCAGCAACAAATGATAAAGCTGTGTTCAATTTTAAGGCTAAAAAGATAAAACTAAAAAACACCATAAAAACACAAAAACAAGCAATATTTACAAAAAATAAAATCTCTTTTAAATTGGAGCTAACAGGTGCTTCCAGTGTATAATTTTGATAAAGCGGAGTTTGATTTGATTCGGGAGTGTGTTCAAACTCATAGGCTTCTAATTTTCTTGCGGGCATGATTCTCTCCTTAACAGTACATAACTATTCTATCATTTTTTATGTAGAGAATTATTACAGAATTGTTACAAAACTACTAAAGTCTTATATCATCTTCTAAGTTGCTTTTCTTGACACCCACTAGGGAAAGTGATAGCATGGATGTTACACTTGAAACAGATGGCCTGACCTTCTCTATTATAAATATACTGAGTAAGGAAGGGATGACTTATATAAATTGATAGCAAGCAAGTGCTTTTCCTAAGATAATTTGTTGAGTTGCTACCTGGATACTTTTGAAGAGTGTTGGTAGGAGTTGTTTTGAATGGATGATAAGACAGAGATGCTGTCTATTGGACTGGGTAGCATTTTGCTACCTCTGGGGAAAGTTAAAGGAGATAAGCATGTATCTTGCTATCAAAGAAATAGTACGAAATAAACTTCGATATAGTTTGATTCTAACGACCATTTTTCTTATTGCTTTCATGGTCTTTTTTATGACTAGTTTGGCTCTTGGTCTTGTGCGGAACAACCGAGCCGCTATTGATAACTGGCAAGCAACGGGTGTCGTTTTATCCGACTACGCAAATGATAATTTGACAGCATCCTTTATTCCTGAAAAGGACTACAAAGAGAAGAGTTCTAAAGAGGCTACTCCACTGGGCTATATGTTCGCTGTGACCAATCTAGTCGATGGTAGTGAAAAGGTCAATGTTTCCATCTTTGCTCAAGAGTGGGACTCTTTTATCTCTCCGAGTCTGATTGAGGGCCATTATCCTGAAGGAGATGATGAGGTTGTCGTGGATCAGTCCTTTGAGAATTATGGGATTAGGCTAGGTGATGCCATTCAGCTCAATGGAAGTGAGACAAGTTACAAGATTGTAGGCTTGACTCAAGGAAATAAATTTTTCACCGAGCCTGTTATCTTTACGAGTTTGACGACTTATTGGACCTTACAAGGAACCTTGAAAGCCAATCGTTCCATCTCTGCTTTGGTATTGAAAAATGATATAGAAGTGGCTGGCGATGGACTGAAACAGATTTCTATTCCAAAAATGATATCAAAAATTCCTGGTTACACACCTCAGGTTAATGTATTTTCAGGGATGATTCTTGCTATGATTATCATCACAGGCTTGATAGTGGGTATATTTGTCTATATCATTACCATCCAAAAACTAGGACTTTATGGAATAATGCGGGCTCAGGGGATACAGATTAAAACCATTGTTTGGTCACTTTTCTGTCAAATCTTTCTACTAGCCGGTATGGGAATTGCTTTAGCCTTGCTGGCTATTGGTGGAGTGATTTTAGTCTTACCAGCAACCTTCTTTTTCTACCCAAGTTGGATAGCCTACTCTGTCCTAAGTTTGGTAATTTGCTTGATGGCCCTTCTAGGTGGTGTCATTTCACTTCCACGCTTGCTAAAGGTGGACCCGATTACTGCGATTGCAGAGTGATAAGGAGAATAGTATGACAGCACTGATTGAAATGACTCAAGTGACAAAAACGTATGGGGAAGGAAAGATGAAAGTCGTGGCCCTGCATGAGACGAATTTTCAGCTAAATGCAGGAGAGTTCGTTGCTATCGTTGGGCCTTCTGGCTCTGGAAAGACGACCTTTCTAACAACTCTAGGACAACTACAGGAAGCATCGAGTGGAAAGATTCTAGTCAAGGGGAAGGAAACAGGCAGTTTAACGGAGAAGGAAAAAACAGATCTCCGTTTTAGAGAGTTTGGTTTCATTCTTCAGGCTTCAAACTTAATTCCTTTTCTAACGGTCAAGGAACAGCTGGATTTGATTGACAGACTGGATAAGGGAAAAAATAGTAAAAGTGACCGAAAAGAGCTCT
Organism: Streptococcus sp. A69; assembly: GCF_058556195.1. Classification (NCBI taxonomy): domain Bacteria; kingdom Bacillati; phylum Bacillota; class Bacilli; order Lactobacillales; family Streptococcaceae; genus Streptococcus; species Streptococcus sp. A69. Next base: position 417,818 of record NZ_JBZUJU010000001.1, on the reverse strand, counting down.
TTGACCTGTTGGATTTGGAAAAAGTACAAGATCAGTATCCCAAGGCTTTATCAGGTGGTGAACGTCAACGTGCAGCAATCGCTAGAGCGCTTTATAACAACCCAAGTATCGTGCTTGCAGATGAGCCAACAGCAAGTCTAGATACCCAGCGTGCCTATCAAGTAACGGAAATGTTGGCTTCCATTGCCCACGAACAAGGTAGAGGAGTTGTTATGATTACACATGATACACGCCTTCTTGATAAGGTTGACCGCGTTTATGTTATGAATGACGGCCATCTAGTTGAAAAAACACATGCATAAAAAAGAAAGTGGACGGTACTGGTTACTGTTCCCTTTTTGATTGCAACCTTTAAAAAATGACTTTGACTTTTTATAAAAATCTTAGTATTCATAGCTGATTTTTGAGAATTGTGGTATAATTTTCCTTATGGAAAAGATTATCATTACAGCAACTGCTGAAAGTATTGAACAAGTTGAACAACTACTCGAAGCTGGCGTAGACCGTATCTATGTCGGTGAGAAAGATTTTGGTCTTCGTCTGCCAACGACCTTTAGTTATGAAGAGTTGCGCACTATCGCTAATCTCGTTCATAATGCGGGTAAGGAATTGATCGTTGCAGTCAACGCCCTCATGCACCAAGACATGATGGACCGTATCAAGCCCTTTTTAGACTTCTTGGAAGAAATCAAGACAGACTATATTACAGTAGGAGATGCAGGTGTCTTTTATGTGGTCAACCGTGATGGCTATTCCTTCAAGACTATCTACGATGCTTCAACCATGGTGACAAGCAGTCGTCAGATTAACTTCTGGGGTCAAAAGGCAGGAGCTTCTGAGGCGGTCTTGGCGCGAGAAATTCCATCTGCTGAACTCTTCAAGATGCCAGAGATTTTGGAAATTCCTGCTGAAGTCTTGGTTTACGGAGCTAGTGTCATTCACCATTCTAAGCGTCCGCTCTTACAAAACTATTATAACTTTACGCATATTGATGATGAAAAGACGCGTAAGCGTGACCTCTTCTTGGCAGAACCAAGTGACCCAGAGAGTCATTACTCTATATTTGAAGACAATCATGGTACCCATATCTTTGCCAACAATGACCTTGATTTGATGACCAAATTGACAGAATTGGTGGAGCATGGTTTTACCCATTGGAAGTTAGAAGGACTCTATACTCCAGGTCAGAACTTTGTTGAGATTGCTAAACTCTTTATCCAAGCTCGCAGTTTGATCCAAGAGGGCAAATTCAGCCATGATCAAGCCTTCTTGCTAGACGAAGAAGTGCGCAAGCTCCATCCAAAAAATCGTTTCCTTGATACAGGATTTTATGACTACGATCCTGATATGGTTAAATAGGTCACAAAAACCCGAAATAAAAATGTTCGGGTTTTTCAAGTGTATTCATGAAATAAAAACGGATACATGTTATAATAAATGTAGCTCTATATTGGAGGTGTTAAAGTGGAAAATCTGAAAAAAATGGCAGGAATCAAGGCTGCTGAGTTTGTCAACGATGGTATGGTTGTCGGACTGGGGACTGGATCAACTGCCTACTATTTCGTAGAAGAGATAGGTCGTCGGACTAAGGAAGAAGGATTACAGATTACAGCTGTAACGACTTCTAGTGTGACCAGTAAACAGGCAGAAGGACTCAATATTCCGCTCAAGTCTATTGACCAAGTAGACTTTGTCGATCTGACAGTCGATGGAGCAGATGAAGTGGATAGCCAGTTTAATGGAATCAAAGGTGGTGGGGGTGCCCTTCTCATGGAGAAGGTTGTAGCGACACCATCAAAAGAATACATTTGGGTGGTGGATGAAAGCAAACTGGTAGACAAACTAGGTGCTTTTAAATTGCCTGTGGAAGTGGTTCGGTATGGCGCAGAACAAGTTTTTCGTCGTTTTGAGCGAGCTGGCTACAAACCAAGTTTTCGTGAAAAAGACGGTCAGCGTTTTGTAACCGATATGCAGAATTTTATCATTGACCTAGCCTTGGATGTCATTGAAGATCCAATTGCCTTTGGGCAAGAATTGGACCATGTCGTTGGTGTTGTAGAGCACGGTTTATTCAATCAAATGGTGGATAAGGTCATCGTAGCTGGACGAGAAGGAGTTCAGGTTTTAACTTCAACAAAAGCAAACTAATCAAAGTAATAAGGAGACATACTATGTCAAAATTTAATCGTATTCACTTGGTGGTATTGGATTCTGTAGGAATCGGTGCAGCACCAGACGCTAATAACTTTGTCAATGCAGGGGTACCAGATGGAGCTTCTGACACACTGGGGCACATTTCAAAAACAGTTGGTTTGAATGTGCCAAATATGGCCAAAATCGGTCTAGGAAGTATTCCACGTGAAACTCCTCTTAAGACTGTACCAGCTGAAAGCAATCCAACAGGGTATGCAACAAAATTGGAAGAAGTATCCCTTGGTAAGGATACTATGACTGGTCACTGGGAAATCATGGGACTCAATATTACTGAGCCTTTTGATACTTTCTGGAACGGATTCCCAGAAGAAATTTTGACAAAAATCGAAGAATTCTCAGGACGCAAGGTCATTCGTGAAGCCAATAAACCATACTCAGGAACAGCTGTTATCGAAGATTTTGGACCACGTCAGATGGAAACTGGAGAGTTGATTATCTATACTTCAGCTGACCCAGTCTTGCAAATTGCTGCCCACGAAGACATCATTCCTTTGGATGAACTCTACCGTATCTGTGAATACGCTCGTTCGATTACCCTTGAGCGTCCTGCCCTTTTAGGTCGTATCATTGCCCGTCCATATGTTGGTGAACCTGGTAACTTCACTCGTACAGCAAATCGTCGTGACTTGGCAGTATCTCCATTTGCACCAACTGTTTTAGATAAATTGAACGAAGCAGGTATCGATACTTATGCTGTTGGTAAGATCAACGATATCTTTAACGGCGCGGGCATCAACCATGATATGGGCCACAATAAATCAAACAGCCATGGAATTGATACATTATTGAAAACCATGGGATTTGCTGAGTTTGAAAAAGGATTCTCCTTCACAAACTTGGTTGACTTTGATGCCCTTTACGGCCACCGTCGCAATGCTCATGGTTACCGTGATTGCTTGCATGAGTTCGATGAACGCTTGCCTGAAATTATCGCAGCCATGAGAGAGAATGACCTTCTCTTGATTACTGCGGACCATGGAAATGACCCAACCTATGCTGGAACTGACCACACTCGTGAATATATCCCACTTTTGGCTTACAGTCCTGCCTTTAAAGGAAATGGTGTCATTCCAGTTGGACATTTCGCAGATATCTCAGCGACTGTTGCCGATAACTTTGGTGTGGAAACTGCTATGATTGGGGAAAGTTTCTTAGATAAATTGGTATAAGATGACGCGGTATGCTTTACTGGTACGAGGCATTAATGTCGGTGGGAAAAATAAGGTTGTCATGGCGCAACTTCGTCAAGAACTGACAGAGTTGGGGCTGGAAAATGTTGAAACCTACATCAACAGTGGCAATGTTTTCTTTACTTCGACAGACTCAAAATCTCAATTGGTTGAAAAGTTAGAGGCTTTCTTTGAAGCCCATTATCCATTTATTCAGAGTTTTTCTTTGCTGAGTCAGGAAGATTATGAAGCAGAGCTGGAGAATCTGCCAGATTGGTGGACCAAAGACCTGGCTAGAAAAGATGTGCTCTTCTACACAGAGGGTTTGGATGTGGCTCAAGTCATTGAGAAAGTGGATAGCTTGGTACTGGAAGATGAAGTCGTTCATTTTGGAAAACTTGGTATTTTCTGGGGAAAATTCTCTGAAGAATCCTACTCTAAGACTGCTTATCACAAGTACTTGCTCAAGATGCCTTTCTATCGCAACATCACCATTCGCAACGCAAAAACCTTTGACAAAATCGGTCAAATGCTAAAAAATAATAAAGGAGACACAGAATGACATTCTTAGATAAAATCAAGGAAACAGCTGCTTTTCTGAAAGATAAAGGAATCAAAGCGCCTGAATTTGGTTTAATCCTTGGATCAGGTCTTGGAGAATTGGCAGAAGAAATTGAAAATCCAGTTGTAGTAGACTATGCAGATATTCCAAACTGGGGCCGTTCGACAGTAGTCGGTCACGCTGGTAAATTGGTATATGGAGAACTTGCAGGTCGCAAGGTCTTGGCTCTTCAAGGTCGTTTCCATTTCTACGAAGGAAATCCTCTGGAAGTCGTGACTTTCCCAGTACGTGTGATGAAAGTTCTCGGATGCGAAGGTGTCATTGTAACCAATGCTGCAGGAGGTATTGGTTATGGTCCTGGTACTTTGATGGCTATCTCAGACCATATCAACTTTACGGGTCAAAATCCGTTGATGGGTGAAAACTTGGATGATTTCGGTCCTCGTTTCCCTGATATGTCTAAAGCTTACACACCTGAATACCGTGCTGTAGCTCATCAAGTAGCTAAAAAACTTGGTATCAAGCTTGATGAAGGTGTCTATATCGGTGTAACTGGTCCAACTTATGAAACACCAGCAGAGATTCGTGCCTATAAGACCCTTGGAGCAGATGCAGTTGGTATGTCTACTGTTCCTGAAGTTATCGTGGCAGCCCACTCTGGCTTGAAAGTTCTAGGAATTTCATGTATTACTAACTTTGCGGCTGGTTTCCAAGAAGAACTCAACCACGAAGAAGTTGTGGAAGTGACTGAACGTGTCAAGGGTGATTTCAAAGGTTTGCTGAAAGCTATTCTTGCTGAATTGTAAGATGATGAAAGCACGACTCCAAAGACTGCCCTACGAATGGCGTTTGCTTTTTGCCACTCTTGCTTTGGGAGTAGGTACGGGTCTAGTCGGAATTGCCTGTCATTATCTGCTAGAAGGCGTGCAAATGTTGGCTTTTGGCCAAGAGAGATCTGATCTGCTCCAGCAATTTCAAGAAGCTGGAGGACTTCGTAGATTTCTTGTCTTATGTGTGACAGGGACTTTGGCAGCTGGTTTTTGGTATATTCTACAAGAGCGTTATAAAATTCTCTCTATTCGCAGGCAAATCGACCTGGTTGGAGATAGAGATCCAGCGCCCCTAGCCCACCTCCTTCATGCAACTATGCAGGTTGCGATTGTTGGAGCTGGCGCTTCGGTCGGAAAAGAAGGAGCCCCACGTGAGGTTGGGGCTCTTCTAGCTGGTCGTTTGGGGAAAGTCTTGTCCTTGACGATCAAAGAGCAAAGAGTTTTGATTGCTTGTGGAGCTGGAGCAGGTTTGGCTGCGGTTTATCAGGTTCCCTTTGCAAGTAGCTTGTTTGTCTTTGAGACATTAGGGTTGGCCTATCACTGGAAAAATATCTTACTGGTCTTGTCTAGTTCTTATTTGGCGACTTGGATTGCCCAGCCAATCGTTGGACATGGTGCTATATATCATATGTCGCCAGTTCATTGGTCAGCCAGTAGTTTTATCCAGGCTGTCATAGTGGCTCTATTGCTTACTCCTTTGGCACTGGCCTTTCGTTTTCTAGCCAATCGGGCTAGTCGCAAACGGCGGAAGGATTGGACCATTCTTTTGGCTCTGCCTTTAGCATTTGTGGTGTTCGCTGGCATTGTGATCTTTTACCCGATTTTTATGGGAAATGGACAGGTTCTAGCCCAAACCCTCTTATCAGGCCAGCCACTTTCTAGTCTAGCCTTGACCTTGGCCGTAAAAGGGTTCCTAACCTATCTCCTCTTACGAAATGGGGCTTACGGAGGGACCTTGACACCGTCATTTGCCTTGGGGATTGGATCTGGCTACTTAGCGAGTTTGCTTTTGACAGTCGTTGGCATTCACCTAGATCCTGCTCTAGGAATGTTGCTTGGAGCGACCGTCTTTTTAGGGACGACCTTACAAGCTCCCTTGACTGCCATTGCCCTAAGTCTTGGTTTTACAGGACAGAGCTGGGCTTTGATTCTACCACTAGCACTAGCTGCTAGTATGTCTTATGTGATTCAAAATAGATGGGAGAATAAACGATGAGAGTGCATTTTGTCTTGCACGAAACTTTTGAAGTACCGGGTGCTTATCTAAAGTGGGCGCAGGAGCGTGGTCATCAGGTGACGATGTCCAAGGTCTACGAGCGAGAAGCTCTACTTGAGACAGTGGATGAGATCGATTTTTTGATTGTCATGGGAGGACCACAATCACCAGATGAGGATCGCGCAACCTTCCCTTACTATGATCCGCAAGCTGAGATTAAACTTATTCAAAAAGCAATGAAGGCGGATTGCTACATCGTTGGTGTCTGTCTGGGTGCGCAGCTCCTGTCTGTTGCTTATGGCGCGGAGTATGAACACAGTCCAGAGTGGGAAATTGGAGTGTATCCTGTGGATTTAACGCCTGAAGGATTGGCGGATCCGCATGTCAGCTTGTTTGGCGCCAGCTTTGATTCTGGTCACTGGCATGGTGATATGCCGGGATTGACGGATGATGTCGTTGTCCTTGCGACCAGTCGAGGTTGTCCACGTCAGATTGTCCGTTTTTCTCCCAAGCCCACTTGGAATTCGATCCAGAAGCAGTCGATCTCTTGATTGCGGCTGATGGAGCAGCTGCTTTGGAAGAGCAAAGTAAACAATTGCCATTTGTCGAAAAACCTGAAGCTATTCGTGCTTACGATTATCAAGAAATGAATGCAAAATTGTACGCATTTTTGGATTCATTAACAAACTAAATAAAAAAGAAAGGCAGAGCGTGTGTTTTTATTTGAACACGAGCGGAAAACTTTTCATAACAACAATAAAAGAAAGGATGGGTAAACCGTATTTGCTGAACTGAATACGGGCGGAGAACTATGTAAAAAAGATAAACTGTCTAGCATCTGCGATGCGTCGTCAGTTTCCTATTTTTACTTTGTTCTCTGTCGCCCTTTATATCTTAACTATGTCTATCCATATTGCTGCTAAGCAAGGTGAAATTGCTGATAAAATTCTTCTTCCTGGGGATCCTCTTCGTGCGAAATTTATTGCTGAGAATTTCCTTGAAGACGCTGTATGTTTTAACGAAGTGCGTAACATGTTTGGTTACACTGGGACTTACAAGGGTCACCATGTATCTGTCATGGGAACTGGTATGGGAATGCCATCAATTTCTATCTATGCGCGTGAGTTGATTGTGGACTACGGAGTGAAAAAATTGATCCGTGTCGGAACTGCTGGTTCCTTAAACGAGGATGTCCATGTCCGTGAATTGGTCTTGGCGCAAGCTGCTGCGACTAACTCAAACATCATCCGTAATGACTGGCCACAGTACGATTTCCCACAAATCGCTAGCTTTGATTTGCTGGATAAGGCCTATCATATCGCCAAAGAACTTGGTATGACCACCCACGTTGGGAACGTTTTGTCATCAGATGTCTTTTACTCAAACTACTTTGAAAAGAACATCGAGCTTGGTAAATGGGGAGTCAAGGCTGTGGAAATGGAAGCAGCAGCTCTTTACTATCTTGCTGCCCAACACCACGTTGATGCACTTGCTATCATGACCATTTCTGATAGTTTGGTCAATCCAGAAGAAGACACAACAGCTGAAGAACGCCAAAACACCTTCACCGATATGATGAAGGTTGGATTGGAAACCTTGATTGCAGACTAAACATCGTATTACTTTGAGATAAGGTTATTTCTAAGATTGATTCAAATGCTTTAATCTCAAATATATCAGTAATGATAAAGGAAGAGTTGAAAATCAGATTGCTGGAACTATTGATTTTCAACTTTTTTAGAACCCAGCTTAAGGAGAGATGTGATGGATAAAATAGAACTATTACAAGATTTGATTGATAAAAGCCACAGAATAGTCTTTTTCGGAGGGGCAGGAGTGTCAACCGAGTCTAATATCCCAGATTTTCGTAGTTCAGATGGTGTTTATAGTCATCAGTTAGGCCGTCATTTTACGGCAGAGCAACTCGTTTCTCGGACCATGTTTGAGCGCTATCCAGAAGATTTTTTTGACTTCTATAAAAAATACCTGATTTATCCAGAAGCCAAGCCTAATGCTGCTCATACTTATCTAGCTGCTTTGGAAAAGACAGGTAAGCTCAAGGCTGTTGTGACACAAAATATCGATAGTCTTCATGAAATGGCTGGCTCCCAAAAAGTCTTTAAATTGCATGGGAGTGCGGACCGTAATTACTGCCTAGGTTGTCATCGTTTCTATGACTTACCTGATTTTCTGGCCCTCGAGGGACCGATTCCTCACTGCTTAGACTGTGGCAAGGTGGTCAAGCCTGACGTGACCTTATATGAAGAATCGCTTGACATGGATGTCTTTAGCCAGGCTGCACAAGCTATTCGGCAGGCAGACTTGCTGATTGTCGGTGGGACTTTTTTGGTTGTTTATCCTGCAGCTAGCCTAGTAAACTATTTTTCGGGGACAAATCTGGTCCTTATCAATAAAACCAGTATTCCACAAGACAGCCAAGCTACATTGGTCATTGAAGGCAAGATTGGGGAAGTCTTTTCGAAATTGAGACAATAAAAAAATTTTAGAAGATAGTAACAAAACCTTGTTACTTGAAAGAGGAAGATATCTCAGTTTTTGATCACTATCTCGCTCTTTGAGACTTGTTAAAAACTGGCTGAGAAAATCAAAACACCTTCACCAATATGATGAAGGTTGGATTGGAAACCTTGATTGCAGACTAAATTTGTAATAGAAAATCCTGATTTCAAGTGAAATCAGGATTTTTTCATGGATGCGATTTTTTCTGGGTCTGGTGTGACACGGAGGGTCTTTTGTCCTGTATAGGTCACAAAGCCAGGTTTTCCACCAGTTGGTTTGTTGAGTTTTTTGACCTCAATCATATCCACTTGAACCAAGTTCGACAAGCGTCCTTTAGAGAAATATGCAGCAAGTTCTGCAGCGTCTGTCTTGACTTCGTCAGAAGGGTTGAGGTTGCCTGAGATGACGACGTGGCTGCCAGGAATGTCCTTGGCGTGGAACCAAAGTTCTTCCTTGCGAGCCATTTTAAAGGTTAGTTCTTCATTTTGCAAGTTGTTTCGACCGACATAAATGATGGTTTTGCCATCGCTTGCTAGATACTGCTCTGGTTTTTTGCGCTTATGGATTTTCTCTCGCTGTCTTCTACGGATAAAGCCTGTTTGGATCAATTCTTCACGTATTTCAGCGATTTCCTCCAGTCCAGCTTGATTGAGAACAGTTTCCACACTTTCCAGATAGAGAATAGTTGCCTTGGTTTCTTCAATCAACTCAGTCAGGTATTTAACAGCTTCTTTGAGCTTTTGGTAGCGTTTAAAGTAGCGCTGGGCATTCTGGCTGGGAGTCAGGGCCTTATCAAGCGTTATGGTAACAGGTTGATTCGTGTAGTAGTTATCCAAGATAACCTGGTCTTGGTCATTGGGAACTTGGTGGAGGAAGGTTGTCAGTAATTCTCCTTTTTGGCGAAATTCCTCAGCGTTGTCCGTTGCCAGTAATTCTTTTTCTTGTTTTTTGAGTTTGTGGCGATTTTTTTGCAATTCATTTTCAACACGGCGAATGAGTTCACTGGCTTGCTGTTTGACGCGATCGCGCTCTGCCTTATCTTTGTAGTAGATATCTAGAAGATCAGAAAGACTGGCAAAAGGCTCTCCTATACGATTTGCAAAAGGAACTGGACTAAAGGAAGTCTCAGTCAAGCATGGCTTGGTTTCTTGTTCGAAAAAGTGACGGAAGGTAGAAAGCTTATCACGAACCAGGAGTCTTTCCAGTTCGTTTGCTGTATCACGTCCTAGACCTTGAAAGAGGCTTTGAAGATTTTTTGCAGTTAGTTCATTGGTTTGCAAGATTTCAAAGAGTTTTTCATCCTTGACAGTGAAAGGATTGAGAGACTCGGTACTTGGTGGAGCGATATAGCTTGAGCCTGGCAGTAAGGTGCGGTAGCTATTTTGTGAAAAGCCGACGTGTTTGATGACTTCGAGGATTTTATGGCTACTTTTATCCACGAGGAGAATATTGCTGTGTTTAGCCATAATCTCGATAATCAAGGTAGCCTGAATGTGGTCCCCAATTTCGTTCTTATTGGAAACGGTGATTTCCACAATACGGTCGTTTTCCACTTGCTCAATCGACTCAATCACGGCACCCTGCAAATACTTTCTCAAAACCATGATAAAAGTCGAAGGTTGGGCTGGATTTTCAAAAGTCGTTTGGGTTAGCTGGATGCGCCCAAAAACAGGATGGGCAGAGAGGAGCAGACGATGGCTTTGGCGATTGCTGCGGATTTGCAAGACCAACTCTTGTTCAAAAGGCTGATTGATTTTCTGAATGCGACCATTGACCAACTCGCTTCGTAATTCCTCAACCATGTGGTGTAAAAAAAATCCGTCAAATGACATCGTTCTCTCCTTGTGATTGTATTCCATAGTATTATATCAAAAAGGTAGAATAAAATCATGGAAATATGGTATAATAAAGCCAAGTAAAGAGAATCGAGAAGTACATGTATATTGAAATGGTAGATGAAACTGGCCAAGTTTCACAAGAAATCTTGCAACAAACCCAAGAAATTTTGGAATTTGCAGCCCAAAAAATAGAAAAAGAAGACAAGGAGATGGCAGTTACTTTTGTGACCAATGAGCGTAGCCATGAACTCAATCTCGAGTACCGTGACACGGACCGTCCGACAGATGTCATCAGCCTTGAGTATAAACCAGAGTTGAACATTGCCTTTGATGAAGAAGATTTGCTTGAAAATCCTGAATTAGCAGAGATGATGTCTGAGTTTGATGCCTACATTGGGGAACTGTTCATCTCTATCGATAAAGCGCATGAGCAGGCTGAGGAATACGGCCACAGCTTTGAGCGTGAGATGGGCTTCTTGGCAGTACACGGCTTTTTACACATTAACGGCTATGATCACTACACTCCGGAAGAAGAAGCGGAGATGTTCGGTTTACAAGAAGAAATTTTAACAGCCTATGGACTCACAAGACAATAAACGAAAATGGAAAAATCGTGACCTGATATCCAGTTTAGAATTTGCCCTTACAGGAATTCTGACTGCTTTCAAGGAAGAACGCAATATGCGAAAACATGCAGTGACGGCTCTAGTAGTCATCCTTGCAGGTTTTGTTTTTCAGGTGTCACGAATCGAATGGCTCTTTCTCCTAGTGAGCATTTTCTTGGTAGTAGCCTTTGAGATTATTAACTCTGCTATTGAAAATGTGGTGGATTTAGCCAGTCACTATCACTTTTCTATGTTAGCGAAGAAAGCCAAGGACATGGCGGCTGGTGCCGTACTTGTGGTTTCCCTTCTTGCTGCGGTGATTGGTGCACTTATCTTTATCCCACGCATTTGGGATATACTATTTTAAACTATAAGAGGAAATTATGACATTTAAATCAGGCTTTGTAGCCATTTTAGGGCGTCCCAATGTTGGGAAGTCAACCTTTTTAAATCACGTCATGGGGCAAAAGATTGCCATTATGAGTGACAAGGCGCAGACAACGCGCAATAAAATCATGGGGATTTACACCACAGATAAGGAGCAAATCGTCTTTATCGACACACCAGGAATTCACAAGCCCAAAACAGCTCTTGGGGATTTCATGGTGGAATCTGCCTACAGTACCCTTCGTGAAGTGGATACCGTTCTTTTCATGGTGCCAGCTGATGAGCCACGTGGTAAGGGCGACGACATGATTATCGAGCGTCTGAAAGCTGCCAAGGTTCCTGTGATTCTGGTGGTGAATAAGATTGACAAGGTTCATCCAGACCAGCTTTTGTCTCAGATTGATGACTTCCGCAACCAGATGGACTTTAAGGAAATTGTTCCTATCTCAGCCCTTCAGGGAAATAACGTTTCTCGACTAATCGATATTTTGAGTGAAAATCTAGAGGAAGGTTTCCAGTATTTCCCAGCTGATCAAATCACAGATCATCCTGAGCGTTTCTTGGTTTCAGAAATGATTCGTGAGAAGGTTCTTCATTTGACACGTGAAGAGATTCCACACTCAGTTGCCGTAGTGGTTGACTCTATGAAACGGGATGAAGAGACAGACAAGGTTCACATCCGTGCAACCATCATGGTGGAGCGAGATAGCCAAAAAGGCATTATCATCGGAAAAGGTGGCGCTATGCTCAAGAAAATTGGGACTATGGCCCGTCGTGATATCGAACTCATGCTAGGGGATAAGGTTTTCCTAGAAACTTGGGTCAAGGTCAAGAAAAATTGGCGTGATAAAAAGCTAGATTTGGCTGACTTTGGCTATAATGAAAAAGAATACTAAGTAGAGGTGGGCTCATGCCTGCTTCTTGTTTTTACAGAAGGAGGATTTATGCCTGAATTACCTGAGGTTGAAACGGTTCGTCGTGGCTTAGAAAAATTGATTATAGGAAAGAAGATTTCGAGTATAGAAATTCGTTATCCCAAGATGATTAAGACAGATGTGGACGAGTTTCGAAAGGAAGTGCCTGGTCAGATTATCGAGTCAATGGGACGTCGTGGTAAATACTTGCTTTTTTACTTGACAGACAAGGTCTTGATTTCTCATTTGCGGATGGAGGGCAAGTATTTTTACTATCCAGATCAGGTACCTGAACGCAAGCATGCCCATGTTTTCATCCAGTTTGAAGATGGCGGCACTCTTGTATATGAGGACGTACGCAAGTTTGGTACTATGGAACTATTGGCACCCGACCTGTTGGATGCCTACTTTATTTCTAAGAAACTAGGTCCTGAACCAAGGGAGCAAGACTTTGATTTACAGGTCTTTCAAGTTGCCCTAGCTAAGTCTAAAAAGCCTATCAAATCCCACCTTTTAGACCAGACCTTGGTAGCTGGTCTTGGCAATATCTATGTGGATGAGGTTCTCTGGCGAGCTCAGGTTCATCCAGCAAGACCTTCCCAGACTTTAACGTTAGAGGAGGTGTCAGCTATACATAAGCAGACTATTGCTGTTTTGAGTCAGGCTGTTGAAAAAGGGGGTTCAACTATTCGAACCTATACAAATGCCTTTGGGGAAGATGGAACCATGCAGGATTTTCATCAGGTCTATGATAAGACTGGTCAAGCATGTTCACGCTGTGGCGCCATCATTGAGAAATTCCAGCTTGGCGGAAGGGGAACTCATTTTTGTCCCCAGTGTCAAAGGAGGGACTGATGGGAAAAATCATCGGAATCACAGGTGGTATCGCTTCAGGTAAATCAACTGTGACAAATTTTTTGAGACAGAAAGGTTTTCAAGTGGTGGATGCCGATGCAGTCGTCCACCAACTACAAAAACCTGGTGGTCGTCTTTATCAGCTCTTAGTCCAGCACTTTGGGCAAGAAATTATCTTAGAAAATGGAGAACTCAATCGCCCTCTCCTGGCTAGTCTCATCTTCTCAAATCCTGAGGAGCGGGAATGGTCTAAGCAAACCCAAGGGGAGATTATTCGTGAGGAATTGGCTGCATTGCGAGACCAGTTGACTCAGACAGAAGCGATTTTTTTCATGGATATTCCCCTACTTTTTGAACAGGACTACAGTGCTTGGTTTGATGAAACATGGCTGGTCTATGTGGATCGAGATGTTCAGGTGGAACGTTTCATGAAACGGGATCATCTTTCTAAGGAAGTAGCTGAGTCGCGTCTGGCAGTCCAGTGGTCTTTAGAAGAAAAGAAAAAATTGGCGAGCCATATATTAGATAATAATGGCAGTCGCGATCAGCTTGTGGGTCAAGTAGTGAAATTACTTGAAGGAGGCGATAGCTGTGCAAGAGATTAGTTGGAAAGAGAATCTTCGTGTCGCCTGGTTCGGTAGTTTTCTAACGGGAGCCAGTATCTCCTTGGTCGTCCCTTTCATGCCTATCTTTGTAGAGCAGTTGGGAATTGAAGGGGATCAAGTTGCTTTTTATGCTGGATTAGCCATCTCAGTTTCGGCTGTTTCAGCAGCTCTAGTTTCTCCTATCTGGGGTATTCTTGCTGACAAATATGGACGAAAGCCCATGATGATTCGAGCAGGTCTTGCCATGACCATTACGATGGGAGGTTTGGCCTTCGTGCCAAATATCTGTTGGCTACTCTTTTTGCGCTTGCTCAATGGTGTATTTACTGGTTTTGTCCCCAATGCAACGGCCTTGATTGCTAGTCAGGTACCCAAAGATAAGTCTGGAGCGGCTCTGGGGACTCTATCTACAGGAGTTGTTGCAGGAACATTGACGGGTCCCTTTGTTGGAGGCTTTATTGCTGAAATTTTTGGCATTCGCAATGTCTTTTTATTGGTAGGCGCTTTCTTATTTTTAGCTGCAATCCTAACTATTTTCTTCATCAAGGAAGATTTTCAGCCAGTGGCTAAGGAGAAGGCTATCCCAACGAAAGAATTATTTTCTTCTTTCAAGTATCCTAGGCTCTTAGTAAACCTATTTTTGACTAGTTTTGTCATTCAATTTTCAGCTCAATCAATTGGCCCCATTCTAGCTCTCTATGTGCGGGACTTAGGGCAGTCCGAAAGTCTCCTCCTTGTATCAGGATTGATCGTATCCAGCATGGGATTTTCTAGCATGATGAGTGCTGGATTTCTAGGAAAACTTGGCGATAAGGTAGGGAATCATAGATTGTTGGTCACGGCGCAGATTTATTCCGTCATCATTTACCTACTTTGTGCTCATGCAACCAGCCCCCTTCAACTTGGCTTGTATCGTTTTCTCTTTGGTTTGGGAACAGGTGCTCTCATACCAGGAGTCAATGCCCTTCTTAGCAAAATGACTCCAAAATCAGGTATTTCAAGGATTTTCGCCTTCAACCAAGTCTTTTTTTACCTTGGTGGAGTGATCGGACCTATGGCGGGATCCGCAGTTGCAGGATATTTGGGCTACCATGCTGTCTTTTATGCGACAGCAGCTTGTGTGGCTTTCAGTTGTTTATGTAACTTAGTGCAATTTAGATCGTTATTAAAAGTAAAGGAAATCTAGTGCGAGTAAAAATCAATCTCAAGTGCTCCTCTTGTGGCAGCATGAATTATCTAACCAGTAAGAACTCCAAAACTCATCCAGACAAGATTGAGGTGTTAAAGTATTGTCCCAAGGAAAGAAAAGTAACCCTACATCTTGAATCTAAGTAGATTTTATGGTAAAATAATAGGGATTTTAAGGAGTTTGATATGTATAACCTATTGTTAACCATTTTATTAGTATTATCTGTTGTGATTGTGATTGCGATTTTCATGCAACCAACTAAGAACCAATCCAGCAATGTATTTGATGCCAGCTCAGGTGATTTGTTTGAACGTAGTAAGGCGCGTGGTTTTGAAGCTGTGATGCAACGTTTGACAGGTATTTTAGTCTTTTTCTGGCTAGCCATTGCCTTAGCATTGACGGTATTATCAAGTAGATAAGAAATGGGCGAGACTAGGTCTTAGCCTATTTTTATTTTGAATGACACTTAGAAAGTTATCACTCAAAAAGAAATTATAAAAATCTAGAAAGAAAACATGAAAGATAAAATTAAAGATTATTTGCAAGAGAAGGGGCGAGTGACGGTAAATGACCTAGCTCAGGCTCTCGGAAAGGATAGATCCAAGGATTTCCGTGAGTTGATTAAAACCCTGTCTCTGATGGAAAGAAAGCACCAGATTCGCTTTGAAGATGATGGCAGTTTATGTCTGGACCAAAAGAAGAAACATGAAATCACCCTCAAAGGGATTTTTCATGCCCATAAAAACGGCTTTGGCTTTGTCAGTATAGAAGGCGAAGAGGACGACCTTTTTGTAGGAAAAAACGATGTCAACTATGCCATTGATGGTGATACCGTAGAGGTGGTCATCAAGAAAGTCGCTGACCGCAACAAGGGAACTGCTGCAGAAGCCAAAATTATTGATATCTTAGAACACAGCCTGACAACCGTTGTCGGGCAAATCGTTCTGGATCAGGAAAAGCCCAAGTATGCGGGCTACATTCGTTCAAAGAATCAGAAAATCAGCCAACCGATTTATGTGAAGAAACCGGCTATCAAGTTGGAAGGTACTGAAGTTCTCAAGGTCTTTATTGACAAATACCCAAGTAAGAAACATGATTTCTTTGTCGCTAGTGTGCTAGACGTGGTGGGGCACTCGACTGATGCTGGGATTGACGTTCTTGAAGTCTTGGAATCCATGGATATTGTTTCAGAATTTCCAGAAGCTGTTCTCAAGGAAGCAGAAAGTGTGCCAGAAGCTCCGTCTCAAAAGGATATGGAAGGTCGTCTGGACCTGAGAGATGAAATCGCCTTTACCATTGACGGTGCGGATGCCAAGGACTTGGACGACGCAGTACACATCAAGGCTTTGAAAAATGGCAATATCGAGCTTGGAGTTCACATCGCAGATGTTTCCTACTATGTGACCGAGGGTTCTGCCCTTGATAAGGAAGCTCTTAACCGCGCGACTTCTGTCTACGTGACAGACCGTGTGGTACCAATGCTTCCAGAACGACTGTCAAATGGCATCTGCTCGCTCAATCCTCAAGTAGATCGCTTGACCCAGTCTGCTATTATGGAAATTGATAAACACGGTCGTGTGGTTAATTACACCATTACCCAAACAATTATCAAGACTAGTTTCCGTATGACCTATAGTGATGTCAATGATATCCTAGCTGGCGATGAGGAAAAGAGACGAGAGTTTAAGAAAATTGTTCCAAGTATCGAGCTCATGGCCAAGCTTCATGAAAGGCTAGAAAGCATGCGTGAGAAGCGTGGTGCCCTTAACTTTGATACCAGCGAAGCTAAGATCTTGGTGGATAAAAAAGGTAAGCCTGTGGATATCGTTCTTCGCCAACGTGGAATTGCAGAGCGGATGATCGAGTCCTTCATGTTGATTGCTAATGAAACGGTGGCCGAACACTTTAGTAAAATGGACCTACCTTTCATTTATCGGATTCACGAGGAGCCCAAGGCTGAAAAAGTTCAGAAGTTTATTGATTATGCTTCGAGCTTTGGATTGCGGATTTATGGAACTGCAAGTGAGATGAGCCAGGAGGCCCTCCAAGACATCATGCGTGCGGTTGAGGGAGAGCCTTATGCGGATGTATTATCCATGATGCTTCTCCGTTCTATGCAGCAGGCTCGTTATTCAGAGCACAATCACGGTCACTATGGACTTGCTGCCGACTATTACACTCATTTTACCAGTCCCATTCGCCGTTATCCTGACCTTCTAGTCCATCGAATGATTCGGGACTATGGGCGTTCTAAGGAAGTAGCAGAGCATTTTGAACAAGTGATTCCAGAGATTGCAACCCAGTCTTCCAACCGTGAACGTCGTGCCATCGAGGCGGAGCGTGAAGTCGAAGCCATGAAAAAGGCTGAGTACATGGAAGAATACGTGGGTGAAGAGTACGATGCGGTTGTGTCTAGCATCGTTAAATTCGGTCTCTTTGTCGAATTGCCGAACACAGTTGAAGGCTTGATTCACATCACCAATCTACCTGAATTTTATCATTTCAACGAGCGTGATTTGACTCTTCGTGGAGAGAAATCAGGAATAACTTTCCGCGTGGGACAGCAGATTCGTATTCGCGTAGAAAGAGCGGATAAGATGACAGGTGAGATTGACTTCTCTTATATCCCAAGTGAGTTTGATGTCATCGAAAAAGGCTTGAAACAAGCTGGACGCAAAGACAGAGGTCGTAGTTCAAGTCGTCGTTCAGACAAGAAGGAAGACAAGAGAAAATCAGGGCGCTCGAATGATAAGCACAAGCATTCACAAAAAGATAAAAAGAAAAAGGGTAAGAAACCATTTTACAAAGAAGTAGCTAAGAAAGGAGCCAAGCATGGCAAAGGGCGAGGGAAAGGTCATCGCACAAAATAAAAAAGCGCACCACGACTATACAATCGTAGATACGCTAGAGGCAGGAATAGTGCTGACAGGAACGGAAATCAAGAGTGTACGTGCTGCACGTATCAATCTCAAGGACGGCTTTGCCCAAGTAAAAAATGGGGAAGTCTGGCTGAGCAATGTTCATATCGCCCCTTACGAAGAGGGGAATATCTGGAACCAGGAACCGGAACGCCGCCGCAAACTCCTGCTCCATAAGAAGCAAATTCAAAAACTGGAACAGGAAACCAAAGGGACAGGAATGACCCTTGTTCCCCTCAAAGTCTATATTAAAGATGGCTATGCCAAGCTTCTTTTAGGACTTGCTAAAGGGAAACATGACTATGACAAACGCGAATCCATCAAGCGTCGTGAACAAAACCGCGACATCGCGCGTGTCATGAAAGCTGTCAACCAGCGATAAAAGAGGAAGTAAAATGGAAAAATTAATTGCCTATAAACGGATGCCCTTATGGAATAAACAGACCATGCCAGAAGCTGTCCAGCAGAAACACAATACCAAGGTCGGGACTTGGGGAAAAATCACGGTCTTGAAGGGGACACTCAAGTTTATTGAGTTGACTGAAGATGGTGAGGTTCTAGCTGAGCACCTCTTTGAGGCAGGAGCAGACAACCCCATGGCGCAACCACAAGCCTGGCACCGAGTAGAGGCCGCAACAGACGATGTAGAATGGTACTTGGAATTTTATTGTAAACCTGAGGATTATTTCCCTAAGAAATACCAGACCAATCCAGTCCATTCAGAGGTCCTAGAAGCCATGCAAACGGTGAAACCAGGAAGAGCCTTAGATTTGGGTTGTGGTCAGGGTCGTAACTCTCTCTTTCTTGCACAGAATGGTTTTGATGTGACAGCTGTTGATCAAAATGAATTGTCCCTTGAAATCTTGCAAAGCATCGTGGAGCAAGAGGATCTAGACATGCCTGTAGGTCTATATGATATCAATTCAGCTAGCATTGGGCAAGTCTATGATTTTATCGTTTCAACAGTTGTTCTGATGTTCCTACAAGCAGACCGTATTCCAGCTATTATCCAAAATATGCAGGAGCACACCACGATCGGTGGCTATAACCTTATCGTCTGTGCCATGGATACGGAGGATTATCCTTGCTCAGTAAACTTCCCATTCACTTTTAAAGAAGGGGAGTTGGCGGACTACTACAAGGATTGGGGATTGGTCAAGTATAATGAAAACCCAGGACATCTGCACCGTCGTGATGAAAATGGTAATCGCATTCAACTACGCTTTGCGACTATGTTAGCCAAAAAAATCAAGTAAATTAAACATCTACAAGCGAATAGTAACCGATTTGCAAGGTTTCTATTCGTTTTTGTTTGCGTTGGTTGATTGGGGTGAGCAGGATTTTATGCTATACTAGAAGTAGGAAATCAGAGCAGTAGAATTATATTGCTGACACTCTCAGCGAAAGAAAGTCTTTATGGTGGAGGTGGTCGAATGACGAGTCTTTTGGTGGAATTGTATGATCGGCATGTATTGGAAAAGAATGTCTACCAAGCCTTTATCAGTGATTGTGACGAGATTCTTTTTTTATCTTTGACGAAAATAAGCAATGAAGAGAAACTCTCTCTCCGTCAGTTCATCATGGAAGAGGTTCCTCATATCCAACGAGTGACCTTTCGTCAGTTATCCTTAGAACAACTAGCAAACCAGTTAGATTATTGCTTGGCCGAGTATGACCAGGTTCTTCTTGATGTTTTTGGTGGAGATTCGCTACTAGCCTTATCCCTCTATCAATATGGCTTGGATCGGGACCTCCCCATCGTTGCCATGGATGTCGAGCGAGGAAAACAATACAAGTGGGTAGCCGGTCAGTTAGAAAAAGAAGACTTGGACATTCCCGCCCTAAGCATCCAGCAGCTGATAGCCTTGCGTGGTGGAAAAATGCTCAAATCAAAACGCCCTATCCACTCAGTTCAGCAAATTGCAGCCATCAAAAAACTAGCCAGATCTGCCATTGCCAATCCTGCCCACTGGTATCAAGTGACCCAATTTTTCTCTCTAGCTAAGACCAATGACCTGCATGCTGAGACCGAAAAGATACTGGAAAACAATGGCAGGTATTATCACTATCCAAAATCCCTTATTCCTTTACTTGTGGAAGCAGGGATGCTTTGTATTGAAAGCGAAGACAAGAAACGAGTAGCCTACAGCTTTCCAAGTCAAGAAGCTCAAGTCTTTTGCCGCAACAAGGGACATATTTTAGAGGTATATCTCTATCTCTTGGCGCTTGAATCTCAGCTGTTTGATGAGTGCATGATAGGTGGTGAGATTGATTGGAATGGCATCTTTCCAGAGGCGGACAATGTTCAAAATGAGATTGATGTCATTCTGAGAAAGGGACGCTCGATTACCTTTATCTCTTGCAAGATGACAGATTTATCAGTCGAAGCCATCAATGAACTAGAAGTCTACGCCAATCATTTTGCTGGGGAGAGTTGCCTCAAGTTAATTGTCTGTACGGGGAAAATCAATCCCGTTTATGCCAATCGTTGTCAGGAATACGGGGTGCTGGTCATTAGAAGTGAGCAGATTCCCAATCTCATTCCCATGCTAAAAAAATATTCTAAGAGACAAAAAAGATAAGAAATAATATCATGAAAGGCTGGAATTCCAGTCTTTTTTAGTTCTTTTTCGAATAAATGAGAAAAGGAGGTAGACCATGTTTGTAGCCAGAGATGCCAAGGGAAAATTGGTGAATGCCCTCGAAAAAGACGTTCCCAAGCAAGCTTATACTTGTCCAGCCTGTGGAGGCGGACTACGATTACGCCAAGGACAGAGCATTCGAACGCATTTTGCCCATGAATCTTTAAGAGATTGTATGGCATTTTTTGAAAATGAAAGTCCAGAACATTTGGGAAATAAAGAGGTCCTTTATCACTGGGCCAAGAAAGACAGTCAGGTCGCCTTAGAATATAGTTTACCCGAGATTCAGCAGGTTGCGGATGTTCTCGTCAATGGGAAACTAGCTCTGGAGGTTCAGTGCAGTCCCTTGTCTCAAAAGCTTTTAGGCGATAGAAGTCAAGGATACCACAGCCAGGGCTATCAGGTTATCTGGCTACTGGGAGAAAAACTCTGGTTAAAAGAGCGGTTAACACAACTGCAAAGAGGATTCCTCTATATTAGTCAAAATATGGGTTTCTATGTTTGGGAACTGGATCTCAAAAAGCAAGTTTTGAGACTCAAATATCTTTTGCATCAGGATCTACGTGGCAAGCTTCATTTTCAGGTCAAGGAATTTCCCTATGGCCAAGGAAATCTCTTGGAAATTCTACGATTTCCTTATCAAAAACAAAAACTGCCTCGTTTTGCAGTTGTGCAAGATTCCACTATCTGTCACTACATTCGCCAGCAGTTGTACTATCAAACGCCCTACTGGATGAAGAAGCAGGAGGAAGCTTATTATCAAGGAGACAATCTATTAAACCATCAACTAGACGACTGGTATCCTCAAGTCAAGCCGATAGAATCAGGTGATTTTTTGCAGATTGAAACGGATTTGACTAGCTATTATAGAAATTTTCAGGCTTACTATCAAAAAAATCCGAAAAATAATCGCCAAAAGCTCTATCCGCCAGCCTTTTATCGCTTATATTTCTCAAAAAATGTGGTAAAATAGAAAGGATGGAGGAATCTTATGGTATTACAACGACATGAAATAAATGAAAAAGATACATGGGATCTTTCGACAATCTACCCAACAGACCAGGCTTGGGAAGAAGCCTTGAAAGATTTAACTGAAAAAGTACAAACAGCGTCCCAGTATGAGGGGCATCTCTTGGATAGCGCAGACAGTTTGCTTGAGATCACAGAATTCTCACTTGACTTGGAACGCCAAGTTGAAAAGCTTTATGTCTATGCACATATGAAAAATGACCAGGACACGCGTGAGGCCAAGTATCAAGAGTACTATGCTAAGGCAATGACCCTATACAGTCAGTTAGAACAAGCCTTTTCATTCTATGAACCTGAGTTTATGGAGATTGGCGAAGAGCAGTATGCGGCCTTCCTAGAAGCTCAACCAAAACTCCAAGTTTACAAGCACTTTTTTGACAAACTCTTGCAAAAGAAAGACCATGTTCTTTCGCAACGTGAGGAAGAATTGCTTGCGGGAGCAGGAGAAATCTTTGGCGCTGCTAGTGAAACCTTTGCTATTTTGGACAATGCGGATATCACCTTCCCATATGTCCTTGATGACGAAGGCAAGGAAGTGCAACTCTCACATGGTACTTACATCCGTTTGATGGAGTCTAAAAACCGTGAAGTGCGCCGTGGTGCCTATGAAGCTCTCTATGCGACATATGAGCAATTCCAACATACTTACGCTAAGACTTTGCAGACAAATGTTAAGGTGCAAAACTACCGAGCAAAAGTTCGCAACTATAAGAGTGCTCGCCATGCAGCCCTCGCAGCAAACTTTGTCCCAGAGAGTGTCTATGACAATCTAGTAGCAGCAGTTCGCAAGCATTTGCCTCTCTTGCATCGTTACCTTGAACTTCGTTCTAAAATCTTGGGGATTTCAGATCTCAAGATGTATGATGTTTACACACCACTATCTTCAGTAGAATACAGCTTTACCTACGAAGAAGCCTTGAAAAAGGCAGAAGAAGCCTTGGCAGTCTTGGGTGACGACTACTTGAGCCGTGTCAAACGTGCCTTTAGCGAGCGTTGGATTGATGTTTATGAAAACCAAGGCAAGCGTTCTGGTGCTTATTCTGGTGGTTCTTATGATACTAATGCCTTCATGCTTCTCAACTGGCAGGATAACTTAGATAATCTCTTTACCCTTGTCCATGAGACAGGTCACAGTATGCACTCCAGTTATACTCGTGAAACCCAACCTTATGTTTACGGAGATTACTCAATTTTCTTGGCTGAGATTGCCTCAACGACCAATGAAAATATCTTGACGGAGAAATTACTGGAAGAAGTAGAAGACGATGCAACGCGCTTTGCTATCCTCAATAACTTCTTGGACGGTTTCCGTGGAACGGTCTTCCGCCAAACTCAATTCGCTGAGTTCGAACATGCCATTCACCAAGCAGACCAAAATGGAGAAGTCTTGACAAGTGATTTTCTGAATAAACTCTACGCTGACTTGAACCAAGAGTACTATGGACTCAGCAAGGAAGATAATCCTCAAATCCAATACGAGTGGGCACGAATCCCACACTTCTACTATAACTACTATGTTTATCAGTATTCAACAGGTTTTGCAGCTGCTTCAGCCTTGGCTGAAAAGATTGTCCATGGAAGTCAAGAAGATCGTGACCGCTATATCGACTACCTCAAAGCAGGTAAATCTGACTATCCGCTCAATGTTATGAGAAAAGCGGGTGTTGATATGGAAAAAGAAGACTATCTTAACGATGCCTTTGCAGTCTTTGAACGTCGCTTGAACGAGTTTGAAGCTCTTGTTGAAAAATTGGGACTAGCTTAAGATGGTAGAGTCTTATAGTAAAAATGCCAATCACAATATGCGTCGTCCCGTCGTCAAGGAAGAAATCGTTGAACTCATGCGCCAGCGTCAAAAGCAGGTGACAGGTTCTTTGAAAGAATTGGAAACCTTCGCTCGCAAGGAAAATATCCCAATCATTCCTCATGAAACAGTTGCTTACTTTCGATTTCTCATGGAAAGTCTGCAGCCTAAGAATATTTTGGAAATTGGGACAGCTATCGGTTTTTCAGCTCTTTTGATGGCGGAGCATGCGCCAGATGCTAAGATTACAACCATTGACCGTAATCCTGAGATGATAGGCTTTGCCAAGGAAAACTTTGCTCAGTTTGACAGTCGTAAGCAAATCACCCTCTTAGAGGGAGATGCCGTAGATGTTTTGTCTAGCCTGACAGAAACTTATGACTTTGTCTTTATGGATTCGGCTAAGTCCAAGTACATCGTCTTTCTACCTGAAATCCTCAAACGACTTGAAGTTGGTGGAGTGGTTGTCTTGGATGATATTTTTCAAGGAGGAGATGTTGCCAAGGACATCATGGAAGTCCGCCGTGGTCAAAGAACTATTTACCGTGGTTTGCAAAGACTTTTTGAAGCAACTTTGGACAATCCAGATTTAACGGCAACTCTAGTTCCGCTTGGGGATGGCATTCTCATGCTACGTAAGAATGTAGCAGATGTGCAACTTCCTGAGAGTGAATGATTTTCAGAAAAATTTAAGAAATTATAGTAAAATAGATAAGGTAACACTTACCGTAAAAGGAGTAAACATGAAGAAAAAACTAATGGCAGGAGCCATCACACTTTTATCAGTGGCAACACTTGCAGCTTGTTCAAACAGTTCTGAAGGAAAAGATTTGATCAGCATGAAAGGTGATGTGATTACAGAAAATCAATTCTTTGAAGAAGTAAAGAACAATCCAACTGCGCAACAAGTCTTGCTAAACATGACCATCCAAAAAGTCTTTGAAAAACAATATGGTTCTGAAGTGACTGAACAAGAAGTGGATGATGCTGTTGCGGAAGAACAAAAGAAATACGGTGATAGCTATAACAGCGTCCTTCAACGTGCAGGTATGACTCCTGAAGCTCGTAAAGCTCAAATCCGTACCAACAAATTGGTTGAATTGGCAGTTAAGAAAGCTGCCGAGAGTGAATTGACAGATGAGGCTTACCAAAAGGCTTTTGAGTCTTATACACCAGATGTGACAGCTCAAATCATCCGTATGGATAATGAAGACAAGGCAAAAGAAGTGCTTGAGAAAGCCAAAGCAGAAGGTGCAGATTTTGCTCAGTTGGCGAAAGACAACTCTAACGACGACAAAACAAAAGAAAATGGTGGAGAAATCACTTTTGACTCTGCTTCAACAGAACTTCCAGAACAAGTCAAAAAAGCAGCCTTTGCCTTGGATGTGAACGGTGTTTCTGATGTGATTACGGCTACTGGAACACAAGCCTACAGCAATCAATTCTACATCGTTAAAGTAACGAAGAAGACAGAAAAATCTTCTAACTTAGAGGATTACAAAGAAAAATTGAAGACCATCATTTTGACTCAAAAACAAAATGATTCTGCCTTTGTTCAAGGAGTAATTGGTAAAGAATTACAAGCTGCTAATATCAAAGTCAAAGATCAAGCCTTCCAAAACATCTTCACCCAATACATCGGTGGTGGTGACTCAAGCTCAAGTTCAAGCAGTAGCTCTTCATCTAACTAAGCAATGAAAATACAAATCTCATTTGAGGTTTGTATTTTTTATGCTTGAAGACAAAAAATAAGTAAAATTCGAAGGATTAAAGGATAATAGTTTTTTTCTTTCTGAAAAAGTGGTATAATAACAATCAAAACTAGAAAATAAAACGGAATTAGGGACAACTGCCTCTGTTCCTATTAGAGTGGTGAAATATGAAAATTAGTAAAAGGCACCTACTAAACTATTCCATTTTGATTCCTTACTTCCTTTTGTCGATTTTGGGGCTGATTGTGGTATATTCGACAACGAGTGCAACCCTGATTGAAGAAGGGAAAAGTGCATTTCAATTGGTACGTAACCAGGGGATCTTTTGGATAGCTAGTTTGATTCTGATTGCCTTAATCTACAAATTAAAATTAGGTTTCCTGAGAAATGGACGTCTGATCTTCATTGTTATGGGGGTTGAGATGGTTCTCTTAGCTCTGGCGCGTTTGATTGGTACCCCTGTCAATGGAGCTTACGGATGGATTTCTGTAGGACCCGTAACGATTCAGCCGGCTGAATACCTTAAGATTATCATCATCTGGTACTTGGCGCATCGTTTTTCAAAACAGCAAGATGAGATTGCGGTTTATGACTTCCAGGTTTTGACCCAAAACCAGTGGTTGCCTCGTGCTTTTAATGACTGGCGCTTTGTTCTGCTAGTTCTGATTGGTAGCTTGGGAATTTTCCCAGACTTGGGGAATGCAACCATCTTGGTTTTAGTGGCGCTTATCATGTATACGGTTAGTGGAATTGCTTATCGTTGGTTCTCGACTATACTGGCTCTCTTAGCAGGAAGTTCAATTTTATTCTTATCTGTCATTCGTCTCGTTGGGGTTGAAAAATTTTCTCAGATACCGGTATTTGGTTATGTTGCTAAACGTTTTAGTGCCTTCTTTAATCCCTTTAATGACTTGGCGGGTGCAGGACACCAGCTTGCAAATTCCTACTATGCCATGGTTAATGGAGGCTGGTTCGGACTAGGATTGGGAAATTCTATCGAGAAGCGTGGCTATCTGCCAGAAGCCCATACGGATTTCGTCTTTTCGATTGTCATCGAAGAGTTTGGATTCGTAGGAGCGAGTATGATTTTGGCTTTACTCTTCTTCTTAATTTTACGAATCATCTTGGTTGGTATTCGAGCTAAGGATCCCTTTAACTCCATGGTTGCTATCGGTGTTGGAGGGATGATTCTTGTCCAGGTCTTTGTCAATATCGGTGGGATTTCTGGTTTGATTCCTTCTACAGGGGTGACCTTCCCCTTCCTTTCACAAGGTGGGAACAGTCTCCTGGTATTATCCGTAGCCATTGCCCTCGTATTAAATATCGATGCCAGCGAGAAACGTGCTAAACTCATTAGAGAATACGAATCTCAAACTGTTGAAGGTCTGTAAGGATTGTATGGAAAGGAAAAATATATGTCTCTTCAGAAATTAGAAAACTATAGTAATAAAGCCGTCATCCAAGAAGAAGTCTTGATTTTGACTGAGCTGCTAGAAGATATCACAAAAAATATGCTAGCGCCAGAGACCTTTGAGAAAATCATGCAGTTGAAGGAATTATCAACAAATGAAAACTATCAAGGGCTCAATGAACTGGTGACTAGCCTTTCCAATGAAGAAATGATTTACATTTCTCGTTATTTCTCTATCCTTCCACTCTTGATTAATATATCTGAGGATGTGGACTTAGCCTATAAAATTAACCACCAGAACAATGTGGACCAAGACTATCTAGGGAAATTGTCTACAACCATAAAGATGGTAGCTGAAAAAGAAAATGCAGCTGAAATTTTAGAAAAGTTAAATGTCGTTCCTGTCTTGACCGCCCATCCAACGCAAGTACAACGCAAGAGTATGCTGGACTTGACCAACCATATCCATACGCTCTTGCGTAAGTACCGTGATGTCAAACTAGGCTTGATTAATAAAGAAAAATGGAACATGGATCTCCGTCGTTACATTGAAATTATCATGCAAACAGACATGATTCGTGAGAAGAAGTTGAAAGTAACTAACGAAATCACCAACGTGATGGAGTACTATCAAAGTTCCTTCCTGAATGCTGTTCCGCGTTTGACGGCTGAATATAAGAAACTAGCTAAAGAACAAGGAATTGAGCTCCAACATCCAAAACCAATTACTATGGGGATGTGGATTGGAGGAGACCGTGATGGAAATCCTTTCGTAACAGCGGAAACCCTCAATAAATCAGCTTTGACTCAGTGCGAAGTCATCATGAACTACTACGATGAAAAGATTTATAATCTTTATCGTGAATTTTCACTGTCAACCAGTATCGTGAATGTCAGTGATAAAGTTCGTGAGATGGCGCTGAAGTCACAAGATAACTCCATTTATCGCGAAAAAGAACTCTATCGTCGTGCTCTTTTTGATATCCAAGCTAAGATGCAGGCAACTAAGGCTTATCTCATTGAAGATAAGGATCTTCAGCCTAGATATGCTACTGCAGATGAATTTTATCAAGACTTGTTGGCCATTCGAGATTCTCTCCTTGAGAACAAGGGAGAATACCTGATTTCAGGAGAATTTGTTGAACTGATGCAAGCCGTTGAAATCTTTGGCTTCTACCTTGCTTCTATTGACATGCGTCAAGACTCTAGTGTTCATGAAGCCTGTGTGGCTGAATTGTTAGCATCTGCTGGCATCAACGACCATTATAGCGATCTCTCTGAAGATGAAAAATGCGCCCTCCTCTTAAAAGAGTTGGAAGAAGATCCTCGTATCCTCTCAGCTACTCATGCTGAAAAGTCAGAACTGCTTGAGAAAGAATTGTCTATCTTCAAAACTGCTCGCAAGTTGAAGGATAAACTGGGGGAAAATGTCATTCGCCAAACCATCATCTCTCATGCGACAAGTGTATCTGATATGCTAGAATTAGCCATCATGCTCAAGGAAGTCGGCTTGGTTGATGCTCAAAAAGCGCGCGTTCAGATTGTTCCCCTCTTTGAAACGATTGAAGACTTGGATCACTCGGAAGAAACCATGAGAAGATATTTCTCTCTTCCATTGGCTAAAAAATGGATTGCTTCAAAAGACAACTACCAAGAAATCATGCTTGGTTACTCTGATAGTAACAAGGATGGTGGTTATCTATCATCGTGTTGGACACTCTACAAAGCTCAACAACAACTGACTGCTATCGGGGATGAATTTGGCGTTAAGGTCACCTTCTTCCATGGACGTGGTGGTACTGTTGGTCGAGGTGGTGGTCCAACTTATGAAGCTATCACATCTCAACCGCTCAAGTCTATCAAGGACCGTATCCGTCTGACTGAGCAAGGAGAAGTCATTGGAAACAAATACGGAAACAAAGACGCTGCCTATTATAACCTTGAAATGTTGGTTTCTGCAGCCATTAACCGTATGATTACCAAGAAGAAGAGCGATACCAACACGTCAAATCGTTATGAAGCTGTTATGGATCAAGTAGTGGACCGTAGCTACGATATCTACCGTGATTTGGTCTTTGGAAACGAACATTTCTATGATTATTTCTTCGAGTCAAGCCCAATCAAGGCTATATCAAGCTTCAACATTGGTTCACGTCCTGCAGCTCGTAAGACTATCACTGAAATCGGTGGTTTGCGTGCCATACCTTGGGTCTTCTCATGGTCACAAAGTCGTGTCATGTTCCCTGGATGGTATGGAGTAGGATCCAGCTTTAAAGAGTTTATTGATCAAGATCCGAAGAATATCGAGTTTCTTCGTGACATGTACCAAAACTGGCCTTTCTTCCAATCTTTGCTTTCCAATGTAGACATGGTCTTATCTAAGTCTAACATGAACATTGCTTTTGAATATGCTAAGCTCTGTGAAGATGAAGAAGTGCAAGCTATCTACTACACTATTTTAGATGAATGGCAATTGACCAAGAACGTCATTCTAGCTATCGAAGGTTATGACGAACTCTTGGCAGAAAATTCCTACCTAAAAGACAGTCTAAACTATCGTATGCCTTACTTTAATATCCTTAACTATATCCAGTTGGAGTTGATCAAACGTCAACGTCGTGGTGAATTGTCGGTAGACGAAGAAAAACTAATCCATACAACTATCAACGGAATTGCGACCGGTTTGCGTAATTCAGGCTGATATTCTACAAACTTCCTCTTTTTTCAAGGGGAAGTTTTTGAATTGTTTAAAAAATTCTAAAAATAGCCTTGACAAGTAGTTGAAAAATGATATAATTTAAACATTCAGAAAGTAATCATGCTCATTTTTTAGAGAGTCTGTGGTTGGTGAAAACAGATAGATGAAAGTGATGAAATTGGGCTGAATGTTATTAAGAATTTGAAATCATAAAAATTCGGTGAGCACACCTTACAGTGCAACTCGTTATTGCGAGAAAGAGCGATAGGGATACTCCCTATAATTGAGGTGGTACCGCGCATCGACGTCCTCACACAAGTTTTTTGTGTGAGGATTTTTTCTATGGGAGGAAAGATTATGAAATTTAAACGATGGCGTCGCTTGTTTTGAGTGAAAAGAGTATTATACAAGTGATTTAAAAGGAGAAAGAATATGAAAAATAAACGTTTGATTGGAATTATCGCTGGATTAGCTATATTGGTGGTGGCTAGCTTGATTTATTCATCAATGAACAAGCCAGCAACTAAGGAAGAGCAAAAGGTCGCTAAGGTTGGTGTTCTTCAGTTTGTTAGTCACCCATCCTTGGACTTGATTTACCAAGGGATTCAAGATGGACTTGCTGAAGAAGGATATAAGGACGATCAAGTAAAAATCGACTTTATGAACTCTGAAGGTGATCAGAGCAAGGTTGCAACCATGAGTAAACAATTGGTAGCAAATGGAAACGACGTTGTTGTTGGGATTGCGACACCAGCTGCTCAAGGTTTAGCTAGTGCTACAAAAGATCTACCTGTTATCATGGCGGCTATTACAGACCCAATCGGTGCTAACTTGGTCAAAGATTTGAAAAAACCAGGTGGCAACATCACAGGGGTGTCAGATCATAACCCAGCTGAACAGCAAGTGGAATTGATTAAAACTTTGACACCAAATGTCAAAACAATCGGAGCTCTTTACTCAAGTAGCGAAGATAACTCAAAAACACAGGTAGAAGAATTCAAGGCTTATGCTGAAAAAGCAGGTTTGACAGTCGAAACCTTTGCCGTTCCATCAACCAACGAAATTGCTTCAACAGTTAATGTCATGACAAGCAAGGTCGATGCGATTTGGGTTCCAATTGACAACACCATCGCATCAGCATTCTCAACAGTTGTTTCAAGCAACCAAACAGTTAAAAAGCCAATCTACCCAAGTGCCACTGCCATGGTAGAAGCAGGTGGATTAGCATCTGTAGTAGTTGACCAACACGATCTTGGAGTGGCTACTGGTAAAATGATTGCCAAAGTTTTGAAAGGTGAAAAACCAGCTGATACGCCAGTCAATGTCTTTTCAACTGGTAAGTCAGTGATTAACAAAAAACTAGCGCAGGAACTTGGTATCACCATTCCTGAGTCTGTTCTAAAAGAAGCAGGACAAGTGATAGAATAAAGATAAAGGAGGAGCTGGACACATCTCCTCCCATTTTTACTAAAGAAAGAAATGAGTGAAAGATTATGATAGTATCCATTATTTCTCAGGGGATGGTCTGGGCGATTCTAGGTTTGGGAATCTTTATGACTTTCCGAATTTTGAATTTTCCAGATATGACTACTGAGGGCTCTTTTCCTCTAGGGGGAGCAGTAGCTGTAACCTTGATAACGCAGGGAGCCAACCCATTTTTAGCAACCCTAGCTGCAGTAGGGGCGGGCTGTCTAGCTGGAATGGCGACGGGACTCTTATATACTAAAGGAAACATTCCAACCCTCTTATCAGGAATTTTGGTCATGACTTCTTGCCATTCCATCATGCTCATGATTATGGGACGTGCCAATCTGGGGCTTCTTGGAACCAAGCAAATTCAGGATGTCTTGCCTTTTGATTCAGACCTTAACCAACTCCTGACTGGATTAATCTTTGTAGCTCTTGTTATTGGCCTCATGCTCTTTTTCCTTGATACCAAACTAGGCCAAGCCTACATCGCTACAGGTGACAATCCTGATATGGCTCGTAGCTTTGGTATCAATACGGGACGTATGGAACTCATGGGCTTGGTTCTCTCAAATGGGATTATCGCGCTTGCAGGAGCCTTAATTGCTCAACAAGAAGGATATGCAGATGTTTCTCGAGGAATCGGTGTGATTGTCGTAGGGCTTGCCAGCTTGATTATTGGTGAGGTATTGTTCAAGAGTTTGACCTTGGCAGAGCGTCTCATGACCATTGTCGTAGGCTCTATCGCTTATCAGTTCCTCGTTTGGGGAGTGATTGCTCTTGGGTTTAATACAAGTTATCTTCGTTTGTACAGCGCCTTGATTTTGGCAGTTTGCCTTATGATTCCAACCTTCAAAAGCAAATACCTGAAAGGAGTCAAGTTTAGCAAATGACAGCAATTGTAGAATTAAAAAATGCTACCAAAGTCATCACGAATGGCTTTGATGAGGAAAAAATCATTCTGAATGATGTTTCTCTTGAAATTTTCGAACATGATTTCATTACTATTCTAGGTGGAAATGGAGCAGGGAAGTCAACGCTTTTTAACACTATTGCAGGTACCTTACCTTTAACAAGTGGAAGTATTCGTATCATGGGTGAGGACGTGACGCATTTTTCACCTGAAAAGCGGGCTAAGTATTTGTCTCGTGTCTTTCAGGATCCTAAGATGGGTACGGCTCCCCGTATGACAGTGGCGGAAAATCTCTTAATTGCCAAGTTTCGTGGTGAAAAGAGAGGACTCCTGCCTAGAAGGCTTTCAAGCCATAGGGAAGAGTTTCAGGCTACCATTGAAAAAGTGGGAAATGGTCTTGAAAAGCATCTAGATACTCCGATTGAGTTTCTATCAGGTGGACAACGTCAGGCCTTGAGTCTCTTGATGGCAACCTTGAAGCGACCAGAGTTGCTCTTGTTGGATGAACACACAGCAGCTCTTGACCCAAAAACAAGTGTGGCCTTGATGGAATTAACAGATGACTTTGTCAGCAAGGATCATCTGACAGCTTTGATGATTACTCACCATATGGAAGATGCACTGAAGTATGGAAATCGTCTGATAGTCATGAAAGAAGGTCGAATCATTCAAGATTTGAACAAAGAAGAAAAAGCAAAAATGAAGATTTCAGACTACTATCAATTATTTGAGTAAAGTAGAAAATTGTTCGTCAAAAAATAGAGAAGAAAAACTTAGAAACCAGTTTACTGTTTCTAAGTTTTTTTGCTGACAATCTTGACAGATATGATTAGTAAAATACGGACGTCAAAGAATTTATAGTATAATGAGTATAGGCAAAATGTCTTATGAGTTGAAATTAAAATAAAGGATGCATGCTAGTTTTGACTTTTTCGAACCGTCGAACGCCTTAACTTCATTCTAAAATCGCCTATCAAACAGTTCGAACAGTCAAGATTTTTAAATAATCAAGTATTCTAAATTTAGAATTGCTAGAATATAGGTGTATTTTAGGCATTAGAAGCTTCGAATAGCTAAATATTTTCTAAAGATAAGCCATTCGACCCACTTGAATGCTCAAATCTGAAAAAATTAGGGTGTCAAAGAAAAAGAAACCTACATCTCAACTATTTTTAACTTGGCCCAAATGTTAGTAAGGGAAAAATAAATGAAAAAAATTTTAAAAATCCTAGTCATAACTGTATTAGTTTTTCTAACTTTATTTGGTCTATATCCTTTGTATCAAAAGTATTATTATAAAGGAGTGTATGAATCTTTAAGTAATGACTTTTTAGAAATGAACTATGCAGAGATAAATAGTGGTGTTTTACCTGGACTCGCTGATTTCAGTAAAGCCGTTGACGGAAGTCAGTCGTTTAGAGATCCAGACTGGATAATTCCCATAGGACTTGATGCAGACTTGTCTGAAAATGAAAGTTTAAAAGTGATTGTAGGTTTTGAAGAAACTTTTATTATTGAATACCAGCAACTGTTATCTGATGGGAGATATCTTTATATTAAATATGACTACAATGATAAGAAACTCAACCAATCTGTCGAAATCTCAGATTCTAAATGGTCGATAGCGTATGACTTAGCTAGTTACAATATACTCCATAAGGATGAGGGAAAACTAGATTTGGAGGCATATAAAGAATTATCACGTCAGTCGAAAACAGGGGATTCGATACCCAATTTTTACCTAACAAATCCCAACGAAGAACTAGAGTATTTAAAACCTTATGGGATTGATGAAGCTTGGATTAAAGAAAAATCTCACTTCATGCTCTATGATGTTGTTCTAGAACGCTGGTTTAAAATGGGCAGTCAACGTTACTCAGTTGATAATCTTGGGGATGTAGAGATTGTGCCACTAAGTTTTTCTGAATAGGATGGATCCGACTCAAACTTATTTTTCCTATACTTTTAAGAAAATATCAAAATCAAGGATATCTAGGATAATAATAAGTCATTCAAAGTGAAAAAAATTTAAATAAACATATTCTTTACGGAGGTAGAACATGACATACACACAAGAAGATTTTCAGGAATGGATTTTCCAAATTGAGTTTAAAATGGATTACTTTACAAGTGACTTTGCTCAAGAACAAAATCTAACACTAGACTACAGTATGCAGTCCTTGGATGATTTGGAGGCTTGGCTTTTGACTCACTATGACAATCACCACGTCTTGATGGAGGATAAAAAGCTTTTGGATTACCTGACTGTCTATATCGGAGAAACCTTCCGCAAGCACCTCGGAGGCAAATGGTTTATTGACCTAAAAAATAAAAAGAACGCTTATTACTCCATGCCTGTTTTGACAGATCCCTCCTATCGAGGAGAAGTCTATATAGCACCAATGACTTTTGCGACGGCCTGTATCAGCAGAAAGGACGGGCAGTATATTAGCCGAATACTGAAATATAATATTGAAAGCCAAGCTAAATAAGTGTACCTGATTAGAGGTTTCAAAATAAAATATAAGGAGGACTTGTTGGAGTTTTGGAGAAAATTCTCAATAAGATGTTAGCAGTGAGTTTTTATGAAATATAGGGACGGAAAATGTATGAAATGGTTTACTTTTTTTCAGAAATAAGCTATACTAGTTAACGTGAAACTATGATAAGATGGAGGTGTTGTGTATGGTTGACAAGCAAGTCATTGAAGAAATCAAAAACAATGCCAACATTGTGGAAGTCATAGGCGACGTGATTTCTTTACAAAAGGCTGGACGGAACTATTTAGGTCTCTGTCCTTTTCATGGTGAAAAGACCCCCTCTTTCAACGTTGTGGAAGACAAGCAGTTTTATCATTGCTTCGGCTGTGGTCGTTCAGGAGATGTTTTTAAGTTCATCGAAGAGTACCAAGGTGTGTCCTTTATGGAAGCTGTTCAGCTCTTAGGGGAGCGCGTCGGTATTCAATTAGCCATGCCTGTCCAGTCTCGTCCTCAACAGGCTTCCCCTCATCAAGCTTTATATGATATGCATGAAGAAGCTGCCCGTTTTTACCATGCAATCCTCATGACGACCAAGATGGGAGAAGAAGCAAGGGCTTATCTCTACAAACGTGGATTGACAGATGATGTTCTGAAGCACTTTCAAATTGGACTGGCTCCAGCAGAGAGAACCTATCTCTATCAACGTTTGGCTGACAAGTTCGAGGAAAAGGATTTATTGGATTCGGGCTTGTTTTACTTATCAGATGGCAATCAGTTTTATGATACTTTTTTCGGACGTATCATCTTTCCTTTGACCAATGACAAGGGGCAGGTTATTGCTTTTTCAGGTCGTATCTGGCAGGAAACTGATAGTCAGACTGCCAAGTACAAAAATAGCCGTTCGACTGCAATTTTTAACAAGAGTTATGAATTGTATCATTTGGACAAGGCAAAAAAGGGAACAGGGAAGATCACAGAGCTCTATCTGATGGAAGGCTTCATGGATGTAATCGCAGCCTACCGTGCTGGTATAGAAAATGCTGTGGCTTCCATGGGGACAGCCTTAAGCAAGGAGCATGTTGACCACCTCAAACGCTTTACCAAAAAAATTGTTCTCAGCTATGATGGCGACAAGGCAGGACAGGCAGCAACAGCCAAGGCATTAGAGGAGTTAAAAGACTTTTCAGTTGAGGTTATTCGAGTACCTGATGCCATGGATCCAGATGAGTATTTGCAAAAGAATTCTGCTGAAGACCTGGCTTACCTCTTAACAAAGACTCGTATCAGTCCTATAGAGTTCTATATACACCAGCTCAAGCCTGAGAATAGTGATAACCTGCAAGCGCAAATCGAGTTCATTGAAAAGATTGCGCCCCTAATCGCTAAAGAAAAGTCTATCACTGCCCAGAATTCTTATATCCACATTCTGGCGGATAATCTACCTTCTTTTGATTACCAGCAGGTGGAGCAGATTGTAAATGAAAGTCGGATTGTTCAGAGGCAGGAGAGAGTCAAAGAGGAGCATCCTAGGCCAGTAGCGATTAGTTTGCCTGTGACCCGGCAACTGACAGCAGTTATGAGAGCAGAGGCTCATCTCCTTTATAGGATGGCTGAGAATCCAGTTGTTCTAAATGACTACAGATTAAGAGAAGATTTTTTCTTTGATACCCCAGAATTTCAAATTCTTTACGAATTATTAAGTGAGCAGGGAGAAATCGGCTCAGAGGAGCTTTCTCATCAGACACCTGAGGTTGAAAATGCTTGGTACCACGTGCTTAGCTTGGATTTGCCAGCTGAGATGTCGCCTCAAGAGCTAGTAGAAGTAGAAGCGACTCGAAACCGTGCCCTCCTCAGCAAGGACAACTTACGAATTAAAAAGAAAGTGCAGGAAGCTAGTCATGTAGGAGATACTGACACAGCCTTGGAAGAATTGCAACGATTGATTTCCCAAAAGAGAAGAATGGAGTAATAATGGCAACAAAACAAAAAGAAGTAACCACATTTGATGTGCAAGTAGCAGACTTTATCCGTAACCACAAAAAAACAGGAACAGCAACAGATGACGAAATCAATTCAAGTCTGGTTATTCCTTTTACCCTCGATGCAGACGGCATTGAAGACCTTTTGCAACGGATTCAGGATGCTGGCATTTCTATCACGGATAACGAAGGGAATCCAAGTGCACGTGTCCTTAGTACAGAAGAAGAGCCAGAACTCAGTGATGAGGACTTGATTGGCTCAACTTCTGCCAAGGTTAATGACCCAGTCCGTATGTATTTGAAGGAAATCGGGGTTGTTCCTCTCTTGACCAACGAAGAGGAAAAAGAATTGGCCCTAGCTGTTGAAGCTGGTGATATCGAAGCCAAACAGCGTCTTGCAGAAGCCAACCTTCGTTTGGTGGTTTCGATCGCTAAGCGATACGTAGGTCGTGGCATGCAGTTTCTTGACTTGATCCAAGAAGGAAACATGGGCTTGATGAAGGCTGTTGACAAGTTTGACTATTCAAAAGGATTTAAGTTTTCTACCTATGCAACTTGGTGGATTCGTCAGGCAATCACTCGTGCCATCGCTGACCAAGCCCGCACCATTCGTATCCCTGTTCACATGGTAGAAACCATTAACAAGCTTGTCCGTGAACAGCGGAATCTCCTTCAAGAATTGGGGCAAGATCCGACTCCTGAACAAATCGCTGAGCGTATGGATATGACACCTGACAAGGTTCGCGAAATCTTGAAAATCGCCCAAGAACCAGTATCGCTTGAAACACCGATTGGTGAAGAGGACGATAGCCATCTTGGGGACTTTATCGAAGACGAAGTGATTGAAAATCCAGTGGATTATACAACGCGTATCGTCTTGCGCGAGCAGTTGGATGAAGTCTTGGATACTCTCACAGATCGTGAAGAAAATGTTTTGCGCCTTCGTTTCGGTTTGGACGATGGGAAAATGCGTACTCTTGAAGATGTTGGTAAAGTCTTTAACGTGACTCGTGAGCGTATCCGTCAGATTGAGGCCAAGGCTTTGAGAAAATTGCGTCAACCAAGTCGCAGCAAACCCCTTCGTGATTTTATTGAAGACTAAGAGTGAGGAATAACATGGCTTATACAGAAGAGCAAATTGAAACGATCAAAACACGCATTTTAAATGCTTTGGAAGAAGTCATCGACCCTGAGTTGGGGATTGATATTGTCAACCTAGGTTTAATTTATGAAATTCGTTTTGATGGTGAAACAGGTCACACTGAAATTGATATGACCTTGACAACTATGGGTTGCCCACTGGCTGACCTTTTGACAGACCAGATACATGATGCGATGACAGATGTGCCTGAGGTAACCAATACCGAAGTTAAATTGGTCTGGTATCCAGCTTGGACTGTTGAGAAAATGAGCCGATACGCGCGTATCGCCCTAGGAATTAAATAAACAGTAGAAAAATATGAGAGACGATTGGAAAATAGGATAAATTCCTCCTTTTTCCTCTGGTCTCTCTTTCTTTTGCTGATTTTCTAGAAATAAAATGGTATAATGAAAGGTATGGAAAACGAAAAATTGCGTATTAATATGCTAAGTTCAAGTGAAAAAGTAGCTGGTCAAGGAGTATCAGGAGCCTACCGTGAGTTGGTACGTCTCCTACATCGCGATGCCCAAGATCAGTTGATTGTTACGGAGAATCTTCCTGTTGAGGCAGATGTAACTCACTTTCATACCATTGATTTCCCTTATTATTTATCTACATTTCAAAAGAAGCGATCTGGGAGAAAAATTGGCTATGTGCATTTTTTGCCTGATACGCTTGAGGGGAGTTTGAAGATTCCATTTTTCCTAAAAGGAATTGTCAAACGCTATGTTTTTTCCTTTTACAACCGAATGGAACACTTGGTTGTGGTCAATCCCATGTTTATCGAGGATTTAGTGGCTGCGGGTATTCCACGTGAAAAAGTAACTTATATTCCTAACTTTGTAAACAAAGAAAAATGGCATCCACTGCCAGCTGACCAAGTAGCAAAACTTCGTCAGGAAATGGATCTCGCCAAAGATCAGTTTGTCGTGGTTGGTGCGGGCCAGGTTCAGAAACGAAAAGGGATAGATGATTTTATCCGTCTTGCTGAAGAATTGCCAGAAATTACCTTTATCTGGGCTGGTGGTTTTTCATTTGGTGGAATAACAGATGGTTATGAACGCTATAAGAAGATTATGGACAATCCACCTAAAAATCTAATTTTCCCAGGTATTGTGTCACCGGAGAGGATGCGGGAACTGTATGCTTTAGCTGATTTGTTCTTACTACCTAGCTATAATGAACTATTCCCTATGACCATCTTAGAGGCAGCTAGTTGCGAGGCTCCTATTATGTTAAGGGATTTGGACCTGTATAAGGTCATTCTTGAGGGAGATTATCGTGCTACAAGTGATGTCTTTGAGATGAGAGAAGCAATCCTAGAATATAAAGAAAATCCTGAAGCGTTGAAAGAATTGAAAGAAAAAGCTAAAAGGATATCCAAGCAGTATTCAGAAGAGCGTTTACTGGGAATTTGGTTAAAATTTTATCGGGAACAGGCTGCTCTAGGTAAAAAGTGAGGTAATCTATGCGAATTGGTTTATTTACAGACACCTATTTTCCTCAGGTTTCCGGGGTTGCGACCAGTATTCGAACCTTGAAGACAGAGCTTGAGAAGCAAGGCCATGCAGTTTTTATCTTTACAACAACAGATAAAGATGTGAACCGCTACGAGGATTGGCAAATTATTCGAATTCCAAGTGTCCCTTTCTTTGCATTTAAAGATCGACGATTTGCCTATCGAGGTTTTACAAAGGCACTTGAAATCGCCAAGCAGTATCAACTCGATATCATTCATACCCAGACAGAATTTTCACTTGGATTATTAGGGATTTGGATCGCACGAGAATTGAGAATTCCTGTTATCCATACCTACCATACCCAGTACGAAGACTATGTACATTATATTGCTAAGGGGATGTTGATTCGTCCAAGTATGGTAAAATATCTGGTACGTGGTTTCCTTCGTGATGTAGATGGAGTAATCTGCCCTAGTGAGATTGTTCGGGACCTTTTATCTAAATACAAAGTGAAGGTTGAAAAACGTGTCATTCCAACCGGAATTGAGCTAGCTAAGTTTGAACGACCTGAGATTAAAGAGGAAAACTTGCAAGAACTTCGTTCGAAGTTAGGTATTCAGGAAGGCGAGAAAATGCTACTGAGTCTTTCTCGTATCTCCTTTGAGAAGAATATCCAAGCAGTCCTAGATGCTTTTGCTGAAGTATTGAAAGAAGAAGATAAGGTGAAGCTGGTCGTTGCTGGAGACGGTCCTTATCTGGACAGTCTGAAAGAGCAAGCAGTGAAATTAAACCTGCAAAAACATGTGATTTTTACAGGTATGATTGCTCCAAGCGAGACAGCCTTATACTATAAGGCTGCAGATTTCTTCATCTCTGCCTCAACGAGTGAAACTCAGGGCTTAACCTATCTAGAAAGTCTAGCCAGTGGAACGCCTGTTATCGCTCATGGCAACCCCTATCTTGATAACCTGATCAGTGATAAAATGTTTGGTACCCTCTACTATGGAGAACGAGAGCTTGCAGGAGCTATCCTTGAAGCCTTGATTGCTACTCCTGATATGTCTGAACAAAAGTTGGCGGATAAGTTGTACGAAATTTCGGCTGAGAACTTTGGGAAACGAGTACATGAGTTTTACCTCGATGCCATTATCTCAAATAACTTTGAACATGAATTACATGATGGGAAACCTGTTAGTCAGCGCTTTTTGAAAACGATTTTATATCTACCCCAACAGGCTGTTACAAGTCCAGTAAAAGAGTCTAAGCGTATTTTGCGGGCTTCTCGGAAGCAATTATCCAGCATCAGAGATTATTGGAAAGATGAATTCAAATAATAGAATAAGAGGAAAATACTATGAAAAAATTAATGCGAAGTGGAAAAAATCAAATAATTGGTGGAGTTTGTGCAGGAGTTGCCCATTATTTTGATATTGACCCAACAATTGTTCGTGTTGTTTGGGGTGTTCTTGCATTTTGTTATGGAGCAGGAATACTTGCTTACATCATTTTATGGGTGGTTGCACCCGTTTCGACAGACTATTAAATTAGAATTATAAAGTGAAAAGGAGAAGTTATGGCTTTTGGAGATAATGGAAAACGTAAAAAAACATTGTTTGAGAAAGTGACACTTGTTGTCGTGCTCATCATGTTGTTTGTGACCCTTGCTGGTATCTTTGCGACAGCGCTTGGAGCGTTTAGCAGATTTTAAGCAAGCTGCGAGGATAGAAACAATAACTAATGACTGGGTTCTCCCCAGCCTTTTTAAAGCGAGAAGAAAATATGAGTGTGTTTTTAGATACAGCCAAGATCAAGGTCAAGGCTGGTAATGGTGGCGATGGCATGGTTGCCTTTCGCCGTGAAAAATATGTCCCGAATGGTGGTCCTTGGGGCGGTGATGGTGGACGTGGTGGTAACGTTGTTTTCGTGGTAGACGAAGGCCTGCGTACCTTGATGGATTTCCGCTATAACCGTCATTTCAAGGCTGATTCTGGCGAAAAGGGGATGACCAAAGGAATGCACGGACGTGGTGCAGAAGATCTTCGTGTTCGCGTGCCACAGGGAACTACTGTACGTGACGCAGAAACAGGTAAAGTCATTACAGACTTGATTGCACATGGTCAAGAATTTATCGTGGCTCATGGCGGTCGAGGTGGTCGTGGGAATATCCGTTTTGCAACACCAAAAAATCCTGCGCCTGAAATCTCTGAGAATGGAGAGCCAGGTCAAGAACGTGAGTTGCAACTGGAATTGAAAATCTTAGCAGATGTTGGTCTAGTCGGTTTCCCATCTGTCGGCAAGTCAACTTTGCTCAGTGTCATTACTTCAGCTAAACCCAAAATCGGTGCTTACCACTTTACGACGATTGTCCCTAATTTGGGTATGGTTCGTACACAGTCAGGTGAATCTTTTGCAGTTGCTGACCTTCCAGGTTTGATTGAAGGGGCTAGTCAAGGTGTTGGTCTTGGAACCCAGTTTCTCCGTCATATCGAACGTACACGAGTTATCCTCCATGTCATCGATATGTCAGCTAGCGAAGGACGTGATCCTTACGAGGATTACCTTGCTATCAATAAAGAATTGGAATCCTACAACCTTCGTCTCATGGAACGTCCGCAGATCATCGTAGCCAATAAGATGGATATGCCTGAAAGTCAGGAAAATCTTAAAACTTTCAAGGAAAAGTTAGCAGCAAACTACGACGAGTTTGAGGAACTTCCAGCCATCTTCCCTATTTCTGGATTGACCAAGCAAGGTTTGTCAACTCTTTTGGATGCGACAGCTGAATTGTTAGACAAGACTCCAGAATTTCCAATCTATGATGAGTCTGATATGGAAGAAGAGGCGTACTACGGTTTTGACGAGGAAGAAAAAGCCTTTGAGATTAGTCGTGATGATGATGCGACATGGGTACTTTCTGGTGAAAAACTCATGAAACTCTTTAACATGACCAACTTTGACCGTGACGAATCAGTTATGAAATTTGCCCGCCAGCTTCGTGGTATGGGGGTTGATGAAGCCCTTCGTGCGCGTGGAGCCAAAGATGGTGATTTGGTTCGCATCGGTAAATTTGAGTTTGAATTTGTAGACTAGGAGAGTGATATGGGAGATAAACCGATATCATTCCGAGATGCAGATGGAAATTTTGTTTCTGCAGCAGATGTATGGAATGAAAAGAAACTAGAAGAATTGTTTAATCGTCTCAACCCTAAACGTGCCCTTCGATTAGCACGTACAAAGAAAGAAGAAACACAGTCCAAGAAATAAAAAATTCCCGTGATTTTTTGATCACGGGATTTGTGTTATTCACCAAAGAAAAATGGTGGTGCATATTTTTTAAGACTTTCAAAACAAGCTTGCGCTTTTGTAGCATCCTCACAGATAATCATGCAGACATCATCTCCACAAAGCGTTGCAATGACATCTGGAAAGTCCAAGGAATCAATTACAGATCCAAATGATTGAGCTAAACCGGGTAAGGTTTTCAAAATAACTTGGTGTTGGACAGGACGCAACATAACAAGAGCATCTTCCATATAATTTTCAAGACGTTTTTCCCACTTGGAGATAGAGCCTGTATTTAACACGTAGTAAGAATGATCTTCT
Organism: Streptococcus sp. A69; assembly: GCF_058556195.1. Taxonomy (NCBI): domain Bacteria; kingdom Bacillati; phylum Bacillota; class Bacilli; order Lactobacillales; family Streptococcaceae; genus Streptococcus; species Streptococcus sp. A69. The sequence goes on along the minus strand of NZ_JBZUJU010000001.1, from coordinate 375,657 downwards.
TCTCGTACTTTTGAAAGGTTCATGGTTTTGATATCGCGTGATAAGGTAGCCTGTGTAACTTGGATATCGTTTTCGGCTAACAAGGCTTGCAATTTCGCTTGGGTATGGATTTTATTTTTTGAAACGAGGGCACGAATAAGTTGGTGTCTGTGTTCAGATTTGTTCATAAGTGTTAATAGCTCCTTTTATGAGGGAATAGTGATAGTAGATTGTGCTAAATCAACAGTCAAGTGATAGTCTGTATTATCTCGAATTGTAATCTCAAAGTCTGTTGTGTAGAGCACTAAGCGGAGAATGTCTCCTTCCTTAAGTTTGTAAATAGTTGGTTGAAGCTCTAGCTTGAAGTCCATCCATTCATTTGGTTGGATTTCTTCGATTGTCAAGAGATCATCTCGGTTTTGAAGATTGAGGTAGCCTTTAGTGATGACACGTTGAGCACTTGGATTGAATGGCAGTTCACAGAGATTTTCTAACATGTGGTAACGACCATTATCAATTGTTCGGACTGATTGAACTGCTGGATAGGGTTGAAGGTACTTCTGTTGTCCTAGTTGGAGGAGTTGAGCAGACAATAAGCCCTTGTTTGTATTTGATTTGACACGAAGTTTCAGCTCCACTCGCCCATTTAAGTGAATGTTTTGACTTACTGGAAGGTCAATGGTGATTTGATTGGCTTTTCCTTGGTAAAGTTCTGTGTTGAAGGTTTGGTAAGTCTTGCCATACCGCTCAAAATCTTTTTGATCATACTGGTTTTGAATCACCTTTTCTTCAGTTCCAAGTGGGAAAGTATGCAGTTTATTCTGTTTGCCAAAGTCGTCAAGGCTCTGCCATGTTTGCGGTTCGGTATTGTCCTGCCAGATGACAGTAGGGAGTTGATAGCTTGAGTCAAGTCCTAACAATTTATTACTTAACAAGGCATTCATGGACTCGCGGAAGTCAATTGACTGCCAATTGTTCATATAGACATGGGCACCATGATGGAAAAAGAGGTGCTTATTGATATGAGTTGGAAGAGCATGAAACATCTGGTAAACATGAAGAGGTTTGACGTTCCAATCTTGAGAACCATGCGTAAAGACGACCTCAGCTTGAACCTTATGAGCATTGAGCAGATAGTTGCGGTTATGCCAAAACTGATTGTAGTCACCAGTCTTGCGATCGAGTTTCTCTTTTACCTTCTCTAAGTCTGCCTGATGAGCTCCATTACCACGAATATAATCACCTGCTAGGAGATTACGGGAGTAGGTCAATTCAGCAAGTGAGTCAAAATCCTCACCTGGATAACCACCTGGGCTAGTCACCAAACCATTTTCCCGATAGTAGTTGTACCATGAGGAAATACCTGCTTCTGCGATGATCACTTCTAAGCCATCAACACCAGTGGTCGCAAGTCCATTGGACATGGTCCCTAGATAGGAAATTCCTGTCGTTGCGACTTTGCCGTTTGACCAGTCAGCCTTGACTTGACGTTTGCGTGTGTGATCCGTGAAAGCACGGCAACGACCATTAAGCCAGTCAATCACGTTTTTATATGCTTCAATTTGATGGTAGTCTCCATTAGTCATGAGACCTTGGGAATCCCTGGTACCAACACCCGATACATAGAGATTGGCAAATCCTCGTGGGAGGAAGTAGTCATTGAGGGTGTATGAGCTATTGATATGAGCTAACTTTTCTTCAGCTTCAGAGACGAGTTCAGCTTGGCCGAGAGGCTCGACTAAATTCAGCTTAGGCTCCTCAAGCTCAATGGTGTGGGCAGGTTTGACCTCAAGTTCTCCTTCCATTTTGTAGAGAGCTTTATCGCTAGCTTTGACATTGGTCCCTTGGTGATAAGGGCTGGCAGTCATAACTGAAGGAATCTGTCCATCATAACGCGGGCGAATAATGCTGACCTTGACTAAGTCAGAGAGACCGTCTTTATCAGTATCCACACGACTTTCGACATAGACGACTTCACGAATGACATCATGAGTAGAGAAGGTTGCCAAGCTCTTACCGTTAAAGTAGTGGTAGTGATTGTCTTCTAAAATGAGTCTGTCACTAACAAGTTGGTCGATGAGCGTATTTCCTTTTTTAGTTCGTGTATTGAGCAATTGATAAAGATTTTCGATGAGATCTCCATAAACAATAGGAAATCCAGTTTCTTTACGGAATTGTTCGGCGTCCTCAAAGTCAACAAGATAGTTAAACCCTAAAAGTTGAAAAACTACCGTGTAGAAAACATCAGCAGTTAAATCACGCTCTGATTGAAAAAAAGTTAATAGATCTGTTTCGTTATCCGCAGCCAAAGTGGATAAGACATAATCCGTGTTAGAATAAGTGAAAAAACTCCAGCGGATGAAGTCTTCAAATTGCTTTTTTAAGGGCAGTTGAGGGGACAATTCCAGACCAAGACTTGCTAATTCATCTAATTGTTGAGAACTAGAGGTCGGAAGATAGCTAAATTGATTAAAACGCATGGTTCTCTCCTTTGAAAACAGACTGAATTTATTATATCAAAAAATAAGGAAAAATGGAATAAATAAACTTTAATGCAAGAAATTTCGTGAAGCGGAATACCTATTTAGTAAGTTATTATAAAATAGTGAATAAATACTATAATAAAAAGCCTTTTCTTAGAATTTTTTATATGTGAAATTGCATATAGAGTCCGGCTTTATTATACTTTACTTAGTATAAAAATGTCTAAAATGACATTCAAATCCATCTTATAATATTAAAAATTAAAGGGAAGAAAGACGGAGAGGTTGTAAATGCTGATGTTGAAAAGAAAGCATCCGAGTTGCTTCAATATCCAACTTAAAATGGTATAATAGTAGTAAAACGAAAGCAAGGAGGAGAAGAAATGATTGCGCAGCTCGACACCAAGACTGTTTACAGTTTTATGGAAAGTGTGGTTTCGATTGAAAAATACGTTCAAACGGCTAAAGAGTATGGCTATTCTCACCTTGCTATTATGGATGTGGATAATCTCTATGGAGCCTATCATTTTCTAGAAGCGACTCGTAAGTATGGAATTCAACCTTTAGTCGGTCTAGAAATGACTTTGGTCAAAGATGAAGACAATATTTCTCTCCGTTTTCTAGCCCTATCCACTAAAGGTTACCAGGAGTTGATGAAGTTATCCACTTTAAAAATGACTGGACGGAAAAATTGGTCTGACTTCACCTCCCACCTCGAAGATGTGGCCATTATTGTTCCCTATTTTGATGGGGTCGAACAGTTGGATTTAGGGCATGATTATTTTATCGGTGTCAGTCCAGATACTCCTCAAGAAGCCTTTACTAGACCCATTCTTCCACTCTATCAAGTCAACTCTTTTGAAAAAGAAGACCTACAGGTTTTACAAATCTTGTCAGCAGTCAAGGACAATGTCAGCCTGAGAGAAGTGGATGTACATTCACAACAGGGGATTTTTTTACCTGCCTCAGACTTGGAAGCACGGTTTAAAAATCGCTTCCCTCAGGCACTTGCCAATCTCCAAGGTCTGATAGAGAATGTAAGCTATCAAATCGACCCAAGTTTAAAACTCCCTCGCTTTAATCCTGAAAGACCAGCAGTAGAAGAACTTCGAGAGAGGGCTGAACAAGGCTTGAGTGACAAGGGGCTAACCTCAGCTATCTATCGTGACCGACTGAATGAGGAATTAGCTGTGATTCATGATATGGGCTTTGACGACTATTTCCTTGTAGTTTGGGATTTGCTCCGTTTTGGACGTTCCCAAGGCTACTATATGGGTATGGGGCGTGGTTCTGCGGTTGGTAGTCTGGTAGCTTACTCACTGGATATTACAGGAATTGACCCGGTTGAAAAGAACCTGATTTTCGAACGCTTTTTGAATCGCGAGCGTTACACCATGCCCGATATCGATATCGACATCCCTGACCTTTATAGGCAGGAGTTCATTCGCTATGTTCGTGATCGGTATGGTAGTCAACATGTGGCACAGATTGTTACCTATTCGACTTTTGGAGCAAAACAGGCAATTCGTGATGTTTTCAAACGTTATGGTGTTCCAGAGTACGAATTAACCAATATTACGAAAAAAATCAGTTTTCGAGATACGCTAACGACAGCCTATGAAAAGAATTTACAGTTTAGGCAGGTCATCAATAGCAAAATGGAATATCAAAAAGCTTTTGAGATTGCTCGAAAGATTGAAGGTTATCCTCGTCAGACCTCTATCCATGCAGCTGGGGTCGTTATGAGTGACCAAGACTTGACGGACTACATTCCTCTAAAATATGGTGAGGATATGCTCATCACTCAGTATGATGCTCATGGTGTTGAAGCCAATGGACTTCTAAAAATGGATTTCCTCGGTTTACGTAACCTGACTTTTGTCCAAAAAATGCAGGAATTGCTTGCGGAGTCAAAGGGTGTTCATCTAAAAATCGAAGAGATTGATCTGGAAGACAGTGAAACTTTAGCTCTCTTTGCAGCTGGAAATACGAAAGGTATTTTCCAATTTGAACAACCTGGTGCCATTCGACTCTTGAAACGAGTTCAACCACAAGTCTTCGAAGAAGTGGTAGCAACGACATCTCTCAACAGACCAGGGGCTAGTGATTATATTGATAATTTTGTGGCTCGCAAGCATGGTAAAGAAAAGGTGACGGTGCTGGATCCCGCATTGGAGGACATCCTATCATCAACCTACGGTATCATGCTCTATCAAGAGCAAGTCATGCAGGTAGCTCAGCGATTTGGAGGCTTTAGTCTTGGTAAAGCTGACATCCTCAGACGAGCCATGGGTAAGAAAAATGCTAAAGAGATGCATTTAATGAAGGAAGATTTTATCACAGGAGCTATGAAACTTGGGCATACAGAAGAAAAAGCCAACCAAGTTTTTGCAGTGATGGAAAAGTTTGCGGGCTACGGATTTAACAGATCCCACGCCTATGCCTACTCAGCGCTGGCTTTCCAGCTAGCTTATTTCAAGACACATTATCCTGCTATTTTCTTTCAAGTTATGTTGAATTATTCTAGCAGTGATTATATTGTAGATGCATTGCAGATGGGCTTTGAAGTAGCCCCGTTAGCAATCAATAGCATTCCCTATCATGATAAGATTGCTCAGAAGAAAATCTATCTTGGCTTAAAAGCCATTAAGGGAATGCCAAGAGATTTGTCTTACTGGATCATCGAAAATCGTCCTTTCTCAAGCATTGAAGATTTCGTCACACGTCTTCCCAAGAATTACAAGAAACTGTCGCTTTTGACTCCTTTGGTTGAACTAGGGCTTTTTGATGAATTTGACAAGAATCGCCAGAAAATCTTAGTGAACCTACCAAACTTATTTGTCTTTGTTGAGGAGTTAGGTGGACTCTTTGCGGATACAAATTATAGTTGGACTGAAGCTGATGATTTTACTGAGGCAGAGAAATTTTACAAAGAGCAGGTACTGATTGGGGTAGGTATCAGTCCCCATCCACTCCAAACTCTTGCCAAACACGCCCTATATCCGACCACTCCAATCACTAATCTAACCGAGGGAGCTCAAGCCACTCTCCTAGTTGAAGTTCAAAAGATTAAAGTGATTCGAACCAAGAAAGGTGAGAGTATGGCCTTTCTACAGGTACATGATAGTAAGTCTCGGTTGGATGTAACTATATTTTCAGACCAGTATAGAAAATTTGCTTCCATTTTATCCGAAGGGAAATTTTACTACATCAATGGCAAAGTTCAATCTCGAGATGGTCGTCTGCAAATGATTGCACAAGATTTGAAAGAAGCAGTGGCGGAACGATTCTGGATTCAAGTTAAAAATCATGAATACGATAAAGAGATTTCAAATATCCTAGAACAATACAAAGGCCCAATTCCTGTGATTATCAGGTATGAAGAGGAGCAAAAAACAGTTGTTTCTACACGGCATTTTGTAAAAAAAGAGCTTGCCTTACAGGAGAAATTAAAGGAAATCACCATGAAAACGATTTATCGCTAAAAATACAAAAAATAGAAGAATTTTCGATTTAAATGTGGTATAATCAGTAAGAATGTTAAAAGGAAAAGGAGCAAAAACCAAATGAAACGTATTGCTGTTTTGACCAGTGGTGGAGATGCCCCTGGTATGAATGCTGCCATCCGTGCAGTAGTTCGCCAAGCAATCTCAGAAGGAATGGAAGTTTTTGGTATCTATGATGGGTATGCAGGTATGGTTGCCGGCGAAATTTATCCACTTGATGCTGCTTCAGTAGGAGACATCATTTCCCGTGGTGGTACTTTCCTTCACTCTGCTCGTTACCCTGAGTTTGCACAACTTGAAGGCCAACTTAAAGGGATTGAGCAGTTGAAAAAACACGGTATCGAAGGTGTCGTTGTTATCGGTGGTGATGGTTCTTATCACGGAGCTATGCGCTTGACTGAGCATGGATTCCCTGCTATCGGACTTCCAGGTACAATTGATAACGATATCGTAGGTACTGACTTCACAATCGGATTTGATACTGCAGTTACTACTGCAATGGATGCAATCGATAAGATTCGTGATACATCATCAAGTCACCGTCGTACTTTCGTTGTTGAAGTAATGGGACGTAATGCTGGTGATATCGCACTTTGGGCAGGTATTGCAACTGGTGCTGATGAAATCATTATCCCCGAAGAAGGCTTCAAGATGGAAGATATCGTAGCTAGTATCAAAGCTGGTTATGAATGCGGTAAAAAACACAACATCATCGTTTTGGCCGAGGGGGTTATGTCAGCCGATGAATTCGGTAAGAAACTCAAGGAAGCAGGAGATACTAGTGACCTTCGTGTGACTGAGCTTGGACATATCCAACGTGGTGGTTCACCAACCGCTCGTGACCGTGTATTAGCGTCACGTATGGGAGCACACGCTGTTAAACTTCTCAAACAAGGAATCGGTGGTGTCGCTGTTGGTATCCGTAACGAAAAAATGGTTGAAAACCCAATTCTTGGAACAGCAGAAGAAGGAGCCTTGTTCAGCCTAACAGCTGATGGCAAAATCGTTGTTAACAACCCTCACAAAGCTGACCTTGAACTTGCTAGCTTGAACAAGAGCTTGTCATAATCAACTTTAACTAATCTGGTAAAATGACCATAAAAGGTCAAATTATATAAAGGAGTCACAAATCATGAATAAACGTGTAAAAATCGTTGCAACTTTGGGTCCTGCGGTTGAAATCCGTGGTGGAAAGAAATTCGGTGATGACGGATACTGGGGTGAAAAACTTGACGTTGAAGCTTCAGCAAAAAACATTGCTAAATTGATTGAAGCGGGAGCCAACACTTTCCGTTTCAACTTCTCACACGGTGACCACCAAGAACAAGGTGAACGTATGGCAACTGTTAAACTTGCAGAAAAACTTGCAGGTAAAAAAGTTGGTTTCCTTCTTGATACTAAAGGACCAGAAATCCGTACTGAATTGTTCGAAGGTGAAGCTAAAGAGTACTCATACAAAACTGGTGAAAAAATCCGTGTTGCAACTAAACAAGGAATCAAATCAACTCGCGATGTGATTGCTTTAAACGTTGCTGGTGCTCTTGACATCTATGATGACGTTGAGATTGGAAAACAAGTGCTTGTTGATGACGGAAAACTTGGACTTCGCGTAATTGGTAAGGATGACTCAACTCGTGAATTTGAAGTAGAAGTTGAAAATGACGGCATCATTGCTAAGCAAAAAGGTGTAAACATCCCGAATACTAAGATTCCTTTCCCAGCACTTGCTGAGCGTGACAACGCTGACATCCGCTTTGGTCTTGAACAAGGTATTAACTTCATCGCGATTTCATTCGTCCGTACTGCAAAAGACGTAAACGAAGTTCGTGCAATCTGTGAAGAAACTGGTAATGGTCACGTTCAATTGTTCGCTAAAATCGAAAACCAACAAGGTATCGACAACTTGGATGAAATCATTGAAGCTGCTGACGGTATCATGATTGCTCGTGGTGACATGGGTATCGAAGTACCATTCGAAATGGTTCCAGTTTACCAAAAAATGATCATCACAAAAGTAAATGCAGCTGGTAAAGTTGTTATCACAGCAACAAACATGCTTGAAACAATGACTGAAAAACCACGTGCAACTCGTTCAGAAGTATCAGACGTATTTAACGCTGTTATCGACGGAACTGACGCAACAATGCTTTCAGGTGAGTCTGCAAATGGTAAATACCCACTTGAGTCAGTAACAACAATGGCTACAATTGACAAGAACGCACAAACTCTTCTTAACGAATACGGACGTTTGAACTCAGATACTTTCGAACGTAACTCTAAGACAGAAGTTATGGCTTCAGCTGTTAAAGACGCTACTAACTCAATGGATATCAAATTGGTTGTAACTCTTACTAAGACAGGTCACACAGCACGTTTGATTTCTAAATACCGTCCAAATGCTGATATCTTGGCATTGACATTTGACGAATTGACAGAACGTGGATTGATGTTGAACTGGGGTGTTATCCCAATGTTGACAGATGCTCCATCATCAACTGACGATATGTTCGAAATTGCTGAACGTAAAGCAGTTGAAGCAGGTCTTGTACAATCTGGTGACGATATCGTTATCGTTGCAGGTGTACCAGTTGGAGAAGCTGTTCGTACAAACACAATGCGCATCCGTACAGTACGTTAATCTAACATTAAAACCTATCATTCAAGCTGTTCAGCTTGAATGATAGGTTTTTTTATCGAAATGGAATGTTTAATCAATAGGAATGGGAAAAAATTGAAAATTGTGGTATAATAGAACGAAAAGACCTTTTTAGTAAATTTTGAAAGAGTAAAACATGAGAAAAATTGTCATCAATGGTGGACGTCCATTGCAAGGTGAGATCACCATTAGTGGTGCTAAAAATAGTGTTGTAGCACTTATTCCAGCTATTATCTTATCAGATGATATTGTCACTTTAGATTGTGTTCCAGATATTTCAGACGTTGCTAGTCTTGTCGAAATCATGGAGATTATGGGGGCAACTGTTAAGCGTTATGACGATGTCTTGGAGATTGATCCAAGAGGCGTTCAAAACATTCCTATGCCTTATGGTAAGATTAATAGCTTGCGTGCTTCTTATTATTTCTACGGAAGTCTTTTAGGTCGATTTGGTGAAGCTACAGTTGGACTTCCTGGTGGATGTGATCTGGGGCCTCGTCCGATTGATCTTCACTTAAAAGCCTTTGAGGCCATGGGTGCTAAGGTCAGCTATGAGGGAGATAATATGAATTTATCTGCCCAAGGTAAGGGACTTCATGGCGCAAGTATTTACATGGATACCGTCAGCGTTGGTGCAACTATTAACACCATGATTGCTGCGGTCAAAGCTAAGGGGCGTACTGTCATTGAAAATGCGGCTCGTGAACCGGAAATTATCGATGTTGCTACCCTTTTGAACAATATGGGCGCTCACATTCGTGGTGCAGGGACTGATATTATCATTATTGATGGTGTTGAGAAACTTCATGGAACGCGTCACCAAGTCATTCCAGACCGTATCGAAGCTGGAACCTATATTTCACTTGCTGCAGCGGTAGGAAAAGGAATTCGCATTAACAACGTTCTCTATGAGCACTTAGAAGGTTTTATCGCCAAACTAGAGGAAATGGGCGTTCATATGACGGTCTCAGAAGACAGTATCTTCGTTGAAGAACAGTCTGATTTGAAGGCCATCAATATCAAAACAGCTCCTTATCCTGGATTTGCAACCGATTTGCAACAGCCTATAACTCCGCTATTGCTGACTGCTCAAGGTCGTGGAACCATTATTGATACGATTTATGAAAAACGTGTTAACCATGTTTTTGAATTAGCAAAAATGGATGCGGATATTACGACTACAAATGATCACATTATCTACAACGGTGGTCGTAGATTGCACGGGGCAAGCGTAAAAGCTACAGACTTGCGAGCTGGTGCTGCACTTGTCATCGCTGGCTTGATGGCTGAAGGTAAAACTGAAATTACAAATATTGAGTTTATCTTGCGTGGCTACTCAGATATTATTGAGAAATTACGTAGTCTCGGAGCGGATATTACACTCGTTGAAGACTAAACCGTTGAGGTGATTATGAATATTTGGACCAAATTAGCAATGTTTTCTTTTTTTGAAACGGAGCGCTTGTATTTGCGTCCTTTCTTTTTTAGTGACAGTCAAGCATTTTACGAGATTGCTTCCAATCCTGAAAATTTGCAGTTTATTTTTCCTAGTCAATCAAGTTTAGAAGAAAGTCAATACGCGCTTGCCAACTATTTTATGAAGGCTCCTCTAGGAGTTTGGGCAATTTGTCTCCAAGGAAATCAGGAAATGATTGGCTCTATTAAATTTGAAAAGATTGATGAAATCAAAAAAGAAGCAGAAATTGGTTATTTCTTAAAAAAAGATTCTTGGTCACAAGGTTATATGACAGAAGTAGTTACCAAACTTTGTCAGCTTTCCTTTGAAGAATTTGGTTTAAAACAATTATCCATCATCACTCATCTGGAGAATCAAGCTAGCCAAAAAGTAGCCTTAAAATCAGGATTTAGTCTCTTCCGACAGTTTAAGGGGAGCGATCGCTATACACGAAAAATGAGGGACTATCTTGAATTTCGTTACGTAAAAGGAGATTTCAATGAGTAAACACCAGGAAATTTTGTCTTATCTGGAAGAGTTACCAATTGGGAAGAGAGTTAGTGTTCGAAGTATTTCAAATCACCTAGGTGTTAGTGATGGAACCGCCTATCGGGCTATCAAAGAAGCTGAAAATCGAGGAATTGTTGAAACTCGCCCCCGCAGTGGAACCATACGTGTCAAGTCAAAGAAAGTAGCTATTGAGCGACTAACCTATGCAGAAATTGCAGAAGTGACTAGTTCCGAGGTTTTAGCAGGTCAGGAAGGGTTAGAGAGAGAGTTTAGTAAATTCTCCATTGGCGCCATGACTGAGCAGAATATCCTCTCTTATCTCCATGATGGGGGACTTTTGATTGTAGGTGACCGTACTCGTATTCAACTTTTAGCACTTGAAAATGAAAATGCAGTCCTTGTAACTGGTGGTTTCCATGTCCAAGATGATGTATTGACTCTTGCCAATAAAAAAGGTATCCCAGTTCTGAGAAGTAAGCATGATACCTTTACAGTCGCAACCATGATTAACAAAGCTCTCTCAAATGTTCAAATCAAAACAGACATTTTAACAGTCGAAAAGCTCTATCGTCCGAATCATGAGTATGGCTTTTTGAGAGAAACGGATACAGTCAAAGACTACCTGGACTTGGTACGTAAGAACAGAAGCAGCCGTTTCCCAGTCATTAACCAACACCAAGTGGTTGTTGGGGTTGTTACTATGCGTGACGCAGGAGATAAATCCCCCAGCACAACGATTGACAAGGTGATGACACGTAGTATCTTTGTAACAGGCTTAGCGACCAATATTGCCAATGTTAGTCAACGGATGATCGCAGAAGACTTTGAGATGGTTCCCGTTGTCAGAAGTAACCAAACCTTGCTCGGTGTCGTAACACGACGAGATGTCATGGAAAAGATGAGTCGTTCTCAGGTTTCAGCTTTGCCGACCTTCTCAGAGCAAATCGGGCAAAAACTGTCTTATCATCATGATGAAGTCGTTATTACTGTTGAGCCCTTCATGCTGGAGAAAAATGGGGTCCTTGCTAATGGAGTCTTGGCTGAAATCCTCAACCATATGACCCAAGACCTCGTTGTCAATAGTGGACGTAATCTCATCATTGAACAGATGTTGATTTATTTCTTGCAGGCTGTGCAGATAGATGATACTTTGCGGATTCAGGCTCGGATTATTCACCACACGAGACGTTCAGCTATTATTGATTATGATATTTATCATGGGCATCAGATTGTTTCAAAAGCAAATGTTACGGTTAAAATTAATTAGAATCTAGGAGAAAAAATGATAACTTTAAAATCAGCACGTGAAATCGAAGCCATGGACAAGGCTGGTGATTTCTTAGCAAGTATCCATATCGGCTTACGTGATTTGATTAAGCCAGGCGTAGATATGTGGGAAGTCGAAGAGTATGTTCGTCGACGTTGCAAAGAGGAGAATTTTCTTCCTCTACAGATTGGCGTGGATGGCGCAGTCATGGATTACCCATACGCTACCTGTTGTTCTCTCAACGACGAAGTTGCTCATGCTTTTCCACGTCATTACATCTTGAAAGATGGCGATTTGCTCAAGGTTGACATGGTACTGGGTGGTCCGATTGCCAAATCTGACCTCAATGTATCTAAACTCAACTTCAACAATGTTGAGCAAATGAAAAAATACACCCAAAGTTATAATGGTGGTTTAGCTGACTCATGTTGGGCTTATGCGGTTGGTACACCGTCTGAAGAAGTGAAAAACTTGATGGACGTGACCAAGAAAGCTATGTATATAGGGATTGAGAAAGCAGTTGTTGGCAATCGCATCGGTGATATTGGTGCAGCCATTCAAGAATACGCTGAAAGTCGCGGTTATGGTGTCGTACGTGATTTGGTTGGTCATGGTGTTGGTCCAACTATGCACGAAGAGCCAATGGTTCCTAACTACGGTATAGCAGGCCGTGGGCTCCGTCTCCGTGAAGGAATGGTACTAACTATTGAACCCATGATTAATACTGGTGACTGGGAAATTGATACAGATATGAAGACTGGCTGGGCTCATAAGACTATAGATGGCGGCCTGTCTTGCCAATATGAACATCAGTTCGTGATTACCAAAGACGGCCCTGTTATCTTGACTAGTCAAGGTGAAGAAGGAACGTATTAAAATAAAGGGAGCTTAGCTCCTTTTTTTGTGTCATATTTAGTCAAAATAAATAAGCGTAGCAGACTTCTTACAAATTTATTCTTTTGTAGTAAAATAGGATTAGAATTTTGAGGAAGTAGGTAATTCGTTGGAGTCGATTATATTTCTAGTATCCGTTTTTTTAGCAGGTATCCTGTCCTTCTTTTCACCCTGCATCTTTCCTTTGCTACCAGTCTATGCTGGTATTTTACTGGATGATCAGGGAAATTCGAAAAGCTTTCGCTTTTTTGGAAGAGACGTTGCATGGTCAGGTTTAATTCGAACCTTGTACTTTATTGCTGGAATCTCCCTTATTTTCTTTATTTTAGGATTTGGAGCTGGATTCCTAGGGCACATGCTCTATGCAGACTGGTTTCGTTATGTTATGGGAGCAGTCATTATCCTCTTGGGCCTTCACCAGATGGAAATTTTGCATTTCAATAAACTGGAGGTTCAAAAGACAGTCACCTTCAAACAATCAAAACCTAATCACTATCTGTCAGCCTTTTTACTTGGGATAACCTTTAGTTTTGGTTGGACCCCTTGTATCGGACCAGTTTTGAGTTCGGTCTTGGCCCTAGCAGCTTCCGGTGGCAATGGTGCTTGGCAAGGAGCCGTGTTAACATTAGTATACACATTGGGAATGGCCCTTCCTTTCATTGTTTTGGCCTTGGCTTCGGGCTGGATTATGCCCTACTTTAGTAAATTAAAACCCCATATGATCATACTAAAGAAAATCGGGGGAGCTTTGATTATTTTGATGGGATTATTATTAATGCTAGGGCAGTTAAATGCCTTGTCAGGAATTCTTGGATAAAAGGAGAAAAAATGAAAAAAGTTATTTTTGCTGGATTGAGCCTCATGTCTCTATTCTTGTTGATTGCCTGTGGTGAAAAAGAAACCAGACAGACAAGCAGTCCAAAACAACCTGCTGTACAACAAATCGCAGTCGGTAAGGATGCGCCAGACTTTACCTTGCAGTCTATGGATGGCAAAGAAGTGAAGTTATCAGACTACAAAGGGAAAAAGGTCTATTTGAAATTCTGGGCTTCTTGGTGTGGACCATGTAAAAAAAGCATGCCTGAGTTGATGGAATTAGCTGCCAAACAAGATCGAGACTTTGAAATCTTGAGTGTCATTGCACCAGGTCTCCAAGGTGAAAAAACAGTTCAAGACTTTCCAAAATGGTACCAAGAACAAGGCTACAAGGATATACCAGTTTTATATGATACGCAAGCAACTACCTTCCAAGCCTACCAAATTCGTAGTATTCCAACGGAATACTTGATTGACAGTCAGGGTAAAATCGGAAAAATCCAATTTGGTGCTATTAGCAATGCTGATGCAGAAGCAGCGTTTAAAGAAATGAAATAAAATAAAGAAAAAATCGCGATTCTTCGCGATTTTTTTATAGTTTTTCATTGATAAAGCGGATAAATTGATTCCACCAAACCTTCAAAAAGAAGGCTTTTTCTACTTTCTTTTCAGAAACCATTTCAAAAGATGGTTTTTCAGAAGTGAGGTAGCCTTGACCAATCAAGTCCTGGTCATCATAGGTTAGGCTACCGACAACCTTTCCTTCTTCCAAAGGAGCAGTTTCTGATCTTGATTTTGGTGTGAATTGAAGAGCTGATGTAGTTCCGCTTCCAACTCGTTGGACAACTGAAATATCTGACTTAGCGACAGCTGTCACATTATCTTCTTTACCATCAAGAACTGTTACTTTACTATCATTGTATGCTTCACCTTTCTGAACGACAGTTTTTAAGGCAAAGTTTGCAGAAATATAATCTAAAAGTGCAGAAGTAGCAGTAAAACGTGCATAAGGGTTGGTATCTTGTTGGTCTGCATTTAAAACAACCGTAATAATACGCATCCCTTTCTCAACAGTTGTTCCAACGAATGAAGCACCAGCTTTATCAGTAGTACCTGTCTTTAGTCCATCAATTCCACCACGATAGGCAGGCATTCCCTCCAACATATAGTTGGTTGAGTGGATTTCAAGTCCTGCAAAGGTAGAAGTTGGTTTTTTGGTGATTTCCAAAACTTGAGGATAATCTCGGATGAGGTTACGAGCGACTATTGCAACGTCGTAAGCACTCAACTTGTTTTCATCGTCTTTTTTAGAACCAGGATAGATATTATCGCCAAGGGTCTCATTATTTAAACCAGTAGTGTTTACAATAGTTGCATCTTGAATTCCCCATTCAAGAAGTTTAGCCCTCATCTTGTCTACAAAGTCTTTCTCAGAACCAGCAATCTTTTCTGCTAGTGCAATCGCAGCGCTGTTTGCACTGGATACCATTGTAGCCTCTAATAGTTGTTCAACAGTATAATTTCGAGCTTCCATAGGGACGTTACTCGCCTCAGAATTGGTTGTAAGTTTGTAAGGATAGTCCGAAATATCGACAGGTGTAGATAGGCTGATGGTTCCTTGTTCCAAGGCCTCATAGACCAAATAGACTGTAACCAGTTTCGTAATAGAAGCAATTTCTACAGGCTGATTTGCATCTTTCTCGTAGAGGATTTTTCCGGTTGTAGCCTCGACAGCAATGGCATGTTTAGCAGCAACGTCAAACTCCTGAGCAGAAACAGTAGAAACTGTTCCAAAAACAAAAAGTGTTATAAAAGATAAAATTATTTTTTTCATATTAGCTTTATTTTATCATAAAGAAAAAAAATATTCTCGATTTTATACTAAAGCCATCTTATCTTTTGAAGAAATATGATAAAATAAATAGAGGAGGATGCCTATGTTCCGTAGAAACAAATTATTTTTTTGGACAGCTGAAATTTTATTATTAACACTGATTTTCTATCTTTGGAGAGAGATGGGAGCCATCATTACTCCCTTCGTGACAGTTGTGAATACCATCATGATTCCATTTTTGTTAGGTGGATTTTTTTACTACATTACCAATCCAATCGTTACCTTTTTGGAAAAGAGATGTAAGATTAATCGTCTAATTGGTGTCTTGGTCACTCTCTGTGCTTTAATTGGTGCTATCGTTGTAGGCGTTGTTTATCTCTTACCGATTCTGATTAATCAGTTGACTAGCTTGATTATTTCTAGTCAAAATATCTATAGTAGACTACAAGATTTAATCATTGATTTGTCCATGAATCCAGTCTTCCAAAATATAGATATTCAACAAACCATTCAACAACTTAACCTCTCCTATGTGGATATCCTCCAGAATATCCTTAATAGCGTTAGCAATAGTTTAGGAAGCGTTCTTTCAGCCTTGTTTAGTACAGTTTTGATTCTCATTATGACCCCTGTATTCTTGATTTATTTCTTGTTGGATGGTCATAAGTTGCTACCAATGTTGGAACGTACTGTCTTAAAACATGACAAATTGAATCTTTCTAGCCTTTTAACCAATCTCAATACAACCATAGCGCGCTATATCAGTGGAATTGCGATTGATGCTGTTATTATCGGATGTTTAGCCTATATTGGTTATAGCGTTATCGGATTAAAGTACGCTCTTGTTTTTGCTATTTTCTCTGGAATCGCAAATTTAATTCCTTATGTTGGTCCAAGTATTGGCTTGATTCCAATGGTGATTGCCAATGTGTTCACGGATCCTCATCGTATGTTGATTGCGGTTGCTTATATGCTTATTATTCAGCAAATCGATGGAAATGTTCTCTATCCACGTATCGTTGGAGGGGTTATGAAAGTGCATCCGATTACGATTTTGGTGCTCCTCTTACTGTCAAGTAATATCTACGGCGTCATAGGGATGATTGTAGCAGTGCCAACCTACTCTATTCTCAAAGAAATCACTAAGTTCTTGGCGAAATTATATGAAAATCATAAGGAAGCTAAAGAACTGGAAAAATCAGAATCCATTTAGAATCAGGGGAACCTGATTTTTTTGTGAGCATAATACCGCTAGAATGAAATAAGCTTGAATTGTATAAAGAAGCAGAAGAACAGCACTTTGTAAGATTCAGATTAATTCATAAAATATGTGTAAAACACTTGCAATTTAGCAGAAATTTGATAAAATAGTAAGGAAAGTTAGACTGTATTGCCTACTGTCTATCTATAAAATATATTTTATTGGAGGCTTTTACTCAAATGGCAAAAGAAAAATACGATCGTAGTAAACCACACGTTAACATTGGTACTATCGGACACGTTGACCACGGTAAAACTACTTTGACTGCAGCTATCACAACTGTTTTGGCACGTCGCTTGCCTTCAGCAGTTAACCAACCTAAAGACTATGCGTCTATCGATGCTGCTCCAGAAGAACGCGAACGCGGTATCACTATCAACACTGCGCACGTTGAGTATGAAACTGCAAAACGTCACTATGCTCACATCGACGCTCCAGGACACGCGGACTACGTTAAAAACATGATCACTGGTGCCGCTCAAATGGACGGAGCTATCCTTGTAGTAGCTTCAACTGACGGACCAATGCCACAAACTCGTGAACACATCCTTCTTTCACGTCAAGTTGGTGTTAAACACCTTATCGTCTTCATGAACAAAGTTGACTTGGTAGACGACGAAGAATTGCTTGAATTGGTTGAAATGGAAATCCGTGACCTCTTGTCAGAATACGACTTCCCAGGTGACGATCTTCCAGTTATCCAAGGTTCAGCTCTTAAAGCACTTGAAGGTGATACTAAATACGAAGATATCATCATGGAATTGATGGATACTGTTGATGAGTACATCCCAGAACCAGAACGTGATACAGATAAACCATTGCTTCTCCCAGTCGAAGACGTATTCTCAATCACTGGACGTGGTACTGTTGCTTCAGGACGTATCGACCGTGGTACTGTTCGTGTCAACGACGAAATCGAAATCGTTGGTATCAAAGACGAAACTAAAAAAGCAGTTGTTACTGGTGTTGAAATGTTCCGTAAACAACTTGATGAAGGTCTTGCCGGAGATAACGTAGGTGTACTTCTTCGTGGTATTCAACGTGACGAAATCGAACGTGGACAAGTTATCGCTAAACCAGGTTCAATCAACCCACACACTAAATTCAAAGGTGAAGTCTACATCCTTACTAAAGAAGAAGGTGGACGTCACACTCCATTCTTCAACAACTACCGCCCACAATTCTACTTCCGTACTACTGACGTTACAGGTTCAATCGAACTTCCAGCAGGTACTGAAATGGTAATGCCTGGTGATAACGTGACTATCGACGTTGAGTTGATCCACCCAATCGCCGTAGAACAAGGTACTACATTCTCTATCCGTGAGGGTGGACGTACTGTTGGTTCAGGTATGGTTACAGAAATCGAAGCTTAATTCGATTAAGTTCCCAGAAGAACAATTATTTAAGTCAGACACTAAAAGAATCTTGCCTTGCAAGGTTCTTTTTTTGTTCTTGATCTATTTAAAGTGCTCCTACTCTAGCAGTATAATCGTTTTTTTGGTATAATAAAGGTTATGGAAATCGAAAAAACCAATCGTATGAATGCGCTTTTTGAATTTTATGCTGCGCTTTTGACAGACAAGCAGATGAACTATATTGAACTCTACTATGCTGATGACTACAGTCTTGCTGAGATTGCTGAAGAGTTCGGTGTCAGTCGTCAAGCTGTTTATGATAATATCAAGCGGACGGAAAAGATTCTAGAAGATTATGAGATGAAACTGCACATGTATTCGGACTACATTGTCCGCAGTCAGATTTTTGACCAGATCTTGGAGCGTTATCCCAAGGATGACTTTCTGCAGGAGCAGATAGAAGTTTTAACAAGCATTGATAATAGAGAATAAGTGTGGGAAGTATAGTCATCTACAAAGGTATACCCTGTACACTATTAGCTGCTGAGGACCCTTTTCCCATAAGACTACAAATCCTCTCACCTGATTCTATCTCCCGAGCTTTTCAAGAGGGATTTAGCTGTTGGGGATATCCAAATGAGATAATGAAAGAAGTCACTCCAGAAGAACTTGTTTGTTTACAAGATTTTGGACGTTTTCCACCGAATTAATGAAACATAGGAGAAAAAAATGGCATTTGAAAGTTTAACAGAACGTTTACAGAACGTCTTTAAAAATCTACGTAAAAAGGGAAAAATTTCTGAGGCTGATGTCCAAGAAGCAACCAAAGAGATTCGTTTGGCCTTGCTGGAAGCTGACGTTGCCTTGCCTGTTGTAAAGGATTTTATCAAGAAGGTTCGTGAGCGTGCAGTAGGGCACGACGTCATTGATACCCTTAATCCAGCACAACAGATTATTAAAATCGTTGATGAGGAACTGACGGCTGTTTTAGGTTCCGATACGGCAGAGATTATCAAGTCACCAAAAATTCCAACCATTATCATGATGGTCGGTTTGCAGGGGGCTGGTAAAACGACATTTGCTGGTAAGCTGGCTAATAAACTCAAGAAGGAAGAAAATGCTCGTCCTTTGATGATTGCGGCAGATATTTATCGTCCAGCAGCCATTGATCAGCTGAAAACACTTGGACAACAGATTGATGTTCCCGTCTTTGCACTTGGAACAGAGGTTCCAGCTGTTGAGATTGTTCGTCAAGGTTTGGAGCAAGCACAAGCCAATCATAACGACTATGTCTTGATCGATACGGCAGGTCGTTTACAGATTGATGAACTTCTCATGAATGAGCTTCGTGACGTAAAAGCATTGGCCCAACCAAACGAAATTCTACTTGTAGTGGACGCCATGATTGGTCAGGAGGCGGCTAATGTTGCCCGTGAGTTTAATGCTCAGTTAGAAGTGACTGGTGTTATCCTTACCAAGATTGATGGGGATACTCGTGGTGGTGCGGCTTTGTCTGTTCGCCACATCACTGGTAAACCTATCAAGTTCACTGGTACGGGTGAAAAGATTACAGATATCGAAACCTTCCACCCAGACCGTATGTCAAGCCGTATCCTTGGCATGGGGGATATGCTGACCTTGATTGAGAAAGCTTCTCAGGAATACGATGAGCAGAAGGCCCTTGAAATGGCTGAAAAGATGCGTGAAAACACCTTTGATTTCAATGATTTCATTGATCAATTGGATCAGGTGCAAAACATGGGACCGATGGAAGACTTGCTCAAGATGATTCCAGGTATGGCTAACAACCCTGCCCTTCAAAATATGAAGGTGGATGAGCGCCAGATTGCGCGCAAACGTGCCATCGTGTCTTCTATGACTCCTGAAGAGCGTGAAAATCCTGATTTGTTAAATCCAAGTCGTCGCCGTCGTATCGCTGCAGGTTCTGGAAATACCTTTGTTGAAGTCAATAAATTCATCAAGGACTTTAACCAGGCCAAACAGCTCATGCAAGGTGTCATGTCTGGTGATATGAACAAGATGATGAAACAAATGGGAATCAATCCAAATAACCTTCCTAAAAATATGCCAAATATGGGAGGAATGGATATGTCTGCCCTTGAAGGCATGATGGGACAAGGCGGCATGCCAGATATGTCAGCTCTTGGAGGAGCAGGTATGCCAGATATGAGTCAGATGTTTGGTGGTGGACTAAAAGGTAAAATAGGCGAATTTGCTATGAAACAGTCTATGAAACGCATGGCCAACAAAATGAAAAAAGCGAAGAAAAAACGCAAATAAAAAAGGAAAGCAGAAGTGCTTACCTTAAAAAGAACTCTGAATCGGATTCAGAGTTCTTTTGTGTTTGATTGGTTTATTCCCACTCAACAGTTGCAGGTGGTTTACTTGTAATGTCGTAGACGATACGGTTAACGTGATCTACTTCATTTACGATACGTACAGAGATCTTTTGAAGGACTTCCCAAGGGATCTTAGCAAAGTCAGCTGTCATACCATCAATAGAAGTGATGGCACGAATAGCAATCGTGTAGTCGTAAGTACGACCGTCACCCATAACACCGACTGAACGAACGCCTGTGTTGACAGTAAAGTATTGCCAGATATCGCGGTCCAGACCAGCTTTAGCGATTTCTTCACGAAGGATAGCATCAGACTCACGAACAGTTTCTAGTTTTTCTTCAGTGATTTCACCCATGACACGGATAGCGAGTCCTGGTCCTGGGAATGGTTGGCGCCATACGATGTGGTCTGGCATACCAAGCTCTGTACCGAGGGCACGGACTTCGTCTTTATAAAGAGTGTTCAATGGTTCAATCAATTCAAACTGCATGTCTTCTGGAAGACCACCTACGTTGTGGTGTGATTTGATGGTTTGAGCAGTATCTGTACCAGACTCAATCACGTCAGTGTAAAGCGTTCCTTGAGCAAGGAATTTCACATCTTTTAGCTTACTTGCTTCGTCATCAAAGACATAAACAAACTCGTTACCGATGATTTTACGTTTTTGTTCAGGGTCAGAAACGCCAGCAAGTTTGTCAAGGAAACGTTTTGAAGCATCAGCTTTGACAATATTCAAACCAAACTTACCACCAAGCATGTCCATAACTTGGTCAGCCTCTCCCTTACGGAGAAGACCGTGGTCTACAAAGATACAGATTAATTGATCACCGATTGCTTTTTGGAGAAGAACTCCAACAACAGAAGAGTCAACACCACCTGATAGACCTAGAAGAACACGCTTGTCACCTACAGTTTCACGGATTTTCTTGATCTGCATATCGATAAAGTTGTCCATTGACCAGTCGCCTTTAGCTTTACAGATGTTAAGGGCAAAGTTGCGAAGAATATCATTTCCGTATACAGAATGGCGAACTTCTGGGTGGAATTGGATACCATAGATGTGCTTGTCAGGGTTTTCAATAGCTGCATAAGGACAGTCAGCAGAAGTTCCAGTACGAACGAAATCAGCTGGAATCTCTGTAACCGCATCGCCATGGCTCATCAAAACAATCTGTTCTTCAGGAGTCCCTTCAAAGAGGTCAGAAGTGGTATGGGTAAGTGGTGATTGGCCATACTCGCGGTTACCAGCATCACCTGCAGGTACAACTTTTCCTCCAAGTTTATGAGTTAAAAGTTGCATACCATAGCAGATTCCTAAAATTGGAATGCCAAGTTCAAAAATTTCTGGGTCAATATCAAATGAACCATCTTCGTATACAGAGTTTGGTCCACCAGAGAGGATAATCCCTACAGGGTTAATCGCACGAACTTCTGCGGCTGAGATTTTGTGACTTTTTAGCTCTGAAAAAACACCAATTTCACGAATACGGCGTGAAATCAGCTGGTTGTATTGGCTACCATAGTCCAGCACGATGATTTTTTCGACATCTTGCAGATCAGTTGAAATGTTGCTCATCTTTTTCCTTTCTCAAAAGAAATATCTTTTTCAATATTTTATCACAAATGAGAGCGAATTACCAACTAAACAAAGGAAAGTTTGACTTTTCCTAATTAAATACGGTACAATAGAGAAAATAAAGAAAAGAAGTGAAAAGCATGTTACCAGCTTATATGAAAATCCACGATCAGATAAAAAAAGATATCGACGAGCATCGTTGGATGATAGGAGAAAGGCTTCCAAGTGAACGGGATCTTGCAGACCAGTTTCAAGTTAGCCGGATGACCTTGCGACAAGCCATCTCTCTCTTGGTTGAGGAGGGAGTTTTGGAGCGTCGTGTAGGAAGCGGAACCTTTGTTTCTAGCACTCGAGTTCAAGAAAAAATGCGTGGAACCACTAGTTTTACGGAGATTGTCAAATCTCAGGGGAAAGTACCTTCCAGCCAACTCATTTCTTACAGAAGAACCATTCCCAACGAGCAGGAAGTGGCAAAACTTGGGATTTCACCAACTGATAATATCATCCGTATGGAACGGGTTCGGTATGCTGATCAAGTTCCGCTTGTTTATGAAGTGGCTTCGATTCCAGAAAAGTTTATTAAGAATTTTAAAAAAGAAGAAATAACCAGTCATTTCTTTCAGACCTTGCAAGAACATGGTTACCGAATTGGAAAATCCCAACAGACCATTTATGCGAGATTGGCTAAGGAAAAGATTGCCCATTACTTAGAAGTCGAAAAAGGGCATGCCATTTTAGCCTTGACTCAGGTTTCCTATCTCGATGATGGGACAGCTTTTGAATATGTTAAGAGTCAGTATGTGGGTGAACGTTTTGAATTTTATCTTGAAAACAACTAGTCTCAGAAGACTAGTTTTTCGTTTCTAAGAAGATTAGAATTGTCAAAACAATCTGCCTAGGCTTGATTTTATTCATTATTTACTATAAAATGAGAAGGAAAAACGTCAAACTTTTATATTGCAAATAGGAGAAAAAATGACAAAAACATTAAAACGTCCTGAGGTTTTATCACCTGCAGGGACTTTAGAGAAGCTAAAAGTAGCTGTTCGATATGGTGCAGAT
Source organism: Streptococcus sp. A69 (assembly GCF_058556195.1). Classification (NCBI taxonomy): domain Bacteria; kingdom Bacillati; phylum Bacillota; class Bacilli; order Lactobacillales; family Streptococcaceae; genus Streptococcus; species Streptococcus sp. A69. The sequence goes on along the minus strand of NZ_JBZUJU010000001.1, from coordinate 352,638 downwards.
GCGGTCTTTATCGGTGGTCAAGCCTATGGGCTTCGTAGCCGTGCTGGAAACTTTACCTTTGAACAGATGGAAGAAGGCGTGCAGTTCGCCGCTAAATACGGTGCCAAGGTTTATGTGGCTGCCAATATGGTCATGCATGAAGGAAATGAAGCTGGTGCTGGTGAATGGTTCCGTAAGTTGCGTGATATTGGAATTGCGGCAGTTATTGTATCAGATCCAGCCTTGATCATGATTGCAGCAACAGAAGCACCAGGTCTTGAAATCCATCTTTCAACTCAAGCCAGTGCGACCAACTATGAAACGCTAGAGTTCTGGAAAGAACTGGGTCTAACTCGTGTGGTTTTGGCTCGTGAAGTTTCAATGGAAGAATTGGCAGAGATTCGCAAACGTACAGATGTTGAGATTGAGGCCTTTGTCCATGGTGCTATGTGTATTTCTTACTCAGGTCGCTGTACGCTTTCAAACCACATGAGTATGCGTGATGCTAACCGCGGGGGGTGTTCTCAATCTTGCCGTTGGAAATACGACCTCTACGACATGCCCTTTGGCCAAGAACGCAAGAGTCTTAAAGGTGAAATTCCAGAAGAATTTTCGATGTCAGCCGTTGACATGTCTATGATTGATCATATTCCAGATATGATTGAAAATGGTGTAGATAGTCTAAAAATCGAAGGTCGTATGAAGTCAATCCACTATGTTTCAACAGTAACCAACTGTTATAAGGCGGCTGTGGATGCTTACCTTGAAAGTCCAGAAAAATTTGAAGCTATTAAACAAGACCTGGTAGATGAGATGTGGAAGGTTGCCCAACGTGAATTGGCAACAGGTTTCTACTATAGCACACCTACAGAAAATGAACAGTTATTTGGCGCTCGCCGTAAGATTCCTGAGTACAAGTTTGTCGCTGAGGTGGTTTCTTATGATGAAGCAACCCAGACAGCAACCATTCGTCAACGGAACGTAATCAACGAGGGCGACCAAGTTGAGTTTTATGGTCCAGGTTTCCGTCATTTTGAGACCTATATTGAGGATCTTCACGATGCCAAAGGAAATAAAATCGATCGCGCTCCAAATCCAATGGAACTCTTGACCATCAAGGTTCCACAGCCTGTGCAAGCAGGTGACATGGTCCGTGCTCTGAAAGAAGGACTTATCAACCTCTATAAGGAAGACGGGACAAGTGTCACAGTTCGTGCATAGATAAGGAAAAGTGAATGAATCAAACACAAGGTTTATTGGTAGATGATGAAAGTAGGTGTATTCATTACCATGGCGAAAAGGATATTGTTTCACTCCAGTGTTATGAATGCAAGAAATACTACGCATGCTATCAGTGTCACAATGCGATGGAGACACATATATTTTCACCCTACCCCTTGACGCTTGCGGAGGATCGACCGATTTTATGTGGGGTTTGTAAGAGGATAATGACTTTCCAAGAATACCAAAAGCAGATAGCCTGCCCTTATTGCAAATCTCCATTTAATCTAAGTTGTAAACAACACTATTCCTACTATTTCAAATAAACTGAATCTATCCAAGTTCTAAACTTGGATTTTTCAATTTATCTCGGAAAATGTAGAAAAAGTGGAAACACATTTCGTCATAAAATGAGAAACTTATCTATACTGTAGTATAAAAATAGAAATAAATCATCTGAAACGCTTTCAACGTAAGTAAAAAGTTGACAAAAACAAATTTTAGGACTAAACTAAGTAAGTAAATTTTAAATAAAAGGAGAATTCATCATGAATTTAACATTTTTCGGTCTATGTCTTGCCTGTATGGGTGTATCTCTTGCAGAAGGATTTTTGATGAACGGTTTGTTCAAATCTGCAGCACGCCAACCAGATATCATCCCACAATTGCGTAGTTTGATGATCATGGGGATTGCCTTTATCGAAGGAACATTCTTTGTAACTCTCGTATTTTCATTTATCATCAAATAAAGAGAAGTATAAAATGGAAAAGGGAGGATTCTAGATGGAAGAAAGTATCAATCCAACCATCAATATTGGTCCTGTTACCTTTGATTTAACCTTGACAGCATTGACTTTGTTGTCTGTGGCACTGATTTTTGGCTTTATCTATTGGGCAAGTCGTAATATGACTGTGAAACCCAAAGGAAAGCAAAATGTACTAGAGTATCTCTATGACTTTGTAGTCGGATTTACAGAACCCAACATAGGTTCTCGGTACATGAAAGATTACTCACTCTTTTATTTGTGTTTATTTCTTTTTATGGTTATCGCAAACAATCTTGGTTTGATGGCAAAACTTCAAACTACAGATGGGACAAACCTTTGGACATCGCCAACTGCAAATCTCCAGTTTGACTTGGCTTTGTCATTTGGAATTATCCTGATGACCCATATTGAAGGAATTCGTCGTCGTGGTATTAAAAAATATCTAAAAGGTTTTGTAACCCCAGGTTTTATGACACCGATGAATCTCCTTGAAGAAGTCACGAATTTCCTATCACTTGCTTTGCGGGTGTTCGGGAATATCTTTGCCGGAGAAGTGATGGCAAGCTTGCTTATTACTCTTTCTCATCAGGCTCTTTATTGGTATCCAGTCGCATTTGTTACCAATCTTGTCTGGACGGCATTCTCTGTGTTTATTTCCTGTGTTCAGGCCTATGTATTCACAGTCTTGTCTTCAATGTATCTAGGAAATAAAATTAATGATGAAGAGTAGAAAGGAGTAAATGATGCACGTAACAGTAGGTGAATTGATTGGTAACTTTATTTTAATCGCTGGCTCTTTTATCCTTTTGGTCGTCTTAGTCAAAAAATACGCATGGTCAAACTTGACAAGTATCTTTGAAGAACGAGCTGAAAAGATTGCTGCTGATATTGATGGCGCTGAACAAGCTCGTCAAAAAGCAGAGACTCTTGCTCAAAAGCGCGAAGATGAATTAGCAGGTAGTCGTAGTGAAGCTAAAACTATCATTGAAAATGCTAAAGAGACAGCTGAAAAGAGTAAATCAGATATTTTGGCTGAAGCTAAGCTAGAAGCTGGTCGCTTGAAAGAAAAAGCTAACCAAGAAATTGCGCAAAACAAAGCTGAGGCTTTACAAAGTGTTAAGGGCGAGGTGGCAGATTTGACAGTTAGCCTAGCTGGGAAAATCATCTCACAAAACCTTGATAGTCATGCCCATAAGGAACTCATTGATCAGTATATCGATCAGCTAGGAGAAGCCTAATGGACAAGAAAACAGCAAAGGTAATTGAAAAATACAGCATGCCTTTTGTCCAATTAGTGATTGAAAAAGGAGAAGAGGACCAGATTTTTTCAGACTTGGATCAAATCAAGCAAGTCGCAGAAGAAACGGGCTTACCTTCTTTTTTAGCTCAGGTGGCAGTTGATGAGTCAGATAAGGAAAAAACAGTTCGTTTCTTTCAAGACTCTGTGTCACCTTTAATGCAAAACTTTATTCAAGTCCTGGTTTACAATCACAGAGCAAATCTTTTTTATGAAGTAATTGCGGATTGTTTGAATCGCCTTGAAAAAGAGACCAATCGTTTTGTAGTCACGATTTCTTCAGCCCATCCTTTAACAGATGAACAGAAGAAACGTCTGCTCCCATTGATAGAGAAAAAAATGTCTCTGAAAGTGCGGAGCGTCAAAGAACAAATTGATGAAGGACTCATTGGTGGTTTTGTCATTTTTGCTAATCACAAGACAATTGATGTGAGTATTAAACAACAACTTCGAGTTGTTAAAGAAAATTTGAAATAGAAAGTGGTGTTCTTTTGGCAATTAACGCACAAGAAATCAGCGCTTTAATTAAGCAACAAATTGAAAATTTCAAACCCAATTTTGATGTATCTGAAACAGGTGTTGTAACCTATATCGGGGACGGAATTGCGCGTGCTCACGGCCTTGAAAATGCCATGAGTGGAGAGCTGTTGATTTTTGAAAACGGCTCTTATGGGATGGCGCAAAACTTGGAGTCAACAGACGTCGGGATTATCATCCTAGGTGACTTTACAGATATTCGTGAAGGCGATACAATTCGTCGTACAGGTAAAATCATGGAAGTTCCTGTTGGTGAGAGCCTTATTGGACGTGTTGTGGATCCACTTGGTCGTCCAGTTGACGGTCTTGGAGAAATCCATACTGATAAGTCTCGTCCAGTAGAAGCGCCGGCTCCTGGCGTTATGCAACGTAAGTCTGTATCAGAACCATTGCAAACAGGTTTGAAAGCTATTGATGCCCTTGTTCCGATTGGTCGTGGTCAACGTGAGTTGATTATCGGTGACCGTCAAACAGGGAAAACAACCATCGCTATTGATGCTATTTTGAACCAAAAAGGTCAAGATATGATCTGTATCTATGTAGCGATTGGACAAAAAGAGTCAACTGTTCGTACGCAAGTTGAAACACTTCGTCAGTACGGTGCCTTGGACTACACAATCGTTGTGACAGCTTCTGCTTCACAACCTTCTCCATTGCTCTTCCTAGCTCCTTATGCTGGGGTTGCTATGGCAGAAGAGTTTATGTACCAAGGGAAGCATGTTTTGATCGTTTATGATGATCTTTCAAAACAAGCGGTCGCTTATCGTGAACTTTCCCTCTTGCTTCGTCGTCCACCAGGTCGTGAAGCCTTCCCTGGGGATGTTTTCTACCTTCATAGCCGTTTGCTTGAGCGTTCAGCTAAGGTTTCTGATGAACTTGGTGGTGGTTCAATCACAGCTCTACCATTTATCGAGACACAAGCAGGAGATATCTCTGCTTATATCGCAACCAACGTGATTTCAATCACCGATGGTCAAATCTTCCTTGGCGATGGTCTCTTCAATGCGGGTATTCGTCCAGCCATCGATGCGGGTTCATCTGTATCTCGTGTAGGTGGTTCTGCACAAATTAAAGCTATGAAGAAGGTTGCTGGTACACTTCGTATTGACCTTGCTTCATATCGTGAGTTGGAAGCCTTCACTAAGTTTGGTTCTGATCTGGATGCGGCTACTCAAGCTAAGTTAAATCGTGGACGTCGTACCGTTGAAGTTCTGAAACAACCAGTTCACAAACCATTGCCTGTTGAGAAACAAGTAACCATTCTCTATGCTTTGACACATGGTTTCTTGGATACGATTCCTGTAGATGACATTGTTCGTTTTGAGGAAGAGTTTCATGATTTCTTTGATGCACAACATCCAGAGATTTTGGAAACTATTCGTGAAACAAAAGACTTGCCAGAAGAGGCAGTCTTGGATGCTGCGATTACAGAGTTTCTCAATCAATCCAGCTTCCAATAAGAATAGAGGTGTCAGATGGCAGTATCTCTAAATGATATTAAAACAAAAATCGCCTCAACAAAAAATACTAGTCAAATCACTAATGCCATGCAAATGGTATCGGCTGCTAAACTAGGTCGCTCTGAAGAAGCGGCTCGCAACTTCCAAGTTTACGCTCAGAAAGTTCGTAAGCTTTTGACGGATATTCTGCATGGTAACGGATCAGGTGGTTCAACCAATCCGATGCTCATCAGTCGCCCAGTTAAGAAAACAGGCTATATCGTTATCACTTCAGACCGTGGCTTGGTTGGAGGTTATAATGCTTCCATCCTTAAAGCTGTTATGGAGTTGAAAGAAGAATACCATCCAGATGGTAAAGGTTTTGAGATAATCTGTATCGGTGGGATGGGAGCTGATTTCTTTAAGGCTCGTGGTATTCAGCCAATCTATGAACTACGTGGCTTGGCAGATCAACCTAGTTTTGATGAAGTTCGTAAAATTATTTCAAAAACGATTGAGATGTACCAAAACGAACTTTTTGATGAATTATACGTCTGCTACAATCATCATGTCAATACTCTCACAAGTCAAATGCGTGTAGAACAAATGCTTCCAATCGTTGACTTAGATCCAAATGAAGCGGATGAAGAATATAGCTTGACCTTTGAGTTGGAAACGAGTCGTGATGAGATTCTAGAGCAGTTGTTGCCACAGTTTGCAGAAAGTATGATATACGGGGCTATCATCGATGCCAAGACAGCTGAGAATGCTGCAGGTATGACAGCCATGCAAACGGCAACTGATAATGCCAAGAAAGTCATCAATGATTTGACAATCCAGTATAACCGTGCTAGACAGGCGGCGATTACACAAGAAATTACAGAAATTGTAGCGGGGGCTAGTGCCTTAGAATAAGGCTTTGCCTCCCTCGTATCAAAATGAACTTAGGACCTAGGTGAACTAGGAACCGACAGTATCTTATATAGAATAGGAGAAGGAGATGAGTTCAGGTAAAATTGCTCAGGTTATTGGACCCGTTGTTGACGTCTTGTTCGCAGCAGGTGAAACACTTCCTGAGATTAATAATGCACTTGTCGTCTACAAAAATGACGAAAGAAAAACAAAAATCGTCCTTGAAGTAGCCTTGGAGTTGGGTGATGGTATGGTTCGTACTATCGCCATGGAATCAACAGATGGTTTGACTCGTGGTATGGAAGTTTTGGACACGGGCCGTCCAATCTCTGTGCCAGTAGGTAAAGAAACTTTGGGACGTGTCTTCAACGTTTTGGGAGATACCATTGACTTGGATGCTCCTTTCGATGAAGACGCTGAGCGTCAGCCAATTCATAAGAAAGCTCCAACTTTTGATGAATTGTCTACCTCATCTGAAATCTTGGAAACAGGGATCAAGGTTATCGACCTTCTTGCCCCTTACCTAAAAGGTGGTAAAGTTGGACTTTTCGGTGGTGCCGGAGTTGGTAAAACTGTCTTGATTCAAGAATTGATTCACAATATTGCCCAAGAACACGGTGGTATTTCAGTATTTACTGGTGTTGGGGAACGTACTCGTGAAGGGAACGACCTTTACTGGGAAATGAAAGAATCAGGTGTTATCGAGAAAACAGCCATGGTATTTGGTCAGATGAATGAACCACCTGGAGCACGTATGCGTGTTGCCCTTACTGGTTTGACAATCGCCGAATATTTCCGTGATGTAGAAGGCCAAGATGTGCTTCTCTTTATCGATAATATCTTCCGTTTCACTCAAGCTGGTTCAGAGGTATCTGCCCTTTTGGGTCGTATGCCTTCAGCCGTTGGTTACCAACCAACACTTGCTACGGAAATGGGTCAATTGCAAGAACGTATCACATCAACCAAGAAGGGGTCTGTAACCTCTATTCAGGCTATCTATGTGCCAGCGGATGACTATACTGACCCAGCGCCAGCAACAGCCTTCGCTCACTTGGATTCAACTACAAACTTGGAACGTAAGTTGGTACAGTTGGGTATCTACCCAGCCGTTGACCCTCTAGCTTCAAGCTCTCGTGCCTTGGCACCTGAGATTGTTGGTGAGGAGCACTATGCAGTTGCTGCTGAGGTCAAACGTGTCCTTCAACGTTACCATGAATTGCAAGATATCATTGCTATCCTTGGTATGGATGAACTCTCTGATGAAGAAAAGACTTTGGTTGCTCGTGCCCGTCGTATCCAGTTCTTCTTGTCTCAAAACTTTAACGTTGCCGAACAATTTACTGGCCAACCTGGTTCTTATGTACCAGTAGCGGAAACAGTTCGCGGCTTTAAGGAAATCCTTGAAGGAAAACATGACCATCTACCAGAAGATGCCTTCCGTGGTGTCGGTTCAATCGAAGATGTGATTGCAAAAGCTGAGAAAATGGGATTTTAAGAGGTGATCTATGGCTCATTTAACTGTCCAGATCGTGACACCAGATGGCCTCGTCTATGATCACCATGCCAGCTTTGTATCGGTACGAACTCTGGATGGTGAGATGGGGATCTTGCCACGACATGAAAATATGATTGCGGTTTTAGCGGTTGATGAAGTAAAGGTAAAACGAATCGATGACGATACTCATGTGAACTGGATTGCAGTGAACGGAGGAATTATCGAGATTGCCAATGACATTATTACTATTGTAGCAGACTCAGCAGAACGTGCTCGTGATATCGATATCAGCCGTGCCCAACGTGCTAAACTTCGTGCTGAACGTGAGATTGAAGAAGCACAAGATAAACACTTGATTGACCAAGAACGGCGAGCTAAGGTTGCTTTGCAACGCGCCATTAACCGTATCAATGTCGGAAATAAACTATAAAAAAAATGAACTTGAGTTTCAAGTTCATTTTTATTTTACATTAATGTTTAAATGTGATGCAAACGGCTTCGGGAACTTGGAAATCGTTAGAAAGCTCAGCTAATCGACCAGTTTCGGGATTACGTTTAAAGACGGTTGCATTATCTGAATCTTGGTGAACTGCAATTAGAAATTCTTGGTCAGGAGTAAGATTGAAATCGCGCGGATTTTGTCCATGGCTGGGCACAATTTCTAATAATTCCAGACTACCATCAGCTAGGATGCTAAATACAGCAATGGAATCATGACCTCGGTTTGATGCATAGAGATATTTACCATCTTTTGAAAGACGAATGGCAGCAGTAGCATTAAATCCCTCATATCCATCTGGCAAAGTCGAAATGACTTGCATGCGTTCAAATTCACCAACACCATCGTAAATCAAGACTTCAATGGTACTGTTGAGTTCACAGATGAGGTAGGCAATCTTATAATGATGATGGAAAACGATATGGCGAGCCCCTGCTCCAGCTTGGCTATGATAAGTATAGAGTTTACTTAGTTTTCCTTCTGGACTAACATCGTAGGTCGTTACTTCATCCGTACCTAAATCACATGTGACGAGATACTGGTCAGGTGTTAGATCTGTAAAGTGGACATGAGGAGAAGTTTGATTTTCATGAGGACCTTGTCCACTATGCTGATCTAGATCCGTTTGGATGAGGCTACCATCCGTTTGACGTTTATAAACCAGGACTTGCCCCTTATGATAGTTGGCTCCGTAAACGAGACTACGTTTTTCATCTACTGCCACATAACAATGAGGAGCGCCTTCTTCCACCACATGATTTAATAAGGTGCCGTCGGTCTTGTAAGCAGCGATTCCACCCAAACCATCCTGGCTCCCTACGGTGTATAAGTGTTGCTGTTTGTCAAAGGCAAGGTAGGTCGGACTTGGTTCAGCAGCAAAGAGTTCAAGATTTGTAAGCTGACCTGTTTCTGTATTAAAATCTGCCTTGTAAATCCCTTTAGATAAGCGACGAGTGTAAGTTCCAAAATAAACAGTTTCTTTCATGTCCATACCTCTTAATAATGATAAACTTATTATACCACAAAATGAAATTCTTAACTGACTTTCATCATTTTTTGAAAATTACAGAAAACATCTTAGGGAGATTTATTTAGTTTTTACCTTGCTTTCAAAAATCAAAGTGATATAATAATCATATATTTGATTTAAAGGAGTGCCTTATGAAAAAACGTATTTTTCTAACGGCTGCAGTAGCAGTGTTGTCCTCAGCACTACTAGCAGCTTGTTCGTCTGGTGGTAAAAATGCCAACCAACCTGTGACTTATACTTATGTCTTCTCATCGGATCCTGCAACTCTGGACTACACAGTTTCTGGAAATTCCAGTACCAAACAGGTGACTGGGAATGTCATCGATGGTTTGCTTGAGAATGACCAATATGGAAATCTTGTACCGTCTGTAGCAGAGGACTGGAGTGTTTCTAAAGATGGTTTGACTTACACCTATAAAATCCGAAAAGGGATTAAGTGGTACACTAATGAAGGCGAAGAATATGGTGAAGTAAAGGCTCAGGATTTCGTGACAGGTTTGAAACATGCTGTCGCTAAGAAATCACAAGCCCTCTATCTTGTACAGGATTCAATCAAAGGGTTGGATGATTATATTAACGGGAAAACAAATGATTTTTCTACTGTTGGAATTAAGGCGACAGATGATTATACACTCGTTTATACGCTTAATAATCCTGAATCTTTCTGGAATTCCAAGACAACGATGGGTGTTTTAGCACCAATCAATGAAGACTTTTTAGCCTCTAAAGGGGATGATTTTGGTAAACCTACTGATGTTACAAGTATTCTATACAATGGTCCTTACCTTCTGAAAGGTCTCACATCGAAATCTTCAATTGAGATGACGAAAAACCAAAACTATTGGGATAAAGGAAACGTCTTCATTGATGATATAAAATTGACTTTCTTTGATGGTCAAGATGCAGACTCTCTTGGTCGTGGTTTTGATGAAGGACACTACCCAGCAGCTCCGCTCTTTAAGAATTCTGCAAACTATGAGCGATTCAAAGAAAAATACAAAGACAACATTGTGTATGGTCAACAAAGAGGAGGTAGCTACTACATTTCAACTAATATTGACCGTGTAGCCTATAACCATACTTCTAAAACAACGGACGAAGAAAAGACATCTACTAAGAAAGCTTTGTTGAACAAAGATTTCCGCCAAGCCTTGGCTTTTGGAGCAGATCGTAAGGCTGCTGTCTCTCAAGTATTTGGTGATGAAGTTGCCCCTCGTAAATTACGTACTAGCTTTACACCTCCAACATTTGTTCAAATTGGGGATCAATCTTTTGGTCAAGTAACAAAAACAGAACTTGACAAGTTGGATACTGCTTGGAGCGATGTTAGCTTGGATGATGCACAAGATTCACTTCATAATGTAGATAAAGCTAAAACTAAACTTGAAGCGGCTAAGAAAACTCTTCAAGCCGACGGTGTTCAGTTCCCTATTCATTTGGACTTGCCAGTATCCTCTACTCAAACGGATTTTGTACGTCAAGCTCAATCGTATAAACAATCAATAGAGGAAGCTCTTGGAGTTGAAAATGTCGTGGTTGATATCCAACAAGTTTCTGATGATGAATTGGGAAGTATGACCGTTCTTGCAACTTCAAAAGACAATATCGACTGGGATATCAATCCAAACAGTGGATGGAGCCCAGACTATGCAGATCCATCAACCTATCTTGATGCATTTGATCCAACATCTGGACCAACTCTTCTTGGAGCACTTGGTATTGCACCAGGATCAGATAGTTCAGCCATTAAGGCAGTAGGATTGGATAAATACAAAGAATTACTTGATGATGCAAACAGTGAGAAAACAGATCTCGAAAAACGCTATTCAAAATATGCTAAAGCTCAAGCATGGTTGACAGATAGTGCTCTAGTTATTCCTGTACACTCAGACGGTGCCCAAATGCTTGTTACAAAGAAAGTCCCAGGAACAGGAGCAGATGGTTGGGTCGGTGATAAAACAGGTGAAAACAGTTATAAATATCTGAAGATTCAAGATAAGATTGTGACAAGTAAAGAAATGGAAGAATTCCGCAAGAAATTTGCTGAAGAAAAAGCAAAATCAAACGAAGAATACCAAAAACAACTATCAAGTCATATTAAAGATTAAATAAATCTCCTCAATAGAGGAGATTTTTCTTTTTTGTCTATTCATGTAAGCACTTTAAAAAAGAGTTATTTTAGTTTAAAAATGGTATAATGAGAGAATGACAGAAAGGATGTATTTATGGAACATAAAGAGAAACATTTTAGCCTATCTTGGTTCTTCAAGTGGTTTTTAGATAATAAAGCTATTACCGTATTCTTGGTGACCTTGTTACTGGGCTTGAACCTTTTCATTCTAAGTAAGATTAGTTTTATTTTTTTACCAGTTTTAGATTTTCTAGGAGTTGTCATGTTGCCAGTTATTTTATCTGGTTTACTTTATTATCTCCTCAATCCGATTGTTGACTGGATGGAGAAACACAAAATCAATCGTGTTCTTGCCATTAGTATTCTCTTTGTTATAATTGGTCTCTTTATCATTTGGGGGCTAGCGGTTGCTATTCCAAATCTGCAACGTCAGGTCTTAAATTTTGCGAAGAATGTGCCGACATACCTGGAAGACGCTGATAAGGTGATCAATGATCTTATAACCAAACGTTTACCAGATGATTTTAGGCCACAGTTGGAGCAGGTTCTTGCGAATATTTCTACTGAGGCGACGATGTGGGCGAGCAAAATCTCTTCCCAAGCCGTTAACTGGGTGAGTGCCTTTGTCAGCAGTGTATCCCAGGTTATTGTAGCGGTCATTATCTTACCTTTCATGCTCTTTTATCTTTTACGCGATGGGAAAGGTTTGCGAGATTATTTGACCAAGTTTATTCCCACGAAGTTAAAGGAACCAGTAGGACAAGTTTTGTCAGATGTTAATAAACAGTTGTCAAACTACGTTAGAGGACAGGTTACAGTTGCTATTATCGTGGCGATTATGTTTATTATCTTCTTTAAGATTATTGGTCTCAGATATGCTGTGACTCTTGGTATTACGGCTGGTATCCTCAATCTAGTACCTTACCTGGGTAGTTTTCTAGCGATGTTGCCTGCTCTGGTTTTGGGCTTGATAGCGGGGCCTGTCATGCTTTTGAAAGTGATTATTGTCTTTATTGTTGAACAAACGATTGAAGGTCGCTTCGTTTCTCCGCTTATTTTAGGTAGCCAGCTAAATATCCATCCGATCAATGTCCTCTTTGTTCTCCTAACTTCAGGGTCTATGTTTGGTATTTGGGGAGTTTTGCTGGGAATTCCTGTCTATGCCTCTGCTAAGGTCGTTATCTCAGCTATCTTTAACTGGTACAAAAAAGTCAGCGGTTTGTATGAAGAAGAAGGGGAGGAAATCAAGAGTGAACAATAGTCAACGCATGCTCCAAGCTTTGGATGACCAAGATTTAAGCAAAGCAGATCAGTATTTTCACAAAGCCCTTGAAACAGATTCAAGTGAGGTTCTCTATGAACTAGCAAGCTATCTAGAGGGAATTGGCTTTTATCCTCAAGCAAAAGAAATTTACCAAGATATCGTTACAGAATTTCCAGAAGTGAATCTGAACTTAGCTAGCATTGCTAGCGAGGATGGCAATGTTGAGGAAGCCTTTGCTTACCTTGAGGAAATCAAACCTGAAAGTGACTGGTATGTATCGGCCTTGGCCTTGAAGGCAGACCTCTATCAGTTGGAAGGATTGACAGATGTAGCACGTGAAAAGTTACTGGAAGCCTTAAATTACTCAGATGATGCCTTATTAGTTTTTGGTTTGGCTGAGTTGGATAGCGAGTTAGGGAATTATCAGGAAGCCATTCAGGGCTATGCTAAATTAGACAATCGCTCCATCTATGAGCAAACGGGTGTCTCAACTTATCAGCGAATTGGCTATGCTTATGCCCAGTTAGGTAAGTTTGAAGCTGCAACAGAATTCTTAGAAAAAGCTTTAGAATTAGAATATGATGACCAAACTGCCTTTGAACTGGCTAGTCTTTACTTTGACCAAGAAGAGTATCAAAAATCTGTTCTTTACTTTAAGCAGATTGATACCATTTCACCAGATTTTGAAGGATATGAATATGGTTATAGTCAAGCCTTGCATAAGGAACATCAGGTGGAAGAGGCCCTTCGTATCGTTAAAAAAGGGCTGGAGAAAAATCCATTTGAGACTCGGCTCTTACTAGCTGCTTCTCAGTTCTCGTACGAATTGCATGATCCTAGTGCTGCAGAGCAGTTTCTCCTTACTGCTAAGGATGATGCAGAGGATACAGAAGAAATTTTCCTTCGCCTTACAACTATTTATATGGAACAAGAGCGGTATGAAGATATCATTGCTCTCCAAAGTCAAGAACCTGAAAATCTCTTGACTAGATGGATGATTGCACGTTCTTACCAGGAAATCGAGGATTTAGATAAGGCCTATGAGCTCTATCAGGAACTATCGTCTGACCTCAAGGATAATCCTGAGTTTCTGGAGCAGTATAGCTATCTATTGCGTGAATTGGGATATTTTGAAGAGGCCAAGATACAAGTTGAATCCTATTTAAAACTCGTTCCAGATGATGTTCAGATGCAAGAACTCTTAGAAACACTTTAAAAGTTATCTCTATAAAAGAACGTATCCGTCAATTTGTCAGATACGTCTTTTTAGGAGAAATGGAATTTTTTTACAAAAACTCTTGCTAAATTGTTTATTTATGCTATAATAGGAACAATTATTTTTAGGAGGTGCAGTATGTCTTATATGTTTGAGATATTACCAAGTTTGTTAAACGGTGCAAGTATGACACTTCAAGTCTTTGCTCTGGTTTTAATTTTTTCAATTCCCTTAGGTATTGTCGTTGCCTTTGCTTTGCAAGTCCGTTGGAAACCCCTCCATTATCTCATTGACCTTTATATTTGGGTAATGCGAGGAACTCCCTTGCTTTTGCAATTAATCTTTATTTACTATGTGCTCCCTAGTATTGGGATACGTTTAGATCGTTTGCCTGCTGCTGTGATTGCTTTTGTATTGAACTATGCAGCCTACTTTGCAGAAATCTTTCGTGGTGGGATCGAAACCATTCCAAAAGGGCAGTATGAAGCCGCAAAAGTGTTAAAATTTAGCTCCTTTGATACAGTTCGCTACATCATCCTTCCTCAGGTTACAAAGATTGTCTTACCGAGTGTCTTTAATGAAATTATGAGTCTGGTCAAGGATACTTCTTTGGTTTATGCCCTTGGGATTTCAGATTTGATTTTGGCAAGTCGTACAGCAGCCAATCGAGATGCCAGCCTTGTGCCTATGTTTTTAGCTGGAGCGATTTATTTGGTTATGATTGGTCTTGTAACCATTGTAGCGAAAAAACTTGAGAAGAAGTACAGTTATTACAGATAGGAGGATTGCTATGTTAGAATTACGAAATATCAACAAGGCCTTTGTTGGCAAACAAATCTTAACCAATTTCAGCCTATCAATTCCTGAAAAGCAAATCCTCGCAATCGTAGGTCCATCAGGAGGCGGAAAGACAACCCTATTACGTATGCTAGCTGGACTGGAAACCATCGATTCTGGGGAAATCTACTATAACGGCGAATCGCTAGCTATAGACGAACTAGAAAAGCGAAATCTTCTAGGATTTGTTTTCCAAGATTTTCAACTCTTTCCGCATTTGTCAGTTCTAGATAACTTAACTCTGTCGCCCATAAAAACGATGAGCATGGAGAAGGAAGTTGCAGAGAAGAAGGCGCGTGGTTTGTTAGAACAACTTGGGTTAGCAGGGTATGCAGATGCCTTTCCTTTCTCGCTTTCAGGTGGGCAAAAACAACGGGTGGCCTTAGCACGCGCCATGATGATAAACCCAGAAATTATTGGATATGATGAGCCTACATCAGCCTTAGATCCAGAGTTGCGATTAGAAGTAGAAAAACTTATCCTTCAAAATAAAGAGCGTGGGATGACTCAGATTGTTGTGACCCACGATCTTCAGTTTGCGGAAAACATTGCTGATCAGATTCTTAAGGTTGATCCAAAGTAGGACTAGGAGGTGCCTATGAAGAGAAAGAAAATTGCCCTTGTACTTGCTCTGTTCTTTAGCTTCTTCCTGACGGCTTGTACTCAGAAGGCAAGTGATCCAAATCAGGATAATTGGGCCAAATATCAAAAACAGGGAAGCATTACCATTGGCTTTGACAATACCTTTGTTCCCATGGGATTTGAGGAAAAGAATGGCCAGTATGCAGGCTTTGATATTGACCTGGCCCAAGCTGTCTCTGAAAAGCTAGGAATTCAGATTAAATTTCAACCCATCGACTGGGATATGAAAGAAACCGAGCTACAAAATGGTACCATTGATGCCATCTGGAATGGCTATACAGCTACAGATGAACGGAAAGAGAAGGTTGCTTTTACCATTCCTTACATGGAAAATCAACAAGTTTTAGTCTCTAAAAAGTCTCAAAATATCCACTCAATTCAGGATATGACTGACAAAGTTTTAGGGGCCCAGGCAGGATCTTCTGGCTATTTGAATTTTGAAGGACAATCAGAACTACTCAAGAATCGAGTGAAAGATCAGAAGGCCAATCAATACCAAAGTTTCAATGAAGCCTTAATTGATTTGAAAAACGATCGGATTGATGCCTTGTTGATTGACCGGGTATATGCCAATTATTATCTCCAGTCTGAAGGAATATTAAATGACTACAATGTCTTTTCAGCTGGATTTGAAAGTGAAGCTTTTGCAGTGGGTGTTAGACCTGTTGATAAAACTTTGCTAGCTGCTCTGAATCAAGCCTTTGTATCACTATACCAAGAAGGAAAATTTCAGGAAATCAGTCAGAAGTGGTTTGGGGAAGATGTAGCCACCAGTCAAGTTAAAAATCAAGAATAAGAAAAGAGATTGAGTGTTTCCTCAGTCTCTTTTTGCATCGAAAAATCCTCTGGAAAGTACCAGAGGATAAGGGTTTATTTCATTGTTGGGAAGAGCAATACATCACGGATAGTGGTTGTATCAGTGAGGAGCATGCAAAGACGGTCGATACCGATACCCAAACCACCAGTTGGTGGCATACCGTATTCAAGAGCCTCGATGTAGTCGTAGTCGATACCTGTTGCCTCATCATCACCAAGTTCTTTGGCTTTTGCTTGAGCTTCAAAACGGCTAAGCTGATCGATTGGGTCGTTCAACTCAGTAAAGGCATTACCGTACTCCTTAGTCATGATAAAGAGCTCGAAACGGTCAGTAAAGCGTTCATCTTCAGGATTTTTCTTAGCAAGTGGAGAGACAGCTACTGGATGCCCATAGACAAAGGTTGGTTGGATCAAGGTTTCTTCAACAAATTCTTCAAAGAAAGCATTGATAATGTGACCAACTTCAGTGTAGTGTTTCTCAACTGGAACTTTCTTTTCAGCAGCGATAGCTTTGGCTTCTTCCAAAGTCATGTCTTGCCAGAAATCTACACCAGTAATTTCTTTGATAGCATCCACCATGTGAACACGTTTAAATGGTTCGTTGATTTTGATTTCAGTTCCTTGGTAGTTGACTGGGCCGTCACCTTTAACAGCTTTAGCAGCATGTTGGATAATACCTTCCGTCAAGTCCATGATATCTTGGAAGTCCGCATAAGCTTGGTAAACTTCGATAGAAGTGAACTCAGGGTTATGTGTAGCATCCATTCCTTCGTTACGGAAGATACGGCCAATTTCATAAACACGTTCCATACCACCAACGATAAGGCGTTTCAAGTGAAGCTCAGTCGCAATACGAAGCACCATGTCAATGTTTTGTGCATTGTGGTGAGTGATAAATGGACGAGCAGCAGCACCACCGGCTTCATTATGAAGAACAGGTGTTTCCACTTCAAGGAAACCTTTTTGGTCTAGATAACGACGGATTTCAGAGATGATTTTTGAACGAGTGACAAAACGTTCAAAGCTTTCACGGTTAGAAATCAAGTCAAGGTAACGTTTACGATAGATGGTTTCAACGTCAGTCAAACCGTGGAATTTCTCTGGAAGTGGGCGAAGTGCTTTAGACAAGTGTGTAATGTGAGTTGCCTTGATAGAGAGCTCTCCCATATCTGTACGCATGACTTCACCTTCGACACCGAGGAAGTCACCGAGGTCAGCCTTCTTAAAGATTTCGTAGTTTTCTTCACCAACAGCATCTTTACGAACGTAGATTTGGATTTGACCTTCTCGGTCTTGAAGATGGGCGAAGCCGACTTTACCTTTACCACGTTTACTAACTAAACGTCCAGCGATAGTAGCAGTTTCGTTTAATTCATGTAATTGTTCTTTATCGAGTTCTGCAAATTTGTCTTTTAGTTCTTGAGAGTTAGCAGTACGTTCAAAACGTTTACCGAAAGGATCAATTCCTTGTTCACGGAGCGCAGCCATTTTTTCACGGCGAACGATCTGCTGGTCATTTAGTTCTTCCATATGTTCTGTAGACATGAAATCCTCCTAATTTTACTCAAAATTTGATACGATGAGTCTTTTTTGCGATACTCCCATTCTATCATAAATAGTCAAGAAATTCACGGATATTCTTTGAAAACTAAAAAGAACTTGACCATTAAGATCAAGTTCCATTATTTTCCCTGATAGGAAATGTCATTCCACCTTTCCAGAGTGAAGGTTTCAAAATCCTTGGTTTCTAAAACTGTTAGACTAGCATTGGCTAAACCACCATCTTTTCGAAGAAGGGGCTCTTTATAACCTAGAAGGGTACGAAGACTAGCAGTGAGATTTGCACCATGACCAACAATTAGAACTCTCTCAGCCTGACTCTTCTTCAGAGATTTGATAAATTGAATGGTGCGTTGAGTTGTAGAGTAGAGGGATTCCGCTTCAAACATTCTTGTATCGAACTTAGCTAAGTTTGTACGAAAAGCCTTGATTTGTTGTGGGTAGATGGCCTCTAATGTTGCAATTTTTAATCCCTCTAGTTTTCCGAGATGCCATTCACGCAGGTCAGGAATAGCCTTTAAAGGACATTGTATCTGGAGTTGACTTTGGATAATTTTAGCAGATTTGACCGCTCTTGGTAAATCACTTGAATAAATCTCATCGAAAGGGATATTGCTGAGATATTGACCGAGCGCCTTTAAGGTATCAATAGACTCAGGAAGAAGAGGTGAGTCCCCTCCAGCACCTTGGAAACGTCCTTCAAGATTCCAGATAGTTCGGCCGTGACGCACAAAATAGAGTTTCATCAGTTGTTTTCCTCCAAGATATCTGCAAAATCTGCTTTCACAAAGCTAGCCAAGTCTTGTGGAGCAATAATGATACTATGCCCGACTTCCCCAGCAGAGACGATTATTTTGTCCAAATCTAAAGCTGTTTTATCAATAAAAATAGGATAGTTGTGTTTTTGGCGAATGCCGACGGGGTTATTTGCCCCATGAATATAGCCTGTCGTTTTTTCTAGGTCTTTTTGTGGAATCATACTCACCTTTTTATTATCAGAAACCTTTGCTAGTTTTTTCTCAGCGAGGTGTTCTGTTATGGGGACGATTCCGATAATTGGGCCTGTCTTGTCCCCCAGCAGAGCCAAGGTTTTAAAGATATGTGTTCGATCATATTCCGAAGGAAGTTCTCCCTCAAGCGCATTGATTTGAATCCCTGTGTGCTCAATTCCTGCTTTGGTTAAGATTTGCTCGACAAGAGTTTTTTTAATTTTTACTTTTTTTGCCATTATTTATACTTATCCTCCAATTGACTCATCCAGATACCAAGCCAAATGCCAAGTGCAAAGAAGAAGGCGATGAGAACATAGCTCACGATGGAAAGTCCAGTGTATTGGATACTTTCAGCACTTCCAGCATTTGGAATCAAAATCAAGAGGGTGCTTGATAGCACAATCCCAATAATAAAGTGATAAACACGGGAGTGGTAGTTGTTCAAGGCATGGTCCATTAATTTTGAAAAGATAATAAGAGTTGCTCCTGCACCAATCCCGATAGGAAGGAAGGTACCAAATAAATCAAAGATCTTAAAGCCAGTTAACATTGGAGCGTACAGTCCTAAAATCAAGAGTAGATTTGATGGACTTAAACCAGGCACCAAGACACCTAGAGCTAAAAGAACACCTGCCAAGATGAAACTAGCGAAACTGGCGCTGAGAGAACCAACAACAAAGTTTAGCGCGTAGAGCCCTAGACCTGAAAGGATAAAGGTAGTCCAGAACCAGACTAGATCAATCTTATCACGATCAGATTCTCGAGTAGATTCTTTAAGGAGACTAGGAACTGTACCGATGATAGCTCCAGCAAAGCTCCACAAAACATAGACTTGGTAATTTTCTAGCAGATACTCGATTGGATAAGAAAACAAACCAATACCTAGCAACATCCCGATGGCTACTGGGATAAAGTATAGGACATTCTCTTTAAAATCCTTAAAGGGATGAGCAAGAAAGCCAATCATTCGCTCGTAGATTCCCAAAATCGCTGCCAGAACACCACCAGAAATTCCAGGTAGGATAAATCCTAAGGCGATGACGATTCCTTTAATAACTCTTGCAATCCATGAAAACATATTAGACTCCTCAATTTCATAAATTTCTTTCTCTGTCTTATCAATTATAACACAGACGGCAAAAAAATGAAAAAGCAAGTGAAAAAGTTGCGATTTTCACTTGCTTTATGGTCTTAAAAATAGCTTTCTGAAGGTTTCTTCTTTTTCCTTATCAGTAGAAATGAGATTGATGTCTAGGTGATGTTCAAATCCTGCAATTTTTCCTTTGGAAGTATACTGATGGAGGTCATAGTCTAAATCAGTATTGGGTGTGGCCTCAAAGTAGCCTGAGTCTGTCCCATAAGAAGGAATCCAGACGGCCGAGAAATTCTTCGTATTGATGCTATGTTCTTGCATGAAATAAACACCAATGTAAATCCCGATATTTTTAGCGCCAAGCGATTCAAGTTTAGCCCGAAAAGCTTCGACTCCGTCATTCATATCGGCCATTGTTTTTTCCTCAACGTCAAGCCAGTAATAACTAGGATTGTATGGAGAAGCAGAATTGTAGAAAACTTCAGCCGCTTTTTCCATTTCTTCTTTGTTCGTACCAGCTAGATAAGCATAAACGGCTACGGGAACATTGCGCTTTTGAAATTCTGAAATGTGATTTTTATAGGATTTATCGACCCCGTTGATAAAGGCCGCATCATTTGCTTCCGTGTGTTGAGTACCACTGTGCACACGAACAATAACTCCAGAAATATTTTGAGATAAAATATCGTAGTTTATCTCCTCCGGTCTTTGCCAACCAGAAATGTCAATAATGGGTTTATCAAGATTATGCAAGGCCTGGTTTTCAACTTGGGCAGTGTTGCTTTTTGACTTGACCGAATGGTCTTCATAAGCTGGTTTATTAAAGATTAAAATAGCTATAACAATGGTGAATAGACTAAAAATAATAGCTGGATGAATCTCTTTTCTCATATCTAATTAGTTTAACGTAAATAGATAAAAAAATCAAAGAAAACGTTGAAAAGATGAATGAACTAGCATGTTTTCCCCTATTTCTCTGTTTGTTTACTCCTAAGGAAGTAAATTATGGTATAATATAAGGGAATTTTTACAGAAAAGAGAATAGTATGTCAAATTATGCCATTATCTTAGCAGCGGGTAAAGGTACTCGCATGAAATCAGATCTTCCAAAGGTACTTCATAAGGTAGCAGGAATTTCGATGTTGGAACATGTTTTTCGTAGTGTTGGTGCTATTCAACCTGAAAAAACAGTTACTGTAGTTGGTCACAAAGCAGAGCTAGTTGAGCAAGTATTAGCCGGTCAGACAGACTTTGTTACCCAATCAGAACAACTAGGAACTGGGCATGCTGTCATGATGGCAGAGCCTATTCTCCAAAATCGTACAGGCCACACATTGGTTATCGCTGGAGATACTCCTCTGATTACAGGTGAAAGCTTGAAAAACCTCTTGGATTTCCATATCAATCACAAAAATGTGGCGACGATCTTGACAGCTGAAGC
Source organism: Streptococcus sp. A69 (assembly GCF_058556195.1). Taxonomy (NCBI): domain Bacteria; kingdom Bacillati; phylum Bacillota; class Bacilli; order Lactobacillales; family Streptococcaceae; genus Streptococcus; species Streptococcus sp. A69. The sequence goes on along the minus strand of NZ_JBZUJU010000001.1, from coordinate 331,470 downwards.
AGCTGATCCTTTTGGATATGGTCGTATCGTCCGTAACGATAATGCTGAAGTTCTTCGTATTGTTGAGCAGAAAGATGCTACAGACTTTGAAAAGCAAATTAAGGAAATCAATACAGGAACTTATGTATTTGACAATGAACGTCTTTTTGAGGCTCTTAAAAACATCAACACCAACAATGCCCAAGGTGAGTATTATATTACTGATGTGATTGGTATTTTCCGTAATGCGGGTGAGAAGGTTGGCGCCTATACTCTCAAGGATTTTGATGAAAGTCTTGGGGTAAACGACCGTGTGGCTCTTGCTACTGCGGAAGCAGTGATGCGCCGTCATATCAACCAAAAGCATATGGTTAATGGTGTTAGTTTTGTCAATCCAGAAGCAACTTACATCGATGTTGATGTCGAGATTGCTCCTGAAGTCCAAATCGAAGCCAACGTTACCTTGAAAGGTCAAACGAAGATTGGGGCGGAAACTGTTTTAACAAATGGAACTTATATCGTGGATAGCGCTATCGGAGCTGGAGCTGTGATTACGAATTCCATGATTGAGGAAAGTACAGTTGCAGATGGTGTGACAGTCGGTCCCTATGCCCACATTCGTCCAGGCTCAAGTCTAGCTTCCCAAGTTCACATTGGAAACTTTGTTGAAGTAAAAGGATCTTCAATCGGTGAAAATACCAAGGCAGGTCATTTGACCTATATTGGAAACTGTGAAGTAGGTAGCCATGTTAACTTTGGCGCAGGCACGATTACAGTTAACTACGACGGGAAGAATAAGTACAAGACTGTCATTGGCAATAATGTCTTTGTTGGATCAAACTCAACCATCATTGCTCCAGTGGAACTTGGTGATAATTCACTAGTTGGAGCTGGTTCAACGATTACAAAAGATGTTCCAGCTGACGCCATTGCTATTGGACGTGGACGTCAAGTTAATAAAGATGAATATGCACTACGTTTGCCTCATCATCCTAAGAATCAGTAGGAGTCTATCATGGAATTTGAAGAAAAAACGATTAGCCGGAAGGAAATCTATCAAGGTCCTATTTTTAAGCTAGTGCAAGATCAGGTGGAACTACCCGAAGGGAAGGGAACTGCCCAACGTGATCTGATTTTTCACAATGGAGGCGTATGTGTTCTAGCTGTGACAGCTGAGGATAAAATCGTCCTTGTTAAGCAATACCGAAAAGCTATTGAAGCCATCTCTTATGAAATTCCTGCTGGTAAACTGGAAATTGGTGAAAATGCAGATCCCATGTCGGCGGCTCTTCGTGAATTGGAGGAGGAAGTTGCCTATACGGGTAAGTTAGAGCTTCTATATGATTTCTACTCTGCTATTGGTTTTTGTAATGAAAAATTAAAACTCTACCTCGCAAGAGATTTAACTAAGGTGGAAAATCCTCGTCCGCAAGATGATGATGAAACCTTGGAAGTTCTAGAGGTCAGCCTTGAGGAAGCAAAAAACTTAATTCAGTCTGGTCATATCTGTGATGCCAAGACGATTATGGCAATCCAGTACTGGGAATTGCAAAAGAAATAGAGGAGTAGCCCATGGGAAAACCTTTGTTAACAGATGAAATAATCGAACGTGCCAATCGTGGGGAGAAAATCTCTGGGCCACCTCTTCAAGATGACGAGGAAACTAAAATTTTATCAACTTCTTCACAAAACTTTGGTTATTCACGTTCTAGAGACTATAATTCTATTCAAGATACTTTAACAATCGAAGTAGAGCCAACGATTCATAAGAGCCGTCGCATTGAGAATACCAAGAGAAATGTTTTTAACTCGAAATTAAACAGAATCTTATTTACAGTCATCCTACTCTTGATTTTACTTGTGCTGGCGATGAAACTTTTGTAATAGAAAAGGAAATAAAATGAAAATTGGAATCATTGCAGCAATGCCAGAAGAGCTCCTACACTTGACTCAGAATTTAGATAGAACGCAAGAAGTCCAAGTCCTCGGAAATACTTACTACACTGGCACTGTTGGCAAGACAGAAGTTGTTCTGGTTCAGAGTGGGATTGGAAAGGTCATGTCAGCTATGAGTGTAGCGGTGTTAGCTGACCATTTCCAAGTGGATGCCGTTATCAATACAGGATCAGCAGGTGCAGTTGCAGAAGGGATTGCCGTTGGAGATGTCGTGATTGCGGATAAACTTGTCTACCATGATGTGGATGTGACTGCATTTGGCTACGCTTATGGTCAGATGGCTGGTCAACCTCTTTACTTTGAATCCGATAAGAACTTTATCACTAGAATTCAAACAAATTTATCTCAGTTAGAACAGACCTGGCACCTCGGCTTGATTGCTACAGGGGACAGTTTTATAGCCGGAGATGATAAGATTACTAGTATCAAGTCCCACTTTCCAGATGTTTTAGCAGTTGAAATGGAAGGGGCAGCCATTGCTCAGGCGGCTCAGGCTCTTGGCCTACCTTTCCTAGTCATTCGTGCCATGAGTGACAATGCCAATCACGAAGCATCTATCTCATTTGATGAGTTTATCATTAAAGCTGGACGTCGTTCTGCCCAAGTCTTACTAGCCTTTTTAAAGTCTTTGGATTAAGTGGAAATTTGACAGTTTATCTAGCTTATGATAAGATTTAAGTAAAGAAAAGCTAGAAAACGTTTCAGAGGATATTATGAGTATTGAAATGACCGTCAGTGAGATTGCAGAGGTCCTAGGACTCTCTCGTCAAGCAATCAACAATCGTGTCAAAGAGCTTCCAGAAGAGGACACGAAAAAAAATGACAAAGGTGTAACTGTAGTGACTCGAAGTGGCTTGATCAAGCTAGAAGAAATCTACAAAAAAACGATTTTTGAAGATGAACCAGTCAGTGATGATGTCAAACAACGTGAACTGATGGAAATATTGGTTGATGAGAAAAATGCTGAAATTCTTCGATTGTACGAGCAACTCAAGGCCAAAGACCAGCAGTTGGCAGAAAAAGATGAGCAGATGCGCATCAAAGACCGTCAGATTGCAGAAAAGGACAAACAGTTGGACCAACAGCAACAGTTAACTCTTCAAGCTATGAAGGATCAAGAAACCTTGAAACTAGAGTTGGATCAAGCAAAAGAAGAAGTCCAAGCAACCAAAAAAGGCTTTTTTGCTCGCCTATTTGGAGGAAAATAAAGAAGCTGTTTGGGTTATTCACTAACCTAATGGCTTCTTTTATTATTTATAGTTTTAAATCGAGTTGAAATTGAGGGAAAAGATGGAAAAATTAAGAGATTATATTGCCTTTGACTTAGAATTCAATCAACACGAAGGGGTTACCCATTTAATTCAAGTGTCAGCAGTCCGTTTTCAAGATGGTAAAGAAAGTGCAGCTTTTGATTCTTATGTCCATACTACAGTACCTTTAAAGAGTTTTATCAATGGTTTGACTGGAATTACAGCCGAGACATTGAAAGATGCGCCGAAAGTCGAGCAAGTTTTAAAAGACTTTCAGGCCTTTGTTGGTAAATCACCTTTCGTTGGTTACAATGCGGCTAAGAGTGATTTGCCTATTCTTTTGGAGCATGGTATTGATTATCGTGACCAGTATAAGGTTGATCTATATGAGGAGGCTTTTGAACGCCGTAGTTCTGATCTACACGGCATAGCCAATCTTAAATTACAAACTGTAGCAAATTTTTTAGGCTTTCACGGGAAGTCTCATAACAGTTTAGAAGACGCCCGCATGACGGCGCGTGTTTACGAAGCCTTTTTGGACTCGGATGACGGAAAGCTATTAATAGAAGACCAGAGTAGTTTTTCGATGAATAATCCTTTCGATGGCTTAGATTTATCCCAATTTTTAGACTAGGAGTGCTTATGAAACCTGAAAAACCTAAAAAGCTAGGTTTTAGGAAGATATACTATAACCTAGATAAGATTTTATTTCTATTTTTCTTGATATTTATGATGGTTGAGTTTGTCTGGCTACCATTAAATTCATGGATTGCTGGCATCCTTCTGAGACAAACTGGTTATTTGTTTATCTCCTACAATAACTTTTGGGCGATTATACAAGGCTCGCCTTTTATCAGTTTAGCCTTTCTCATCTTAATTGCAATCAATCTCCTGGTCGCCTATTTCCAGATTTGTCTTTTGTTTATCGGGGCGCGGCACCTTCTCTACCATGAAAAGAGAACCTTGATTGAGTATAGTAGAAAAGTCTTTCACCAGAGCTTTCTATTTGTCAAACGATTGAGCTTTTGTAAGATGGCCTTTGTCTTCTTTTATGTAGCTCTACTTTTTCCTTTTATTAGGAAAATTTTAAAAATCTACTATCTCAATAAGATTATTATCCCTGATTTTATCGTTACATACCTAGAAGATAAGAACTGGCTGGTAGGGCTGTTGATCATAGCATCCGCTTGGATCTTTCTCTACATTTCTGTTCGCTTCATGTTTGCCCTTCCTAAGATTCTCTTTGAAAGAAAGACAGTAAGAGAAAGTGTGAAATATAGTCTCCAAAAGACGAAGAAAAACGTCCTTTTCTTCTCTTGGCATCTCCTACTCATTATCATTAAAACCTATCTCTTCTTCTTTGTCTTGTTAATCCCCTTGCTCTTTGCTCAGGCAGTAATGGATAATTTTACTCAAAAAGAATCCTTGATTCTTGGTGTGATTAATTTTGTCTTGATTAAAAACCTCCATTACATGACTCTGACTTATTTCCTAGTGAAGTTTGTTTCCTTCCTGACAGGAGAAGAGTTGGAGATCATGCCAAGGCGAAAGAAAGACCATTTGATGAGGTGGGGAGTCATGGGGTGTGCAAGTATCTTCTTTGCTTTAGAAGGTTACATCTATTTGGAGTCTCCGGATACCAATACACCTTTAGTGATTTCGCACAGAGGAGTAAGTAATAAAAATGGTGTTCAAAATACTGTGCAGTCTTTGGAAAAGACAGCTCAACTAAAACCAGATCTCATTGAAATGGATGTTCAGGAAACGAAAGACGGTCAGTTCGTGATGATGCACGATGCTAACCTTAAATCGCTTGCAAGAATTAATGCTACACCGCAAGACTTAACTCTGGATGAATTAACAAATACAGATATTTACGAGAATGGTTATCAAACAAAGATTTCAAGTTTTGATGCCTATTTAGGGCGAGCAAATGCTTTAAACCAAAAATTGCTGATTGAGATTAAAACCAGTAAAAAAGATAGCCCACAAATGATGGACCATTTTCTCGAAAAGTATGGAGCGACTATCAAGAAATATGGCCACCAGATGCAGTCACTAGACTATCATGTGATTGATAAGGTCTTGGCTTATGATTCTGAAATTCCAGTGTACTTCATTCTGCCATATAATAGTGTGTTTCCGAGAACCAAGGCGACTGGCTATACCATGGAGTATTCAACTTTGGATGAATACTTTGTCAATAAACTTTGGACAACAGATCAGAAACTATATGTTTGGACTGTGAATAGTTCTGAGTCCTTTGATAAGGCAGTCAGACTTGGAGCAGATGGCATGATAACGGATGATCTTGAAATGGTCCAGTCACAAGTCACAATGGCTCAAGACGATCCAGAATACACGGAATTACTCTTAAAGAAAGCAATGGAATTCTTTGATTTCTAAGAAAAAAAGAGAAACATCTGTTTCTCTTTTTTTGTGGATTAGAAAGGCAATTTTCCAGCGAAAGCACCGAGTTTCTTCTTAGTCGTTTCGTCAATTTGTTCAAGTGCAGCGTTAATCGCTTGAACAGCCATGTCAGAAAGGGTTTCGAGATCTTCTGGGTCAACGACGGCTGGGTTAAAGTCAATGCTGACAACTTTTTTGTCTCCAGTCAAAGTTGCTTGGACAAGGTCCTGAGCTGATTTTCCAACAAATTCCATGGAAGCGAGTTCTGCTTGGCTTTGTTCCATTTGTTTTTGAAGTTTCTGTGCTTTGCGCATCATGTTTTGCATGTTCATCATAGCGGTTTACAGTTTCCTCTTTCTATTATTTTCTTTTTATTTTACCAATTTTAGGAGCAAAAGTCTAACAATAGTTTAAAACATCGTAGAGATTGCTTTCTTAAATTTACAAAAATGGATGCCATGATTTTCCTAGCTTTTTCTTGTATTTCTAAAAATGTGTTTAAGTTTTCTTTAAGGTTTCTATTATATTCTAAAGAACTCTATATTAACCGAACGTTGAATGAGGGGGGATAGAGAATAACCTAAATTTATTTCTTAATTTGTTATGATTTTTCAGATTTTGTTGAATATTGTTCATTTTTCATCCTAAATAATGAGCTGATTCATATAGTGGCTCTTTATCTTTTCTTCATGATAGGCATATATTGTGATATAATAGATGGTAATGAGTTTTTTAGAATAAACTAAAGGAGAATATAAATGATCTATGCAGGAATCCTAGCCGGAGGAACTGGCACACGCATGGGAATCAGTAATTTACCAAAACAATTCTTAGAGTTGGGTGATCGACCTATTTTGATCCACACAATTGAAAAATTTGTTTTGGAACCAAGTATTGAAAAAATTGTAGTTGGAGTTCATGGAGATTGGGTGTCACACGCTGAGGACCTAGTTGACAAGTATCTTTCTCTCCACAAGGATCGTATCATCATTACAAAGGGTGGTGCTGATCGCAATACCAGTATTGAGAAGATTATAGAAGCTATTGATGCCTATTGCCCAATCACTCCAGAAGATATTGTGATTACCCACGACTCTGTTCGTCCTTTTATCACACTTCGCATGATTCAGGACAATATCAAACTGGCGCAAAATCATGATGCGGTTGACACAGTAGTAGAAGCAGTTGATACCATTGTTGAAAGTACTAATGGTCAGTTTATCACTGATATTCCAAATCGTGCTCACCTCTATCAAGGTCAAACACCTCAGACATTCCGCTGCAAGGATTTCATGGATTTGTATGGTTCCCTATCTGACCAAGAAAAGGAAATCCTGACGGATGCATGTAAGATTTTTGTTATCAAAGGGAAAGACGTTGCCCTAGCTAAAGGGGAATATTCAAACCTTAAAATCACAACTGTAACAGATTTGAAAATCGCGAAAAGCATGATTGAGAAAGATTAGGGCTATGATTAATCAAATTTATCAACTGACCAAACCAAAGTTTATCAATGTAAAATACCAAGAAGAGGACATTGATCAGGAGAATCATATCCTTATTCGTCCAAATTATATGGCGGTTTGTCATGCAGATCAACGTTACTATCAAGGGAAGCGTGATCCAAAGATATTGGCTAAAAAACTTCCGATGGCCATGATTCACGAGTCTTGTGGAACTGTTATTTCCGATCCAACTGGTACTTATGAAGTCGGTCAAAAGGTAGTTATGATTCCCAATCAACCGCCTATGCAGAGTGACAAGGAATTCTACGAGAACTACATGACAGGGACCTACTTCCTATCTAGTGGTTACGATGGCTTTATGCGAGAATTTGTTTCTCTTCCCAAAGATCGTGTTGTGTCTTATAATGACATTGAGGACACTGTTGCAGCCATTACCGAGTTTGTAAGTGTTGGTATGCATGCCATGGATCGTTTCTTGCATCTTGCTCATAGCAAGCAAGAACGCATAGCAGTTATCGGAGATGGTAGTTTGGCCTTTGTGGTTGCCAATATTATCAATTACACACTACCGGAAGCAGAGATTATCGTTATTGGTCGCCATTGGGAAAAATTGGAGCTCTTCTCTTTTGCAAAAGAATGCTATATTACTGATAATATCCCAGAGGATTTGACATTTGACCATGGATTTGAGTGTTGCGGTGGCGATGGTACAGGCCCAGCTATCAATGACTTGATTCGCTATATTCGTCCACAGGGAACGATTCTCATGATGGGAGTGAGCGAATACAAGGTTAATATCAATACACGAGATGCTTTGGAAAAAGGATTGTTATTAGTAGGTTCATCTCGTTCAGGACGCGTCGATTTTGAGAAGGCTATTCAAATGATGGAAGTCAAAAAGTTTGCGAATCGTCTGAAGAATATCCTTTATGTTGAAGAACCAGTGAGAGAAATCAAGGACATTCACCGTGTCTTTGCTACAGACCTTAATACTGCTTTTAAAACAGTATTTAAGTGGGAAGTGTAGAAGATGGAGGTTAATTGTGGAGAAACTCATCAAAGAAAAAATTTCTTCTTTACTATCTGATGAAGAGGAAGTACTCAGTGTTGAACAGCTGGGAGGCATGACCAACCAAAACTATTTGGTTAAAACAACCAACAAACAGTATATTGTGAAATTTTTTGGTAAAGGGACTGAAAAACTCATCAATCGTCAAAATGAAAAGTACAATCTTAAACTTTTAGAGGATTTAGATTTAGATGTCAAAAATTATCTCTTTGATATTGAGTCAGGGATTAAAGTAAATGAGTACATCGAATCAGCAGTAACTCTTGATTCAACATCAATTAAGTCCAAGTTTGAAAAGATTGCACCAATTTTACAAACCATTCACGCTTCGGGGAAAGAATTAAGAGGAGAGTTTGCTCCTTTTGAGGAAATCAGAAAATATGAATCCTTAATTGAAGGAGCTGTCCCTTATGAAAACTATGAAGCTGTAAGAAAAGATGTATTTTCACTAGAAAAGAGATTGGCTGATTTGGGTGTTGATAGAAAGTCCTGTCACATCGATTTGGTACCAGAAAACTTTATCGAGTCACCACAAGGTCGATTGTATTTGATTGACTGGGAATACTCTTCTATGAATGACCCGATGTGGGATTTGGCAGCACTTTTCTTAGAATCTGAATTTACAAAGCAAGAGGAAGATGATTTCCTTTCCTACTATGAAAGTGATAAAACGCCTGTATCACGTGAGAAGATTCGTATCTATAAAATCTTGCAAGATACTATCTGGAGTTTGTGGACAGTGTATAAAGAAGCTCAAGGAGCTGATTTTGGAGATTATGGTATCAACCGTTACCAAAGAGCTGTCGAAGGTTTGACTTATTATGGAGGTTAGGATGAAGAATAAAAATGGTGTTTCCTTTGGTCTGCTCTCTGGTATCTTCTGGGGATTAGGTCTAACGATTAGTGCTTATATCTTTTCAATTTTTACAAATCTTTCGCCTTTTGTGGTGGCTGCTGCTCATGATTTCTTGAGTATCTTTATCTTGTTAGCTTTTCTTTTGGTAAAAGAAGGAAAAGTTCGCCTCTCGATTTTCTTAAATATTCGAAATGTGAGTGTAATTATCGGTGCTTTACTAGCAGGACCTATTGGTATGCAGGCCAATCTTTATGCGGTTAAATATATTGGTAGTTCTCTAGCTTCATCTGTATCGGCTATTTACCCAGCAGTTTCAGTTTTACTAGCCTTCTTCATTTTGAAACACAAGGTTTCAAAGAATACAGTATTCGGTGTTTTCTTGATTATTGCAGCTATCATTGCTCAAACCTACAAGGTTGAACAAGTAAACTCGTTTTACATTGGGATTCTTTGTGCCCTTATCTGTGCCATTGCCTGGGGGAGTGAAAGTGTTCTCAGCTCCTATGCTATGGAAAGTGATTTAAGTGAAATTGAAGCCTTGTTAATCCGACAAGTAACCTCATTCTTGTCCTATCTTGTGATTGTGCTCTTTTCTCACCATTCATTTGCAGAAGTGGCAGATGGGCAATTATTCGGCCTCTTGATTGTCTTTGCGGCCTTTGATATGATTTCCTACTTAGCTTATTATATCGCTATTAATCGTTTGCAACCTGCGAAAGCAACAGGTTTGAATGTGAGCTATGTAGTTTGGACTGTCTTATTTGCAGCTATTTTCTTAGGTGCACCGCTAGATATGCTGACAATTATCACTTCACTTATTGTTATGGCTGGTGTTTATATTATTATTAAAGAATAAAGGAGATTCATGTGAAAGCGATTATTTTAGCAGCGGGATTAGGAACTCGTCTGCGCCCTATGACTGAAAATACCCCAAAAGCTTTGGTTAAGGTTAATCAAAAACCTTTGGTAGAATACCAAATCGAGTTTTTGAAAGAGAGAGGAATTGATGAGATTATCATAGTTGTCGGTTACCTCAAAGAACAATTTGACTACCTAAAAGAAAAATATGGTGTCCGTTTAGTCTTTAACGACAAGTATGCTGATTACAATAACTTTTACTCACTTTATCTAGTAAAAGAAGATTTGGCTAACAGCTACGTCATCGATGCAGATAACTATCTTTTCAAAAATATGTTTAGAAACGATCTCAAACGTTCTACCTATTTCAGCGTTTATCGTGAAGACTGTACGAACGAGTGGTTCTTGGTTTATGGTGATGACTATAAGGTTCAAGACATCATTGTTGACAGCAAAGCTGGTCGCATTTTGAGTGGGGTTTCATTCTGGGATGCTCCAACTGCAGAGAAGATTGTTGGCTTTATTGACAAAGCATATGCAAGTGGTGAATTTGTAGATCTCTACTGGGACAACATGGTTAAGGATAATATCAAAGAATTAGATGTGTATGTTGAAGAATTAGAAGACAATAGCATTTATGAAATTGATAGTGTAAAAGATTACCATAAGTTAGAAGAGATTTTATCTACTATTGAGTAAGGAAAGAGAAGAAGGCTTGAGCCTTCTTTTTTTGTAGATTTTAAAATAGAAATGTTTGATATTGATTATATTCTTTAAACAAAACAAAAATTACAAAAAAATGAACAAAATAAAACAAAAAAATATTGACAACGATTTCATATAGTGTTATACTTATACCATAAAAGATAATTGAAAGAAGGGAAAAGGTTATGGGATTAGATCATTTCTTTGACAAAAACCTGGTGTTTTGCTTAGAAGCGGATAATCAAGAACAACTGTTTAATCAGGTGGCAACCTTATTGGAAGAACGAGAAATCGTTACTCCAACTTATCGTGAAGCCTTGATCGCGCGTGAGAAGTCATTTCCAACTGGCTTAGATATGGAATTTTTGGGGAAAGATCTACCAAATGTTGCGATTCCTCATACAGATATTGTCCATAATCTAGCTGAGAAAGTAGTGGTTGTTCGATTAGAAAAACCAGTAACTTTTCACAATATGATTGCTCCTGATAGAGAGGTTGAAGTTTCACTGCTCTTCTTTATCATTAACAATTCAAGTTCAAGTCAAACGAATATTCTGGCTCAGTTGATGGATTTCTTTACAGGGAAGGATCATCTAGAAGATCTATCAAAAATTTCTGAACCAGAAAAACTTTATGCTTATATTGCTGAAGCAACAGCTTAATCTTGTCTATTAAAATATAAAATCGGAGGAAATCCAAATGATTAAAATTCTTGCTGCCTGCGGTGCAGGTGTTAACTCAAGTCACCAAATTAAAAGTGCTCTAGAAGAAGAACTCTCAAATCGTGGTTATGACGTTCACTGTGATGCAGTCATGGTGAAAGATGTAAACGAAGACCTTATCAAGGGCTACGATATCTTTACTCCAATCGCTGCAACTGACCTTGGTTTTGAACCAGGAATTCCAGTAATTGAAGCTGGACCAATCTTGTTCCGTATTCCAGCAATGAGTACTCCAGTATTTGACAATATTGAAGCAGCTATCAAAGAACATGGACTAAGCTAATTCATTCTTTATCTTGTTAACATTCATATAACTTAGAAAAACGGGAGGAACTATTATGGATGTCATTATCAATCTGGCCAACGATATCTTCAAACCTATCTTGGCTATGGGTGGCCCTATCATCATGCTGATCATTTTGACAGTATTGGCCCTACTTTTTGGAGTGAAATTCTCCAAAGCGCTTGAAGGTGGTATCAAACTTGCCATCGCTCTTACTGGTATCGGTGCTATTATCGGTATGCTCAACGGAGCTTTCTCAGCATCACTTGCGAAATTCGTTGAAAACACTGGTATTCAATTGAACATCACTGACGTTGGTTGGGCACCACTTGCTACTATCACTTGGGGTTCTGCCTGGACACTTTACTTCTTGCTTGTGATGTTGATTGTCAACGTTGTGATGCTTGCAATGAAGAAAACAGACACACTTGACGTTGATATCTTCGATATCTGGCACTTGTCAATCACTGGTCTTTTGATCAAATGGTACGCAGACAACAATGGAGTTAGCCAAGGGGTTTCCCTTTTCATCGCAACTGCAGCAGTTGTCCTTGTAGGTATTTTGAAAATCATCAACTCTGACTTGATGAAACCAACATTCGACGACCTTCTTAATGCACCAAGTTCATCACCAATGACTTCAACTCACATGAACTACATGATGAACCCAGTTATCATGGTTTTGGATAAGATTTTTGATAAAGTATTGCCTGGTCTTGATAAATACGACTTTGACGCTGCAAAATTGAATAAAAAAATCGGTTTCTGGGGATCTAAATTCTTCATCGGTTTCATCCTTGGTATTGTTATCGGTTTGATGGGAACTCCACATCCAGTTGCTGGAGTAGAAGAAGCGGCATCTTGGGAACTTGTTATTAAAGGTTGGTTGAGCCTTGGTTTGACTGCCGGTGTCTCCTTGGAGCTCTTCTCACTTATCGGATCTTGGTTCATTGCAGCCGTAGAACCACTTTCACAAGGTATTACAAACGTTGCTACTAAACGTCTTCAAGGACGTAAATTTAACATCGGTCTTGACTGGCCTTTCATCGCTGGTCGTGCTGAAATCTGGGCTTGTGCCAACGTACTTGCTCCTATCATGCTAGTAGAAGCTGTACTTCTTTCTAAAGTCGGAAATGGTATCTTGCCACTTGCAGGTATCATCGCAATGGGTGTAACTCCAGCTCTCTTGGTTGTTACTCGTGGTAAATTGCTCCGTATGATCATCTTCGGAACTCTCTTGTTGCCACTCTTCCTTCTTTCAGGTACACTTATTGCACCATTTGCAACTGAACTTGCTAAAGGTGTGGGTGCCTTCCCAGAAGGTGTGAGTCAAACTCAATTGATTACTCACTCAACTCTTGAAGGACCAATCGAAAAACTTCTTGGTTGGGCAATTGGTAATGCCACAACAGGTGATATTAAAGCAATCCTTGGCGCAGTAGTCTTCCTTGTATTCTATGTAGGTATCTTTGCTTGGTATAGAAAACAAATGATTAAACGTAATGAAGAATACGCAGCAAATGCTAAATAATTCGCTCCTATAAAATGTAAATTGTGAAAACTAGGTTGTCAGTTTCCTAATGGGGAGTGACAGCCTAGTTTTTTATAAACTATCAAGAAATCGGAGAAAATAATGGTAATTGAAATAAAATCAGAGCAATTGACGGTCCAATTTAAAACTTTTGGTGGTGCCTTGTTGTCTATTAAGAATCGGGATGGCGTTGAGTACTTGTGGCAAGGAGATGCCACCTATTGGAGTGGGCAAGCTCCAGTACTTTTTCCAATCTGTGGCTCTTTAAGAGAGGATACAGCCTTCTACAGTCACGGAGATGGAACGGAGACGAAAGGAACTATTCCTCGACATGGTTTGGTTCGCAAAAAAGAATTTGAATTAGTTGATCAAACTGAAAACAGTGTAACCTTCGCTATCGAAGATGATGAGAATACTTATCAAAACTATCCTTATCATTTTCGACTTGAAATCACTTATAGGGTTACTGGCAAGACCGTTCGTACCCAATACAAAGTCTTTAATAAAGAAACGAATAAAGTAATGCCATTCTTCGTAGGAGGCCATCCAGGGTTTAATTGCCCTCTTCTAGATGGCGAAACTTATGAAGACTACTATTTAGAGTTTGAGAAGGAAGAGACTTGCTCTGTTCCGCGTCCATTCCCGGAAACAGGACTCTTAGACTTCCAAGATAGAAGTCCATGGTTGGATTCACAAAAGGAAGTGGATCTCAGTTACGATCTGTTTCGTGTTGATGCAGTGACTTTGGATGAGTTGCAATCTAGAACAATTGCCCTTCGTTCTCGTAAGAATGAGAAGGGATTAAAAGTACACTTCCAAGAGTTCTCAAATCTCATCATTTGGTCAACTTTGAATAAGGGACCTTTTATAGCGTTCGAACCATGGTCTGGCTTGTCAACGTCCCTTGAAGAAGGAGATCATTTAGAAGATAAGAAAAACGTTCGTCTCTTAGAAGCTGGTCAAGTAGATCAAATTGGCTTTGATATTGAAATATTTTAGATAAAAAACCACAAAAACAAACATTTACTGTTGACTTTTTATGGAAATAGGAGTATATTATGTTTGTAAACAACAAACGGTGTTTGTAACAAACAAATAATCACTTGTTATATTCTCTTTAACGGAGAAAGTTTGTTTCCAGGAGATTGATTTCCTGGACTTGGATAAGGTGTTATTCATCTCATTCAATAAAATTTGTCACTAAACTGCTAGAAAGTCTTTTATAGGTTATAAAAGTCTTTACTAGCCTAGAAAAGTAAAAAGGAGTAAACAATATGTCTATTGTTATCGGTGCAGATGCTGCAGGTTTGAGATTGAAAGAGGTTGTGAAAGACTTCTTGGAAAAAGAAAACTTCCACGTTGTGGATGTTACAGCTGAAGGTCAAGACTTTGTTGATGTGACTCTTGCCGTTGCTGCGGAAGTAAACAAAGAAGAACAAAACCTTGGTATCGTGATTGATGCTTATGGTGCTGGTCCATTTATGGTCGCAACAAAAATCAAAGGAATGGTTGCCGCAGAAGTATCTGACGAACGTTCAGCTTATATGACTCGTGGCCACAACAACTCACGTATGATTACTATGGGTGCAGAAATCGTTGGTGATGAATTGGCGAAAAACATTGCTAAAGGTTTTGTTAATGGTAAATACGATGGTGGACGTCACCAAATTCGTGTTGATATGTTGAACAAAATGTGCTAATTAGATTACAGTAAGAAAGGTAAGATAAAAATGAGAATTGCAATTGGATGTGACCACATCGTAACAGATGAAAAAATGGCAGTTTCAGAATTTTTGAAATCAAAAGGATATGAAGTCATCGACTTTGGTACCTATGACCACACACGTACTCACTACCCAATCTTTGGTAAAAAAGTTGGTGAAGCCGTTACAAGCGGTCAAGCTGATCTTGGGGTATGTATCTGTGGTACTGGTGTTGGTATCAACAACGCTGTAAATAAAGTTCCAGGAGTTCGTTCTGCCTTGGTTCGTGATATGACAACAGCTCTTTATGCAAAAGAACAATTGAATGCCAACGTTATTGGTTTTGGTGGTAAAATCACTGGTGAGTTGCTCATGTGCGACATCATTGAAGCTTTCATCAATGCTGAATACAAACCATCAGAAGAAAATAAAAAATTGATTGCGAAAATCGAGCACGTTGAAACTCACAATGCTCATCAAGCAGATGCAAACTTCTTTACAGAATTCCTTGAAAAATGGGATCGCGGTGAATACCACGACTAAGAGGTGACGCATGATTTTAACAGTCACAATGAATCCATCCATTGATATTTCTTATCCTTTGGATGAATTGAAAATTGACACTGTCAACCGTGTGGTGGACGTGACCAAGACAGCTGGTGGTAAAGGTCTCAATGTTACACGAGTTCTTTCAGAATTTGGTGATTCTGTTGCTGCTACTGGTTTGGTCGGTGGTAAACTTGGTGAGTTTTTAGTAGAGCATATCGATGATAAAGTAACGAAACGTTTCTTCTCCATTCAAGGAGAGACTCGTAACTGTATTGCTATTCTACACGGTGAAAACCAAACAGAAATCCTTGAAAAAGGGCCCGAAGTTCTTGAACAAGAAGGGCAAGATTTCTTGGCCCATTTCAAAAATCTCCTTGACACTGTGGAAGTAGTTGCTATCTCTGGTAGTTTGCCAGCAGGTCTTCCAGTTGACTACTATGCAAGCTTGGTAGAGCTTGCTAATCAAGCAGGGAAACCAGTTGTTCTGGATTGCTCTGGTGCAGCTCTTCAGACGGTTCTTGAATCACCCCACAAACCAACAGTAATCAAACCAAATAACGAAGAATTGTCTCAGCTTCTTGGGAGAGAAGTTTCTGAGGAGTTGGATGAATTAAAAGAAGTTCTTCAAGAGCCTCTATTTGCAGGTGTTGAGTGGATAATCGTTTCACTTGGTGCAAATGGTGCTTTTGCAAAACATGGTAACACTTTCTACAAGGTAGATATTCCAAGAATTCAGGTAGTCAATCCTGTCGGATCTGGAGATTCTACTGTTGCAGGTATTTCATCAGGACTTCTTCATAAGGAATCTGATCAAGAAATCCTCATCAAGGCCAATGTCCTTGGTATGCTCAATGCACAAGAAAAAATGACAGGTCATGTGAATATGGCCAACTATCAAGCTCTATATGATCAATTAATAGTAAAAGAGGTATAAAATGGCTTTAACAGAACAAAAACGTGCACGCTTAGAAAAACTTTCAGATGAAAATGGAATCATCTCAGCTCTTGCCTTTGACCAACGTGGTGCTTTGAAACGCCTCATGGCTCAATACCAAACAGGAGAGCCAACAGTGGCTCAAATGGAAGAACTCAAGGTCTTGGTTGCAGATGAATTGACAAAATACGCTTCTTCTATGCTTCTAGACCCAGAGTATGGACTTCCAGCTACAAAAGCGCTTGATGCCAATGCTGGTCTTCTCCTTGCTTATGAGAAAACTGGCTACGACACAACAAGCACTAAACGCTTGCCTGACTGCTTGGATGTTTGGTCTGCAAAACGCATCAAAGAACAAGGTGCAGATGCAGTCAAATTCTTGCTTTACTATGACGTAGACAGCTCTGACGAACTCAACCAACAAAAACAAGCCTATATCGAACGCATCGGTTCAGAGTGTGTGGCGGAAGACATTCCATTCTTCCTTGAAATCCTCGCTTACGATGAAAAAATCGCTGACGCTGGCTCTGCTGAATACGCAAAAGTAAAACCACACAAGGTTATCGGTGCTATGAAGGTCTTCTCAGACCCACGCTTCAACATCGATGTCTTGAAAGTGGAAGTTCCAGTCAACGTCAAATACGTTGAAGG
The DNA here is from genome assembly GCF_058556195.1 of Streptococcus sp. A69. Classification (NCBI taxonomy): domain Bacteria; kingdom Bacillati; phylum Bacillota; class Bacilli; order Lactobacillales; family Streptococcaceae; genus Streptococcus; species Streptococcus sp. A69. The sequence goes on along the minus strand of NZ_JBZUJU010000001.1, from coordinate 314,549 downwards.
CTTTGGCGATGGTGAAATCGTGCATACTCGTGAAGAAGCAGCAGCCTTCTTCAAAGCACAAGATGAAGCAACTAATTTGCCATACATCTACTTGAGTGCAGGTGTGTCAGCTAAACTCTTCCAAGAAACGCTTGTCTTTGCCCACGAATCAGGCGCAAACTTCAATGGTGTTCTTTGTGGACGTGCAACATGGGCTGGATCAGTTGAAGCCTACATCAAAGACGGTGAAGCAGCAGCTCGTGAATGGCTTCGCACAACTGGATTTGAGAACATTGATGAACTCAACAAAGTTCTCAAAACAACAGCAACTTCATGGACTGAACGTGTGTAAGATTTTAATTAGACTGTTTGATCATTTTCGTCTAAAAATGGAATTTTTTTGATTGAAAGTGTTTACAATCTTTTATCTTAGTGGTATAATTAAGCTATAAATTAATAGTAGTGAGTGTTACTAAGTAATATTAGGCATGATCACAGATGAATTAGAAAATAGTAGATTTTCTAACCTCATTTGTGGTCATTTTTTGTACTCATATACCTTTAAGATACAAAAGGAGGTTGCCATGTATCGAATTCTAAATCCAATGAATCACAATGTCTCGCTTGTCAGAAATGACAAAGGAGAAGAAGTGATTGTGATTGGTAAGGGGATTACATTTGGAAAGAAGAAGGGGGATTTAATTTCTGAAAACCAAGTAGAGAAGATCTTTCGAATGAAGACAGAAGAGTCCAGAGAAAACTTTCAGACTCTCTTAAGAGATATTCCACTAGATATACTAACGATAGGCTATAGTACGATTGATGAGGTCGTCGAAAAGTATCACTTTCCCATCCAAGAATATCTATACGTTACTTTGACTGACCACCTATACTCCGTCTATAAAAAATTATTAAGTGGTTCATATCAAAAAAGTCATCTTCCTGATATTTCAAATGAATATGTCACAGAATTTTCAATGGCTCGAGATACAATTAAAATTTTAAATAAGAAATTATCGATTGTGTTTCCTGAAGATGAAATTGCTAGGATTGCCTTGCATTATATCAATGCAAAAGGTGAGTATGAATTATCAGAAGAGTTAACCGAGAATGTTGCAAAGAGAGTTTTAAGCATAGTTGAAAATGAACTATCAAAATTTCATATTGAAAGAAATACTGAAAATAGTAATTTATATGATCGCTTGATGATTCATTTGTCCTATCTAGTAAATCGTCTTCAGAATGATAAACAAGATATGACTCCGTTAATACCATTGGAAGAGCATGTTAAGTTGGATTATCCTAAGGCCTATCAGATTGGACAGAGAATTCACCAAGTGATTGAAAGAGAACTAAACATTGATTTATCGAGAAGTGAGCGTGTATATCTCGTTTTACATATTCAACGCTTGTTAAAATAAGGAGAAAAACATGTACAAATTACCAGAAGATTTTATTTTTGGTGGAGCTACAGCCGCCTATCAAGTTGAAGGAGCAACACAAGAAGGAGGAAAAGGTCCGGTGGCATGGGATGAATTTTTGTCAGAACAGGGCCGCTTTAGTCCAGATCCCGCTAGTGATTTTTATCATCAGTATCCAAAGGATATTGAACTGTGTGAAAAGTTTGGTGTCAATGGACTTCGTTTGTCTATAGCTTGGAGTCGTATCTTTCCAAATGGTACTGGTGAAGTGAATCAGGAAGGTGTGGACTATTATCATAAAGTATTTGCAGAATGTAAAAAAAGACAGATTACAGCTTTTGTAACGCTCCATCACTTTGATACGCCAAAAGTATTATTTGATAATGGCGATTTTCTAAATAGGGATACAATTGAAGCATTTGTAAATTATGCAAAGTTCTGCTTTGAAGAATTTACAGAAGTTCTACATTGGAGTACTTTCAATGAAATCTATCCAGTAGCAACAAACCAATACCTTCTCGGTATTTTTCCACCAGGAATTAAATATGACCTTTCAAAAGTGATTCAATGCCTGCACAATATGATGTATGCACATGCCAGAGTAGTTAACTTGTTTAAAGATAGTGGCTATCAAGGAGAAATTGGAGTAGTACATTCTCTTGAAACGAAATATCCTGCGAGTGATAGTGAAGAAGACAAACATGCAGCATTTCTAGATGATGCCCTTTCAATTCGTTTTTTGCTGGATGCTACATACTTAGGCTATTACTCAAAAGAGACTCTCGATGCACTAGAGGAGATTTGTCAAGCAAATCAGGCAACATATGAATTCTTAGATAGTGATTTTGAAGAAATGAAAAAGGCAAGCCATCGGAATGATTATCTAGGAATTAATCATTATCAATGCCACTTTGTGAAGGCTTATACAGGTGAAAATGCTATTCACCATAATGGTACTGGTGATAAAGGGACCTCTGTTTATAAAGTAAAAGGAATTGGAGAACGTATATACAAAGAGGGAATTCCAAGAACCGACTGGGATTGGATTATTTATCCAGAAGGATTATATGATTTATTGCTCCGAATCAAATCGGACTATCCTCATTACAATAAGATTTTCATCACTGAAAATGGTATGGGATATAAAGATCAATTTGATAACGGAATCATCATGGATCAACCTCGAATTGAATACCTTAAAGTTTATCTACAAGCAATTTCAAAAGCAATTAGCGCAGGTGTTAATGTCAAAGGTTACTTCTTATGGTCATTGATGGATCTGTTTTCTTGGTCAAATGGATACAATAAACGTTATGGTCTGTTTTATGTCGATTTTGAAACACAGAAACGGTATCCTAAGGCATCGGCTTATTGGTACAAGCACATCAGTACGACCAAAATTGTAGAATAGAGGAACTGAAACATGAAAAAAAATGAATTACAAATGCTTGGATTTGAAATTGTTGCATACTCAGGTGATGCTCGCAGTACACTGTTGCAACTATTAAAAGAAGCAAGGTCTGGAAACTTTTATAATGTAGAGCGAGCTATGCGTGATGCTGACGAGAATCTAGCGAAAGCCCATAATGCTCAGACAAAACTATTAGCAGAAGAAGCCGCTGGTGAAGATTTGGATATTGGTTTTATCTTTATCCACGGTCAGGATCACCTGATGACAACCTTGTTGCTTCGTGATTTAATTCAGGATTTTATAGAACTTTATAAAAATCATTAATTTAAAAGAAAGGATATAACCAATGCTTAGTAGAATTTTCCTCCCTTTCTACTAGGCATTGATTGTAGGGAGTTTTATCATGAATAAACTCATTCAACAAATTGAAAAAGGAAAACCCTTTTTCGAGAAGGTCTCACGTAACATTTATCTAGGCGCTATCCGTGATGGTTTCCTAGCAGCTATGCCAGCGATATTATTTTCAAGTATTTTTATCTTGATCGCTTCCATACCGGATGTTCTTGGTGTTAAATTGCCCGAAGACGTTTCAGCTTGGCTTTGGAAAATATATAACTATTCAATGGGAGTAGTTGCTCTCCTAGTTTCTGCCACAACTGCACGTTGTTTAGCTGAATCTGTCAATAGAAAAATGCCTGCAAACAAAAATATTAATGCAGTATCCGTGATGCTAGCTTCTATCGTTAGTTTTCTCCTATTAAGTGTTGATCAAATAGACAAGGGTCTTGCTAGTGGTTACATGGGGACAAAGGGAATTCTAGCAGCATTCGTAGCAGCTTTTATCACAGTAAATATGTATAAATTCTGTGTTTTGAAAGATATTACGATTAAGATGCCTAAAGAAGTGCCAGGGACTATATCCCAAACCTTCCGAGATATCTTCCCATTCTCATTTGCAGTTTTTGCAGCAGTCATTATTGATACGCTTGTCCGCCATTTTTTTGGACATTCATTTGCGGAAGCTGTAATCACTTTAATGCAACCGTTATTCAGCGCCGCTGATGGTTATCTAGGAATTGCCATTATCTGGGGTGCGATGGCTCTCTTCTGGTTTGTAGGTGTACACGGACCATCTATCGTAGAACCAGCGATTGTAGCAGTTATCTATGCAAATGTTGAAACAAACCTTCAATTGGTTAAAGCAGGGGAACAGGCTTCAAATGTTTTGACAGCTGGTTTGGGTAATTTCGTTGGTACCATGGGTGGTACAGGTGCAACGTTAGTTGTTCCCTTCTTATTCCTCCTTTTTGCAAAATCAAAACAATTAAAAGCTGTAGGTAAGGCTTCCTTCATTCCAGTAAGTTTCGCAGTTAATGAACCTTTACTTTTTGCCACACCAATTATTTTAAATCCATATTTCTTTGTACCATTTCTATTTGCACCAATTGCAAATGTTTGGATCTTCAAGTTATTTGTAGATGTCTTAAAAATGAATAGTTTTATGTACGTTCTACCTTGGGCTACACCTGCTCCAATAGGATTGATCCTCGGTACTGGTGTAAGCGCTCTCGCAATTATCTTAGTATTTGTCTTAATTTTTGTGGATAGTATTATCTATCTTCCATTTATCAAGGCTTATGATGCCTCACTTCTTGAAGAAGAAAAACAAAACACAAGCGAAGAAAGAACAGAACAGTCTAATCCTGAAACAGTATCAACTAAAGAAGTTGTTACCAAATTAGGGAATCAATCCATCAATGTATTGGTCCTTTGTGCTGGAGCAGGAACGAGCGCTATGCTTGCAAATGCAATCACTGAAGGAGCCAAAGAAACAGGAGCCACTATTTCAGCATCAGCTGGCGCTTATGGATCTCATTATGAAATCATGAAGAACTTTGATATGATTATACTGGCTCCACAGGTAAATTCATTCTATGAAGATATCAAGAAAGACACAGATGCCCTCGGTATAAAACTTGCTGCTACAAAAGGTGCTGAATACATTAAATTAACACGTGATCCTAAAGGAGCAATTTCATTTGTGCTATCCTATTTCGATTAATGTTTAGGTGATGATATGAGATATAATTCTAAATTGGTCAATTTCATCTCGATGACTTTTCTGTTAGCATTCCTCTTTATCTTCCCAGTTAAAAATGTCTTTGCAGATGATGATTTTTATGTCGAAAAGGTTGAAAACTTACCCAGTGATTTTATTAAAGGAGCTGATATTTCAACATTAATAGCTCAAGAAGAAAGTGGTGTTCGCTATTATGATGAGAATGGTAACGAGAAGGATTTAATCACTATTCTAGCAGAAAATGGCGTCAATTATGCTCGTGTTCGAATATGGAATAACCCTTATGATGACAAAGGTCATGGGTACGGTGCTGGTAATAGTGACCTCTCTAAGGCGATTGCAATTGGGAAAAGAGCTATTGCTGCAGGGATGAGAGTTCTGGTGGATTTTCACTATTCAGATTTCTGGGCAGATCCGGGTCGTCAGGTCTCTCCAAAAGCTTGGACCAATATGACGATTGATGAAAAATCTAAAGCTTTATATCAATTTACAAAAGAAAGTTTGAACACACTGCGTGCTTCAGGTGTTGATGTTGGTATGGTTCAAGTTGGGAATGAAACAACTAGCAGTGGCGTGGCAGGAGAAGCAGGTGACGAACGTTATCAGTTATTTAAAGCGGGTACGCAGGCTGTCAGGGATGTTGACAAATCTATATTGATAACCTTACACTTCACCAATCCAGAAAAGAAATCAACGATCTTGTATTATGCAGAAAAGCTAAAAGAGAACCAGATTGATTATGATGTTTTTGCAACGAGTTACTATTCATTTTGGCACGGAAGTCTTGAAAACTTAAATTCAGTTTTGACAGAGATTAGAGAAAAATATGGAAAACAAACTTTAATCGCAGAAACAAGTTATGCTTATACACTGGAAGATGGTGATGGTCAGAATAATGTAATCAAATCTGAGCAACAAACGAAGAATGGAGGGTATCCTCCAACTGTGCAAGGCCAGGCCAATAATTTGCGTGATGTGATTGCTACAAGTCAATCTGCAGGTGCTTTAGGAGTGTTCTATTGGGAACCTGCTTGGATACCAGTCGGTAAAGTTGATAGAAATTCGAATCTCCCTATTTGGGAGCAATATGGTTCTGGCTGGGCTTCATCATATGCCATCTCTTATGATCCTAATGTTGATGAATCAAATTATGGAGGATCTGAATGGGATAATCAAGCACTATTTGATTTCAATGGGAAAGCCCTTCAATCATTAAAGGTATTTAAATTTGTCAATACAGGTTATGGCACAGTACCTGAGAAAAAGGATAATCAAAATAGAGAAAAAGAAGATGAAGATACCACAAATTTACTTCAAAATGGAAGTTTCGAAGAAGAGAACCTAGGAGCCTATAAGATCAGTCAAAGCTATGTTGAGCGTCAGAATGATACCCCTAAAACGGGTCAATATGCCCTTCATTTTTGGTCAGATAAGAGTATTGATTATCAAGTAGAGCAAGCAGTTACTCTTGAACCAGGAACCTATCGTTTCTCAATTCAAATGCAAGGGGACAAAACAGGTAGTCGTGAAAGAATCTTCTCTTATGTGAGGTTCAATGATACAACTTCAGAAGGGAATCAACTACACTTGGAAGGTTATGCTATTTGGAAAGAAAGTGTTATTGAGTTTAAACTTACTGAAAAGACTCAGGTAAATGTGGGTCTATCAGTTACAGCGGATGCGGGAGCTTGGGGAACAACTGACGATTGGAACTTGAAAAAATCAATGCAACCGAAAATTCCCAAACCCCATCGGAACAAACTCAAACTGATGATAGCCATGAAGGAAAGCTAGAACCACCATTATCTCCATCAGAAGATCCAAAGTCTCTAAAACAGAACCATCAACTTCCTCCCAAGAAGTGACTACTAACCAGTCTCAGTCTGTTCGAAAAGATGAAGGTAGTAGAACCCAGAATGATAAACGTAAAAATCTTCCTAAAACGGGAATGAGAGATCAAAAGATATTGTTCATATTGGGATTGGGAGGTATCGTATTAGCTTTAGGAACAAATTTGTATCGTAGGAAAAAATAGTTGAAATTTTAACTTATCGATTAAACATTCATATAAAAATTCCCCGCTGAAAAGCAGGGGAATTTTTATGGTTTTGATAAAAGAATGGTTGTTTGTTTCGACAGATCTTCCAATGTATCCTGACTCAGTTTGGAATCGGAAACGATGGTATCAATCTCTGAGATATTGTAGAAGGTGTAAAAATCAAACTTATTAAACTTACTGTGGTCTGCCAGTAAGTATTTTTTATTGGCATTGTTCAAGGCGATTCGTTGTACCTCGCCCTCTTCCTCGCTGAAAGTAGCAATAGCTTTATCCTTAATACCATTACAACTTACAAATGCCTTAGAAAACTGAAGGTTGGTCAAATCCTGCAAGGTAAGTGTCCCTACAAAAGCACCAGTGATAGCGCGATAATTCCCACCAATCAAGATCAAATCTGTTAGTTTTCGTTCGTTTAGGATGAGAAAAACGGGAAGACTGTTTGTTACAACACGAATGTTATCGATAGGGAGCTCACGAGCAAAACATTCTAAGGTTGTTCCTGGCCCGATAAAAATAGTTTCGCCTTCGTCAATCAAATGACCAGCAAAACGACTGATTTCTTGTTTTTCAGCAATCTGCAATCCTTGTTTTTCGACGTTTGAGCGTTCGTTGTTTAAGAGAGAACCTGTACGAAGTTTTTCAGCGCCACCATGCACGCGTACCAGCAAATCCTTATCTGCTAGCTCTTGTAAATAGCGGCGAGCTGTCATATCTGACACATCCAGACGAGTCATGATTTCTTTTACAGTAATGGTTCCGTTAGTATTCACCGTTTCTAAAATACTATCTAGTTTTTCTTGCTTTAGCATCCTTATCACCTCGATTTCTACTATTATTATCTTACCATAAAACGCTCAATCAATCAAATAGAAAAAAACAAAAGAAAACAAAAACAAAAATATCATGGTTATTTTAAACAAACCATGATATTTTGAATGATTGGTCAAATTAGTCCAAACCGTAGTTGTAATCCTCGTCTTGCATGGCTTCAACTTCACCAAGGAGGTATCCATTTCCGACTTGAGAGAAGAAGTCGTGGTTAGAAGTTCCTGTTGAGATTCCGTTCATGACGATAGGATTGACATCATCAGCTGAATCTGGGAAGAGCGGATCTTGTCCTAGGTTCATAAGCGCCTTATTGGCATTGTAACGAAGGAAGGTTTTAACTTCCTCAGTCCAGCCAACACCGTCATAAAGGCTTTCTGTATAGCCCTCTTCGTTCTCGTAGAGAGTGTAGAGCAGGTCGTACATCCATTCTTTGAGTTTTTCTTGCTCTTCTTCAGGCAATTCATTGAAACCAAGTTGGAATTTGTAACCAATGTAAGTTCCATGAACAGACTCATCACGGATGATCAGTTTGATGATTTCCGCAACGTTGGCCAGTTTGTTGTTACCGAGATAGTAAAGTGGTGTAAAGAAACCAGAGTAGAAGAGGAAGGTTTCAAGGAAAACGCTGGCAACTTTCTTTTCTAGTGGGCTACCATTGAGATAGATTTCATTGATAATTTCCGCTTTTCTTTGTAGGTAGGGATTAGTGTTGGTCCATTCAAAGATTTCTTCAATTTCAGCCTTGGTATTCAAGGTTGAAAAGATAGAAGAGTAAGATTTTGCGTGGACAGATTCCATAAATTGGATGTTGTTGAAAACAGCTTCCTCATGCGGTGTACGGATGTCTGCGCGAAGAGCTTGAACCCCTGTTTCAGATTGCATGGTATCCAAAAGTGTCAAACCACCAAAGACTTTTCCTACCAAGTCTTTTTCTTTGTTTGATAATTTTCTCCAGTCGTCTAGGTCATTTGACAAGGGGATACGCGTATCGAGCCAGAATTGCTCCGTCAGCTTTTCCCAAGTTGATTTGTCGATGACATCTTCGATGGCATTCCAGTTAATGGCTTTGTAGTAAGTTTCCATTTGAAATCTCTTTCTGTATGTAATAATGCGATTGTCGAATCATCTCTATTTTATCATAGTCTGAGAAGAGTATCGCACAAAAAGTCGGAAGACCGACTTTTTGGTTTTTCATAGTATTTAAGATACTTATCAAGTTTTGTCTGGCGGGTAACTTAATCAGTAATCTGAGAAAATGTGGTTGCCTTTGACTAAAATTAAATCACACAGCTTTCACATTGGTTAGCACCAACTTCCCCACCGTCGTCTGTAAAGGTACGGACGTAGTAGATAGACTTGATACCCTTGTTAAAGGCATAGTTACGAAGGATGGATAAGTCACGTGTCGTTTGTTTGTTTTCTTTCTTCCATTCGTAAAGACCTTTTGGAATGTCACTACGCATGAAGAGGGTGAGTGAAAGTCCTTGGTCCACGTGTTCAGTTGCAGCCGCGTATACATCGATTACCTTACGCATATCCATGTCGTAGGCAGAAGTGTAGTATGGAATGGTTTCTGTCGACAAACCAGCAGCTGGGTAGTAGATTTTACCAATTTTCTTTTCCTGACGTTCTTCGATACGTTGCGTAATCGGGTGGATAGAAGCAGAAACGTCGTTGATGTAGCTGATCGAACCATTTGGAGCTACAGCAAGGCGGTTTTGGTGGTAAAGACCATCTGCTTGAACCTTTTCGCGAAGTTCAGCCCAGTCAGCAGCGCTTGGAATAAAGACATCTTTAAAGAGTTCTTTAACACGGTCTGATTTTGGAACAAACTCGCCTGTCACATACTTGTCAAAGTATCTTCCGTTAGCATAGTCTGATTTTTCAAAGTTGTGGAAGGTGATACCACGTTCGCGCGCTATATTGTTTGATTCCACCAAGGTCCAGTAGTTCATAAGCATAAAGTAGATGCTTGTAAATTCAATTGACTCAGCTGATCCGTACTCAATCAGTTGTTGGGCAAGGTAACTATGAAGTCCCATGGCACCAAGACCAAAGGTGTGAGCCAAACTGTTTCCGTGGTCGATAGTAGGGACAGCTACGATGTGTGAACTATCTGTAACGAAAGTCAAAGCACGAACCATCGCACGGATAGAACGACCAAAGTCAGGTGAAGTCATCATGTTGACCACGTTGGTTGATCCAAGGTTACATGAAACGTCTGTTCCCATTTGAAGGAATTCTTGAGCATCGTTGATCAAGCTTGGTTCTTGAACTTGAAGAATCTCAGAACACAAGTTACTCATGATAATCTTACCCTCGACTGGATTTGCACGGTTAGCTGTATCAATGTTAACTATATAAGGATAGCCAGATTCTTGTTGCAATTTAGAGATTTCAGTTTCCAAGTCACGTGCCTTGATTTTTGTCTTGCGAATGTTTGGATTTGCTACTAATTCATCGTATTTCTCAGTGATGTCGATGTAGTTGAATGGCACACCGTACTCAAGCTCTACAGAGTATGGGCTAAAGAGGTACATTTCTTCATTTTTACGGGCCAATTCGTAGAATTTATCGGGTACTACAACACCAAGTGAAAGAGTCTTCACACGAACTTTTTCATCGGCATTTTCTTTCTTAGTGGAAAGGAAGGCGATGATATCTGGGTGAAAGACATTGAGGTAGACAACCCCAGCACCTTGACGTTGCCCCAATTGGTTAGAGTAAGAGAAGCTGTCCTCAAAAAGCTTCATAACTGGTACGACACCAGAAGCAGCACCTTCATAACCTTTGATAGGAGCTCCGGCTTCACGAAGGTTGCTGAGGGAAATTCCCACACCACCACCGATACGTGAAAGTTGAAGGGCTGAGTTGATAGAACGTCCGATAGAGTTCATGTCATCAGTTACTTGGATCAAGAAACAAGATACCAATTCCCCACGACGAGCACGACCTGCGTTCAAAAAGGAAGGAGTAGCTGGTTGGTAGCGTTGGTGGATGATTTCATTGGCAATATCAGTCGCAATCGCTTCATCCCCGTCAGCAAAATAAAGTGCATTAAAGAAGACACGGTCTTCCATGCTTTCAAGGTAATATTCACCGTCATTAGTCTTCAAGGCATATTGATTGTAAAACTTATAGGCTGCCATAAACGACTTGAATTGGAAGTTTTGGTCCTTGATAAATTGATGCAATTCTTCCAAAAACTCTGGACGGTATTTCTTGAGAAATACAGTTTCGATGTAGTTATGTTCAATAAGGTAGTTGATTTTATCAGTAATTGAATCAAAAACCATAGTGTTTGGAACTACATTTTCTTTAAAGAAAGCATCCAAGGCTTCCTTATCTTTATGAAGCATGATTTGTCCATTGACAGGACGGTTGATTTCGTTATTGAGACGGAAGTAAGTCACGTCTTCAAGATGTTTTAATCCCATAAAATTTTCCTTATCTAACCTGATTACAAAAGAAAGGCCTCTAAGTTAGCCCTAGAAGCAATTTCTTCTGGATGATGCACTAAAATTATGCTAACTGTTTTAGTTTTCCTGGTTGGAAACCTGAAAAGACCTCAGTTGGTGTTTGGATGACAGGAGCAGCGCTGAAACCAAGCTCTTTAACTTGATCGATGTACTCTGGTTGCTCATCGAGATTGATCTCACGATAAGCGACATTGTTGCTATCCAAGAAACGTTTAGTCATTTTACATTGTACACAGTTATTTTTAGAATAAACGGTTACCATTTTCGTAACTCCTCTTTCAAAATAGATTACTTTCTTAGTATATCAGAAAAAAAAACTTTGTCAAACTTTTTAAACTAAATCTTGTGCCAAAAAGTTACGGTTTTAAAATCAAAACACAAGATATAGTGTTTTCGAAAACATAAATTTTGATTTTCGTTGAACTGTCAAACTTTCTCAAAATAAAAAAACTACATACTGTATATTGGCAATATAAATAGAAGATTTTCAGCAAGTTATCAGAAAGGAAAACGAAGAAAATAGCAAAAATCGTAAGAACAGTAATAAGTATAGCTGAGATAATACTTTAACAAAATAGAAACTGTAATATTTACGAAAAAAGAAATTTTCTACACACGATGTCCCAATATTTGTATTAGAATATATAAAATATAACCAAAATGGAAATGACAGATTATGATGTATTCATAAAAATGGATCATTGGTTAATTTTATATAGGATACTTATGAGTTTCGTATCCTTTCATAAGGAGTATATAAATACAATGTTTGAAAAAGTTCATTTTATGTGATACACTATCTGTGATTATAAGATTAAAAAATGGATATCTGGATACTTTTGTTTGATAGAGAATGTTATCAGATTATAATTAGATTAAATAAATGAAAGAACACAGAATTAGGAGGCGCGTGGTGAAAGAAAATGATGTTATTTTAAAACGGCAATCAACTCAAATATTTTTTAAGAATGGTGATACGGATTTTTTCTTTAATTGGTTGTTAGGAATCGGTGAAATTTTTGGTTTCTCTCATGGAGAGCTTTATTATCTTGCTCAAAGATTGGGGAACTCACCAAAGCCTGATGACTGGAAAAATGTATTTTTATCGCATGTAAACTACCTTGAACAAGAAGCAAGTAATTCAGGGTTGAGTGAACAAACAAAGGCGCAGTATTATCTTGCACAGACCTACTCACTTCGCTCGGCAATCCAATTTACCGATCCATTTTCTGAAGAGTATTTACCGACCGTTCGTCAAATGGAGAAGGTGTTTTCTAGTGCAATTCATTCACTAGGTGCACCGATTGAAAAATTAACTATTACCTATCAGGGTTCTTACTTGCCTGGTTATTATCTTCATAGCGGCGATAATTGCCCAACGCTAATCATGATTGGTGGAGGTGATACTTATCGCGAAGATTTATTTTACTTTGCAGGATATCCTGGATGGATACGAAATTATAATGTTTTAATGGTTGACCTTCCCGGTCAAGGGAGCAATCCTAGTAGAGGGCTGGTCTTTGATGTGGATGCCTCTATTCCAATTTCATTATGCATAGACTGGTTGGAAAATAGAAATCCTAAACTAAATGATTTAGCCATTTATGGTGTCAGCGGAGGGGGATATTTTACCGCACAAGCTGTTGAAAAGGATCCAAGAATTCATGCTTGGATTGCTAGTACCCCTATTTACGACGTTGCAGAACTTTTCAGAAAAGAATTTGGATCAAGTTTGAAAGCACCTAGTTGGTTAATAAATGCCATTTTAAAATTCGCTGGAAATTTGAATGAATCAGCAAATTTGAATCTTAAAAAGTATGCATGGCAGTTTGGTACTTCTGATTTTAAGAGTGCTATTGATGATGTATTTAACCATGCAAAGATTGTGGATTATCAAAAAATTCAATGCCCATGCCTGTTTATCATGGGAAAGGGTGAGGGTGCTGAACTGCAGCATCAAACCAAGGTGATTTATGAATCACTTAAATCTAAAAATCAGCAAACTAAACTTCAAGTATTTGAGGCGGAAAGTGGTGCGGACGCTCATTGCCAAGTCAATAATTTAAGGCTCTCCCATAATGTCGTTTTTGATTGGTTGGATACTTTATTTGAATGGAATCAATCAAAGTTTTAGTTCTACTTATACCACTTAGATATATCTACCTTTTTACTGTTAGGTGCTACAAGCTTATTTTACTTTAAGTAGCAAATTGGATAAATTCTCTACTGTTGATGGTAAGAGTAGGTTTTAGAATCTCAGTATTTGATGAAGCCTTTTCAAATAATAGATTTGCTGAGTTATATCAATTATGACTAAATAGTATTATTTTTTCATTGTTTACTAGGATTATCTTCTGATTGATATTAAGAAAAAATAGCTTTGATAATTGGAATTTTGAGGGTAATATTCTTTTAATAATTAGTGCCTAAATTTCCCATAGTACCTGTACGATAGAAAAAGAAGCAATTTCATTTTCAGTAAAAGTCCATAAAACACTTGAAAAATAATCTAGAAGGTGATATAATACAGTCTTGTAAGGGTTATCACATATAATCCAAAAAAGAAATAACTAAAGGAGAGTCAAACTATGGCTTCTAAAGATTTCCACGTAGTGGCAGAAACAGGTATTCACGCACGTCCAGCAACATTGTTGGTTCAAACAGCTAGCAAATTTGCTTCAGATATCACTCTTGAATACAAAGGTAAATCAGTAAACCTTAAATCTATCATGGGTGTTATGAGTCTTGGTGTTGGCCAAGGTGCTGACGTTACAATTTCAGCTGAAGGTGCAGATGCTGACGACGCAATCGCTGCTATCACTGAAACTATGGAAAAAGAAGGATTGGCATAAGGAAAATGACAGAAATGCTTAAAGGAATCGCAGCATCTGACGGTGTTGCAGTTGCAAAAGCATATCTACTCGTTCAACCGGATTTGTCATTTGAGACTATTACAGTCGAAGATACAAACGCAGAAGAAGCTCGCCTTGATGCCGCTCTAAAAGCATCACAAGACGAGCTTTCTGTTATTCGTGAGAAAGCAGTAGGTACGCTTGGTGAAGAAGCTGCTCAAGTTTTTGACGCTCACTTAATGGTTCTTGCTGACCCAGAAATGATCAGCCAAATCAAGGAGACAATCCGTGCGAAGAAAGTGAATGCAGAAGCAGGTCTGAAAGAAGTGACAGACATGTTTATCACTATCTTTGAAGGCATGGAAGACAACCCATACATGCAAGAACGTGCAGCGGATATCCGCGACGTGACAAAACGTGTATTGGCAAATCTCCTTGGTAAAAAATTGCCGAACCCAGCTTCTATCAATGAAGAAGTGATCGTGATTGCGCATGACTTGACTCCTTCAGATACAGCTCAATTGGACAAAAACTTTGTAAAAGCTTTTGTAACCAACATTGGTGGACGTACAAGCCACTCAGCTATCATGGCGCGTACACTTGAAATTGCGGCAGTATTGGGTACAAACAACATCACTGAAATTGTTAAAGATGGTGATATCCTTGCTGTTAACGGTATCACTGGTGAAGTGATTATCAACCCAACTGATGAGCAAGCGGCAGAATTCAAGGCTGCTGGTGAAGCTTATGCGAAGCAAAAAGCTGAATGGGCACTTTTGAAAGATGCTCAAACAGTGACTGCTGATGGTAAACACTTTGAATTGGCTGCTAATATCGGTACTCCAAAAGACGTTGAAGGTGTCAATGCCAACGGTGCCGAAGCTGTTGGTCTTTACCGTACAGAGTTCTTGTACATGGATTCTCAAGACTTCCCAACAGAAGACGAGCAGTATGAAGCTTACAAGGCTGTACTTGAAGGAATGAACGGTAAACCTGTTGTTGTTCGTACAATGGATATCGGTGGAGATAAGGAACTTCCTTACTTCGATATGCCTCACGAAATGAACCCATTCCTTGGATTCCGTGCCCTTCGTATCTCTATTTCTGAAACTGGAGATGCAATGTTCCGTACACAAATCCGTGCTCTTCTTCGTGCGTCTGTTCACGGTCAATTGCGTATCATGTTCCCAATGGTTGCGCTTTTGAAAGAATTCCGTGCAGCGAAAGCAGTCTTTGACGAAGAAAAAGCAAATCTTCTTGCTGAAGGTGTTGCAGTTGCGGATGATATCCAAGTTGGTATTATGATTGAGATCCCTGCAGCAGCCATGCTTGCAGACCAATTTGCAAAAGAAGTTGACTTCTTCTCAATTGGTACAAACGACTTGATCCAATACACAATGGCAGCAGACCGTATGAACGAACAAGTTTCATACCTTTACCAACCATACAACCCATCAATCCTACGCTTGATCAACAATGTGATCAAGGCAGCTCACGCTGAAGGTAAATGGGCTGGTATGTGTGGTGAGATGGCTGGTGACCAAAAAGCTGTTCCACTTCTTGTCGGAATGGGCTTGGATGAGTTCTCTATGTCAGCAACATCAGTCCTTCGTACACGTAGTTTGATGAAGAAATTGGATACTGCTAAGATGGAAGAGTACGCTAACCGTGCCCTTACAGAATGCTCAACAATGGAAGAAGTTCTTGAACTTCAAAAAGAATACGTTAATTTTGATTAATCGAAAAGTCCTTGCAACTCAGTTGCAGGGATTTTTTGTTTTTTTTAGTTGGGGAAATGAGAGTTAGACTTCATAGTTCGTATCTGAAATAATTATTAAAAAGTAAAAAAATAGTAAAAGTTACTTAACCGGTTCATAAAATCCTTGACAAGGTAGAAATTTTAGAGTAAACTGTTAACCAGTTAAGTAATAGAAAGGAGTTTCTGCAATTTAGAAATGAATTGCAACTAGAAATATCAAAAAGAAAGAGAGTTTCAATGAAAATTAATAAGAAATACCTTGCTTGTTCTGCGGCAGCCCTGATTTTAAGTGTTTGTTCTTACGAGTTGGGACTGTATCAAGCTAGAACGGTCAAGGAAAATAACCGTGTGTCTTATGTTGATGGAAAACAAACAGCGCAAAAAACGGAGGATCTCACTCCTGATGAGGTCAGTAAAAAAGAAGGCATCAATGCCGAACAAATCGTCATCAAGATAACTGACCAGGGATATGTCACTTCACACGGCGATCACTATCATTATTACAATGGTAAGGTTCCTTATGACGCTATCATCAGTGAAGAGTTGCTGATGAAGGATCCAAACTATACACTAAAAGATGAAGATATTGTTAGTGAAATCAAGGGTGGTTATGTTATCAAGGTGGACGGAAAATACTATGTCTACCTTAAGGATGCGGCCCATGCGGATAATGTCCGTACAAAAGAAGAAATTAATCGACAAAAACAAGAGCATAGTCAGCATCGTGAAGGAGGAACTTCAGCAAATGATGGTGCGGTAGCCTTGGCACGTTCACAAGGACGCTACACCACAGATGATGGTTACATCTTTAATGCCTCTGATATCATTGAAGATACAGGTGATGCTTACATTGTTCCTCATGGCGACCATTACCATTATATTCCTAAAAGTGAGTTATCAGCCAGCGAATTGGCTGCCGCAGAAGCCTTCCTATCTGGTAGAAGTGGTCAATCAAACACGCCTACTTATCGCCGTACCAATAACAACAGTGCTAGTTACGATGTAGATAGATGGACCCCATCCTATAATAATCAAGGTAGTGGCTATACGAACACGAATACGGCTAACAACGGTAGCGACGATAGCCAAGCAAGTCAAAGTGATGACATTGATAGTCTCTTGAAAGAACTTTATGCCTTGCCACTCAGCCAACGACATGTGGAATCTGATGGCCTCGTTTTCGACCCAGCACAGATTACAAGTCGAACAGCTAGAGGAGTTGCTGTGCCTCATGGGAATCATTACCATTTCATCCCTTATTCACAGATGTCTGAATTGGAAGAACGAATCGCTCGTATTATTCCTCTTCAGTACAGTTCGGACCATAGGGTGCCAGATTCAAGACCAGAACAACCAAGTCCACAACCGACTCCTCAACCAACTCCAAGCAATCCAATTGATGAAAAATTAGTTAAACAGGTGATTCGAAAAGTAGATGATGGTTATGTATTTGAGGAGAATGGAACATCTCGTTATATTCCTGCCAAGGAATTATCAGCTGAAACTACTGCAGCTATTGATAGTAAACTAGACAAGCAAGAAAGTTTGTCTCATAAGCTCGGAGCTAAGAAAACCAATCTCCCATCTGGTGATCGAGGATTTTACAATAAGGCTTATGATTTACTAGCAAGAATTCATCAGGACTTACTTGATAATAAAGGTCGACAAGTTGATTTTGAGGCTTTGGATAAACTGTTGGAACGTCTCAATGATGTCTCAAGTGATAAAGTCAAGTTAGTGGATGATATTCTTGCCTTCTTAGCACCGATTCGTCATCCAGAACGTTTAGGAAAACCAAATGCGCAACTTGCCTACACTGATGATGAGATTCAAGTAGCCAAGTTGGCGGGCAAGTATACAACAGAAGACGGTTATATCTTTGATCCTCGTGATATCACCAGTGATGAGGGGGATGCCTATGTAACTCCGCATATGACCCACAGTCATTGGATTAAGAAAGATAGTTTGTCTGAAGCTGAAAGAGCAGCAGCCAAGGCTTATGCTAAAGAGAAAGGTTTGACACCTCCTTCAACAGATCACCAAGGTTCAGGAAATACTGAGGCTAAGGGAGCAGAAGCTATCTACAATCGAGTAAAAGCAGCTAAGAAGGTGCCACTTGATCGTATGCCTTACAATCTCCAACATACTGTGGAAGTCAAAAATGGAAGTTTGATTATACCTCATTACGACCATTACCATAACATCAAATTTGAGTGGTTTGACGAAGGTCTTTATGAGGCTCCTAAGGGCTATACTTTAGAGGATCTCTTTGCGACTGTGAAGTACTATGTCGAACATCCAAACGAACGTCCGCATTCAGATAGTGGTTGGGGAAATGCAAGTGACCATGTTCAAAGAAACCAAAATGGTCAAGCTGATAACAATCATACGGAAAAACCATCAGTAGAGAAACCTCGGACAGAAAAACCTGAGGAAGAAAAACCTCGCGAAGAGAAACCTCAGAGTGAGAAACCAGAGTCTCCAAAACCAACTGAGGAGCCAGAAAAAGAATCGCCAGAGGAAACAGAAGAACCTCAGGTTGATACTGAAAAGGTTGAAGAAAAACTGAGAGAGGCTGAAGATTTACTTGGAAAAATCCAAGATCCAATTATCAAGTCTAATGCCAAAGAAACTCTCACGGGATTAAAGAATAACTTGCTATTTGGCGCCCAAGACAACAATACTATTATGGCAGAAGCTGAAAAATTATTGGCTTTGTTAAGGGAGAGTAAGTAGTCGTAGCAACATTTTCTAACTCCTAAAAACAGGATAGGAGAGCTAGAAAAGATAAAATCGAAAAATGAGAGCAGAATGTGAGTTCTAGTTCTCATTTTTTTCATGAAAATGTGCAAAATAACTTGACATATAATGTAAATAAAGATAAACTATTTACTAGTTAATTAAATGGTTAAATACTAGTTAAGGAGTAATGATGAAAAAAAGAACATTTCTATTATTAATGGCAGGTCTGTTGGTTCTTGTCTTAGGAGCATGTAGCCAAAAAGAAAAACAAGAAGCAAAAGGAATGAAGATTGTAACAAGTTTTTACCCAATCTATGCCATGGTCAAAGAGGTATCAGGTGACTTGAATGACGTACGGATGATTCAGTCAAGTAGTGGGATTCACTCCTTTGAACCGTCAGCAAATGACATTGCTGCCATTTATGATGCGGATGTTTTTGTCTACCATTCTCATACGCTCGAATCTTGGGCTGGAAGTCTAGATCCTAACTTGAAAAATTCAAAAGTTAAGGTTTTAGAAGCGTCTGAAGGGATGACCTTGGAGCGTGTACCAGGTTTGGAAGATGTAGAAGCTGGTGACGGTATTGATGAAAAAACACTTTACGACCCGCACACTTGGTTAGATCCTGAAAAAGCAGGCGAAGAAGCACAGATTATTGCGGACAAACTTTCAGAGGTTGATAGTGAGCACAAAGAAACTTACCAAAAAAATGCTCAAGCCTTTATCAAAAAAGCTCAGGAATTGACTAAGAAATTCCAGCCTATTTTTGAAAAAGCGAGTCAAAAGACCTTTGTTACGCAACACACAGCCTTTTCTTACATGGCTAAACGTTTTGGATTGAAACAACTTGGAATTGCTGGTATTTCTCCAGAACAAGAGCCGAGTCCGAGACAGTTGACAGAAATCCAAGAATTTGTAAAAACCTATAAGGTCAAAACCATCTTTACTGAGAGCAATGCTTCCTCTAAAGTTGCTGAAACCTTGATCAAATCAACAGGAGTTAGTCTGAAAACACTGAATCCTTTGGAAGCAGACCCCAAAAATGACAAAACTTACTTAGAAAATCTAGAAGAAAATATAAATGTTCTTGCAGAAGAATTGAAATGAGGAAATTATGAAAATTAAGAAAAAGTATCTTGCGGCGGGATCGGCTTTAGTCCTTTCCCTAAGTCTTTGCATCTATGCGCTGAATCAACACCAGGTAGAAGAAAAAAAAGATACAAATCGTGTATCTTATGTTGATGGTAAACAAGACTCTCAAAAAACAGAGACTCAGACACCAGATCAAGTTAGCAAAAAAGAAGATATTCAGGCAGAACAAATTGTCGTGAAAATTACAGATCAAGGTTATGTGACTTCACACGGTGATCATTTCCATTATTACAATGGGAAAGTTCCTTTTGATGCGATTTTCAGTGAAGAACTTTTGATGAAGGATCCAAACTACCAACTTAAGGATGGAGATATTGTCAATGAAGTCAAGGGAGGGTATATCATCAAGGTAGATGGAAAATATTATGTCTACCTGAAAGATGCAGCTCATGCTGATAATGTTCGAACTAAGGATGAAATCAACCGTCAAAAACAAGAACATGTCAAAGATAATGAGAAGGTCAACTCTAATGTTGCTGTAGCAAGGTCTCAGGGACGCTATACAACAGATGATGGTTATGTCTTTAACGCTTCAGATATCATTAAAGACACAGGTGATGGTTATATAGTACCACATGGTGGTCACTATCATTTCATTCCTAAGAGCGACTTGTCGGCAGGTGAATTAGCAGCTGCAAAAGCATATTTATCAGGGAATACTACAGCTCTCAGTCAACCTTTGTCAGTGACACCGAATAATGGTGTTACCGCAGCAGATGATGGTTATGTCTTTAATCCTAATGACATTGTCAGAGATACAGGTGATGCTTATATAGTAAGACATGGTGACCACTATCATTATATTCCTAAGTCATCTCTAAACAATCCTCCATCACACTCTAACACGGAAGAGGGAGGAAGTTCTTCTAGTTCTGTATTAAGTAATCCGTCACCACATGTCCACCACGAGGAAGAAGATGGTCATGGTTTCGATGCCAATCGAATTATAAGTGAAGATTCAGAAGGTTTTGTCATGACTCATGGCGACCACAATCATTACTTCTTTAAGAAAGATTTGACGGCAGAACAAATCAAGGCGGCACAAGATCATTTGAAAGGTGTAAGAACAGGAACACCAACTCCATCTCATGATGACGATCATGATGAAGATGCACATGGTCATCACCATGACGAACATGGTCATGATTTTGATGCCAATCGAATTATCAGTGAAGATGCGGTAGGCTTTGTCATGTCACATGGCAACCACAATCATTACTTCTTTAAAAAAGATTTGACACCAGAACAAATCAAGGCGGCGCAAGATCATTTGAAAGGTGCAAGCTCAGCAACACCAAGTCCAGCCCATGATGACGATGATGATCATGATGAAGATGCACATGATCATCACCATGAAGACCATGATCATGGTTTTGATGCCAATCGCGTTATCAGTGAGGATGCGGCAGGATTTATCATGAGTCACGGTGACCACAATCATTATTTCTTCAAGAAGGACTTGACAGCTGAACAAATTAAGGCCGCACAAGACCATCTGAAAAGTAAAACGCCATCAGTACCAAGTCCAGCCCGTGATGAACACGATAAAAATAATCATGGCCACAAACATGATGAAGACCATGGTCACGGTTTTGATGCCAATCGTGTCATCAGTGAGGATGAGCAAGGCTTTGTCATGAGTCATGGTGACCACAATCATTACTTCTTTAAGAAAGATTTGACAGCAGAGCAGATTAAGTCGGCCCAAGATCATTTGAAAAACCATCATGATGCAGAGCCTGTAAAACCTCTTGCTAAAACGGTAGAGTCTTTCTCAAGAGATGCTAGCGATGAAGAAAAAATTGCTTATATTTCTAAGACCTATGGAGTTCCACTTGAAGCTATTAGAATTTCAAACGGATTCTTTGTCTTTGGAAATCCAGACCAAGCCTACGATCCAACTCATATCCATCCATATGCTGTTCGTAAAGAACACGTTCGGATTCCTCTTCAAACTGGCAATCCAGAACTTGATTTCCTAAATGAACTCTATACCACTGCTTTGCGAGATGGGGTATCTCCTTATAGCTTGCAGGTAGAAAATGGTAGTTTTGTGATTCCTCATGGCGACCACAATCACTACATCAAGGTTCAAACGAAGGGATATGAAGTGGCTTTGAAAAACAAAATTCCAGCCCTACAATCCAACTATCAACCTGGAGCTTTTGATGAGAAAGCAGTCTTGGCGAAAGTAGATCAACTTCTAGCTGATAGCAGAAGTATCTACAAAGACAAGCCTATTGAACAAAGACAGATTGAGTTAGCTTTAGGTCAGTTTACTGAAAACATGAAGAAACTGGCAACTAACTCTACAGCAGGTTATCTTGCAACACTGGATCTCTTTGATAAGCAATATATCCATATTGATGAAAGTGTTAAACCAGTTGAAACAAGTGCTTTAGATAAGAAATATCAGGCCTTGATTGATAAAATCAATACCTTGGATACAGAGTCTTATGGCCTTCCTAAGAAAGACCTTCTCGTTCGACTCCAAGAAGCTAAATTGGCTAAAGATGAGGCTGCTTTAGTGGCGGTTGAATCACAACTTCAAGCTCTTCAAGACTTTAATGATCGAACAGGTGTTACAACAGTGGAATACATCAAGTATTTCTACGAACACGTAAATGATGGTCGTTTGAGTGATGAACTTCGAAACAAAGTCGCTCAGTTGACTTGGACCTTGTATCAATCTCAATCCTTCCTTAAGGCAGCGGAATTGAACAAATTATTCCCAAGCATCTATCAAACAAAACAAGAAGTAGAAGAAGCTTTGAAAGCTCAGCCAACAACAGCGAAATCAACGAAAACAGTTCTAGATACTGAAAAAGTCGATAACCAAACTGCCAAGACAGCTATTTATGCCTTCTTGAAAGAATTGTACGGAGACTTTATGCCTGAAGAACATGTCAACCATGTTAGCAAGGAAGAAGTAGAAAGTCTTTTGGGCAAGGCAAATCAACTCTTGGAACAAATCCAAGAAGAAGGAATCAGACAATCCTTGGCAGAAGAAGTAGAAAATCTCAAAGCTGCTACAAATAAGGCTGATGCAGACTTGGATGAAGTAAACAGTCAGGTAAAAGATGTCTTGACTCGTATCGCTAGCGCCCTTCAACAAGAGAAAGAAAATGCTGAGCAAGATCCTCAGACACTTGTACTCTATCAAAAACTCTACGATATTCTCATGTCGCTTCATGCTTATTTAGAAAACAATAAGGGTTCTGATGCTGACTTTGATAAGGTGGATGCATTACTAGATCAACTTTCTGCTAAGAGTAAAGATAAAGCTGCTTTACTTGAATTGACAAAAGCTATTCTGGTCTTGAATCAAGAAATCAAGTCAAAATCAAGCGCAAGTGAAAAAGCAACTCCAGCAACAAATGCTGAAGCAAATGGTGAGAACACAAGTTCCAAAACTGAAACATCAGCAGCTGCAGAATCTAACAGTGAAACAGTAAGCGACGAAAACAAACCAAGCAACACAAGTGATTCTAAACATGCTGAATCAACTTCAGAAAAGGAAACAATAGAATCTACAACAAGTGCTGACAATCAAGAAAAACCAGCAGAATAAACAGAAAGGCGAAGTAGCTGAGCTACCTCGTCTTTTTTAGTCTTTATAAGCTACGATACCAATGATGGTATCAACTGCACGTTCCATAGTTTGAAGGCTAACGTACTCAAAACGTCCGTGCATATTTTCTCCACCCGCAAAGATATTTGGAGTTGGGATTCCCATAAAGGAAATCTTAGAGCCGTCTGTTCCTCCACGAATTGGTTCAATAATAGGCGTGATGCCTAAATCTTCCATAATAGCTTTAGCAATGGTAACAGGCGTCATGTCTTTCTCAATGACTTCCTTCATATTGTAGTACTGGTCTGTCAAGTTTAGAGTGACACGGTCGCTACCAAGTTCTTGATTCATCTTATCAGCGATAGACTGCATGGCTGCTTTACGCGCTTCAAAGGCATCTTTTTCAAAATCACGAATGATGTAGCTTGCACGCGCCTCCTCGACACTACCTGTCACATCCATAAGATGATAGAAACCTTGGTAACCATCTGTCAGCTCTGGCCGGTCATTCTCAGGAAGTTGATTATGAAAATCGATCGCCATCTGAAGGGCATTGACCATCTGTCCTTTGGCAGTACCAGGGTGGACATTACGTCCTTGGAAATGAAGCTCAGCACCAGCTGCTGAAAAAGTCTCGTACTGCAGTTCTCCTAGCGGACCACCATCAACAGTATAGGCAAAGTCCACATCAAAATCTTCTGCGTCAAATTTATTGGCACCAACACCGATTTCTTCATCTGGACCAAAACCAACTCGAATTTCACAATGCTTGATTTCAGGATGAGCAGTCAAGTATTCGATAGCGGTCATAATCTCAGCAATTCCAGATTTGTCATCAGCGCCCAGCAAGGTCGTTCCGTCAGTTGTGATAAGCGTTTGGCCTAGATATTTTTCAAGACTCTTGAAGTCAGCAGGATCGAGTCTGAAACCAGAAGTACCTAAGTCGATGACTCCGCCATCATAGTCTTCGATAACTTGCGGTTTTACGCCTTCAGCATTAAAATCAGCAGTATCCATGTGAGAGATGAAACCAATCTTACGGGTCAAACTTGGATCATTGGCAGGCAGTGTTCCGATAGCAAAACCATTTGGTAAGTAGTAAACATTTTGCAATCCAACACGTTTCATTTCAGGGATAAGAACATTGGTTGCGAAGTCAACCTGACTCTGCGTACTTGGAGTAGTAGTAGAGTGTTCATCAGAGCGCGTGTTGACCTTAACGTAGGTTAAGAAACGGTCCAAGAGATTTGGATAAGTCATAAAAAACTCCTTTTGAATTCATTTTTTCCATTGTATCATAGAAAGAAGAGAAAAACAAAAGCCAGAAGTTAGGGGAATATACAATGTTAGCGTTTACTAATCAACGAATTAATGGTAAAATAAACTTGATAAAAATATCACAAGGAAGCGATTATGAAAAAAGCAATTTTAATGATGACTTTCGGTTCGCCAGAAAGAGATTACTTTTGAAGGTGTGGCTGTTTTTTCACAAATATTCGTTGTGGAGTGAGACCTCGAAACCACGAAATTCAAACTCTCTACGATAATTATGTACGAATTGGTGGCACGCCTCCGCAAAAAATTACCCGTCAAGAGGTTGCATTGGTAGAAGCTAGGCTGGGGAATGAGTATAGTGTTTATTTTGCTAATAAGTTTTCCAAACCCTTTATTCCAGATGTGATTGGTCAGATGGAAGTAGACGGAATCGAGCAGTGTATTTGCTTGATTTTGGAGCCCCATTATTCTTTCTACTCTGTCATGGGTTATGAGAAATTTTTAGAAAGCAAGCAAATTCAGTTTTTGGTCATTAAGGACTGGTATCAGGAAGAAGCGCTCTTAAACTATTGGGCAGATGAAATTGCTAAGATTTTAAAAGAAGAAGTGAAGCAGGATAGTTTTAAAGTCATCTTTTCAGCCCACAGTGTACCCATTTTTGCCTTGGATTTTGGTGACCCATATATCGACCAAATTTTTGAAAATAGCAAGTTAGTTGCTGCAAAACTGAGTTTGAGTTCCGAGCAATATACCAACACTTGGCAGAGTGAGAGTGATATCGGGATTCCATGGATTAAGACAGATGTATTAGAATATCTCAGAGAACAGACAGAGCATCCAGACCATTATATTTTTGTACCTATTAGTTTTATCAGTGAGCACATTGAAGTCTTGTTTGATAATGTGTGGAATGTTATGAGCTATGTCAGGAATTGGGGGTGCATTACCATCGTCCACCTAAACCCAATACGGATAGTCGTTTAATTGACGCCTTAGTTGCTACTGTAAGAGCCAATGAAGACAAAGGATTTAAAGCTTTTCTTCCAGAAGAAGAAACTTTTGATGAGTTAGCGCTTTCAGCAACTACCAAGGACATCATGAAAGAGACAGACGACCTTCAGATGCCAGAATTTGTGAAAAAGCTCATTGAGAAAAAAGGCCGTGAAAATGTGAAGATGCCATACTTGATTAAGAAAATGCTGGAAAAGGCTGGTAAGTTACCAAAAGAGTAAAGAAAAAAGGATTTAGCTTTAAGCTAGATCCTTTATTTGTCTTATTTTTTTTCAAGAAGAGCTTTGATTTCTTGAAGAACTTCAAGTTCAGTTGGAGCAGCAGGTGCTTCCTCAACCACTTCCTCTTTCTTACGAAGGTTTTGCGCTTTTTCCATAGCTTTAATAACGAAGAAAAGCACAGTACCTACAACGAGAAAGTTGATAATAGCACTCAAGAATTTACCATATGTAACACCATTCCATGCAAGCTCAGCGATGTTTTGTACTTTCGCAGCTTCCAAGGCTGGATTCAAGATAAGTGGAGTGATGATATCGTTAACGAGTGAAGTTACGATAGCACCAAATGCAGAGGCGATGATTACACCGACAGCAAGGTCAACAACATTACCGCGAAGCAAGAATTCTTTAAGATCCTTTAACATTTTCATAAATTCCTTTCCTAATTTTCTGACTTATTATATCCTAAAACCGAACGAATTGCAAGATTAATGTTTTAGAGATGAATTGCCCTTTTTAAAAATGTAAATTTTACTGAGAATATAGTTTAAAATAATGATCAATATCTGAGCCAAGATAGTCTCAATAGTATTAACCCTATCTATATTTTGTTCAACAAACTGACCAATAATATTAGGATAAGATGTAACGAAGATATATGTTAAAAGAACGTCCAGTCCAAGAGTAGACAGACGAGCTAAGAAAAATTTAGCCAGACGGATTGCCCAATTCTTTCTCTCTTGTTTAAAGACAAAAGTATCATTAGTGATAAAGGCAAAAAGAATACCGATAATATTAGCGACTGCGGTTGCTAGGATTTCCTGACGGTTGATATGGTAGATAGCTAAACGTGATAAAATAGATACTAAAGTAGTAGTACCACCAAAAAATAAGTAGGAGAGAAGCTCGTTATCAAAAAAAGCTTTTATTTGATTTTTCATGATTTTAGTATAGCATAAAGTCATATAATGTGCTATACTAGTAAGGTTGGTTCACTCAACCCTTGGTGCTTAGCTTCTTTCACCAAGCATATTTTACGCGGGAAACCGCCAAAGGAGAAAATATGAAAAATTTAACTGTTCGTGACATGGCAGATATTGCTATTGTTGCTGCTATTTATGTGGTTTTGACTATTACACCACCAATCAATGTTCTTAGTTTTGGGGCGTATCAGTTCCGTATTTCAGAAATGTTGAATTTCTTGGCATTTTACAACCCTAAATACATCATTGGTGTGACAATTGGATGTATGATTGCTAATTTATTTAGTAGTTTTGGCCTAATAGATGTCTTTGTCGGCGGGGGATCTACTCTAGTTTTCCTTAGTCTAGGTGTTTGGCTCTTTAGCAAGTACAAGAAAGACTATCTGTTTAATGGTTTTATTCGAAAAGATCATTTCTTCTTTTCAATCCTCTTCTCCATTTCAATGATTACCATTGCAGCTGAACTTCATATCTTGACAGAAGCTCCATTCTTCTTTACTTGGTTTTCTACAGGGATTGGAGAGTTTGCATCGCTTATCGTTGGTGCAATCCTAATCGGAAAACTGGGACAGCGAATCGACCTTACAAAATAAGAAATTTATAAGCTAGATACTTGCCAAGTCTAGCTTTTTTCATTATAGAAAATTAAAAGAGAGCGCTTGACAAGAGCATAGAACTATAGTATACTTTTCAGGTAAGCTGATTTAGCTCAGTTGGCAGAGCGCATCCATGGTAAGGATGAGGTCGCCGGTTCAATCCCGGCAATTAGCATTAAATAGACAGAAAAACCCTTGATTTAAAAGGGTTTTTGTTATGTCTGCCCCAAATCTGCCCCAAATTTTTCAAAGATATTTCTTACCTTGTCATTATTCTTCTCTCTTAACGCTTCTAGTTGATGAGCGTATACTTTGAGGGTGATATTCAAATTCTCATGTCCCAAAAGCTGAGAGATGGAAATGAGTTCTATACCTTGGGTAATAAGGTAAGAAGCGTATGTGTGTCTGAGCGAGTGGATATGGACATTTCTACCGACTATTTTTTTGATAGTCTTATTAGCAGCAGCATTTGACACAGATGCAAAGATTCTGTTTTGTTCGTTCTCTTTCCAGTATTTTTCTTTATACTCTTTTAGAATCGATAATGTCTGATCGTCAACAGGAATCTTACGGACGGAACTAGCGTTTTTGGTAGGAGCAAAATTAAACGTGGTGTTATAGTTGTATGTTTTGTTTACATCAATGATTTTTTCGCTGAAATCAACATCATTCCATGTTAAGCCAAGGGCTTCAGAAAATCTCATTCCAGTTACAGCAATGAGGTAAATAATTGCATAAGAATGATATTTAAATTTTTCTTTAGTAGTATTAATAAGTTCAATATATTCGTCCGTTTCTAGAAATTTAGTTTCTTTTGCAAAAGATTCAACAGACGAGCGAATAACTGCGAAATCGCAAAAATTACGTTCAATAATTCCTTCATAGACAGCCATCTTAATTGCTGCTTTCAAATGATAGTGGAATTTCTCGACAGTTTCTTGAGTGTGGGTACTACTAAAATCATTTAATACTTGCTGATACATGGAATTGGTGATGCTATTAAGTCTTGTATCTCTGAAATATAACTTAATTTTACTTTCAGTATGTTGGTATTTTTTCCAAGTTACTGGGCTGACATTTGGTTTTTTATGTATTTTCGCCCAATTTTGAAAGTATTCTAATAAAGTTTGTTGGTCATCTACAATAATATTTTTATTGAGCAAGCGTTCAGCTTCAAGTGATGCAGCTTGCGCTAGTTTTTTTGTTTTGAATCCCCCTTTTGATTTTTGACAAAATTTTCCATTAGGAGCCTTGTAACTAATTCGATATTCCCAACCGTTATCTCTTTGTCTGAAGTAGGCCATTGTTTTTACCTCACTTTTTTGATAAAATAGGTATAGTAAAAAGGGCTTTTTAATGCCTTTTACTATCCTGATTGCCTCACGCTCAGACTCGCCAAAGTTTGAGAGCGTGGGGCTTTTTTATTATTTTTTGGCTAGGCGCCATATTGTTAAATCTAGATAATACGTTAATTCTTTTTCACGAGTAACAACTCTCTCGGTTTCAATATTTAGGGTTTTATATGGTCCACCTCTACCAGTAAGGATTGCATCGTATCTGTAATTTGGATTAGCCATAAATGATGAAATTTGTGATGCGACCATAGCTGGTAAGTATCCAACAAAGATATTATTCACTAAAACTTTGACAGCATTTTTATCATGTGGATTTGAAGGTTCTGGTAATAGTTGAACATCCACTGTTTTCAATTTATTGTATTTGTAAACAGGTTTATATGTTTCAAGCATATAAGATTTCAAACTTTTATTATCTTTTCCAAAATAATGGACACCCTTGGAAAGAAAATCAGCAGCAGCTTCAGCTTCTTCTTTATGATAATTTGTTCCCATTAACAAGAAGTCATCTCGGAAAACAATTGTATCAATCTGTGGACTGTAATTTTCAACTTTCTTCTTTTTCTCTCGCTTTGCAGTTAGACGGCCAATAATGTAAGTTATAAAACCAGTAATAAACAAGAAGAAGCCGAGAGGTGGAAATAAAAATAGGAAAATTGCACCTAAGACCATTAGCACAATGCCAGCTTCTTTATGGTCTTTGGGAGTGTGTTGCTTTTTACCGTTAGATGACAAAATAGATTGTTGTTTTTTTATGACTACTTTTTTCTTTCTCTTTTTAGACGGTTTCAACAAATCTGTAAGACCAAACGTTGTCTTATGATAGACCTTATTATACATGGCTTTCTTGGGATTCTTTATCCATCCCACGCCTTTCTTTCCATATCCAGGGATAATGGCTTTTTTAGCTTGTCTTTTCCATTTGCTGGTAGTTCTAGCTTTCAAGCTCTTTTTTAGACTTGGTGTTCTCATTCCTATTTTCATATTCTACCCCTATTCAACTAATCAATGAATAATATTCATCAATTACCATGACTTCATCTGTGATGGTTTTTAATTTGTGCTTTTTCATAAAGTGTAAATAGTTAAAAGATAACTGATCATCAGAGAGTGCGAGTTCTTCTTCTAGTAATTTATGGATCATGTGCCTATTGGCTTCATTTTCGCACCTATTGTGGTTATTTGTATATAACTCAGTAGAATGTTCCAGATGTCCTAATTCATGGTATATGACCCGTTTTTGTGCGTTCTCGGATAGCTCACGGTTTATAAAAATGATATTGATTTCTTTGATGTAGCACCCTGGTCTGTGCCAGAGTTCGTTATCAAAATAAGCTAGAGTGACACCGTGCGAGTCTACCAACTCTTCAATAGTCATAGGCTATCTACCTCTCAAATAAATCTCGATGATGTTCTGGATGGCATCGATGTCTTCCTCTGTAAGTGGCTTGCCATCAAAGGTCTTGGCATTCTCTGCCATTTTTCGGAGGTCAGCCGATGTATATCCTGCGATTGTATCATTATTTGAAATAGTCGGATTATCTGTGCGTCCAAGCAGGTAATCAGTGGACACGTTGAAGTAGTCGGCGATTTCTTGTAATCGTTCGGAGCTGACCTTTTGTCGCTTTAAAGAATACAGAGTATTTTTACTGTATCCAAGTTTTTCTTCTACTTGATTTAGAGATAAGCCTTGTTTTTTTGCTAATTCTCTAACTTTTTCAAATGTCGGAAACATTGTTAAATCAACCTTTCTAAGAGATTGACAAAAAATATTTAAATTATTTGTTTAAAATTGTTGACAAAATTAAATAAATGATTTAAAATAGTTTTTGTAAGTAAGTTACAACTAAAAAAACAACTAAAAAATAAATTATAAAAAATGTTTTGGCGAACGGTATTTATAGTTTTATTAGTGCTTTTTATTATGCTTTCATTTTAAATTATTTATTTAAAATAGTCAAGCAATAACACAAAAAATAGTTAAAATTTTAGTTGTTTCTTATTTACAAATTAGTGAAGAGGGAGGGACGTATATGCCAGATATCGCAAATGGTCGTGAAATAGTTAATGCTTTCTTGAAAGAGAAAGGGATCAAAAAAGCAACTCTAGCGGTTGCTTACGGCTTTAAGCGACAGGAAGTGACAAACATTCTAAGTGGAACAACAAAAGG
Source organism: Streptococcus sp. A69 (assembly GCF_058556195.1). Taxonomy (NCBI): domain Bacteria; kingdom Bacillati; phylum Bacillota; class Bacilli; order Lactobacillales; family Streptococcaceae; genus Streptococcus; species Streptococcus sp. A69. Next base: position 283,607 of record NZ_JBZUJU010000001.1, on the reverse strand, counting down.
TCCACGAGCGAACAGTTTTATTCTTCAGGTTATTGAAGATTATGGGATTGAGTAGGAAAGGAGTAAACATGAACGAATTAGAAAGAACAGCCCTCAATGAAATATTGAGGACCGTGACATATATTGCTGAGAAGTTGGATGAATTAGAATCTAAACTTACTAAATCGGATCTACAAGATTTTGAGCGTCCATAATAGTTAGTTGATATTCGATAAAGCGGATGGTAGCATTTAAAAATTTTTTCAAATCTTGTAAATCTTTGTCTGTATGTTTTCGTACGTAGTGAGTTTCATCGTTTCCTATCCACGAAGTGGCCTGAGCGAGTTTTTGTAAAATCTGATCATCGATGTAATCTTTAATGACAGCCCCTAACGGTTTTGTCTTAATTTCATCAGCTTTTTCAGGGAATTTGTATATTAAAAAATCTTTGATGATGAACTCTAGAGATTTTCTGAGACCAATCCCAACTAAAGTGTCGTAACCGTCTGCCTCGGCTTGTAAAGACTGAACATATGTCTTAACACCTTGAGGAGAAAGTTTAGAAATTTCTTTAGGGAACTTAGATGGGACCTCTTTGTAATAGTGTAAATCCCTTGGGAAAACATCTCCATAATCGGATACATAATCATAAGAATCTACCCAAGCATATTTACAAGAATTGCAAAATAAAGTTAAAAACAAGATGTGACTATTTTCATCTTTGTAAAATGATGAATCTTTTAATATAGGCTCTATGCCTCTACCACAGTTAGGACAAATATCTGTTACAGTAACATTTACTTCAGCATTGCCCCAATTACCATATTTCGCTTTCATCAACATAACAACTTCTCCAATCGTTTTTATTATATTATATCATATTTAGAAAGGAATAAAATGATTCATCATTATATAACCCATTATGCAAGCGATGGGAAAGATTACGCCGAAGCATGGATTCAAATTAATATTTTTGGAATGTGCTTTTGTTTATGGAAAAAGCGTACAACCATTGAACGATTGTACGCAAACGAAGATTAGACTTTCTTCCAGCCGTTGCCTTTAGCTGATGTCGGAGGGAGACGGTCACCTTTTCCAATAGTTGCGGTATGACCGTTAGTGACTTTTCCACCACGAGGTCCCACCTCTACATAGTGGCCAGGTTTCTGATTGTCTGTTCCAGGTTTTATTGGAGTATTTGACATAATAATGCTCCTTTCTGTTGAAATTTTGACTAAAACGGTGAGAGGTCCTAGTCAAGATTATTATAGCAAATTAGGAGGGAATTTCATCAGTCTTGAGACTGATATAGGAGGTATTGATGGAAGATAAAATCATTGAACTTGCTGATTACTTCATCAGTGAGAACACAACGTACAGAGAAGCTAAAATAGCGTGTGAGAAGCTATTGAGACAAGTTAGCCATGAAATTGAACTCAGGGCAATGGAAAGTAATATTGTATAAACAAAAAAGCATCTGACGGAAATCAGGCGCTCAACAAAATTATTCAAGGAAATTATATCATGAATGACTTAATGAATCAATTATTAGATCAGTTTGAAGCTGGATTGATGGACAGAACATTAAAGGTGATGAATATCATAACAGATGAGAAAAAGCGCTATCCGATGGAATTGAATAAGTCGCAATGTTCTGAAATGTTGCTTGGAACGAAAGATACAGGAACATTTGATGAGCGTTTCAATAGTCACAAGGACTTTCCAAGGATAAAAGGAAAACGTGAGAAATACCCTCGAGATGCGGTCATTGAATGGTATCACAATAACTGGCAAAAAACAGCTCTTTAAAGGAGCGGAAAAATGGAAATTAAGTGGGAGGAAACAATATGACAGAACCAACTTTATCAAGCCAATTGCTTGGCTTAGCAGTGATTTTCATTGGGATGTTCATCCTAATGGTGCTTACGGCTAAAAATGAAAAATCGGATGAGCAAAATGTTGTGGTCATTATTGAAGAAACAGAAGATTTCAGGGAAGTTGCTAGAAGAAACCTGAGAATGTGTGACAGAAAGTCTACCTATGACACACAACCTCCTATAGGCCTCGCTTCATCGATTGAGGATGTACCACAAGTTTTTCGGTCATGTATCGAAGACTATGACAGGCTAGCTCGTGATTATCATGAAGAAGCAAGAAATAATGATCTTCTAAGTAGACAAAATGCAAATCTCCTAGAAGAAAATGGGCGTTTGCTTTACAAAGAAATGACTATGGATTTACGTAAGAATCCAAGGAAATGGAGGGCAAAGACATGACAGTTAGTCGTGATATGAGCGAGATGGAAATACGTGTGTTAAACATGATCATGAATTGCGCTACTTTCGATTTGCCCATTCAAGCAAGTGAAATACGCTTAGAAACTGGACTGTCGAAGCGTAAGCTGGAGGAGACTATCGAAAGTTTGCGTGTGAATTTTAGGCATCCTATCGTAGCTAAGAAGATGAAACCGAACGGATATTACTTACCACGAAGTGAGGAGGAGCGACAAGCTGGTCTGGCTCCTTATCGCAGACAAATCTTGACCGAGCAAAAGAATCTTGCTGCAGTGATGAATGTGGATTTGGAAAAGTATTGGGGGGATAACGCATGAGTGAAGATTTTAGAATACCACCTCATGATCTAGTAGCAGAGCAGTCAGTTCTTGGAGCTGTCTTCATCTCACCGGACACCATCATTTCACTGGCAGATGAATTGACTCCTGATGATTTCTATAAGCCTGCCAACAAGATTGTATTTAAGACCATGTTGTCATTGCTTGAAAAAGGTGAGCCAATCGATGCTACGACAATGGTTTCTGCTCTGACAAATCAGGGAGAGATTAAAAAAATTGGTGGTTTAAACTATGTTGTTGAACTAGTAAACTCAACTCCAACATCAAAAAATGTGGAGCATTATGCGAAGCTAGTAAAAAAAAAGTCAACTCTAAGAAGAGTAATTGCTGATTTGTCGGACTCACTCTCTAGTGCCTATCAAAGCGATGCATCTATCGCCGATATCATTGCTAAAACTGAAAAGTCTATGCTTGACATCAGCAATCAGAATACGGGTACAGGATTTCGCAATGTGGCTGATATCCTTGATACACACATGCAGATGGTTGAGACCAGATCGCAGACAGATGGAGTTGTGACAGGTCTATCTACTGGATTTGATGGACTGGACAAGATTACAACTGGTCTTCATGAGGACAACCTTATCATCCTTGCTGCTCGTCCAGCGATGGGGAAGACAGCGCTAGCTCTAAATATCGCTCAATATATCGCTGTAAAAGAGAAAAAAACTGTTGCTATTTTCTCGCTTGAGATGGGGGCGGAGAGCTTGATTGAGCGGATGTTAGCATCTGAGGGCATGGTAGAAGGGTATCATCTCAAAACTGGGAATCTGAGTGTTGAGGAATGGAGTAGGCTAGTGCATGCACAAGGGAATCTCTATGACGCTCCTATTTTTGTTGATGATACGGCTGGTATTCGTATCTCTGAGATACGGTCAAAGGCTCGTAAACTTGCCCAGGAAATGGGAGGCCTTGGAGTCATTATCATTGACTACTTGCAATTGATCACTGGGGCAAAAGGTGAGAATCGTCAGCAGATTGTTTCTGAAATTTCAAGGGAATTGAAAATCCTAGCTAAGGATTTGAAAGTACCTGTCATTGCTTTGTCGCAATTAAGTAGGGCGGTTGAGCAGAGACAAGATAAGCGTCCGATGTTAGCAGATTTGCGAGAGTCAGGTTCGATTGAACAAGATGCAGACATTGTAGCTTTCTTGTATCGTGATGCCTACTATCAGAAGGAGCAAGGAGATAGTCAAGAAGCAAATAACGTGACGGAGCTTATCCTGGAAAAGAATCGGCATGGCAGTCTCGGAACAGTGAAGTTGTATTTTCACAAGGAATACACAAAATTTTCAAGTGTGGAGGAGTAGAAGATGGCTGAGACTTATTTTAAAAATGAAGTTGAAAAGTTTCAATATTTTCAATTGCCTAAATGGCTCTTTAAGGAGCCTTATAAAAAGTTATCAAACAACGCTAAAATAATGTACGCCTTGCTTTATAATCGTTTGGACTTGTCTTTGGAGTCCAAGTGGCATGATCGAAATGGTCAAGTATTTATGTATTTTACAACGGCTGAATTTTGCGAAGAGTTGGGTTGTTCGGAGAAAACGGTAACCAAGATTAAAAAGGAACTTGTTACATCAGGTTTGTTGAGGGAAGAACGTCAGGGCTTGACTAAGCCAAATCGACTTTACATCCTTGGTCCAAAAATTATCAAGCGTGAACCTCCAGAACCGAAAAAAATACCGTCCAGAACCGTAGAAAATACCGCTCTGGATACGCAAGAAGTACAAACAATAAAGACTGATATTAGAAAGACTGATATAGATAATAATAAATTGTTGATTTGTAAAGAAGTTATTTCTTATCTCAATTTGAAATCTAAGAAAAATTTCAAGGTAAATACTGCTAGTCATCAAAAATTTATCAAGGCAAGGTTAAAAGAGGGCTATGTCCTTGAAGATTTTAAAAAGGTTGTGGATATTATGGTCGCTAAGTGGAAAGGTACAGAATACGAGCAGTATCTTCAACCGCAAACGCTTTTCGGTAATAAGATGGACAATTATTTAAATCAGCCTATGCCTCGCAAAGCTCAGTCGTTTCAATCAGCAGTTGACGAAAGGCTAGGGTTTTAGATGAAGCAGTTTAAACAATTCAAAACCAGAACAGTTCTTGATGATATTTGTGAAATCCATGGATGCCATCTTTGGTCTGTTAAGATTCCCATCAAGGGCAAGGTTGAGGAAATCAGTCAATGTCCTGAGTGCGAGAAAGAGAACATTCGACGCTTTGAAAAGCAGTTGAATATGGAATCTGAGGTAAAGAGTAAGCTATCGGATACTTACGAGGTCTTTGATCGTGACAGTATCGTTTCAAGTAAGCTGACTAGCAAGTCACTACATGACTATGAAATTCAAGTTGACATCGACGAAAATGCTATGAATTTTGTGAAGCGGTTGGAGCGCTGCTATGCCAAGGGTGAGACTGGGAATGCTATCATCACTGGTCCTTCTGGTGTTGGTAAGAGCCATCTAACCTATGGATTTGCTCGGTTTCTCAATGAGCAATTTAAGTCTTATGATGAACCTAAAAGCGTGCTCTTTGTGTCGGTTGTGACCTTGTTTGACAAGATTCGAGAAAGCTTTGAGTTTGACAATGGATTTTCAGAAGCAAAGATGGTCAAGCTACTGTCTGAGGTTGACTTTCTCTTCTTGGATGACCTTGGGAAAGAGAGTCGCAAGGCTGATACCAAACGGAATGAGTGGGCGCATCAGATATTGTTCAAGATCCTGGATAATCGGACGAATACGATTATCAACACGAATCTGTCTAGTGAAGAAATCAAAGAGCTTTACTCGGATGATTTTGGGAATGGGGCTTTATCAAGCCGTATCTTTGAGGGAGCAACTGGCAGGTGCTTTGTGTATCCAGCTGGGATGAAGGACAGGAGGTATTGATGTTAAATCTTTACTTCGTCTACAATGGACACTGCAAGTTTTTTCTTGGAAGTTTTAACAATGTGGATGAACTTATTGAACGGATGAAAGACCATCAGTGGTCTTTCTCAGGTATTACCAGACCAAAATTCAAGAAACACATCGGAAAAGACGATGTACGTTTTGATTATGGTGCGATAGATTGCTATTACTTAGCGACAAAATCAACGTGCCGCGAACCACGTTAAAAGCGAGCTAGAATATGCGTCAGACTTGGACGAATGGCGTATAAAGAATTTGCTAGCTCTTGTGTCTTTGAGCCATGAGGGGCAAGAGCTGGATTTTTAGAAAACCAAGTGGGATAAACCATGGGATATAGCAAACAAATAGTAATTGATGGATTGAAACATTCAATTGAAATCACAGAGCAGGAAATCGAGGAGTATTCGAAGCTATGCGATAGACGAGTGGCACAAGGTCGTACTGCTCATCGTGAATTTTTGAAGAAAAAACTTAAGAAAATGAAAGAACAGTTGAAGGAGTTGGAAGATGAATAAGCAGGAATTGATTGAACGGATAGAAGGCTTAAAAAATATTTTTGGCAACAAAGCAGAATATATTGAGATAGACGCGGTAATAGAACTTGTTTCTAAACTAGACGAACCGCAACCAGTCAAAGTCCCGCAGTTTGTGGCGGATTGGATTGAAAGTTCAAAACAAGAAAAACGTAATCTCCGCAATGCTCTTAACAACGGAGGAGAGAAAATGCGTTTGTGGTTTCTCGATCAAGAAAATTATAATCTATTCGCTCGAGCATGGCTGGACGGCTACGAGGTTGAGGAAGAGAAGCGGTATTTGGTGAAAGTGAAAGGGATAAACGAAGACTGCGAGTATTTGTTTTTTGGGGAACTTTCGAATACTTGGAAGTTTAGAAGTCTTGGTAGTTTTGGAGAACTTAAGAAGCACCATACACGTAAAGAATTAGAAGACGCAGACTTCGGCTGGGTGTTTGATTGCCCAGGAATTGAGATTGAGGAGGTTGAGTGATGTCGTTTTACGGTGGAGACTATATCGATTATTGCGAGTATTGTGATGATAGATACAGTGGGATATTTAAACTCAAAGAAAATGAGAATGTTTTCGATGGATTTGATAGATGGTTGAAAGAACACGGAAGGAAGGCCATAGATTGAAACGATTTATCGCGATCTGGATATTATTGTCAGCGATTTTGAACATCTGGCAGTGTGTCCATATAAGAAATCTTGAAAAAAAGCGCCCGATTGTTATCTACAAAGCAGATAACAAAGGCGCAGAAATCAAAGGCAGAGTCGTCCACAAAGAAAAAATAGGCGACATGCACACAATCACAGTACAGAACTACGGAATTTTCGTAGTTACGAAGGAAGTGTATGAGAAAGTAAAAGTTTGGGATGAGGTAGAAATATGAAAAAAATATTAGTTGCTACAATTTTAATCAGTTTGTCTTTTATTAGTCTTGTAGGGTGCGGGAATAAAGACATTTTAGGAACAACCTTTACTTTCAAATATGCAAAAGTAAAATTAGTTGACGGGCAAATTGTCGAAGGTAAGGTTGCGCAATGGGCGAAATATGAACGACAAGATAGCGTTCGAGTTACTTTTGAAAACGTAGAGGTGTATTACACTCACTCAAGCAATGTAACCTTGTATAACAAATAGAAAGGGGTTATCATGAACACACTAGACAGAGTGAAACAATGGTTTATTGACCGTGACTTTGAAAACGGTGGACGACTAGATAAGCAGTCATTAAAACTTAGCGAAGAGTTCGGAGAGTTATGCGCTGGCTATCTCAAGAAAAACGAACAACTGACCAAAGATAGTATCGGAGATTGTGCAGTCGAGATTGTCGGTTTGGCCTTGCTGATAAAAGAGGATTTGAAGGAGATTTTTAAAACATCAGAAAATGATAGAGATTTAATGACATGTTTTAGTCATTTAAGTAGAAATATAAGCGATTTTCAGATTTATCGAGAATCATTTTCTAAAGATTTTCGCAAATTAAGTCTGATACGTACTATACGATGGTTAAAATCGCTAAGCACTGCACTCGGATATGATTTTGATGAATGCTTTGAACTAGCCTATCAAGAAATCAAAGACCGTAAAGGTCGCTGGATTGATGGAACTTTCGTTAAAGAGGAGGATTTGAAATGAAAAAACTAGGAATCATTATTGGGGTGGTATTTGTAATCGTTGTATCGCCATTTGTGATTCAGTATGGTTGGAATGAAATCATCACAACGATTGTCCCAGTTGGTAACATTACAGTCTGGCAAGCATTAGGAATGGATGCACTACTATCTTTCATCTGGCCTGTGTTATCCAGCAAAAAAGAATCTGAAGAGGATTATTCGTATGCTGTGAAGAGCAGTATTTCGAAAATCATTACATGTGCATTTTTAATTTGGTTAGCTAGTTTGTTTATTTAAGGAGTGTTAGCATGATACCAAGATTTAGGGTTTGGCTGCCAGATACTATTCAGATGTTGAGAGTGAAAGCACTCGTTTTTGAAAAAGATAGGACAAGGTGTGTTTGTGGATATAGTTTTGACTTTTATCTTGAAGATGAAAATGCAACTATCATGCAATCAACAGGGCTCAGAGACAAGAACGGGCAAGAAATCTTTGAAGGGGATATCGTTCAATTTTCCGATAGTCTATATACTGTTTTTTACGACATCAAAGAAGGAAGCTATCGATTAAAACCACACGACGATAGGTGGGTTATAGATTATATGTCTAATTTTTCAAGTGACGAAAGTTTTGAAATCGCCGGGAACATTTACGAAAACAAGGAGTATTTATGATTATTATTAGCACAAATCCTAAAAATCCGCTTTTACAAAAAGTGAAAGAGGAACTTGATTTTTTAGGAAAAAATTATGAAGTGAAAAAATCATGGACGGATGAACTTATCAAACAATGTTTTATTAATAATTTTGAATTTTGTTCAGGACATTATATGAGCCAAATTAGAAACTTGAATTTTGAACAAGCATTAGAGATGATACACAAAAATCCTAAAATGTTAAGAAAATTCATTGTTATAAATGGGAATAAATCGATAGCAGATTTTCCTAAAATAAGTCTTGTTAGAAAACAATTGAAAGGGTTATTAAAATGAGCAAAGAATCAAGAATGTTTTACAATCACATTAGAAAACAACTGGTCTATGTTCCGAATACATCGATTGCCGAAAGATTGAAAAAACATATTTTAGCACATCCAGGTTTTAACAGTAGTAGAAGTTTTTTGGATTCTGTTGTTGCAAATTATTGCATCAACAGAAAGAAAGACAAGTTGCCTAGCCGTGAAGTGATTGGCTGGTTAGGTAAATTTTTAGATGTAAACTACGAAAACCCAGAGCTTTTGGAGGAAAAAGAATGAGACCAGAATTTAGAGCATGGGATAAAGAGTTTAAAGAAATGGTGCAAGTTGATGCACTAATCTTGAATGAACAAGTTATCAAAGCAACATACAAAAATGGTAACGTTGTAAAAGAGGATATCAAAAACTATGACCTCATGCAATCAACAGGACTTTTTGACAATAACGATCAAGAAATCTTTGAGGGGGATGTCTTAAAATTTAATGACGAGTGGGATGAATATTGTCACGAGGGTTATGTAGATGGCTCAGTAGAAGGTATTAATTTCATTGAAGTAGTGAGAGGTGAAGCTTGTTTTGAGTTCGGAAAAACTAGATATCCCGAATCGTCTCTATTCATACGAATGGAAGACGAACATCTTACTTTCGCTGAATTGATAAAGAGTAGAGACTTTGAGTTTGAAATCATCGGCAACATCTACGAAAATCCTGAGCTTTTGGAGGAGATGGAATATGAGAATAAAAACATCAAATGATTCTATTATCAACGTTGATAGCGTGAAGCATAGCATCACAATTGAAGGAGTTGAGTTTGGTTCAGATTGTAGTGCTTTGGTATCTAAGAACAAAGACGGTACAGGAACAATTACTCTGATATTTGAAGGAAAAATTATTTGAGATAGAAACGAGGTGAGTGATGCCTTTCTTTCCTGATATAAATGAAGCCAAAACAAAAGAAAATGCCAAGAAAATTTTAAAAGGATATCCTAGATGGCGTCGTGTTGCCAATGACACTGAAGGTCAGAAAGTGACCACTACCTACTCATTCATGCCACGAAATCCATCAAGCGGGAGAGATAGTCAAGTCGAGAAGTTAGCTATACGGAAAGTTGATGCAGAGCTTGAGCTGGATGCAATTGAGCAAGCAGTTAGTAACTTACATGATCCTCTATATCGTAGGATACTTTTTGAAAAGTATCTTCAGTGGGATTGCAAGAAGGATGAAACAATCGCAATGGACTTATCTCTTTCAGAAAGTTCATATTATGACATCTTGGATAAATCTCTGATGGCATTTGCAGAACTTTATCGAAACGGTGAACAGATTGAAATTTTGGAGTAAACTTGGAGTTTTTTTGGAGTAAAGCTGGAGTAAGTTCGTAGTGAATATATGATTTTATGTGCTAAAATTATATTATGAAATAATTGTAAAGGCAGGCACACCCTGTCTTTTTCTTTGAGTTTGGAGGTGATATCGTGAAAAAAGTAGAACCAATTCGTGAACCAGATGACATTGATAGAATGAAGCATTATTTGAAATCAAAGAGTGAACGAAACTATATTCTTTTTTTAGTAGGAATATACTCAGGTCTACGAGTAAGCGATATTGTTCCTCTTCAAGTAAAACATGTAGTTCAAGATAGAATTGAGATCAAAGAGAAAAAAACTGGCAAAATAAGAAAATTTGCAGTTAATCCAGAATTACGTAAGGCTTTGAATCGTTACATAAAAGAAAATCATCTTGAGAGTTACGACTATCTTTTTCCAAGTAGAAAAAAAGTTAGAGGTGACGGAGTAAGAATTAAACACATTGGTAGAGTAGCTGTGTATCAATTCTTAAATGATGCAGCTAAACATTCAGGACTTAAACACATCGGCACACACTCGATGAGAAAAACGTTTGGTTATCATCACTATAAACAAAATGGAAATATAGCTATTTTAATGCAGATACTTAATCACTCTGCACCAGACATCACATTAGATTATATTGGATATAATCAAGATGAAATTGATGAAAGTATGCTTACCTTTACGTACTAAAAAGCACGCTTATTTAACATATTGAGAAATGGTAAATTGGATAAATAAGAAACGCTAGAAACCCATTGTCACGACTGAGTTAAACCACACTCTCTTGAAAGTCACAAAATATAAGATATGTTAAATAAAAGAGGGGGTGAGTGCACTAAAAACACCCCTGTTTTGAAAGATACCGAGGGGGTATATTTGAGAATACCAATCCCCCTCCCCTAAGAAGAAAGGATCCCCTCCCTAGATGAATACCCCCCAGGATAGACCGGACCGGAGTGGTCCTCACAGAGTCGCTTTTGAAAAGAATAAAAAGATTATTCTAAAGACCAGAAATACTTGTGGGATTTGTGGATTACCAGTGGATAAGTCATTGAAGTATCCACATCCTTTGTCACCAGTTATCGATCACATTATTCCAATCAATCGAAACGGTCATCCATCAGACATCAACAACCTACAGCTAGCGCACTGGCAATGCAACAGACAGAAGTCTGATAAGTTATATGCTGACGATAGGTCAGCCAATGCTACTATTGTAGGCAATCGCAACCTGCCACAGTCAAGAGATTGGACAAAGTACAGAGCTTGAAGAAGCCAAAAAAGAAAAATTATATTATTTTTTAAAAATATCAAAAATAATAATGAATGCTTAGAATTTGAAAAAATAACAGATATGTGTGAAGTAAGTCCTAGCAGAGGATAGGGGGGCATCCCCCTCCCACTAGGCGCTCGAGGGCTTCACGCCGTCACTGTACATTTTTTCTCGCGCCAAATCATCACAATGAAAGGAGAGCGATTTGGAATTAAGAGGTATTGATTATCTTAGGAGGAAGTTGAATCTTTATCGGAGCAGAGTCAATCTGAGATACAAGCATTATGCGATGCAGCACTATGAAGCACCGACAGGAATTACAATTCCTGCACATATCAGGGCGAAGTATCAAGCTGTTCTTGGTTGGACTGCAAAGGGAGTTGATAGTCTTGCAGATCGTTTGATTTTCAGGGAATTTGCCAATGATGATTTTAATGTTATGGAAATCTTCAATCGCAACAATCCTGACATCTTTTTTGATAGTGCTATTTTAGCTGCACTGATTGGTTCGTGTAGTTTCGTCTACATTTCGAAAGGTGAAGATGATGCGGTGAGGTTGCAAGTCATTGAATCAAGTAATGCGACGGGTGTAATTGATCCAATCACTGGATTGCTTGTAGAAGGTTATGCAGTTCTGGCTCGTGATGATTACAATCGTCCAACACTTGAAGCCTACTTTGAGCCTAATGCTACTCACTTCATTCCGAAAGATGGTAGACCATACTCGGTTGTGAATGAAACTGGTATCCCTTTGTTGGTTCCGGTTATTCATCGTCCTGATGCGGTTCGTCCGTTTGGTAGGTCGCGAATTACCAGGGCTGGAATGTATTATCAGAAATATGCTAAGCGTACTTTGGAGAGAGCAGACATTACTGCGGAATTTTACTCTTGGCCACAGAAATATATTCTTGGACTTGATCCTGATGCGGAACCTATGGAGAAATGGAAAGCTACTGTATCAAGCTTGTTGACGATTTCTTCAAGCGATAAAGGTGAGAAGCCGAGCGTTGGACAGTTTACTACAGCTAGCATGTCACCGTTTACTGAGCAACTGAGAACAGCCGCTGCTGGATTTGCTGGTGAAATGGGGTTGACTTTGGATGACCTTGGTTTCGTTTCAGATAATCCATCATCTGTGGAAGCCATCAAGGCTAGCCATGAGAATCTTCGTCTTGCTGGTCGGAAGGCTCAGCGCTCACTAGGTGCTGGATTGCTAAATGTCGCTTATGTTGCAGCTTGTTTGCGTGATGAGTTTCGCTATACTAGAAGCCAATTTGTAAGAACCACAGTCAAGTGGGAGCCTTTGTTTGAAGCGGATGCGAATACGATGACCATGATTGGTGATGGTGTTGTCAAATTAAATCAGGCATTACCTGGTTACATCAACGCAGAAACCATTCGAGATCTTACTGGTATCGCTGGAGATATGTCTGCTAAACCAGTGGTAAGCGAGGGTGGTTCAAATGGAGAATGATGTTTTACCTGGTATCTTGCAAGAGGTTCAGGAGAGGTTTGAGAGAGATTTCGGTAAGAGTGAGATCGTCAGAAATGCTTTTGCTACGTTGAAGGCAAAAAAGGCCACTTACAAAACTGCAAATGAGTTTGCGATTGAAATTGGCGATATTCTCTCTAAGGCTCTAGGAACGTCCCTGAGCACCGATAAATTACCAGATGGTAAAATGTATTACAATATTGCTCAACGTTTACTGACGGACGTGCTAGGACGAAATCACGAGCTTGTGAGTGGTTATGCTAGCGATGTCCAGAAGAATTTGAACGATGAAGCAAAAATCAGTCTGAAAGTTCAAGTTCCTGAATTAAATCAGGAACGAATCGCTGGCATTGTCAATCGATTTTCGTCTGAGGAGAATTTTGAGGATGTCAGTTGGTTGCTCGGTGAACCTATTGTGAACTTCACTCAATCAATCATTGATGACAGCATTAGGAAGAATGCTGAGTTTCATCATAAAGCTGGATTGCAACCAGAGATTGTCCGAAAATCGTATTTTCATTGTTGTGAGTGGTGTCAGGAAGTTCAAGGGAATTATAAATATCCAAGAGTTCCGAAGGACGTTTATAGAAGGCATCAGCATTGTCGTTGTATTGTAGATTATGATCCTAAAAACGGGAAAGTTCAGGATATTTGGAATAAAATTTGGAGAAAAAAAGATGAAAATGTTAAAATAGAAGTAAGAAAAGACATAAATAAAGATTTGCAAATGAGTGAAGTGAGAAAGCTAGCACTTCAAAACGGAATTCTTTCAAATCCTATTAAGAAAAGTCGTAAAAAATTAACTGAGGAACAAATTATCGAAGCTGTTGGTGGTGGAGATAGGACTAGAGGGTCATGTTCGTCAGCAGCATTTGCTTATATTGGGAACAAAGGTGGCTATACTGTCCTAGATTTTAGAGGAGGAAAGAGTTGTGATTTCTTTTCTCGAGATAGTAGGATTAAAATGATTGGTAGCCTTCCAGGAGTTGAAATGCATGTTGCTAAACATACAAATGATTTTACTGCAGTAAAAGAATTGTTGGAGAAAGTAGAAAGTGGAAATGAATACTACTTGGCAACAGGGAGTCATGCAGCAATCATAAGGAAAAACGAAGGTCGTTTCGAGTACTTGGAACTTCAATCAAGAACGTTAAATGGTTTTAAGCCGTTTAACAACATTGTTCTGAAAGAGAGATTCAAAGGTCAGAAGTCTCACAGTGTAGCTGGGAGAAGATATGATGCAAATAGCTATCTTATTGATGTGAACTCATTGAAAGATAACCCTGAATTTCACAAGATATTGAGTTTTATCAATACTGCAGATTCTAAACAAATGAAGGGGGCTGAGGGTCGTGAAAGATGATTATGAAGAAGTTAATTGGTCTGAATATTGCTATAAAGAAAATGATGGTGATATAGTTTGGTGGGTTGATACAGCCTGGTTCGCTAGAGGGTTGATGTTAATCACATTCGACAAGCAAAAATTCTATAACCTTTTTGAAGATTATCCTCATAATATGAGCTCAGAAGAGATTGAAAACTTTGATAAAGAGAATCCATTTTGGGCTGATTTCTTTTCGGACCGAAAATAAGAAATTTGAAGCACTCGAAAGGGTGCTTTTATTGTGCATTAGTTTAGGAGGTGATCCGATATCTCCCAGCGATAGGGTTATCATGCGATGACGATTGAAAGGAATGTGGAATGGCGAGGAAGAAACTTGGCAATCAGAATCCTACTCAATCGGTGATTTTAAAATACGTCAAGAAAAATTCAAAAGCTAAAGAAGCGATTGAACTTTACGAACGGACGGGTCTTTCTTGCTATGCCTGGCAGAAAAATCTCTTACTGCCTATGATGGCCATTGACAAGAATGGTCTTTGGGTGCATCAGAAGTTTGGTTACTCTATTCCTCGACGAAATGGTAAATCTGAACTACTATATATTGGTGAAATTTGGGGGTTACATGAAGGATTAAATATCCTACATACTGCCCACAGGATTTCTACCTCTCATGCCTCTTTTGAAAAGGTCAAGCGATACCTTGAAAAGATGGGGTATGTGGATGGTGAGGATTTTAATTCCATTCGAGCCAAGGGGCAGGAGCGGATTGAACTTTATTCAACAGGTGGTGTTGTCCAATTCCGTACCAGAACATCAAATGGTGGTCTTGGTGAAGGGTTTGACATGCTGATCATTGACGAGGCTCAAGAGTACACGACCGAGCAAGAATCTGCTTTGAAGTACACGGTTACGGATAGTGAAAATCCTATCACAATCATGTGTGGGACACCTCCGACACCTGTTTCAAGCGGTACAGTCTTTACTAAGTACCGAGAGACTTGTCTTTTTGGGAAAGGGAAGTATTCGGGCTGGGCTGAGTGGTCGGTTTCTGACGAAAAGGAAATCGACGATGTGGAAGCCTGGTATAATTCCAATCCATCAATGGGCTACCACTTAAATGAGCGTAAGATTGAGGCAGAGCTTGGTGAGGATAAGCTGGACCATAATATCCAACGTTTGGGATTTTGGCCAACTTACAACCAGAAATCTGCTATTTCTGAAACTGAGTGGAACGAGCTCAAGGTGGATGATATTCCAGAATTGTCTGGCAAGTTGTCTGTTGGTATTAAGTACGGCCAAGATGGAACGAACGTGGCATTGAGTATTGCTGCACGGACTAAGGATGGTCGTTACTTTGTTGAGACAGTCGATTGCCAATCTGTTCGTAATGGTAATGAGTGGATGGTTGCCTTTTTGCGTGAAGCTGATGTGGCTCAGATTGTCATTGATGGCGCAAGTGGTCAAAAAATCCTGGACGAAGAGCTGAAGGACTACAGAATCAAGAATGTGATTCTTCCGACAGTGAAAGAAATCATCGTGGCCAATGCTCTTTGGGAACAAGGCATCTACCAGAAAACCATCTGTCACGCTGGCCAGCCATCGCTATCAAAAGTAGCCACTAACTGCGATAAGCGGAATATTGGTTCAAATGGTGGTTTTGGTTATCGATCGCATTTTGATGATATGGATATTTCTTTGATGGACAGCGCCTTGCTTGCGCACTGGGCTTGTGCTACGACTAAGCCTAAGAAAAAGCAGAAAATTAGTTATTAAAATAAGCGGTCAGGTGACTGCTTTTTTTGATGCCAAAAATTACCGAACTGCCGGGAAAGCAGGAGAAAGGAGACATGAGAATGTCAGATTTTAAACCAATTACTACACAAGAAGAATTTGATGCTGCTATTAAGGCCCGCTTATCTCGTGAGAAAGAGAAATACGGAGACTATGACCAGCTCAAGTCTCGTGTTGCAGAATTGGAAAAAGAAAATGTTGGCTTGAAGTCAACGATTGAAGCTAATAATCAAAGTAAGGCGGATGCTGACAAGCAACTTCAAGAAATGGAGAATCAAATCGCTGGTTATGAGACGGCTAGTCTGCGAACTCGGATTGCTTTGCAACATGGACTACCTTACGACCTTGCAGATCGTTTGCAGGGGACTGATGAAGAAAGCTTCAAAGCAGATGCGGAGCGCTTGGCTGGGTATATGAAGAAAACTCAACCAGTTTACCCGCTTGGAACAAAGGAGCCTAGCTCAATTGATGACAAAGACGCAGCATTAAAAGGAATGTTGCACAAAATGAGAGGAGAATAATTTATGGCAACACTACAAACAGGGGATATTTTCCCAGTCGAAACAGTCCAAGACATTTTTAGTAAGGTAAAGGGACATTCAACCCTTGCAAAACTTACTACTCGAGAACCTATTCCATTTTCTGGAACTGAAACATTTGTATTCAATCTAGAAGGAAATGCTGAAATCGTAGGTGAAGGCAATCCTTCGAACGCTGGAAGTGCAACTATGAAACCAAAGGTAATCAAACCTATTTTGATTACTTACCAAGCACGGGTATCTGAGGAGTTTGTAAATTGTTCGGAAGAAAAACAATTATCTTACCTCAAATCATTTATTGATGGCTTGTCTAAAAAAGTTGCACAAGCAATTGACATTGCTTCATTCCATGGACTTGAACCAAAATCAATGACAGATGCTTCTTTCAAAGCAACAAACTCATTTGATGGTTTGATCACAGGGAATGTAGTTGCTTATGAAGCAAGTAAAATTGATGAAAATATTGATGCTGCTGTTGCAACCATCACAGCAAATGATTGCGAAGTAAATGGAATCGCATTGTCTCCTGCTGCAGGAGCAGCACTTGGAAACATCAAGGTAAACGGGGTAGTCCAATATCCTGAATACCGTTTTGGCCAAAATCCAGGATCATTTTACGGAATGAAGTCAGATGTCAATAAAACATTGACAACAGTTGCAAGTTCGGCTAAAAAAGACCATGTTATCGTTGGTGATTTTGAAAATGCCGTCAAATGGGGATATGCAGATGAAATTCCTCTTGAAATCATTAAATACGGTGATCCAGACGGAGCTGGTCGCGATTTGAAACGCTACCGTGAAGTTTGCTTGCGTACGCAAGTGTATGTAGGTTGGGGAATTCTTGACGAGCAGGCATTTGCTCGTGTGGAGGCTTAATATGGAATATATTAACAAAGAAACCTTAGCAACAATTGAAACAGACAGTAAATTGGCGGGTGACTGGGTTCCTATTAGTGAATTCAAGGACGAATATCGCCTTACTGTTCCAGAAATTAAGGCGAAACTTGATGAATTGGGTGTTGAGTATGATAGCAAGGCAAATAAATCTGCTTTGCTTGATTTACTAATCGCAAATGAAGGGTGATTAAGATGGAAAACTTTGCAACAGTCGAAGATTTGAAAAAATTGTGGCGAGCGTTGAAATTCGATGAGGAAAAACGAGCCGAGGCGCTGTTGGAAGTTGTTTCTCATTCTCTTCGCGTCGAAGCTAAAAAAGTTGGCAAGAATTTAGATGTGTTAGTGGCTACTGATCCATCTTTTGCTATGGTGGTCAAGTCCGTCACCGTTGATGTGGTAGCTCGTACCCTAATGACTTCAACTGACCAGGAGCCGGTGACTCAATTTGCTGAAAGTGCCTTGGGCTACTCAGTGAGTGGTTCTTATCTAGTCCCTGGAGGTGGTCTCTTCATCAAGGACTCTGAATTGAAACGTCTAGGTCTCAAAAAACAAAGATATGGGGTGATTGATATCTATGGGACGGATTAAAGGAATTACTGTAACTTTGATTGGGAAAACCAAGAATGGTAGGGATGACTTTGGGCATCCAATCTATGTGAATACTGAAATTCAAGTAGAAAATGTTCTGGTTGTCCCAGCTTCAACAGAAGATGTCACTAATCAGCTCAATCTGACCGGAAAGAAGGCTTCTTATACGCTAGGAATCCCAAAAGGTGACCAGAACGAGTGGAAAGACCGTGAGGTTCGTTTCTTTGGGCGAAAATGGCGCACGATTGGCTTTCCGTTAGAAGGCATTGAAGCCATGATGCCTTTGGACTGGAACAAGAAAGTGATGGTTGAAGCGTATGAGTAAAGTGAAATTTGAATTGAACTCATCGGGTGTTTCTGCTCTATTACGATCTCCTGAAATGCAAGGCATTTTGGAGGAGAGGGGAAGCGAAATTGCAGAACGTGCTGGTGAAGGGTTTGAGTTAAAGTTTTCTCCTGGTCAAAAGCGAGCCAATGCCAAAATTAGTACCACGGATATCAAAAGTATGGCTCGAAATAAAAAACATAATATTTTACTGAAGGCTATGAGATGATTGAAGTAATTGTAAAAAAATTTTTGGACGGAATGTTAGATGTTCCGTCTTTTTTTGAGCATGAACAAGACATGCCTGAAAGTTATGTCATTTTAGAAAAAACTGGAAGTGGTGGAAGTGATTATGTCCATTCTGCTACTTTCGCTTTTCAAAGTTATGCGCCATCTTTGCAAAAGGCTGCTGAATTGAATGAGAAAGTCAAAAAAGCAGTTGAGAATCTCATCACGGTTAATGAGATTAGTGGTGTGCATCACAATAGTGATTATAACTTTACAGACACAGACACGAAACAATATCGCTATCAAGCGGTTTATGACATTAATTATTTTTAAAAGGAGGATTCTATGGAAGGATCAGAACAAACAGTAACAGCTAATGTTGCATCGGCAGCTAACGTTACTGCTGCAAAACCGAAAGCAAGCGGAGCTGTATTCAGCGCACCGTTAGGGACAACTTTGCCAACAAATGCAAAATCAGAGTTAGATGCTGCATTAAAAACTTTGGGATTCATTTCCGAAGATGGTTTGACAAATGAAAACTCACCAGAAAGCGAAGATGTAAAGGCTTGGGGTGGTCAGACTGTTCTATCATCTCAAACTGACAAGAAAGATACCTTCAAATACAAATTGATTGAAGGTCTCAATGTGGACGTCCTCAAGGAAACTTATGGGGCAGCTAATGTCAGTGGTGATTTGAAGACAGGAATCACTGTTAAAGCTAATTCGGATGAATTGAAAGAGCATTGTATTGTCATCGATATGTTCTTGAAAAATGGAGCACTGAAACGGATTGTCATTCCGAGAGGTAAGGTTAGTGAAATTGGGGAAATTAGTTATAAAGACGGTGAACCAATTGGCTATGATCTCACTATTACTGCTTTACCAGATGATCAAAATAATACTCATTATGAGTACATTCAGGGGGCGTGATAAATGGCTAAAAATATTAAAGGAACAACACCGTCAGGTTTTAAATTTGAAATTTCAGAGCGCCGTTTAAACAACTATGAGCTGCTTGAATTATTGGGGGAAGTCGATGAAGGAAATGGTCAAGCTTTTCCTAAAGTTCTCAAGTTGTTATTTGGTGAAGAGCAAGCCAAGGCTTTTAAGGATCATTTGCGGGAAGAGGACGGTATTGTGCCAACTGATAAGCTAGCAGAAGAATTAAAGGCTGTTTTCAATACTGTGCAAGAATTAAAAAAATCCTAGTCCTTAATCAGATGATCAAACTAGATGAAGATGCACTTATCTGTGATCTAGCTGAAACCTATCAGATATACAGTTTCCGACAGCTACCTCTCTTGCAGGTAGCTGTTTTTGCCTATGGGTTAAGAGATGATTCTCGTATCAAGCAACGCTTGTCTGGTCAAATCGTCCCCTTAGAAACAATGCTGTTAGCTGGTATGGTTGATAGACTTTCTCTTTCACTTTGGATTCAGACGAAGGATGGACAGAAAGGGAAGAATCGTCCTAAATATATCCTAGATCAATTGATACATAAAAAGAAGAAGGATGAAAGAGAGCATCTAGTGTTTGAATCTGGTGAGGACTTTGAAAAATACCGTAAAGAATTCTTAGCCAGAGTAGGAGGTGAGGACTAATGGCAACAGAACTTGCAAAAGCGTATGTGCAAATCATTCCATCTGCAAGAGGGATTGGAGGGATGATCCAGAAGGAGATGGGGGGAGAAGTCGCATCTGCTGGAACAAGTGCCGGAGAGTCTCTTGGCTCTAGCATGGTGGCAACTTTAAAAAAGGTAATTGTAGCAGCAGGGATTGGCAAAGCCTTCTCGGCAGCAATCAGTGAAGGTGCAGCGCTTCAGCAATCGCTAGGAGGTGTCGAAACTCTTTTTAAAGATTCTGCCGATAAGGTAAAGGGATATGCTAATGAAGCCTACAAGACAACAGGTCTGTCAGCCAATGCCTACATGGAAAATGTGACAGGCTTCTCAGCTAGCCTCTTGCAATCTCTTGGTGGTGACACTAACAAAGCTGCTGAAACAGCAAACATGGCCATGATTGATATGTCAGATAATGCTAATAAGATGGGGACATCAATGGAAAGCATTCAGATGGCATATCAAGGATTTGCTAAGCAAAACTATACCATGCTGGATAACTTGAAGCTTGGTTATGGTGGTACAAAGCAAGAAATGCAACGGCTCTTAGCTGATGCAGAGAAACTGACGGGTGTTAAGTACGACATTAACAATCTTTCGGATGTTTATAATGCCATCCATGCTATCCAAGAAAATCTCGACATCACTGGTACAACTGCCAAAGAGGCAGCATCTACTTTTAGTGGTTCTTTTGAATCCATGAAAGCAGCTGCTCAGAATGTGCTAGGTAAGATAGCAATTGGTGAAAATGTAACACCAGCCTTGCAGTCATTATTAGAAACAACGAAAACATTTTTATTCGGAAATTTCTTACCCATGATAGGGAACATCTTATCAGGGCTAGGTGTTGTTTTAACACACGGACTCAGTGATATTGCTTCTCAACTTTTCGGAGATGCTTTTGGGAGTGCTGTTTTTGATCAACTTGCACATGTGACAGGAATTTTCGAAACCTTCTTTGATATGATCTTTGGGTCAATGGATAAAGAGGCGAATTTTGAGATATTAGATGCACTTGGTTTTAGTGAGGATGCAGCGAATCAAATTATCAATATTGCAGACAATATCCGAGTCACTTTTGAGAACATTGGTTCTGCAATCGGTGATGTATTGGGTATTATCGGTGATTTTGTTGGTGATCTTTTAGGAATCAAAGATGGAGAGCAGGGAGTAAACCTGCTCGGTTTTGCATTTGAAACATTAACGGGATTTTTGAGAGAAGCTTCAGGGATCATTAAGGAAATTACGAGTTTTTTCAAAGAAAATCAGTTAGCAGCAGATTTACTCAAAACTGCGGTAGTAGCTCTAGGGATTGGATTTCCCGTTGCTAAAATTGCTACATTCGTTCAAAGTTTAGGTGGGCTACCAGGAATATTTACGATTGTTCAGACGGCTATTTCAGGATTTGCTACAACAGCGATGGCTGCTATTTCGTCAATTCCTCTTGTGGGGTGGATTGCAGCAGCAGTTGCAGCATTAGCTTGGTTCTTTACGCAAACAGAGACTGGAAAGGCAATTCTTCAAGATTTTATGTCTTGGCTCTCTGAGACATGGTCAGCGATTGCTCCAATTTTAACTGAAGTATGGAATGGTATGGTTGAAGCGGCTACTACTGCATGGAATGCAATGGTTGAGTTTGTTTCGCCTATTATCCAATCTGTTGTTGACTTTATCAAATCTGTCTGGGATGGAATTTCCCAGTGGTGGTCTGAAAATCAAGGGTTGATTCAGCAGACATTTGAAACTGTCTGGAATGCTATTCAAATGGTCATTCAGACCGTTATGCCGATTATTCAATCTATTATTGAAACCGCAATGAATATTCTTGCTCCTTTTATTGAGACAACATGGAACAATATTTGCACGGTTGTTACGACTGTCTGGGAATTGATTAAGATTGCTATTCAGACAGCTATGGACGTTATTGGTGGAATCATTACGGCTGTTTTGGCAGTTATCAATGGGGATTGGGAAACTGCATGGAACGCTATAAAGAGCGTTGGGGAATCAATCTGGAATGGATTGTCCTCTGCAGGGCAAGCTATCTTTGATGGATTTTCTCAGATATTGTCTAATATCTGGGAAACTATTAAAAGTGTAGCAAGTTCTGCGTGGGAAACTTTAAAAGCTAGCGTTCTAAGCATTATTAATGGTCTTGTATCCGGAGCACAGAATGCATGGAACAGCATGTCTAATGCGGTATCTAGTCTTGTAAGTAATGTAACTGGATTCTTCAATCAATTGTGGAATATCGACCTATTCGCAGCTGGTCAAGCAATTTTACAAGGTTTCTTGAATGGTTTGCAGTCTATGTGGTCTTCTGTCACTGACTTCGTTGGTGGTATTGCTAGCTGGATTGCAGAACACAAAGGTCCTATCGAATATGACCGGAAATTGTTGATCCCTGCAGGTAATGCAATCATGAAGGGGTTAGACCAAGGATTGCAAGACCAATTTAAGGATGTTAAACAAACGGTCGGAGGCATGGCTGATGAAATTTCAAATGTATTTTCAGGAGACGGTCTTGATCTGAATTCCTCTGCCTCAGTTACAAAAAGTCTTGAGGCACAGTTGGCTATGCCGTCAGCTCAATTTGAAGCACATGAGAGTAAAACAGTGTCTGAGATAGCGATTCTGAGAGCAAGTATGGAGAAGATTCTTACTGCTATCCTTGAAAAATCGTCAGATGTCTACCTAGATAATGATATTATCTCGCTCAAAACATACGAACAACACGGTGCTATTTATGCGAGAGGGGGAATTTAATGGATTATATGATCATCAACGGTTTTAATACATCAAGCCTTCCTGGTTGTGTTGTGACAGATTTTGGGAAGGTGGAGGCTGCTAAGCCGAAAGGAGAGAAGGCTGACCTTTATGGAGTCAATGGCAGTTATCGTGTATTAGACGGTTCTTTCGACAGTTACGAACGAACCTTCATTCTTCATGTTAAAAAAATGGTTGAGATTTCAAGTATTCTTGATAAATTTCAATCGAACGATAATGTTTTGGAGTTTAGCTATCAGCTTGGCTCATTGTTTTATGCTAACTTTGTGACTGCTAGTTTTGAACCTTTTGGGAATCATGCTTGGAAGTTAGAAATCAAGTTAGACATGCAACCCTTCCGTTATCAAAAAGCTGTAGAACCTGTGGTTCTGACTGCATCTGGTACAATCAATAATCTTGGGACGATTTATTCGGAACCAATCATCGAGATCGAGGGGGATGGTGATATCTCCCTTACAATTGGTCGAAAAACTATGTATCTTGCGATTAAGACAAAGGCTACAATCGATTGTAGGCAAGGTAAGCAGAATATCTACAACGCTACTGGTGCGGTTCAGAACACACTTCGCAAACGTGGAGGGTTCTTGGAAATACCGACTGGTAAGGTCGGAATCTCGTTTACCGGAAATGTCCGTAAAATTACTATTCGACCGAATTGGAGGTATAAGATTTGATTTATTTAACAAATGGAAATATGCCTCTGAACGCTGCCTATGCTGATGAAATTGTTCAAGAGAATAATAGCACTTATCAATTGTCCTTCCGATTTCCGACCTCGGATTCCTTATGGGAGCAGTTGAAGGAGGAGGCGTTCCTAACGGCTGATGACCTTCACGGTGAACAGGATTTTGTCATTTTCGAGGTAGAGAAGAAGCATGGCTATATTCAAGTCTATGCGAATCAAGTATTTACCCTCTTGAATAACTATGTGGTCAGTTCGCTTACTCTTGATCGAGCGACTGGCTCAACTGCTCTCAGTCGTTTTGCTGGCGCGATCACTCGTGACAATCCGTTCTCATTCTTCTCTGATATTGAAGATAGGCACACCTTCAATGTTGGCTCCAAGAATGCTATGGAGGCATTTGCGAAAGATAAGCACTCGATTATCGGCCAATGGGGTGGCGACCTTGTTCGCCATGGCTATCAGGTTCGACTTTTGAAAAATGGCGGTTCAGAAAGTGAATCGCTTTTTATGTACAAAAAGAACCTGTCTAGCTATCAGCACAAGACCTCTACTAAATCTCTGAAAACTCGAATTACTTTCATCGCGACAGTCAAGGGAGAGGGAGAGAAAACACCTGATCGTACGTTCACAGTTACCATTGATAGTCCACTCATTAACAAATACAGTCAAATCTACGAAGATGTGATTGAGGTTACTGACCAGGACGTGAAGGATGAAGCGAGTCTACGCAAGTATGGTGAGCAGTATTATCGAACATCGCTTTGCGACATGATGGAAGATAGCCTTGAGATTGAGGTTGTCGGTCAGAGTGATGTGCCTGTTCAGATGTTCGATGTCGTGAGTATCTTCCACGAGCAATACAATCTTGATGTGCGCAAGAAGATTACTAAGTACACCTACTCACCAATGGGCAAGAAATTGAAAACAATTGGTTTTGGTCAGTTTAAGTCAGGTCTTGCGAATGCGATTGGTAACGCAGTGAGTGATGCCGTTAAAGATGAAACTCAGAAACTTCAAGGGAAGTTCGAAACTCAACTAGCAAGAGAAATCAAGAATGCGGACCTTGCATTTGATAGGCAGAAAGAAGAGTTAGTCAATCAATTCACAGACGGTCTCAACGCTGCCAAAGCCAGAGCCGAAGAAGTCAAGCAAGAACTCTCTGACACGATCGACCAGCGGTTTAGCAGTTTCGACAATGGGCCATTACAAGAAGCTAAGCGAAGGGCTGAAGAAGCCTTGCAAAACGCTGGCGCAAGTAGCTTACTTGCCCAGGAAGCTAAGCGAATTAGTGAGCAGGCAACCGCTGATATAAGCAAATTAAAAACCGATGTTGCTGATGGATATATCAACAGGAATGCTTATCAACAAGGCCTTCGTGGGATTATGCGAAAAATTGAGGTAGGAAAGTTATCAACTGAAGGCCAAATTGATATTAAAATAGCTAATTACAAGCAGACTGTAGATGGTCAATTCACAAGTTTATCTTCTCAGATTGCAGGTAAGGCTAATCAGACGGACTTCCAGCGAGTTCAGGAGACCAGTAGACTCTACGAGCGTATTATTGGCAGTAGCGAGTCTGACATTGCTGAGAAGGTCGCACGTATGACCCTGACTAATCAGTTATTTCAGGTCGAAGTCGGCAAATATTCAAGCGTCGGCGGTCCGAACATGCTACGAAATTCGAGAGCGGATGATGGTCTGAAATATTGGACTGAGGATAATGGTCGTTTGGGCTTTACGTCGCACGGCTACTATTTCAACGGCCAGAAGCGCATGTTTGAACTGCGACCAGGAGCCGTCGTTAAAAGCCCACGGTTCATTGTCAAGCGAAATACTGATTATACGTTGAATATTTTAGGGTTCGACAACAACTCAAAATATTTCAGGGTTTATATTAGTAAGCGCGTAAAAGGCTCTGATAGTGATTATCAACAGAGGATACTTATATTCAATGGTCAGCCTAAATGGATTAATGGACCTGTTTTTGATGCTTCGAAAGCGGTCAAGAAATCCATTACATTCAACGTCGGTGAATTCGATGAATGTTATCTGCAATTCGAATACGACAAAAACAATCCCAACAAATGGGGCGGTCTATTCATGACCGAGCTTGATCTTTACGAAGGCACAACCGATCGCAAATGGCAACCAGCGCCAGAAGATGCGACCTTAGAGACAGACAAGACGCTTGAAGCAACGCAGACCAAAATGACTCAGCTAGCTGGCTCATGGGCTGTTCAAAATCTTACAAGCGCTGGAGCTATCGCTTCACAAATCAACGCAACGAATAATGATGCTTTGATTGAAGCCGAGAAAATTAGGCTCAAGGGCAAGACCTTACTTGACGAATTAACAGCCATTGATGGCTACTTCAAGCGATTGTTTGTGGGTGAAGGTAATTTTGCTAAGCTGAACGCTGAAATTATCGGAGCGAATACTATCACAGCAGACAAGCTAATGATGGACCAGGCCATGGCCAGACGATTTGTCTCAAGCGACATCTTCACAGATACGCTTGCGGCTAAGGAAGCCTTCATCAATAAATTAAGGTCGGTAGTAGTATCTGCGACTTTGCTTGAGGGTTACAAAGGGGTAATTGGGGGATTCCAGCTTGGAACACATGAAAAAGACCCGACCGTATATTGGTTGACGGGTAGAGATCAATTCTCTGTTGGTATGAGTAATGGTTATGGTAAATGGTCTCAAACAGCATTATGGGTGAATTGGGGAAATGATTGGAACGCTCCTGGGAATTACGCTTGGTTTGTTAAGCGTTCAGGGGAAATGTACTGTTATAATCGAGCGTATTTTTGGAATACACCTGTCATCTATGGGGATCTCCGCGTCACTGGCAACATTTACTACCATAATGAGAATTCAGGGAAATCTGGTTACTGGATTCACTCTTCTAAGTACTCAAATTTTGAGCCTTCGAATAACTATCTTTACCTCTATTACAGCGGTTCAGGATACGACTGGATACCGATGAATAAAGAAATCTCAGACCGTCGATACAAGCATAATATCGAAGTTAGTACAGTCTCAGGTCTCGATGTAGTCGAAAATCTAAAGACATACAGTTATCGCAAGGAATACGATGGCAAAATCGAAGATATCGCTTGTGGTATCATGGCGCAAGATGTCCAGAAATATGCTCCTGAAGCATTTTTTGAAAATCCTGACGGTGCATATTCGTATCGAACCTTTGAACTTGTGCCTTATCTTATCAAGGCCATTCAAGAACTCAATCAAAAAATACAGAAATTGGAGAAAACAGCATGAACGAACAAGACAAACAAATCAGCAGTCTAGCGATTAAGTCGCTTAGCGAGAAAATCAGCAAAGAGGCTACTCAATCAGCTACGCTCGAAGCCATCTATACAGTAACCGCGATGGAGCTTGAGCAGATGAAGCAGATCATCGAATCTGACGAAGAACTCAAAGCGAAATTTGAAGAAGTGAAAGGAAAAATGACAAATGGCAATTAACGGTTATGAACTAGCAAGCAAGCCTTATACACGAGGCTTTGGTGATAATATCAAGACCGTGGTTGAAATTCGTCTGTCAGAAGGCAGTCGCTACAGTACGAACATGCGTGAGTTGGCAGGAGACCGCACGACTGAGCAAGAGGATGTCTTAATTCAAGCGGTGCTTGATATTATCAAGACTGAATTAGATCCAGGCTCTGCAATTGTGAAGGCACAAGCTGAGATTGAGCAAGCTGTTCAGACTCTTGCGAAAACAAAGACAGACTTGACTGCTAACAAAGAGAATCTTGATAGTGTATCAGCAATCAGTGAGGTCTTGATTGCTCTGGCAATTTCTCAAAACGGCGGTATGCCTACCAATGCTTATGCCAAGGTGTCAGCATTCATCAAGCCTCTTGTAAAAGACCGTCGTTATTCAAACGGTGACATCGTATCCATGCCTTATCCTTACGACACAAATCCAAAATGGCCACAAGGTACACAAACTATCCTGAAATTTCAGATGGAGCCTAATGAAGGTTACACTTGGAAAGATCAGCCTCTTGCTGAAATGCTACAGAAGGGCATTTTGACCATCGTAATGCCACGAATTGAGTAGAAGAGGGAGGTTATATGCCAGATTATGAACGATTTCTCGTACAGATCTTTATCACCCTCATTCCTGTGATTGGTCTTTATTTTTCGATGAAAGATAAAGCAACCAAGCAGGAGAATCGTCTTACGATTTTAGAGAAAGATATCGAAAATCTGAACGAATTCAAGACATCAGCCAACAAACGGCTCGATAACCACGATGAACAAAATAAGGCTATCTTAGTACTAGCTGAGCAAGTAAAATCGCTCGGTGAGGATGTAAGAGAGCTTAAAAGCTTGATTCAAAACAAACAACAATAAAAAGGAGAAATAAAATGATTAACTGGAAATTGCGCTTGAAAAACAAAACAACACTCATTGCTTTATTGGGAGCAATCTTTCTCATGGCCCAACAATTCGGGCTTGAAATTCCAAAGAATATTCAGGATGGTGTGAACACATTCGTTTACATTCTTGTTTTGATTGGCGTTGTAAATGACCCAACAACTGCAGGAATTTCTGATAGCAAAAGAGCGCTCGAATACTACGAGCCAAGCGAGGACTAGGAGAAAACAATGAAGAAAAATGACTTATTCATCGACGTATCCAGTCATAATGGATACGATATTACAGGGATTTTAGAGCAAATGGGTACACAGAATACCATTATCAAAGTTTCTGAAAGTACAAATTATCTAAATCCTTGCCTGTCCGCTCAAATTGAACAATCAACCCCTGTTGGATTTTATCACTTCGCATGGTTTGGAGGTGACATCGAAGAAGCCGAACGAGAGGCACGCTACTTCCTTGATAATGTACCTAAACAAGTGCCTTACTTGGTACTTGATTATGAAGACCATGCAAGCGGAGACGTACAAGCAAACACTGATGCCTGTATCCGATTCATGCAAATTCTTGCTGATGCTGGTTATACACCTATCTATTATAGCTATAAGCCTTTTACGCTCAACAATGTGGACTACCAGCAAATTCTTGCGCAATTCCCTAATAGCTTATGGATTGCCGGCTATGGGCTAAATGATGGAAATGCTGATTTTGAATACTTCCCATCCATGGACGGGATTCGCTGGTGGCAATACTCTTCAAATCCGTACGACAAGAACATTGTTTTACTAGACGATGAAGAAGTTAAACCCAAATGGAAAAAGAATGATACCGGATGGTGGTATGAATATCCTGACGGCTCTTATCCAAAAGACGAATGGGAAAAGATTGATGGCATCTGGTACTACTTCGACGAGAGAGGTTATTCAATAGCTTCTCGCTGGTTGAAGGATGATAGTAAATGGTATTATCTAAAAGAAAACGGCGCAATGGCCGTTGGTTGGGTGCTTGTGAATGGTAAATGGTACTATCTTGATGCTTCAGGAGCAATGGTCACTGGCTGGGTTCAATACAAGGACAAACTATACCATCTCAAAGAAGAGAATGGAGCAATGTCTTCAGAAGAACTTGTTAAAGTTGAAGGTGGCTGGTACTACGTCAATGAAGATGGCAGCCGCTCAGACAAACCAGCGCTTGATGTATTACCTGATGGACTAATTGTTACTACAAAATAATTTTTTTAAAATAGAAAGGAAATTTTCTAAAATATTGTTCTAATTGTTTAACCGCAGGCTTATGCTTGCGGTTTTTTTGTTTGCTCTGGAAAGGTTGGATTTAAAATCCAAGCTATTTCTCCGAAAGTACTTTCAAAATCAAAAAAGTAATGATTTTTTCTCTGTTTTTTTATTCTTTTTACGAATAGATAAGTAGGAGGAAGAAATATGAACATTTTGAACATTGAGCTTACAAGTGTAGAGCAGACTGAATTAGGGTATGAACATTGGGTGGATGTGACTTACACTGTCCCGATTTTGAAGAATGAGTACACGGTCAAGTTGCTGCTACTCTTTGACTTTGAAATCGAAGATGCTGAAGTGATTGAGTATCTAGTCAACGCTTGGAAGTACCGTGAGCTGGTCCTGCATTCTGTTAGGATGTACGAGATGGAACGAAGTGATCGCACATAATACCTTGCCCCAAACTCGCCCCAAAAGTTTTTTGAAGTTATCTTTATTTATATGAAGAAAAAATAAAAAAGCCCGTAAAATAGGGCTTTCTTTTCGGATAAATCACTATAAAATAGTATATATAAGGCGGCAATTAGCATATTAGAAACAAAATGACCTTGGCAGACCAAGGTTTTTCTTATACACCTGTGTAAATGAAGCTAAAGAGCTTTGGCTGTTGACAAAAGTGACTCTATCTAGTAGAATAGTAGATGCGATGAGTCGATAGGTAGTCTTCGGACTACTATTGAGCATAAGGAGGTCATATCGCAGGAGCGGACCTTGATGAGTTGTGTGAACCTGCTCATCACATGAAGATGCCTCTTAGTCCCTGGTCAAATGGCTAGGGATTTTTAGTTTTCAGAAAATATAGTCTAAAAGTGCTTTTCAATTTCTGGAAAAAGTAGTATAATACATCTATTATAGAAATTTTTAGAAAATTCCGAAAGAGGTTATTTATGGGATATACAGTTGCTGTAGTCGGCGCGACAGGTGCTGTCGGAGCTCAGATGATAAAAATGTTGGAAGAATCAACACTTCCAATCGATAAAATCCGTTACCTTGCTTCTGCACGTTCAGCAGGCAAGACTTTGAAATTTAAAGACCAAGATATTACGATTGAAGAAACAACTGAGACAGCTTTTGAGGGTGTTGATATTGCACTCTTCTCAGCAGGTGGTTCGACATCAGCTAAGTATGCACCATACGCAGTTCAAGCTGGTGCGGTAGTAGTGGATAATACATCTTATTTCCGTCAAAATCCAGATGTACCATTGGTTGTCCCAGAGGTCAATGCCCATGCACTTGATGCCCACAACGGAATCATTGCCTGCCCTAACTGTTCAACAATCCAAATGATGGTGGCTCTTGAGCCGGTCCGCCAAAAATGGGGCTTGGACCGCATCATCGTTTCAACTTACCAAGCAGTCTCTGGTGCTGGTATGGGTGCGATTCTTGAAACACAACGTGAACTTCGTGAAGTCTTGAATGATGGTGTGAATCCACGTGATTTGCATGCGGAAATCTTGCCTTCAGGTGGTGACAAGAGACACTACCCTATCGCCTTTAACGCTCTTCCACAAATCGATGTCTTCACTGACAATGATTACACTTACGAAGAGATGAAGATGACTAAGGAAACTAAGAAAATCATGGAAGATGATAGCATCTCAGTATCTGCAACATGTGTGCGTATTCCAGTCTTGTCAGCTCACTCTGAGTCAGTTTATATTGAAACAAAAGAAGTGGCTCCAATCAAAGAAGTCAAAGCAGCCATCGCAGCCTTTCCAGGTGCTGTTCTTGAGGATGACGTAGCGCACCAAATCTATCCTCAAGCCGTCAATGCAGTGGGTTCGCGTGATACTTTTGTTGGTCGTATCCGTAAGGATTTGGATGCTGAAAAAGGAATCCACATGTGGGTTGTTTCAGATAACCTTCTCAAAGGTGCTGCCTGGAACTCAGTTCAGATTGCAGAAACGCTTCACGAACGTGGATTGGTTCGTCCAACAGCTGAGTTGAAATTTGAATTAAAATAGTCATATCGTTTAGGAGTTCAGATGAACTCCTTCTTTGAAATAGAGAGGTGTTTCTCATGTCTTATCAAGATTTAAAAGAGTGTAAAATCATCACGGCCTTTATTACCCCTTTCCATGAGGATGGTTCCATTAACTTTGATGCTATCCCAGCCTTGATCGAGCATTTATTGGCCCATCATACAGATGGAATTCTTCTAGCTGGAACGACTGCTGAGAGTCCAACTTTGACCCACGATGAGGAGTTGGAACTCTTTGCGGCTGTACAAAAGATTGTCAATGGGCGTGTTCCTTTGATTGCGGGTGTAGGTACCAATGATACCCGAGACTCGATCGAGTTTGTCAAAGAAGTAGCAGACTTTGGTGGTTTTGCAGCTGGGCTTGCTATTGTGCCTTACTATAATAAACCTTCTCAAGAAGGCATGTACCAGCACTTTAAGGCCATTGCAGATGCTTCTGACCTACCAATTATTATCTATAACATTCCAGGCCGTGTGGTTGTCGAATTAACTCCTGAGACCATGCTTCGTTTGGCTGACCATCCTAATATCATCGGTGTTAAAGAATGTACCAGCTTGGCAAATATGGCTTACTTGATCGAGCATAAGCCAGAGGAATTCTTGATTTATACAGGTGAGGACGGAGATGCCTTCCATGCTATGAACTTGGGTGCAGATGGTGTGATCTCTGTTGCCTCTCATACAAATGGGGATGAAATGCATGAGATGTTTACTGCCATTGCAGAAAGCGATATGAAGAAAGCTGCAGCTATTCAGCGTCAGTTCATTCCTAAGGTCAACGCCCTCTTCTCTTATCCAAGCCCTGCTCCAGTTAAGGCTGTTCTCAACTACATGGGATTTGAAGCTGGACCAACTCGTCTACCTCTTGTTCCAGCGCCAGAAGAAGATGCCAAACGCATTATCAAAGTCGTCGTAGATGGCGACTACGAAGCAACTAAGGCAACTGTAACAGGTGTCTTAAGACCAGATTACTAATAACGACAATAAAATCCATGACCGCAAGAACGATCATGGATTTCTTATTTTCCTAGACAGAATTGGCTAAAGAGTTGGGTGATGAGTTCATCAGGTGCGGCATCTCCAGTGATTTCACCGAGGATTTCCCAAGTACGGGTCAAGTCAACTTGAAGCAAATCAACTGGCATCCCCAGTTCAAGACCTTCATTAACAGCTTGCAAGCTTTCAACAGCCTTTTCAATCAAGGAAATGTGACGGGCATTTGACAAGTAAGTAGCATCTTGCTCAACCAAACCAGCATTTTCAAAGAAGAGGTTGTTGATACGTTCTTCAATTTTATCAATGTTTTGATTTTTAAGAACTGAAATACGAATGACATCTTCAGGAAGTTCTGAAGTTTCAATCGCTTCTGGCAGGTCTGTTTTATTGAGAAGAATAATGCGATTAGTGTCCTGACTGATTTCTAGGAGTTGTCTGTCTTGGGCTGTTAGTGGTTCGCTAGCGTTTAAGACAAGAAGTACCAAGTCAGCTTCCTTGAGGGCTTTCTTGGAGCGTTCAACCCCGATTTGTTCCACAACATCATCTGTTTCCCGAATTCCAGCTGTATCAATCAATTTGAGAGGTACTCCATTGATGTTGACGTATTCTTCGATGACATCTCGTGTAGTACCAGCGATATCCGTCACGATAGCCTTATCTTCACGCAAGAGGTTGTTGAGAAGGCTGGATTTTCCAACGTTGGGACGGCCGATGATAGCTGTTGAAATACCCTCACGAAGGATTTTACCACGGCGAGCTGTTTTAAGGAGATTGGTCAAGAGTTGTTCAAACTCCTTAGTTTTCTCACGAACAACAGCAGTAGTAGCTTCCTCAACATCGTCGTACTCAGGATAGTCAATATTGACCTCAACTTGGGCAAGTGTATTGAGGATTTCTTGGCGAGTATTGTTAATGAGGTCAGAAAGGGAACCATCTAGTTGTTTGACCGCAATGTTCATAGCTTTATCTGTCTTGGCACGAATGATGTCCATCACCGCCTCAGCCTGAGTCAAGTCCACACGTCCATTTAGAAAGGCGCGCTTGGTAAATTCACCAGGTTCTGCCAACCGAGCTCCTTCACGAATAGCTAGCTGGAGAATCTCATTGGTCACCGCAATCCCACCGTGAGTGTTAATCTCGATAATATCCTCACGAGTGAAGGTCTTTGGAGACTTCATAGCTCCAACCATAACTTCGTCCATGACCTTCCCTGTCTGCGGGTCAATAATATGACCGTAGTTGAGAGTGTGGCTGGCAACCTTGCTCAAGTCTTTTCCTTTGAATATTTTTTGCGCAATAGCAAAACTGTCTGTTCCGCTTAGGCGGACAATACCAATAGCCCCTTCACCTAGTGGAGTAGAGATAGCTGCGATGGTATCAAATTCACGTGTAATCATAATGTTTCCTTTAATTAATAGCTCTTTTCTTGAAAAATTTTCCAAGTTTCTTTTCAAATTGTAACAAATTTAGGTTATTTCTTCAATGGATGCTACTTGGAGATTGAAAAAGCCTAAGCAATTCTGCTTAAGCTAGCTTATTTGGTGCGCATTTCCCCTTGTGGAAAGTAAGTTCCTTCTGGCATGTCGTTGATGATGACATGGACAGCAGATTGAGGTGCTCCAGTGTTGCGGACAACAGCTTCCGTTACTTCCTTAGCCAGAGCTTTCTTTTGCTCGAGCGTGCGTCCTTCAAATAAATCGATGCGTACAAATGGCATAATAGCTTCCTCCACTAGTTTTTGATTTCTTCTATTTTACCACATTTTGCCGTTTAAAGCTTCAGAAAATTATGATATACTAGAATGTAGCAAAAATTTAGAAATGGACGTGAAATAGAAGCATGGCACAGTTGTATTATCGTTATGGGACCATGAACTCTGGTAAGACGATTGAGATTCTCAAGGTAGCCTATAACTATGAAGAGCAAGGAAAAGGTGTTGTTATCATGACCTCTGCTCTGGATACGCGTGACGGTGTTGGATATGTGTCGAGTCGGATTGGCATGAAACGCCCAGCCATTGCGATTGAGGAAACGACGGATATCTTTGGATTTATCCGTGATTTACCAGAAAAACCTTACTGTGTGTTGGTCGATGAGGCCCAGTTTCTCAAGCGTCACCATGTTTACGACCTAGCTCGTGTTGTCGATGAGTTAGACATTCCTGTCATGGCATTTGGTTTGAAGAATGACTTTCGCAATGAATTGTTCGAAGGTTCCAAACACCTTTTGCTCTTAGCAGACAAGATTGAAGAAATAAAGACCATCTGTCAGTACTGTAAGAAAAAGGCGACTATGGTGTTGCGCACGCACGATGGTGTACCAGTCTATGATGGAGAACAAATTCAGATCGGTGGAAATGAAACCTATATCTCAGTCTGCCGTAAACATTATTTTGCCCCTGAAATCAATAAGGAGAATGAAGAAAAATGAACATCTATGATCAACTACAAGCTGTAGAAGACCGTTATGAAGAATTAGGAGAATTGCTGAGTGACCCTGATGTCGTTTCAGACACCAAACGTTTCATGGAGCTTTCAAAAGAAGAGGCTTCAACTCGTGACACAGTAACAGCCTACCGTGAGTACAAACAAGTCCTTCAAAACATCGTCGATGCTGAAGAAATGATTAAGGAATCAGGTGGAGATGCGGACTTGGAAGAAATGGCCAAGCAAGAGCTCAAAGATGCCAAGGCTGAAAAAGAAGAGTATGAAGAAAAATTGAAAATTTTGCTCCTTCCAAAAGATCCTAATGACGACAAGAACATCATCCTTGAAATCCGTGGAGCGGCTGGTGGTGACGAAGCGGCACTTTTCGCCGGAGACCTTCTAACTATGTACCAAAAGTATGCGGAAGCACAAGGCTGGCGTTTTGAAGTCATGGAAGCTTCTATGAATGGTGTCGGTGGTTTCAAAGAAGTGGTTGCCATGGTTTCGGGTCAATCTGTATACTCTAAACTCAAGTATGAGTCTGGAGCCCACCGTGTTCAACGTGTCCCTGTAACAGAGAGCCAAGGGCGTGTACACACTTCGACAGCGACAGTGCTTGTCATGCCTGAAGTAGAAGAAGTTGAATACGATATCGATCCAAAAGATCTTCGTGTGGACATTTACCACGCATCTGGTGCTGGTGGTCAGAACGTCAATAAGGTTGCGACTGCCGTGCGTATCGTTCACTTGCCAACTAATATCAAGGTTGAGATGCAGGAAGAACGTACCCAGCAGAAAAACCGTGAGAAGGCCATGAAAATCATCCGTGCGCGTGTTGCTGACCACTTTGCACAAATTGCACAGGATGAACAAGACGCTGAACGTAAGTCTACTATCGGTACTGGTGACCGTTCAGAACGTATCCGTACTTATAATTTCCCTCAAAACCGTGTCACAGACCACCGTATCGGTTTGACCCTCCAAAAACTAGATACGATTTTATCTGGTAAATTGGATGAAGTTGTGGACGCCTTGGTGCTCTATGACCAAACACAAAAATTAGAAGAATTAAACAAATAATGAAATTAGCTCAATTATTTTCAGATTTTGAAGAAGCGTTGATAAGAGAAGGAGAGGAAGCAGAAAGCCTCTCTTTTGTCTATCGTAGCTTAAAAAATCTCGCTTTTACGGACTTTGTTTTTGCTCTTCAACAAGAGGTAACAGAGGATGAAAAACAATTTGTAGAAGAAATTTACCAGCAGTTAGCGGTTCACAAACCAGCTCAGTATATCATTGGTCACGCAGATTTCTTTGGAATGCAGTTAAAAGTGGATGAGCGGGTTTTGATTCCTCGTCCAGAAACAGAAGAGTTGGTGGAACTTATCCTAGCTGAAAATCCTGAGGAAAATCTTAAGGTCCTAGATATCGGGACTGGAAGTGGAGCCATAGCTCTTGGATTAGCTAAAAACAGACCAAATTGGTCAGTGACAGCAGCAGATATTTCCCAAGACGCTTTGAAGCTTGCATCAGAGAATGCTAGCAATCAAAATCTTAATATATTTTTTAAAAAATCTGATTGTTTTGCAGAAATTTCTGAAAAATATGATATAATTGTATCCAATCCACCCTATATCTCTCGTGAAGATGAGTCAGAGGTTGGTTTGAATGTTTTGCATTCAGAACCTCATCTAGCTCTCTTTGCAGACGAGGATGGCCTAGCTATTTATCGCAGAATTGCGGAAGATGCAAAAGACTATCTCGCAGATGGTGGTAAGATTTACCTTGAAATTGGATACAAGCAAGGTCAAAGTGTTCCTGCGCTTTTTAGGAAACATCTTCCTGAAAAACGGGTACGAACACTCAAGGACCAATTTGGTCAAGATAGGATGGTTGTAGTTGATGATGGACAGGATTAGACAAGAGTTGGAAATGGGTGGGGCAGTCATTTTGCCTACAGAGACAGTTTACGGCCTCTTTGCTAAGGCCTTAGACGAAAAAGCTGTCGACCATGTTTACCAACTCAAACGTCGTCCTAGAGACAAGGCGCTCAATCTTAATGTCGCTTCTCTAGAGGACATCTTGCACTTTTCAAAGAATCAGCCAACTTATCTACAAAAGCTTGTAGAGGCCTTTTTACCGGGTCCCTTGACCATTATCCTCGAAGCCAATGACCGAGTTCCCTATTGGGTCAACTCTGGTCTTGCAACTGTCGGATTTCGGATGCCGAGTCACCCCATTACACTTGATTTAATTCGAGAGACAGGTCCTTTGATTGGGCCGTCTGCCAATATCTCGGGTCAGGCGAGTGGAGTGACCTTTGCTCAAATTCTAGAGGATTTTGACCAAGAGGTTCTGGGTCTGGAAGACGACGCTTTTCTAACTGGACAGGATTCGACTATTTTGGATTTTTCTGGAGACAAGGTGAAAATCTTGCGCCAAGGAGCGATTAAGCGAGAAGATATTCTTGCACAGTTGCCAGAGATTTCTTTTGAGGAGGAATGAGATGCTAAGAGATTTGCAAGAAACAGATGTGAATGCTATATGTGAGATTAACCAAGAGGCTTTGGGCTATTCTTTTAGTCCAGAGGACACAGCTAGTCAACTAGCTAGACTGTCTCAGGATTCTCATCATTTCCTACTTGGCTATGAGGATGAGGTCAGCCATGTCCTACTTGGATATGTCCATGCTGAAGTTTATGAATCTCTCTATTCTAAAGCAGGATTTAATATCTTAGCTTTAGCGGTTTCACCTCAAGCCCAAGGACGAGGTATCGGTAAAAGCCTACTGCAAGGGTTGGATCAAGAAGCAAAAAGACGGGGTTATGGGTTTATCCGCTTAAACTCTGCTGATCATCGTCTGGGAGCTCATGCATTTTATGAAAAAGTTGGTTATACTTGTGATAAAATGCAGAAACGGTTTATTCGCATCTTTTAGTATATTTTCTTAAACTAAAGGACCAGTCACACTATAAAGGAGAAGACCTATGATTTTTGACAAAGACGATTTTAAAGCATACGATGCTGATCTCTGGAATGCTATTGCCAAAGAAGAAGAACGCCAACAAAACAACATCGAGTTGATTGCTTCGGAAAACGTGGTTTCCAAGGCTGTTATGGCAGCTCAAGGGTCTATCTTGACAAACAAATATGCCGAGGGTTACCCAGGACGCCGTTATTATGGTGGAACTGATGTAGTAGACGTGGTAGAAACTCTAGCTATTGAACGTGCAAAAGAAATTTTCGGTGCTAAATTCGCCAATGTCCAACCTCACTCAGGAAGCCAAGCCAACTGTGCGGCTTACATGGCCTTGATTGAGCCAGGTGATACCGTTATGGGGATGGATTTGGCAGCAGGTGGACACTTGACCCACGGAGCTCCAGTTAGCTTCTCTGGTCAAACCTACAACTTTGTTTCTTATAGTGTGAACCCTGAAACGGAACTCTTGGACTTTGATGCTATCTTGAAACAAGCCCAAGAAGTAAAACCAAAACTAATTGTAGCGGGTGCTTCAGCCTATTCTCAAATTATCGACTTCTCAAAATTCCGTGAAATCGCTGATGCCGTTGGGGCTAAGCTCATGGTCGATATGGCCCATATCGCTGGTTTGGTTGCAGCTGGACTTCATCCAAGCCCAGTACCATACGCTCATATCACGACAACAACGACCCACAAAACTCTTCGTGGACCGCGTGGTGGTTTGATTTTGACAAATGATGAGGACCTAGCTAAGAAAATCAACTCAGCTATTTTCCCTGGTATTCAGGGTGGTCCTTTGGAGCACGTTGTCGCTGCTAAGGCGGTTTCCTTCAAAGAAGTTTTGGATCCGGCTTTCAAGGAATATGCTGCTAATGTCATCAAAAACAGCAAGGCTATGGTTGAAGTCTTCTTGCAAGACCCTGATTTCCGTATCATCTCAGGTGGTACTGAAAATCACCTCTTCCTAGTGGATGTGACTAAGGTTGTAGAAAACGGAAAAGTTGCTCAAAACTTGCTGGATGAAGTCAATATTACCCTAAATAAAAATTCAATCCCTTACGAAACTTTGTCACCATTCAAGACAAGTGGAATTCGTATCGGAGCAGCAGCCATCACTGCACGTGGATTTGGTGAAGAAGAAAGCCGTAAAGTGGCTGAACTCATCATTAAAACCCTTAAGAATGCAGAAAATGAAGCTGTCTTAGAAGAAGTGAGAAGTGAAGTCAAAGCATTGACAGATGCTTTCCCACTATACGAGGACTAAAACTTTTATGGACATTTATATTAAGAAAGCTATCATCCATCAGTTCAGCCCAGATGATACCGAGTTGTTTCTAGCGGATAAGTTTCTCAATATCACTCCAAAAATCGAGGAATACCTACGCAAAAAAATCGAACGCGTGTATTCAGATGAAGCCAAGACGGGGATTTTCGAGGAAGAAAATCCCTTCTTCAATCACATCACAGACGATTTGTTGGATACATCAGTAACTCTGGCTAACCTCTGGAAAGAGGAGTTTAGCATTTCAGAAAATCTCAAGACCAATGACTTGGTTTTTGTTCAGTTTTCTAAAGAAGGCGTTGAACATTTTGCTTTCTTGCGAATTGCCTTGCGGGAAACCTTGACCCACCTCGGTGGAGAAGATGACAACCCAATCAAGCTAACTCAGAATAACCTCCCTGGATTTGGAACGGGAGCTGATGAGGCTTTGGTGGTCAATCTTCAGAGTCGCAAGTACCATCTGATTGAAAAACGAATCAAGTACAATGGGACTTTTTTGAACTATTTTTCAGAAAATCTCCTAGCTGTCGCGCCTAAGATCTCTCCCAAGAAATCCATCAAGGAATTGGAAAAAACAGCCCAGAGAATTGCAGAGTCCTTTAACACGGATGACTTTCAGTTTCAATCCAAGGTCAAATCAGCTATTTTCAACAACCTTGAAGAAAGCAATGAATTGTCGCCTGAAAAATTGGCTAATGATCTTTTTGATAACAACCTGACAGCTCGCTTGAGCTTTATCGACCAAGTCAAGGAAGCTGTACCAGAACCAGTCCAGTTTGATGAAATTGATGCCAGTCGTCAGCTCAAGAAATTTGAAAACCAAAAACTTTCCTTGTCAAATGGAATTGAACTCATCGTTCCCAATAACGTCTACCAAGACGCCGAGTCTGTTGAGTTTATCCAAAATAACAATGGAACCTATTCTATCTTAATCAAAAATATCGAGGATATTCAAAGTAAATAATGTTTAAATTTATAAGAAGAGTGCTTGTGCTAGCAGTCTTCCTTTTCGCAGGATACAAAGCTTATCATATTCATCAGGATGTTAAACAAGTCATGACCTACCAACCCATGGTGCGAGAAATCTTGAGTGAAAGAGATACTCCAGCCAATGAAGAGTTGGTGCTCGCCATGATTTATACGGAAACGAAGGGAAAAGAGCGGGATGTCATGCAGTCTAGTGAGTCTGCTAGTGGCGCTACCAATACCATCAATGACGATGCCTCTAGTATTCGCCAAGGGGTACAGACACTAACAGATAACCTCTATTTGGCACAGAGCAAAGGAGTAGATGTCTGGACCGCCGTTCAAGCCTATAATTTTGGACCTGCCTATATCGACTTTATTGCTCAGAATGGTAAGGAAAATACTTTGGCCCTAGCCAAGCGTTACTCCCGAGAAACGGTCGCTCCAATCCTTGGTAATACTACAGGGAAGACCTACACCTACATCAACCCCATTTCTATCTTTCACGGAGCAGAACTCTATGAAAATGGTGGAAATTATTACTACTCGAGACAGGTACGCTTTAACCTGTACATCATGAAATTCTTTAATTTCTTCTAAGCATCTGGTTTTACCAGGTGTTTTTCACTATAAGTTTTATTTAAGATTGTTTTATTACCCTAGAAAGGAAAAGGAGGGTATACCCTATGAGAAAGAAACTCTTTCTAACAAGCGCTGCAGTTCTGTGGGCAGCAACAGCTATGACGAGTGTCCACGCAGCAACAGATGTTCAAAAAGTAATCGATGAAACCTATGTACAACCTGAATATGTGCTTGGTTCTTCACTAACTGAAGACCAAAAAAATCAAACTCTTAGCAAACTTGGCTATGACGCATCGAAAGACACCAAAGATATCAAAACCATGACACCTGATATCTATTCGAAAATTATGAATGTGGCTAATGATGCTAGTCTACAACTCTATTCGTCGGCCAAGATTCAAAAGCTGGGGGACAAATCACCTCTAGAGGTCAAGATTGAAACGCCTGAAAATATCACCAAGGTGACGCAGGATATGTACCGTAATGCAGCAGTCACCCTGGGAGTCGAGCATGCCAAAATCACAGTTGCAGCACCTATTCCAGTTACAGGTGAGAGCGCCCTAGCTGGGATATACTACTCATTAGAGGCCAATGGTGCTAAAGTACCGCAAGCCAATAAAGACCTAGCCCAAGAAGAACTAAAAGCCTTGTCCGATATCAATGCTGAAAACAAGGACAAGTCAGGTTATGATGCCAATAAGCTCAATGCGGCTATGACAGATATCAAGGCAGGAATCGCAAAGGCTAAAGAAGCCAAAGGAAATCTGACAGAAGAAGATGTCCGAAAAATCGTTGAAGACACTCTAAAAAACTACAAACTCGATCAGGTTATAACAGGAAACCAGGTCAATATCATCATCAATTTTGCGCTCAACCTCTCAAAGAGTGACATTTTGAACAATGCTGATTTCACTAAAACCCTAAATGATCTCAAACAAAGCATCGTTTCCCAAGCTGGTGATAGTTTTAAAAATATCAACCTCAACTTTGATGCCAATAAAGCGCTAGAAGAGGGGGGCAATTTCTTTAGCTCCCTCTGGCAAGCCATTGTCAACTTCTTCAAGAGTTTTGGTGCTTAGGTCATTTCATGATATAATAGATGGTAACAGAAATGTTGCCGTCTTTTTTGTCGGCCGATAGAAAGTGAAGAATATGTTAAAGAAAAATGATATTGTAGAAGTTGAAATTGTCGATTTGACCCATGAAGGGGCAGGAGTTGCCAAGGTAGAAGGTTTGGTTTTCTTTGTAGAGAATGCTCTACCAACTGAAAAAATCCTCATGCGTGTCCTTAAAGTCACTAAAAAGATTGGCTACGGGAAAGTTGAAGAATACCTTACTTACTCTCCACACCGTAACCAAGACCTTGACCTAGCTTATCTACGCTCAGGTATCGCTGACTTGGGGCATCTTGCCTACCCAGAGCAGCTCAAGTTTAAAACCAAGCAAGTCAAAGACAGTCTATACAAAATTGCTGGCATTAGAGATGTAGAGAACACTGAAACGCTGGGTATGGAAAATCCAGTCAAATATCGAAATAAGGCGCAAGTGCCTGTTCGTCGAGTGAATGGTGTTCTAGAGACTGGTTTCTTCCGTAAGAATTCCCATGACCTCATGCCTCTGGAAGACTTCTTTATCCAAGATCCTGTGATTGATCAAGTCGTAGTAGCCCTACGGGATCTGTTCCGTCGTTATGATTTGAAACCTTATGATGAACAGGAACAGTCTGGCTTGATTCGGAACCTCGTTGTCCGCCGTGGTCATTACTCAGGACAAATTATGGTTATTTTGGTAACCACTCGTCCTAAAGTTTTCCGAGTTGAACAGTTGATTGAACAATTAATCAAGCAGTTTCCAGAGATTGTCTCTGTCATGCAAAATATCAACGACCAGAATACCAATGCGATTTTCGGCAAGGACTGGCGGACACTTTATGGTCAAGACTACATTACCGACCAAATGCTTGGCAACGACTTCCAAATCTCTGGACCAGCTTTTTACCAGGTCAATACTAAAATGGCTGAGAAACTCTATCAAACAGCCATTGACTTCGCGGAGCTAAGAGAAGATGA
The DNA here is from genome assembly GCF_058556195.1 of Streptococcus sp. A69. NCBI lineage: Bacteria > Bacillati > Bacillota > Bacilli > Lactobacillales > Streptococcaceae > Streptococcus > Streptococcus sp. A69. The sequence goes on along the minus strand of NZ_JBZUJU010000001.1, from coordinate 241,067 downwards.
TGTGGTTATCGATGCCTACTCAGGAATTGGGACCATTGGTTTATCCGTTGCTAAGCATGTCAAGGAAGTTTATGGTGTTGAAGTTATTCCAGAAGCAGTTGAGAATAGCAAAAAGAATGCCCGACTAAACAATATCTCAAACGCCCACTATGTCTGTGATACAGCTGAAAGTGCCATGAGGAATTGGGTTAAAGAAGGTATTCAACCAAGTCTTATCCTAGTAGACCCACCAAGAAAAGGCCTTACAGAAAGCTTTATCAAGGCAAGTAGTCAAACAGGAGCAGAACGTATCACCTATATCTCCTGCAATGTTGCAACCATGGCGCGTGATATCAAACTCTACCAAGAGTTGGGATATGAGTTGAAGAAAGTCCAGCCGGTGGATCTTTTTCCTCAAACGCATCATGTTGAGGCGGTATCACTGCTTGTACGAGCTGAGGCATCAGCGAAGTAGAAGCAGATGTTCCGCCCATGGTATAGGACTCGTAGAATGAAGAGGGAAACCGACGAAATGATACGGTAAGTTCGAAATGCTGAGTGTGTAAGCTTATTAGAGAAACGTGCCTAACACAGCCATGAATAAATTATTGAAATGCTTCTTTTACCACCAATATTTTCTGTTCCGAATGTGATTCAGCATAAGGAACTGAGGTAGATTTATAAGAGACTGTTACTGGGAAGTTGCAGTCTTTTTAGGGGTTTAATGGTATAATGAGATTATAAATGTGGATATTGTTTAAATTCTCTGGAGGACGCATAATGTTGAATTTAGTAAAAGGTCACCAAGTTAGCTTGGTAGAAAACCTGTTTGAATCATTTACAAAGTTAACTGAACATCATTTGACGGCGAATGTACACGCAGAAAAAATATTAGAGGTTTTTCAACACTTTATTGCGATTCATGATGAGCCCTTGTTTTTTATTTTAGAATTGCCTGTCAGTATTGATAGAGAAAAAGTGATAGCAAAGAATATTATCAAGGAATCCCATAAGGATGTTTATTATATTGATGGTTGTTCAAGAGAGGAATGCCTAGCACTGTTGATTAGATACGGTGATTTACTTGTTAATGATGGACTAAGTAAGTTTGGATTTGGTGGGCATAAAAGTCATGATGAGATCATGCTTGATAGCTATAATGTTGTGACAGTTTATAGTAAAGAACTATCGAAATTTAATGACTTTTTTGAACCTCATAATATTCAATTTGTAGAAGAACTAGTGACAGCTTGGAAAACTTTTTCTAAGACTTCATCAGGAATCTCTGAAATCTATGAAAGTAATGGAAAAACTGTTTATGATTTGCCTAGAGAATTAGCTGAATGGGGAATATATTTAGCTGAAACTCGAACTGAATAGGTATAACTATAGATTAGAAAGAGAATATATCAATTCCTCTAATACCTCAAATTTAACTTTAGTCAATTTATAGAAGGGAAAGCAAGATGTAAGCACACGTTGAGGCGGTATCACTGCTTGTAAAAGCTTAGAAACCTTTGACGAAAGGGAAAGTAAAAAGAGGCTGGGACAAAAGTCCTAGCCTCTCAATTGTTTTTGGATTGTCGAGCAAGACGCAGTGGTTGAGTGGGCTCTACTACGCTGATTTCATCAGCTTTTACAGCCCTACTCAACTGTGCGGAGGTGGGACGACGAAATCGAATTCTAACGAATTACTGATTTCTGCCCCACTCTCTTTTGTCGTATGATGGGGAAGTATTAAGGTAACCTCTCATATTTTTTACTAGGTTTGAAAACTTATTTGTCATTTGTTGGAATCTTTTGTACGGATTACTTAATGCTCCTTGGCAAAATTACAATGACTGCTGTAATACCGACAGCCCACGCCATTGCTGATGGAAAAATTGTTAAAGTCAGAATCAAACCAATTAGTTTTATAGCAATATCCCATATAGCAATATCCCAAACCGTGTAACGATTTTCTTCTCTAGCTTTTTTAATAGTTACTTGGCTATTGCTGAGATGGGGTAACTCTTCATATATCCATATATTTGTAAAAGAAATCAGAAGAACAACTATTCCATAAAAAGTTTGTGCTACTGTGTTATTAAACTCCATTGAAACAAGAGTGGTTGCATATGGGAAAAGAGAAGAAAAAATAGTAGTAAAAGAGAAATCCAAACCAGGTTGTTATTGATTTTTTCAATTTTATCTGTTTTACGAACTCGCAGACTGTCTAATTGCTTCTTAGCTTCCAGTGGATTTAGCCGTGTATAAGCGTAACCGCATTCCTCAAGAAAGGCCTGAAGACGTCGAGAATAGACGCCTGTGGCCTCAAATATAATCTCAGGGTTATGAACTGTTTTCAAGTCCCCCAACAGGCGATTGAATCCAATGGCATCATTGAGTATGGTGTAGCCGTGAACCTTCTCACCGTTGACTAAAATTGCCACCTCAGAACTTGTTTTACTGACATCAATTCCAAATACTGCATGCATGACATTACCTCTTTTGTCTTGAATAATTCCATGTTTTAGTGATTTTATTTTCAATACGCGACGTTTAGCGTCCCACATACTTTGATCAAACTCCACCTAAAACAAGGTGTCTTGCCAGTTTGTCAAGCGACGTCTAGCGCCATAGAGCCCTACGACTTTACAAGACACCACTACTTTAACATAAAGAAAAAGTAGTGAGTACTCTCTCCCGTCGGAGATTTCTTCACTACTAATCTTAGTATGTTTTCTACAGCAAAATAGGCTCCATAATCCCTATGGTGGTTTTACCCACTACAGAAATTATAGAGCCCTTTTCTTTTACCTTTTCTGAAAAAGGAGTATAATAGGGGCGAAAATATAAAATCGTTTTAATGATTTAGAATCGAGGAAAGGATTATGAGTAATTCTAGTCAGAAAGGTGCTAAATTAGGGACCTGTGCCCCTGATCAGGTTTATCAGGTGTTGCAAACAAGTCCTCAAGGCTTAAACTCACAAGAAGTCCAGAAAAGGCAGGCGACTTACGGGCCTAACCAATTAAAGGAGAGTAAACAAGAACCTATTTGGTTGACTTTTGTCAGACATTTTACCAGTCTCATGGCCCTCTTATTGTGGGTTGGTGGCTTTATCGCTATGCTTTCTCATAGTCTAGAGTTGGGGATTGCTATCTGGTTGGTCAACATTATTAATGGTCTCTTTAGTTTTATTCAAGAATATAGAGCAAGTCAGGCTACGGCAGCCCTTAATAAGCTTCTTCCATCTTACACACGGGTTCTTCGGGATGGGAAGGAAGATAAGATTCTTGCTCAGGACTTGGTGCCAGGGGACTTGGTTTTCATTGAAGAAGGAGACCGTATTTCTGCAGATGGACGCTTGATTGCCGTGACAGATTTGCGAGTTAATCAGTCTGCTCTTACTGGTGAGTCTAGCCCTATTTACAAGTCAGACCAAGCGGATTTAGATCCTGAAAAAAACGAGTTAGAATATGACAATATGGTGTTTGCTGGAACTACAGTTTCTTCTGGGTCTGGGTGTTTTATAGTATCTGCTATCGGAATGGAAACAGAGTTTGGACAAATTGCAGATTTGACACAAAACCTTACTCAGGAAAAAAGCCCTCTTCAGAAAGAATTAGATCATTTGACCAAGCAAATTTCAGTAATTGCAGTCTCTATTGGTCTCTTCTTTATGGTTGCAGCAACCCTATTTGTTCACCAACCTTTGTCTCAATCCTTTATCTTTGCCCTGGGTATGATTGTTGCCTTTATTCCTGAGGGGCTTCTTCCCACGGTTACCCTATCTCTAGCCATGGCCGTTCAGCGCATGGCTAAGGATCATGCTTTGGTTAAGAAGTTGTCTTCGGTTGAGACTCTTGGAGCGACCTCTGTTATTTGCTCAGATAAAACAGGGACCCTAACTCAAAACGCCATGACAGTTAATCATTTATGGACCTTGTCAGGTAATTATGAGGTAACTGGACTAGGTTATGCACCAGAAGGGCATATTGAGAAGGATGGCCGCCCTGTTTCTCTGAAGGAGAATGACCTCGTGAATCGTTTGGTTCGCTTTTCTCATTTGGCTAGTAATGCACAGGTTGTGGAACCTAGTGCTGATAATCCCAATTATACGATTTTAGGTGATCCGACTGAGGCTTGTCTTAATGTTTTAGCCGAAAAAGCAGGGATTAATTTAAATGAAAATCACGCTTGGGCTCCTCGTATCAAAGAAATTCCCTTTGATTCTGATCGTAAACGAATGACAACGGTACATAGTCTCGAAAAAGGTCTAGATGGCAGTCACCATATTTCCATCACTAAGGGTGCGCCTAAAGAAGTGATGGAACTTTGCTCAGACTATTATGATGGTCAAGGGGCAATCAAATCTATGACTGCTGCAGAACGTCAGGCTATTCTTGCTGCTAACGATAAATTTGCTCGTGACGGCTTGCGTGTTTTAGCTGTGGCTTATAGGCCCTTAGAAAGTGATCATATTGGAGAAGACAAGTGGGATATGCAGACTTTGGAAGAAAATATGGTTTTTCTGGGTCTTGTTGCCATGAGTGATCCCCCACGTCAGGGTGTACGTGAAGCTATTGCAAAATGTCACCGAGCTAATATTCGTATTATCATGGTTACAGGTGACTATGGCTTGACGGCTCTTAGTATTGCCAAGAAAATCGGAATTGTGCAGGGTGATGATGCGCGTGTTGTTTCAGGACTTGAACTGGCTGACATGGATGACGATCAGCTTAAAGAAGCGCTTAAAGGTGAGATTGTTTTTGCCCGTGTAGCCCCTGAACAAAAATATCGTGTAGTCAATGCACTTCAGGAACTTGGTGAAGTTGTTGCTGTTACTGGTGATGGAGTAAATGATGCCCCTGCTCTGAAAAAGGCTGATATCGGGGTAGCTATGGGAATATCCGGAACTGACGTCGCCAAGGAATCTGCCGATATGATTTTAACGGATGATCACTTTGCTTCTATTGTCCATGCTGTTGAAGAGGGACGTGCCGTTTATCGAAATATTCAAAAATTCCTGACCTATATTTTTAATTCCAATACACCGGAAGCTGTACCATCTGCCTTCTTCTTGTTCTCTTTGGGGCGCATTCCTCTTCCTTTAACCGTTATGCAAATCCTAGCTATTGACTTAGGAACAGATATGGTACCTGCTTTGGGATTGGGGGTTGAACCACCTGAAGAAGGAGTGATGGACAAGCCACCAAGACGTTTATCGGACCGCTTACTTAATCGCCAACTATTGCTTAAAGCTTTTGTCTGGTATGGATTGATTGAAGCAACCTTGGCTATGGGTGCTTTCTTCCTTAATTATTGGGTAAATCAAGGAAATTTGAACCATCTGGCTAGCTCAGGTCCCCTCTATCGAGAGGCAACCACCATGACTTTGGGAGCGATTATCTTTACTCAGATTGGTATGGCCATGAATAGTCGTAAGGGTAGGGGCTCTATATTCCAAGTTAAACTTTTTGCTAATAGGATTATTAGCTTAGGAATTGTTCTAGAAATTGTTCTCTTTATTATCCTATCTTATCTACCGCTCTTCCACACGCTATTTAACACAGCCCCAATTGGACTTGATGATTGGCTCTATTTACTTGCTTGTCCCTTTGTTATTATGGCTTTGGAAGAAATCAGATATCGCTTATTTTCTACCATTTGTCAAGTCTGTCAAGGCTTTAAGTGAAAAATGAGATAAGACAGTAGCTATTCCGAGGTTACTGTCTTATTTTTAACACTTTTTGAGCCATAAAAGGGCATGCTAAAAAACACCTCATCTGGTATTTTTTGAAACAAGGTGTTACAATAATACGACATAGACAGTCTTATCGATTTTGGGTCAAAGAGTAATCGTAAAGTTTGTTATGCGTAATGAGGTAATACATTGTTCGAATGAGACGATGTATAGAGGCAATCGTATGTGGCTTAGTTGAAGCTATTGTCGATTGTCTTTTTCGTTTCTCATACAAGTCAGCGATATGGCAGGGATTGGTATGACTAGCTGAAGCGATGTTGTGAATGCACTTGAACAAGATTTTTCTGGCATAGGGATTACCTCGTTTAGTGATGTGTTCCTTGGCGAGAAAGTTCCCAGATTCATAGTGTCTCAGGTCAATGCCAATAAAAGCGTTGATTTGATTGGTAGAGTGAAAGCGACGAAAATCTCCCAATTCGCCAATGATAGAAGTCGCTGTGGTTTCTGCGATGCCAGGAATTGACCGTAAGATGTCATACTCTGGTAAAGGCTGAGCTAGAGCTACCATGTCGTTTAGGACAACTTGTCTGCGATCAGAAAGACGAAGCAATTCTTGAGCATAGTAACGAACCTCTTCAAGCATTGGAGAGGTTTTCTTGACCACACAAAAAGATTGTTTAGCGAGTTTTATAAGTTTATCAGTCAGGTAAGCAATACGCTTTTCAGAGATGCGTTTGGAGGTAGATTGACGGATAATCTCACACAAGTCACTTTGAGATAGTCTTAATACAAACTCTTTGCATGGAAAAGCCATCACTAAGTTCCAATATTGCTCGCCAGTTGGTGTGGATAAGAGATTTTCCAATTCAGGAAAGGTGATTTGTAGGACCTTGTGCAGACGGTTTTTAGCTCGAACAAGGTCTTCTGTCAGATTTTGATAGAAACGGCTTAAATCACGAAGGTGTTGATAAACTTCTTCCTGCACGTAAGTTGGTTTACGATTGTGCACAAGCTGAGATTTAGCTAACTTTTCAGCGTCAATTTTATCTGTTTTACGAACTCGCAGACTGTCCAATTGCTTCTTAGCTTCCAGAGGATTTAGCCGTGTGTAAGCGTAACCATATTCCTCAAGAAAGGCCTGAAGACGTCGAGAATAGACGCCTGTGGCCTCAAATATAATCTCAGGGTTATGAACTGTTTTCAAGTCCCCCAACAGGCGATTGAATCCAATGGCATCATTGAGTATGGTATAGCCATGAACCTTCTCACCGTTGACTAAAATTGCTACCTCAGAACTTGTCTTACTTACATCAATTCCAAATACTGCACGCATGACATTAGTAGAATTCTATTTCTAAAATGAGTGAAACTAAGATAAGTAAAAGAAATGCTCAAATCAGATTTGAAAAACATAATAACTAAGATAGACAAAGATGATATACATTAACGTTTTATTTGACAGGCGAGTTCTTTTTATTAAAATAATTGTAAGTAAAAAAAGAGTGGGTATTTTCTAGTAAATTTCAATAATAAAACCTTGATTTGGCGCCATTTCTTTTCTGTCCTTCCCGCAGGCGCGGGAGTAAACCCTTTTGTTGAGGATTTATTCCTTTTTAAATGAAAATAATACAAGTAGGACACTTCTAAAAGTGATCTACTTTTTTTTTAAATATTTTCATTCTAAAGTTTAATTTTTAAAACAACTCTATCACTTTCGTGATATAATATAGATGTTGACTAACTCCACACGTTGAATGTGTTGTATTGATGTCAAAAGTTGCACCCGATAAGTAAATAAAGTGTAAAAAACAAAGGCTTGTTCAATTCGAAGTATGATACATTACCGGCACCCAAACCAAAGAAAAAGAAATAATTAAATTAGAAGTAACAGGGGAAATGATGAGAATTGGAGTTATTCAAGCAAGTTCGCAAGCGACCAAAAATCAAATAATCTATGATGCTGTATTAAAGTATGCTCCAAAGAAATCTGAGGTTATAAATTTTGGCTGTACGATGGAAGAAAATGAAAAATACTCGTATATAGAAATTTCTATTCTTATAGGTATCTTGTTGGCAAGTAGGACAGTTGATTTCGTTGTTACGGGCTGTTCTTCCGGACAAGGAATGATGCTTGCTTGTAATAGTATGCCTGATGTCATTTGCGGATATGCACCTACACCGAATGATGCCTATTTATTTGCCCAGATTAATAATGGAAATGCAATATCATTACCATTAGGTGAAGATTATACATGGTCAGGTACTGAAAATCTTGAAAGAACAATAGAAGCTCTTTTCTCGGAGCCATTTGGGCAAGGATACCCCAAGAGTGAGGCAGAGAGAAAGGTAAGAGATGCTGAGAAACTTAAAGAAATAAGAAGAATCGGGCAGGTTCAGTTTGAAGAATTTGCAAATGTACTAGATAAATTATTATTTGAATCAATCAAGAGGAAACAGGATGTAATTCAAAATGTAAAGGCATATGGGAAGAAAGAAATAGCTGATTTAATAAAATGAGTAAATCACAGTTTGTCGGGGTAATACCTTTTAACGATAATCTTGTGCTATCCTTAAAAGCGTTATAGACATGTTTCTACATATAAACAGGTTTACTTAACATACTTAGTGTTCACTCGTTTCATGTTGAGGCCGTATCACTGCTTGTTCGAACTAATTCATCAGTGAAGTAGAAGTGGATGTTCGGCCCATGCGATAGGACTCGTAGAATTAGGAGGGAATCTAACGAAATGATACGGTAAGTCCGAACCGCCGTGTGTAAGTTTGTTAGTGAAACGTGGATAATTCTCAAAACAAAGAAACTAAAACTCCATTATTTTAAGATGACAACCTAAACTGTTTTTAAGGAGGTGTTATATTGATAGAGAGTAGACCTGAGTTTGATAAAATCACATCCTTTGATGAATTTAATAAATACTATTGGTATCGTGATGAACTTTCACAGATATGCAAGTCATTAGGGCTTAAATATAGAGGTACAAAACAAGAACTCAATGATATTATTGAGCAGTACTTTAAGGGGAATTTGATTAAAAAATCATCAATAAAAAGGAATAAGAAACGAGTAGAAGTTCTTACCTTAGATACGCCCTTGCTTGAATGCGGGTTCTCCTTTAACGCACACTTTAGAGAATATTTCTCAACTTTAACAGAAGTTTCACCGTTTAAATTTACTGCTGATATGGCCGCTGCTTGGAGAAAAGTAAAAAGAGAACATGATTTAAGTTTTACCATTCAAGATATGTTAAAAGTTTATTATGGAAATTCAGATTATGCCAAGTATGATCATTCGGTTTGTCAATGGAATCAATTTCTAAAGGATTTCTGTGCAGACGAAAATAGTGCCAACTACTCTAATAAACTAAAAGTAGCTTCTATTCTTTGGAAAGAAGTTAGAAATTCAAGTAATGAAAAAATTTATTCAAAAAAACTTTTGACTGAATATGCTGATAGAATAGACGAGTATGAAAAGTAGAAATATCAGTCTAAACTAATAGTTTGTAAGGAGGAATACCAGGCTAGGAGCAATAGTTGGAGATATTGTAGGTTCAGTTTACGAATGGAACAATATCAAAACGAAAGACTTTCCATTATTTCGTGAGAATTGTTTTTTCACTGATGATACGGTTATGACCTGTGCTGTTGCAGAAGCCATTATGAATGGCGGTCAGAAGGATGACTTTATTGACGCCATGAAAAAATATGGTAGGATGTATCCCGATGCAGGTTACGGTGCAAGATTTGGGAATTGGGTTGATAGCGACGATCGAGAACCTTATAATAGCTTTGGAAATGGCTCAGCAATGCGTGTTTCTCCATGTGCCTGGACCATGGATTGTAGTTTCTGTGCACGAACGGGAGCCTGGCCGTCCAGAAGAGCTCTTGCACGACTTTCTGCAGAGGTGACTCATAACCATCCAGAGGGGATCAAAGGAGCTATGGCGACGTCTGATGCTATCTTTATGTGTCGTTATTACTTTGGAGGTTACAGTAGCGACTATGGAAAATCGATCAACGACAACCCTACGGAGTGTAAGAGACTTATCAAGGAACACATAGAGCAAGAGTATGGATATAACCTTTCTCAAACACTAGATGAAATTCATCCTACTTATCGTTTCAATGAAACTTGCCAGGATACGGTACCTCAAGCTATCATCGCCTTTCTTGAAAGTACAGACTTCGAAGATGCTATCAGAATTGCTATTTCTCTCGGCGGAGATAGTGACACTCTCGCTGCCATCACAGGGAGCATAGCAGAGGCGGCTTATGGAATTCCTGAGTGGATTCAAGACAAAGTTTATACTTATTTGGATGAGCCTTTAAAAGAAGTGCTTAGACGATGGGGAGAAACGGTTGTAATAAAATAATAGATAGGCGTTATGCGGACCAATAATGAAAGATTGATGATTATCGATGGTTATATTGAAATTGTATCAAAGTGATTACTCAAAGGATTTAGTCATTTTTGAGACTTTAGAAGAAGGGAAAGCATTTGTCGCTCAAATCCCGGGGTATACTCTAGAAAACGAAGATGGGTTTGAAGTGGAGTATTTTAACCCTAAACACTTGCCGGATTATATGGAAATTGTCTTTAATGGGAATATTGTCCCTTTATCTAGATTCTCATTTGAACCTGAGGAAAATGTCGAGATTATTTGGAAAGAGATTTCGAATCTATCCGTTAAAAACGATAAAGTGGTCGAAGGAGCTACAAAAGTCGATGCTTATTTAGTGAATAACGATGAAGTGAAAGCCTATATCGAAGCCAGAGAAGCAAACTTCCGTAAGGCAAAAGACTTTTTAGAAGGCAGTGGATATGAAGTCGACAGAAGCTTTTTCGGAAGTGAAGATGGTGAAGCGATTCTCTACAGAATACGCGGCACCGAAGATTGGCACTTCTTGTGTCACTTAGACCCATCGTTTTTAGAGATTGAAGATGTAGAAGGATATATTAAAGAAGCGATGGAAGAGATGCAATAGTCAAAATAAATTCCTTGTGAGTGTACGCCACTGCTTGCGTGAACGGATTAAGCAGTAAAGGGAAACTTCTAGCACTATCCGGTTTCTTAAGGAGAAAGGGCATTATGAAAATAGAAATTGGGAAAACCTATCTAGTGAAAAATGATATTTTCAGTTTAAAAAAAGGTGAACTCTGGACCTTAGTTGACAAGGGTTATCAGGCTTATTTTGGTGAACAGAATTTCGTATTTGTCAATGATGAGAAAGTGAAGGTATTTGCCGTTTTACAAGATAGTTCAGATGAAGATATGCAAATTTACCATCATCTGGATGACTATCTTGAAGAAGTTACTCCTGAAGATTTTTAAAAAATGTGAGATGAAACTTATAGCTATATGCTTGTTATACTACTATAGATTTTCATAGTGAGAAAGCGTATGAGACGATTGAAAATAGTGGAGAGAAAGATTTAATGATTGAGTGGAAATCTTTACCAGAAGATGAGTATGAAGTTAGTGCAGTTCTTAGTGAAAATAGTAATTACGAGATTTCTACGATAACTTTGAAGGGCAAGAAACATCTGATTAGATTGAAATTTCCATTTTGTCATTTTTACCAAATCATAGATAGAGACTTTTTTGGTACTCTTAATCAGATTCCTAGTTTACCAGAGCTTGAATCCCCTATTTGTAAGCTAGATACTAGTAGTCTGATTACAGAAGTGATTCATAAGGCGGGTGGAGTTTTGGCTGAAGAAGATTTGGTTCATTTTCGTATTTGTGCCAAGAATCTAGTCATAGACTTAATTCTCTATAAAAATGAAGAGAGTGATATCAGGATAGAAGAGGTTGGTCAAGAATGAAGTGGATTAATATTGGTGAGAAAATCAAGTATGATTGGTATGAATTACGGTGTCAACTTTCTCGAGAAAATCACCTGCAAATTTTTCTCGAAGGTTTAAAGAATCAAAAGCTAAAATACTGTATAGATTTTGGTAAGACTCTATTCTGCAGATCTATCGATGAGGGGTTGGACCTGAATTTGCTCGAAGAAGATTTTATTAGCGGACCAAAATTTCCTCATTTCTCAGATGGGGTTTTACTTGAAATGTTAGATAGTCACCTCAAAAAAAGAGTTCAGAAAATTTATTCTGTTCCAATCTATCACTACCAAGTACAGGGAATTAATTTTGGGATAGACATCCTTACAGTGGCTATTCCGATTATCAAAAAGATCTAGACTGAAACTAGGGTGAAAGCCATCTGGTTCAGTCTTTTTTCTATTTATGTAGTATAATAAAGGGTGTAGGGATTCTATTTTTTATACTCTTCGAAAATCTCTTCAAACCACGTCAGCTTCGCCTTTCCGTACTCAAGTACAGTATGCGGATAGCTTCCTAGTTTGCTCTTTGATTTTCATTGAGTATTAATAGGATTTTTCCAAGAACGAAAAATCATCTAGAAAGAGGAGAAGCATGAAGCAATCACTTGAATTTTTAAGAGAAAGAATCACCGATAAGATGCCCTTAGAGGATATGGTAGCAATTTTTGAAGACTTGTGTAGTGATCCTATTGAGGATGAAATGATTTTATTTGAGACAGGGACATTTACAACTGTATCTGATAAGCCCTTGTTTCAACTATCCTTAGTAAGGCAAGCCCCAAATGAAGATGAAGAGTTTTATCAAGTTCACCTTGATATTTTCTATGAAGCATGTCAAGAGAATCAAATGTTTCATGAATCGACCTGGGATGAAGATTTAGAGGAAAATATCTTTGATTACATTAGAGATTCAGAGGTGTTTGCCTATGCTAAAGAGCAGGAATACCAAGCGGTCAAAATTTATCTAGACCAAACTTGAGATAATTAGTTAAAGTAAGGAAATCTAATGACAGGAAAACTATAAATGAAAAAAATTATGATCATTATTAATCCAACATCTGGTGGTGAAAAAGCCTTGGATTATAAAGTTAAGTTAGAAAATAAAGCCTTAGATTATTTTGAGCATGTGGAAACCAGAATCACTGAGAAAGCTCTTGATGCGACAAACTTTGCAGCAGAAGCTTCTAAAGAGAAGTATGATGCTGTCCTTGTTTTTGGTGGTGACGGGACTGTCAATGAAGTCATTTCGGGTATTACTGAGAGAGACTACATTCCTAAGTTAGGGATTATCCCAGGCGGTACGGGTAACCTCATTACGAAACTTTTGGAAATCAATCAAGACATCGATGGTGCGATTGATGAACTCGATTTTAACTTAACCAACAAGATTGATATCGGTAAAGCGAATGACAACTATTTTGGTTATATTTTTAGTATCGGTTCTCTGCCTGAGGCGATTCACAATGTTGAAATCGAGGACAAGACAAAATTCGGTATTTTAGCCTATGCTATAAATACCATGAAATCTGTCATGACGGATCAGGTCTTTAACATTAAGGTGGAGACGGAAAATGGAAATTATGTTGGTGAAGCTAGCCATGTTTTGGTTCTCTTGACAAATTACTTTGCTGATAAAAAAATCTTTGAAGAAAACAAGGACGGCTATGCCAATATTTTGATTCTGAAAGATGCTTCTATATTCTCTAAATTATCCGTTATTCCTGATCTACTAAAAGGAGATGTTGTCAGCAATGATAATATTGAGTATATCAGAGCGCGTAATATTAAGATCTCTTCAGATAGTGAATTGGAGTCAGATGTTGACGGCGATAAATCGGATAACCTACCTGTAGAAATCAAAGTTCTACCTCAACGAGTAGAAGTATTTTCAAAACCGAAAGAGTAGAAGGTAAAAATTAGTTTATTATTCACAACGAAATCGATTTTATATCAACGATTGGAGGAGGAATCAATTCTTTATTTGATGAATTTCGATCAATTTGTTCTCATTTAAACCAAATCGGAATCACACCGACGCTCATGGGGTCTTTGGTTTTTGAATACCGTTCAAATGAAGAACTGGCTCAAGGAAGGTATTCAACCAACTGTTATCTTGGTTGATCCTCCACGCAAGGGCTTGACCGAAAGCTTTATCAAGGCAAGTAGCCAAACAGAAGCAGACCGCATTGCTTATATTTCATGTAATGTCGCTACTATGGCGCGTGGTATCAAACTCTAGCAAGAAATGGGTTATGAACTGCAGAAAGTCCAGCCGGTTGATCTTTTTCCGCAGATACATCACGTGGAGTGTGTAGCTTTGCTTGTACGAGCTGATTAAACAAGGATGTAGCTAGTGAAAGTCCTACAGTAAGGAGTTTAAACATGAAATTCCATGAATTTGGTGATAAGAATTTGCCTTCTATCTTACTGATACATGGTGGTGGAAGTTCTTGGTGGAATTATCTTCGTCAAGCACGAATCTTGTCAGAAGAATACCGTATTATTCTACCCACTTTGAATGGCCACGGCGAGGAATATCAACTTGATTATGTTTCTACTGAAGATTCTGCTTTGGAGATTCTAGACTATATCAAAGCAAACTGTGGTGGGAAATTGTTTGCGATCGGTGGTGTTTCACTTGGTGGTCAAATTGCTATGGAGCTTTTGTCAATAGACAGAGATATAGCTGAGAAGGCCATCATAGATGGAAGCCTCTGTATTCCTCAACCAAGATTAGCTAAAATCAGCATTTTTCTGGTACGTCTATTTGGTAAACTGATGTTCAGTAAATTCTCTTGCAAACTTCAGTTAAGCATGATGAACAAACTCTATCCTAAACTCGCTTATCCGGAGGAAATAAAAGATTATTATTTGGAGGATTTGCCAAGGACGCCTGTCAAAACATTGGTGACCATTTACAAAAACTATATGGGATGTTACAAGCTGAAAGATATGATTTCTGCTAGCAAGGCTCAGGTTCTGTATATCTATGGTGAAAAAGAATTGAACTGTGTGAAAGAATCAGCGAAATTATTTCAGCAGCTACATTCAAATACAATTTTGTATGAAGCAAAGGGCTATAACCACGGCTATTTATCAGCTTACCTGCCTTATGAGTGGATTGATTTGGTGGTGCCATTTTTAAAGAGTGATTCATTTATAGTAAACTGAACAAAAAATAGTACATAATTTGGTGTAACCTTCTTATGGCTTATCCAATAGATTTTCGTAAAAAAGTTCTCGGTTATTGTGAGCGAACAGGTAGTATAACAGAAGCATCACACGTTTTCCAAATCTCGCGTAATACTATTTATGGCTGGTTAAAGCTAAAAGAGAAAACAGGAGAGCTAAACCATCAAGTAAAAGGAACAAAACCAAGAAAGGTTGATAGAGATAGATGTCATTAAGTGGAGTTAGTGAGTTAGATGTCAAGGTAAAATCAAGGTTTTTGCGGGGAATCACGCAACTAAACATAACAAAGATCGATAATTTCTGACATCTTTGATTGGTAGATGATCGGACAACTTTTCATTACAATTTTCATAAGAATAAAACACGGAGGTTCTCATGAAAAAAGAAATGGAGTGGGCATCATCCAGCATAGAGGAATAATGAACCAAGGCTTCCTCACTACTGATTAGTTTCAGTGGTGAGGAGCCTTTTTACGCTTCGATGTCGATTGTGAGGCCGGACTTAAATTCCACGGTGAAGTGGCCAAAAAAGACGGCGATCTTCTCGATGAGCTTATTTACCAGAGTCTCATCAAACTCTGTGATGTCGGTTTTCTGCTTGGCGATGAAGTCCTGCAGCTCCTTGATCCGGTTCTCACAGGGTACTTCTGCGTGGGTGATTGATTTCCAAGCGGCTAATACAGCGCCAGACGATGAATTTGCAGCCGTGATTGTTCCAGTGGACGCGCCGGTAAAGCTCACTGCAGAAAACGATTTGTGCAAAGCAGTGATTGCAGGAGAAGATGTGCTTCCTGCCGGACGGGCTGGTGTGAACCACGCGCCTTCGGACAAGCCTTGCAAATAAAATACGAAAGTAGTATACTAGAATCACGATTTTGAAAACGTTTGCGTTTTAAATGAATCAAAGTAAATTAGGAGATAGCTCAATGGAATTAACAGCCATTTACCACAGACCAGAGTCGGAGTACGCCTATCTTTACAAAGACAAGACAATGCACATTCGCATTCGAACGAAAAGGGGAGATACTGAAAGCGTCCACTTGCATTATGGAGATCCTTTTATTTTTATAGAGGACTGTTATGAAGCAATCAAGGAGATGACCAAAATTACCTCCGATGCTTTGTTTGATTACTGGCAAGTGGATGTTACGGTCGGCTATGCACGACTTCAGTATCTCTTTGAACTCAAGGATAAGCAAGGTCAGAGCATCTTATATGGCGATAAGGGTTGTGTTGAAAATACGCTAGAAAACCTTCATTACGAAGGAAATGGCTTTAAAATTCCGTATATCCATGAAATTGATGCTTGCCATGTTCCTGACTGGGTGGCTGAGACGGTATGGTATCAGATTTTCCCAGAACGTTTTGCCAATGGTAATCCTGAGATTTCTCCAGAAGGTTCGCTAGCTTGGGATTCCTCTATCAAACCAAAGACGAGCGATTTCTTTGGTGGTGATTTACAAGGTATTATTGACCATCTGGATTACCTGCAAGACTTAGGGATTACAGGACTTTATCTCTGTCCTATCTTTGAATCTCCAAGCAATCACAAGTACAATACGACGAATTATTTCGAAATTGACCGTCATTTTGGAGACAAGGAAATCTTCCGTCAACTGGTGAAGGAAGCCCATCGGAGAGGTATGAAAATCATGCTGGACGCTGTTTTCAACCATATCGGAGACAAATCTCCACAGTGGCAGGATGTTCTCAAACATGGTGAAGATTCTGTTTACAAAGACTGGTTCCATGTTCAAGAGTTCCCAGTGACCAAGGACAAGCTGGGGAATCCAAGAAAGCTCCCTTACCATACCTTTGCTTTTGCCAGTTATATGCCCAAGCTCAATACGGCAAATCCTCAAGTGAGGGACTATTTGCTAAGCGTTGCGACCTACTGGATTGAAGAGTTTGATATCGATGCTTGGCGCTTGGATGTGGCAAATGAAGTCGACCACCAATTTTGGCGAGATTTCCGGAAGGCTGTCCTGGCTAAAAAGCCTGACCTTTATATTATTGGAGAAGTCTGGCATACTTCACAGCCTTGGCTAAATGGCGATGAATTTCACGCGGTCATGAACTATCCATTATCTGATAGCATTAAGGACTATTTCTTGCGTGGTGCCAAGAAGACCAGTCAATTTATCGATGAGATCAATAGCCAGTCTATGTACTATAGACAACAGATTTCGGAAGTGATGTTCAATCTCTTGGATTCGCATGATACGGAGCGCATTTTGGCTACGGCCAAGGGAAATGTCCAACTTGTTAAATCTGCCCTTGCTTGCCTCTTTTTACAAAGGGGAACACCGTGTATCTATTACGGAACCGAGTTAGAATTAGACGGAGGTCCAGATCCTGATTGTCGTCGTGTTATGCCTTGGGAGCGTGTTTCTGACAGTAATGAGTTGCTTATGTTCATGAAGAAATTGATTCAGCTTCGCAAGGATGTTTCAGACATTATCCAACATGGAACCTATAGCCTGAAAGAAATCAAGCCAGATGTAGTGTCCCTAGAATGGGATTATGATGGACAAAAAGTCCAAGCTATTTTTAACCAGTCAACTGAAAACTATCTTGTAAATCGTGATTCTGTAGCGCTAGCCAGTCATTGCCAAGAATTGGATAATCAGCTTGTCATCTCGCCAAAAGGCTTTGTAGTTTTTGTGGAGAAATAGATAATAAGGTGTAAAAGACTGTAATGATAGGCAACCATTCGTTCCAGTCTTTTTTGTATTTATGTAGTATAATAAAGGAAAGTAATGAAATGATAATAATCAGAAGGAAAGAAGTCAACTTATAAAAGTACCTTTATCGTAGAGAATATTTATTAGATAGCAAGGAAGAGGAAAAAAATAAAACTATTTAAAAAAATTTCCTGTCTATTTATTATTATAGTTGGCGCCCTTCTACTAAATGCCTGTACCTCGCATAAAGAAGACAAAGAAAGACTAGTTCGATATCTCAATAAAGTCTATGGAGAGAGTACTTATGTGATAAAAGAAGATCCTAGTCATCCCTATTATTGGTTTGTGACCCTGAAGGATTATCCTGACATTTCTTTTACTTGTAGTGTGTCCCATGATTGGCTCGCAATGGGTTCCCCCTTTATTCATTCTGATTTTGAAGAAGTATTTTGCACAAGAGCCCTTGCGGAATATAAGGAAAATCATAATCTAGGTGATGATGTCCTTTCCTATCTCCATCCTGAAAATTTTGTCTATTCTACTGAGGTTGAAAATTTAGATCAACTAAAAGAATCCTATGACAAGATGTTGGACTTTATCAACTATACTAGCCTGAAGTATCCTATTTTAGCTGAAACTGATTGCTTCGGGGTACGAATGGATATCAGTGGTATTCGATTAAAGAGCTCGAGGAGAAATCTTGATGGGACAATTGATACCAGTATTTATCAACAAGTTTGTAATGCAGAAAATGGGAAATTAAACATAACATCTTTTGAGAAAATTCGTCAAGAATTGGAACCCCAACTACGAACACACCCTGAGAATCCTAATGGATTTGTATTTGTGGTAAACTCGACTTCTTTTGTACTGGGGAGTGATACGCTTGATGATTGTTTAAATAAGGATGTTGAATTAGAATCCACCACAATAGGGGAACTCAAAAAGATTTACTTACAACCTGGAGAAGTCAGTGAAAGCTATATATTATCTAGAGTCTATAATGTTGGAAGTCTATCTTATTATACAAAATTTAAAATTCAGGTGAAAAACCTAAGCGATAAAGGATGTTCTCTTTTAGATGGAACGTTGATAAAGGCTGTCATCTCTGATCCGGCAAGTATGTATATTGGGGATGTCTATTACGAATTTGATAAAAGAAAAGAGTTAACCGCTGATTTATATGACATGCTTGGAATAAAAAGGCCCTCCACTAGTGAAGAGGAGAGCGACGGAGTTCCCTATAAAAATATAAGAGTTTTGTTTAAGATGAGGGTCTATTTCAAAGAGATAGATAGCGTTACCTTATCCTATCAGGAGTAGTTGATTTTTCACTCCCAGATTGTATTCTGAGCTCTTACTCCGTATCGATTTGGGGACTGATCACTATTGAAATTCGCCACAAATTGATAGCTGTTCCATAGTACATAGTCGGCAGTTTGCAGCCTCAGACTGAAGTAGGTATCGTGCTTCACTTCTTTAGCATCAGCAGGTTTTAGTGAAAAGATATCTGTTAAGTTTCTCGTTTTAAAATCAGTGATTGTGAGTTTGGAGAGGTCTTGGTCGCTGATTTTAACTTGGGATAGTTGCGGGCTGTCTGCTGAGATTTCATAGTATGTGACGACGCAGTTCTCGAGTTTATCAGAATCTTTCCACTTTGGTGTAATGCTCATCAGACCGTAAGATTGACCATCTCGGACAATTTCGAGCAGTTCTCCATAATAGAAATGGTCATTGCGTTTGTTCACAATCTCACTCTCGGGATTTTTTCCAGTAAAACTGAACCCCTGATTCAGTAGTTCTGAAGCTCTTGTTTCACCTACCACCACACTGGTCTTGTCGATTTGAACTGGAATAGGTTTAGCGGGGACACCAGTTATCATGATACAGAACATAAAGATTAAGGTGGTCAAGAAGGTAGCCCCGATGATAGCATTGGTTGATGAATAGGGACCACGATCTTTCTTTGAACGACTTACTATAAATATTACCAAGTTGACAAACTGTCTAAACAGCATGCTCGCTACAACAGTGGCGAATTGAGCCTTTAAACAAGTATAGAGAGCTGCTGGAAAATTGCCCATTTTAACATACAGTGCCACTAAAGTGAAGATATTAGCTAGAACAAAATAGAAAATAAATAGGTTGGCTTCTTTGAGAGCGTTCCTATTAGTGATATCTTCATATTCAATATGGTAGCGTCCTTGAAAACCTTGCCCGAACTGATACATCCACTTAGGAACTTCTTTGCCAGCGCTGACGGCACTTGCCAGTTTAAAATAGAGATAAATCGTAAAGACTAAGAACAGGCAAAAAATAAAATAAAAAGTCAAAGCAAATATAAAAAAGCCCATCGCTATTCTCCTTTTTAGGCGATAATCCACATTTTGGATACACCTACATTATAACACTTTATAAGGAAAACATCTGAAGATACTATTCATCAAGTAAGAATTACACTTTAGTGATAATAAGCTTTTATAAAACGTAAATAACATCATTCAACATAGAAATTTTGGAGGAAAAACAAATGGGAATGATTGCTAATTTTCAATATATAAACGATCAGTACTTACATCAACTGAAGGCCTTTAATGGTGAAGGAGATGATCAATTTGAGGTAGTAGAAGAGGAAGCAGAACTTTTACTTGATATAGATAAAATGTGGGATGTTCTTCATTTTGTGCTTACAGGGGTTGGAAGTTCAAACCCTAGTCGGAATGATCCTTTGAGCGTGGCTGTTTTGGGTGTGACGCCACTTGAAAATGTTGCGGAATATATTGCCTATACAGAAAAATCAAAAGTATCAGAGATTTGTTCGGCTTTGAAAAACTTTGATATGGAAGAAGCCATGGCGCATTTTAGTATGCAAGCTTGTAAAAAGGCAGACCTTTACCCCGATATTTGGGATTATGATGACGAAGAGGAAGAGATTAAAGAAGAAATTTGCGATTATTTCCAAGCGATGAAAGAGTTTTACCAGAAGATTTTAGAGCTCAATGGTAATGTCATGGTTACTATTTCTTAGAAAGCTTTGCAAAGGTATCTCAAAGAATTAAACAGCTTGAGGTTAAAAATGGATAAAGAAGATTTACAAAAAGCATACCTTGACTTGGAAAAAGAAGGCTTTCCTTCTGGCAAAAGAATCAAATTTGTAGCTGATCTGGGTAGTTCCAAAGAAATCGCATATCATTACGAACTGATTTGCAAAGATTGGAATGAAGGTAGAAATCTGCATTTAGAAGGTAGCTTTAATAAACATGGAAAAGATGGCTTAGAGTTTTTATTTGAACAGTTGGATGAAGTTAAAGATGAAAAACAAAGTGTATTGATTGCCTATCTTATAGCGGAAATCCTTTCTAAATCAAAACATCGAGATTTTTATAGCTCATTTTGTGACCAACTGATTCCTATCTTTACTGTACTTTTAGATATAAAGAATCCTATTCTTCGTCAAAAGGTGGTCATAGCTTTAGGTTGGATAGGATCAGCAAAAGAAATTGAACTTTTAACAAGACAAATGCTTGATGATGAAGACGCCCTTTGTCGTGCATGGTCTGCGACGAGTCTTATGCAACTATCCTTTCATAGAGTAAAAGCAGAAATTATATCCAAAAAAGCAAAGGCCAGTTTTATTCAAGCCATTACTGAAGAAAAAGATCCTTATGCTTGTGGTTTGATGATAGAAGCAACTCAACTATTATTTGGCAAGAGATGGATATCATCTTCTGCAGTGGAAAATGTGGAGCTTGAAAAAATAGAAAAAGCTCAAAAATCTGCTATTAGATTCCTAAGTAAGTTTTAAGGGATAACCATATAGAAGCATTGGAAAGTTTATTGACCGATAAGTATTAACAGCTCTCAAATTGAGAAACAATACAGCTCTAAAACTACAAAGGAACATATTATCAATATCAGCCCCTGAAATGTATGAATGTTGTGGTCATCATTGTTTCTTTCTACATAGTAAGCCTGCAGTACACTGAAACTACAGGCTTTTGTCGTTTAAGTGGTATAATAGAAGGAAAAACGAGAAGTATTTTTATATATAAAGGGTTCCAAGATCCAATATTAATCGAGGATGGTATGAGATAAAAAATGAAAAAAGAAGATTTGTTGGCATTATGGAAAGGAATAAACTGGGAAAAACATGATTCGGGGATCTATTTTTTAGGGCAATGTCGCAATAAAGCCGTAGATATTCATTTTACAGGCTATTGTGAACAGGATCTACTCTTGTTATCGGATGATTTGATGTCTAGACTCTACAGGGATCTGGAGCAGATAGATAAAAAAGCTCAAAAGGTTATTCAAGATAACTGGCCTGATGAAGCTATTTCAGAACTGGAATTAACTGAGCTAATCTTTGATAAAAACGGTTCTTATGGCGAATTTGCTCTAGGATATGATGCAGGTGACTCTCTGGCTGGGCCACTTTACCTGCTAGTGAAATTCGACAAGCAGTTTCAAGCCGCTAGAGAGGTTATTTGTGAAATTTACTAACTTGCCTGAAATTAAAAGTATAAAATAAGGTGATAAAATGAAAGAATATCTGACAGAATGGATACGTTTAAAAGAGGATTTCAATCTTCAAGATGGTGACAGATCAAGTGTTTTAGCTCTCTATCAATTTGTGGATAGACTTTCTCAGATTGAGGAGATAGAGGCGAAGAAGGTATTGGTGGATGTGTATCAAAAACTTGGTATGATGGAGAGTGCCTTTAAAGTCTTCTCGACTATGGTTGATAAAACAGACCGAAAACAAATGAAGAAATTCACCACTTTACAAGAGTTGAGCAAAAAGCGTGGAAACGACTTCGCTTTACCGCGTCCATTAACAGAGACAGAGGAGGCTGAGAGAAGGGAATGTTTAAAAGATTTACCTCAGTTTCTCTACCATCCTGATCCGCTGGCTACGGGTGCTTTTGAGGAGGGAGAAGAGAAAATCTGTCCTTGTTGCGGTAAAAAATCAAGTGTTTATTATGCTATGCGGCCTTACTGTATCGATGATGTCGACTATCTCTGTCCGATGTGCATCGCAAATGGGGAAGCAGCGAGAAAATTCGATGCAGAATTTGTTCAAGAAGCAGAATGGATCGGAGAGCCAGATGAAGAGAAAAACAATATGCTTTTCTACCAAACACCAGGATACCTAAGCTGGCAGGGAGAATATTGGCTCTCATGCTGTGATGATTACTGTGCCTATTTGGGAACGGTTGGAACACAGGAGTTGAAGGCAATGGATATTGCTGATGAAGTATTAGCAGAATACCACGAGCGCGATGAGTTTGCAGATGTAGAAGATTATCTTGTAAAGGATGGTTCCCTTTGTGGGTATTTATTTAGATGTCTCCACTATAAGAAATACCATCTCTGGGTAGATGCAGATTAGGTTATTAGAGTAGCTAATCAAGAAGGTTTCGAGGTTATAAGAAAGGAATTGTGTTTTGGAGAATTTAGAGATTTTTGAAATTGCAAGCAAATACTTTCTAGGACAAATGACCGATTTTAAAAACTTGTTGGTCAGAAAAATCAATAAATTAGACAGTACGGATTGGGTACATAATAAGGGAAGCATAAAAACTTGCAAAGCCGATGAAGCTGGTCGAAAGATGCGTTGTAAGGTAGGATTGAAATATGGTCTAAAAGTCGAATTATCCCTTAATGAGGCAGAGCTGATCTGGGAAGCATTTCAGAAGTTTTTTAAAGAAAGCTATTTCGAAAAGATTGAAAGAAACAGAAACAATGAAGAGTTAGGAAGATATGAATTTATTGCAAGAACTTCTAAGGGAGATGAAATTGAATGCAGCATTTACCTAGCAAATGAATGGAATATCCCTCAGTTTTCGATTTCAGGATTTGTTTCTTCCCGCTATAAATCATGTGATTTTAGCCAGTAATGGAAATGATAGGTAAAAAGGTGAGCTATGAAGCACTTAGACTGGGACAATATACAGAAAAGCTTAGAGACCTTGTTTGTTTTGGATGATTATGTAACGGATTCATCAAAAGATTATTTGAGATTGATACGAAAGAAAGAAACGGACTTTACTATCCGATACAGTATTGATAACGGTTCTGGGGATTCTTTGGATGTGATTTTTACAAAAGATGTCATCTTGATAAAGGGATTTGATCATGAAAGCAGTCTCAATCAGTTTGCTGCTGACCAATGGAATCAGGACCTTATCGACAGAATTTATGAAGGTATTGACGATAAATGGCTGAATCTTTTAACTTCAAAGGAAAGGAAAGAAACGACATTTTGTATCTGGTATGATGGTGCCGTTCATCAAAATAATATTGAGAATCATAATGACGGGGCCTGGTTATTGGCCTACATCTTTGATACGTTCGAACGATTTCAAGAATTTGTGACAGAATATTATTCTTTTGATTTTGATGATCAGTTACTGACAAAACTCTATACTGATGGGACGTTGTCTGATAGAGAATTGGCAGAACTGACACATGAATATCGAGGTTAGAAGAAATGGAACTGACGCTAAAAAATACCCCAGAAAAATACAAAAAATGGTAGAGAAACTCTTACCCCCTTTATTGGAATTATTACAGAAATTAACCTTGTTGGAAGAAGAAATCTATGAATGCAACAAGGAACTGGATGCTGAAACGATTGTACTCAAGATACCCTCACATCAGATTCATCCCAAGTGGAAGGACCTGATGGACGAATATCATCAACGCTATCTGGCACTCATCGAAGACCATGTAAGCGAAAAATGCTTCTCAAAAGGACCTAGAAATTCCTATGGCCATCCAAGTGAGTATTCGTATTTAAAGGGCGAGGATTTTTTCGTTCAGTTTACCATGCGAAAAGAGGATAGGGCGACGGTCATTCTACAATTTGAAGAAGATCTGGCGATGAAACATAAGTTTGTGCTCAGGTTGATAAATGATAAATGGTTAATTGATGAGAAATTCTATGGTTTTGGCGATGAAAAAATATGGTATGTCGATATTCTCTGAAAAAAATCCCTATGTACCCTTCAGCAATAATCACAAATTATCTAGACTGCAATTCCTTAAAATTAGAAGTCTAAACAATGATTTTGAATTTGTTGTCCAAGACTTAGACGAGGTTTGATATGAAAGGTCATAAGCGAAAAGATTACCTCTATCGGTATTTACTCTATCGGTTTGAAAAGGAGGCTTGCAAGAATAGTGGTCTGGAAGGGATCAATCAAGAGATTAAAGAAAGAATCTGTCAGCAGGCAACAAAAACCACCAGACGAATTAGTGTATTTGTTGGTATGGTCTACTTGATTCTGTTTTGCTTGATAATTATCTGGTTGAATGCGAATTGCTCCCAAAATCCATTTTTTCTATGGTATCAAGGCTATATAGAATCACTATTTCCATTGATCAATGGTGATTGGGGGAGTAGTTGGATTGAGAAAAAAGGGACGATATTATGGATTGCTATCAAAGCTTTCCCCATATTTGTTCTTAATGGGGCGCCCTTTCTTTTGCTTGTGCTACTGATTGCGAATAGAACCTTGAAAAAGAAATTAAAGGTTGAATGTATCAACTAAGGAGAAAATTGAAATGGGTAGAATAGTTGTAATCAGTTCGCTGGCTTTTCTTGCATTGGCATTTTTGGGGATTGGACTTGGCATGTATTTCTTCCTCAAAAGGCTGGTAGTGAATGGGAAATCCATCTTAGATGAGCCGGTAAATGAACAAACTCGTACAGACAAGATGGGGCTTGGCGAGCTTTTGGTTTATTTGTCGATAATTGCGATTGCTGGTGTTTTTGTAGTCCAAATAATGAGTAGGGATGGAACTGGTAATGCTATCTTGGCTAGAATTGTCATCCTACCACCGATTATGGCACTTTTTAATGCCAGAAAACGCACGGGCAAAGCTATGATTGCGCTTGTGGTTTCTTTTATGGTGGCCATATTTGTTATGATTGCATACGGACAGATCGGTTCACCTCCCAAAGCGCCTGAACTAAAGATAGATGATAAGCCAATCACGCTAACACAAACAAGTGTGAGTGATCTTCTAAAAGAAGGTTTTGACATCTACATCAGGGATAATGACAGCTTTAGTAACGATTATGATGAGGCTCTTTCTTCAGGGAAAATCAAAAAATATCAGGCTGATAAGAGTATTTTTATCGAAAAAGGTTTTCATCGAGATAGCAATGCTGTGTCGTATGCTCCCTATCTTCTTGGCAAAGATGGTTTAATCCTTGGAAGTATTGCCTTATACGGGGATGAAATAAAAGAAACTGTCTTAGAGGACTGTAAAATTATCCAGTTTAAGCTGGATGAAGACCGTATTTCAGTAGCAAAAACAAAAGCGATTTCTTACAAGCTGGATGGTGTGGATTTACTAGCTAGGTTTGAGGAAGGGAATATGCGAACTACTTTTGGTGATAAATTATGGTCTGTCCCGCCTGCCCAACCTCTAGACTCGACCCAACTATGGTATGGACTTCAGTGGAAAAGTCGTAGCGATCACCTATTTTGGAATGAATATTTTTCCTTAATTCGCTTGGATGAAAACTACCAAATGATAGACTTTGAGCTAGTTGGAGAGATAGCGCGTGATGATTAGTGAAATAAAGATCTACTAAGTTTTTTTGATATTATTCTATTTGTACTTTGGTCAGGATTAGTATATAATCTATCATAGAGTCATTTACTAACTAGGAGAAGAATCATGGAATTAAAAGATTTTACTGAGAAAGAACAAGAGATGATTAAGCAAGGATTGACAACATCTGAGATTAGTGATAAGGAAACCGCAGCTAAAATTCTTGCCCTAGTGCCTCAGGAATGGATCAAACGCATTCCCTTTTTCGTGCGAAAACATGCAACAACTCGGACAATAAAGCGAATTTCTATCGAACATCCAGAACTTTATGCTATTGCTAAAAGAAATGGTGAGATTCCTGAGAAGGAACGAGAAGAATTGCGCCAAATTATCACGACTATCTTTGAACAAAAGATGAATAAGCATAGTATTAAGTAGAGAATTAGAGAATGAAAATATATTTTATTGGCGGTTTGGGAAGCAATGTCTATCATAGCAAGGATTTTCTTCTAGAACTAGATTCGCAGGTCTATTTTCTCAATCCATATGAAACGCATCTTCGAGATGAAACAGAATTGAAATCATGGTTCAAAAATGAGATTGTAGAGGGAGAATCTATCTGTCTGATAGGTCATTCTCTTGGAGGAGATTTAGCTCGTTATCTTGCATCGGAATTTGAAGAAGTGAAGAAACTGATTCTTTTGGATGGTGGCTATCTAGATTTAGATAAGATTTTAACTTTAGATGTGGAATTAGAGGAAACTAAAAACTATATCAAATCTCAAATTATTTCGGACTTAGATGTTCTTATTTCTAAAGAAAAATCTGAAGCAAAGCATTGGTCAGAAAATATGGAGAAAGCCGTAAGACAGTCCTATCACTGGAATTTTGAGTATAATAGATATGAGTTAGCTATAAATTATGAAAATATAGAAGCGATACTCCGCCTACGGAGGAAGATACAAGCGTTTAAGATAGAAGTGGGAGATACCTTGTTTATTAGTCCTTGCAATTCTAATGAAGCTACATGGAGAGAGGAAGCCCTAAAAGAATTACTAGACTATTTTGATACTATTTTTCTAGAAAACGTTAGCCATGAGCTTTATACTGAAGCCCCCAAAGAAATCGCTAGTATGATTAATGAATGGCTCTCTCATTCTCTCTGAGATAGTGATTGAATAGTGATTATTAATATAGAATTAAAGTCTACTTAGACTCAACAAAAAACGAGCAGGCTCTTTTTCTGTCATTCAGAAGAGAACTTGTTCGTTTTGTGCTTTTCTTCTTTTAAAACATGCTACGACACGTATGATTAAACGCATTTCAATCGAACATCCAGAACTTTATGCTATTGCGAAAAGAAATGGTGAGATTCCTGAGAAGGAACGAGAAGAATTGCGCCAAATCATTACAGATATTTTCCAAGAAAAAATGAATAAGCATAAAATCAAATGATATTCTTTTATAAAAATTAGTTGCTAAAAGTCTGTCTTACAAAAATGTAAGATAGGCTTTTTAAATGTAAGATGAGTGTACGATTATGTGTGGAAATGTATGCTATACTCTATGTAGATCAAAATGAAAGAGGTTTATTATGAAAAAATGGAATGCAACGCAGTTGAAGTACCTGATGGCAGCTATAATGGTTTTAGACCATATTCCCCATATCACTGGGCTAGTACCTCCCTTATGGGAAGGTATCTTTCATGCTATGACCCGTTGTGTGGGAGTTTGGTTTGCCTATATGGCTATGGAAGGATTCATACATACTCGAAATCTGAAAGACTATCTCATCCGTCTCTGGAGTTGGGCTCTTATCATGTTCGCAGGAAATAGCGTACTTAATGCTCTGTTTGCCTCCAAGGGAGTAATGGTTAATAATAACATTTTCTTGACTTTGGCAATCGGTGTCACCATGCTTTGGATTGGCTTTCCTAGAAAAGAGTTGGATAAGAAGGAGAAGTTGTGGCGTCGGATTGGAGTTGCAGGTCTCTTGATTTTCGGTTGTCTTTTTACTGAAGGTGGTATCACTATGCTTCCTTTTCTCTTGATTAGTTACTCTTGTCGGAATCGCAAGGGATTGCGAAATCTCCTCTATGCCTTTCTGTGGGCCTTCTTGTTAATGACTTCCATCCAAATTTACGACACTTGGCACCAAACACTGGAAATGATGCTTTTCAATTCTGACTGGCTCTTTGTCACCGTCTTTCCTTTTATGGCCTTGTATAATGGGGAACGTGGCGAACAAACTATATGGAATAAGTATTTCTTTTATATTTTCTACCCAGCTCATTTATGGATCATAACTTTGATTGCTTATTTGGTTAAGTAGCAAAAAAGCAAATAGCAGTATTAACTGTCTATTTGCTTTTCTTTTTATAAAATATACTTCTCAATCGCACGCGCAACGCCTTCTTCTTCATTGCTGGCTGTAACGTCATTAGCAAGGGATTTGACATGGTCACTGGCATTTCCCATAGCAATGCCCAGTCCTGCAAACTGAAGCATTTCGATATCGTTATTGGCATCGCCCATGGCCATAATCTCTGAGGGATCGATCTTCAAAATCGCTGCTAGTCGAGAAAGAGCAGTAGCCTTTGTTGTTCCAAGTGGCATGGCTTCATAAATGACAGGCTGCGAACGAACTCCGCTAAATTGTTGGCAGAGTTCCTCAGCGAACCGCTGCTCAAAATCGTCTGTTTGTTCTTTTGTTCCTAAAAACATACCTTGGAACATCCGATATTTGCCACTAGTGGCTTCCTCAAGGGAGATTTCAGTCAGGTCTGAAAAGACTAGCTTGGCATCATTTTGAACGATTTGATTAGGCTTGCCACCGAGGACAAAATAATGCTTCTCATCAAAAAGAGTCAACTGGACGTCGCTTTTTTCTGCTAAGTCATAGAGGTATTCAATGTCTGATGGACTGAGTTCTTGCCAGTCAACTAGACTCCAGTCACTGGTCTGATGGGTTGAGCAACCATTATTGACAATGACGTACTCGTTCTGTAGGTCAAGTCCTAGTTGTTTATAGTAGGGGAGGACACCGAAAAGCGGGCGACCTGTACAGAGAACCAGTTTGACACCATTTTCAATGGCTTGGTGAATGGCAGTGATGTGGGCTTGCGGGATTTCCTTGGCTTCATTGAGGAGGGTTCCGTCCATATCCAAGGCTAGTAGTTTAATCATAAGACTTCCTTTTCTAGGTGTTTTGCTTTTATTATAGCATATTTTGAGGGAAATAAGGATTACTATGTCAATTTAGGACGTTTGGATGACAATTCAAGATTTGAAGAGGATATTTTGTAAAGATATGCTATACTAAAGTTGTCAAAGTTGCAACTAGACAAATATTAAAAAAACTAACTTAAAATAGTTTTTTATAAGTCGGTATGAGTAGCAGATTACTCAACTAATCTGAACAATAGTGGAGGAATACATCATGGTTTTAATGAAAAAAAATATAAATCTAACAAATGAAGAATTAGAGATGATACAAGGTGGAGCAAATCGATATGGTAAAGAGGCTAATGGTTATTACGGTTGGCAAATGGCGTCGGTATTGACTATGCCAGTTCATGGATTTTGTCCCAGTGGCACTTATGATTTAGGATATATTGGCGGAGGCAATCATCTTTGCAAAGGAAGTGCTGCGAGATTTTAAGTAAA
This sequence comes from Streptococcus sp. A69, assembly GCF_058556195.1. NCBI lineage: Bacteria > Bacillati > Bacillota > Bacilli > Lactobacillales > Streptococcaceae > Streptococcus > Streptococcus sp. A69. The sequence goes on along the minus strand of NZ_JBZUJU010000001.1, from coordinate 211,430 downwards.
ATTTATTAGTAATATGAAGAAACAAGGGGAGAAAGCTGAGGCATAGTATGAAAAAACGAATTATTCAAATTTTACTAGCATTATCCTTAATTTTTTACAAATCAACTTGGTTTCGGTGGATTTTTAATCACTTTGCAGCTAGATTTGTACCTGCTAGTCGAGAATATTTCTTACTTCTTGCTTTTTTAGAGCTCAGCGTAACTCTTCTAACAGTACTTTATTTACTAGTGTTCGAAGGTAAAAAAATGCTGGAGTTGAAATGGAAATGGAGATATCCAGTTTATTTGCTTCTTGCTTATGGAGTCAATTATCTTTCAGATTCTGTGTTTTCTTTTTTAACCCCAGCAACGTCCAATCAAATCGCTTTAAATGAATTGATTGAGATGACAGGTCGACAAGAGTTACTATATTTTTTGATTCTTACTTGTCTACTAGGACCAATTGCAGAAGAAATGGTTTATCGGGGAGTTCTTATGAATACTTTTTTGAAAGATTCACCTTGGTATGGAGATGTTTTACTATCGGCCTGCGCCTTTGGCTATGTGCATGTCAGTTCAGGTTTAACACCACTCGCCTTTTTCACCTATGCAAGTGGAGGAGCGATTTTAGCATTACTCTACCGAAAAACTCACTCTCTCTATTATCCCATTTTGCTCCATTTCATGGTTAACATTACAGCATTTTGGTACTTATGGATAAATCTATTTTCAGCAAGTTAGTGCTTATCATTCAATGCCGGAACTTTCCGGCATTTTTTCTTCAGAAGTTTTAAGAACTCTCTATTTATAGGATTAGCAGTCAAAAAATGGTATAATAAAAGGTAATGAAAAATTCCAACGAGGCAGAGATGAAATTACTTTATACTGATATTCGGACTTCTTTGACTGAAATCCTAACCAGAGAGGCGGAAGAGCTGGTTGCTGCTGGTAAGCGAGTTTTCTACATTGCTCCCAACTCTCTTTCTTTTGAAAAGGAACGCGCCGTGCTGGAATGCTTGTCCCAGCAGGCTTCTTTTGCTATTACCGTCACGCGCTTTGCCCAAATGGCTCGTTACCTGGTTTTAAATGACTTGCCTACAAAGACCAGTCTTGATGACATCGGCCTTGGGATGGCCTTTTATAAATGCCTTGCTGAACTTGATCCCAAAGAGTTACGAGTTTATGGTGCTATTAAACAAGACCCTCAATTTATCCAGCAGTTGATTGAACTTTATCACGAGATGACGACTGCTCAGATGAGCTTTTTGGACTTGGAAAGTTTGACCGATGAGGACAAGAGAGAAGATTTACTCTTGATTTTTGAAAAAGTGACTGCCTATCTCAATCAAAGCCAGTTGGCTCAGGGAAGTCAGTTATCCCATTTGATTGAGGCTATTGAGAATGATAAGGTAAGTAGTGATTTTAGTCAGCTGGCTTTGGTTATCGACGGTTTTACTCGTTTTTCCGCCGAGGAAGAGCATGTGGTGGATCTGCTCCATCGTAAAGGTGTTGAGATTGTCATTGGTGCTTATGCAAGTAAGAAGGCCTATACCAGTCCGTTCGCTGAAGGCAATCTCTACCAAGCCAGTGTAGAATTTCTCCATCATTTAGCTGCTAAATACCAAACGCCTGCTCAAGACCGTTCTCAGACTCATGAGAATATGGATAGTTTTGACAAGGCCTCTCGTTTGCTGGAGTCTTCTTACGACTTTTCAGAACTCACTTTGGATGTTGATGAGAATGACCGTGAGAATCTGCAAATCTGGTCTTGCTTAACACAAAAGGAAGAGTTGGAGTTGGTAGCTCGCAGCATCCGTCAAAAATTACATGACAAACCAGACTTGAGTTACAAGCATTTTCGCATTCTGTTAGGAGATGTGCCTTCTTATCAGTTGTCCTTAAAGACCATTTTTGACCAGTACCAGATTCCATTCTATCTTGGTAGAAGCGAATCCATGGCTCATCATCCCTTGACCCAGTATGTGGAGTCTATTTTGCGTTTGAAACGCTACCGTTTCCGTCAGGAGGATTTGATTAATCTTCTCAGAACTGGCTTGTATACCGATCTTAGTCAGGCAGATATTGATGCTTTTGAGCAATACCTCCGCTATCTTGGTATCAATGGCTTGCCAGCCTTTCAGCAAATCTTCACCAAATCCCACCATGGAAAATTTGATTTGGAACGCTTGAATGCTATTCGTTTGCGAGTTTTGGCTCCTCTTGAAACCTTATTTGCCAGTCGGAAACAGAAGGCTGAAAATCTTTTGCAAAAGTGGAGTGCTTTTCTAAAAAACGCTGCTTTAAGCAAGCAGATGCAAGGTTTAACATCCACTATGGAAGTCCTAGAACAGGAAAGACAAGCTGAAGTTTGGAAAGCCTTTTGTCATGTTTTAGAACAATTTGTGACAGTTTTTGATGGTTCACAAGTTAGTCTGGAGGACTTCCTAGCCTTGCTCCACTCAGGTATGAGTTTATCTCAGTATCGCACTATTCCAGCGACAGTGGACACTGTTCTGGTGCAGAGTTACGATTTGATTGCACCACTGACAGCTGACTTTGTCTACGCTATTGGGCTGACTCAGGATCATTTACCAAAAATTGCGCAAAACACCAGTCTATTGACAGATGAAGAAAGACAAAGCCTAAACCAAGTTACTGAAGAGGGAGCACAATTACTGATTGCAAGTAGCGAAAATCTCAAGAAAAATCGCTATACTATGCTTTCTTTAGTCAATGCTGCTCGCAAACAGTTGGTGTTGTCAGCACCAAGTCTCCTCAATGAAAATGAGAGTAAAGAATCGGCCTATCTTCAGGAATTGATGAGTTTTGGATTTAATCGGACAGAGAAGAAGATTCATCACAAAGGTCTGTCTAAGGAAGATATGGGTTCTTATCACAGTCTCTTGTCTAGCTTAGTTGCCTATCACCAGCAGGGCGAGACGAGTGATAGAGAGCAAGATTTGACCTTTGTCAAGGTTTTGGCTCGTGTGATGGGGAAAAAACTAGATCAAAAAGGGCTTGTGAATCCAGCCCTCCCAACTAGTCCAAGTAGCAAGCCATTAGAGAAAGAGACCTTGCAGGCTCTCTACCCTGCTGACAAAGAGTTTTACCTGTCTACCTCTGGTTTGACGGAGTTTTACCGCAATGAATACAGTTATTTCCTCCGTTATGTCCTTGGTTTGCAGGAAGAATTACGCCTGCGCCCAGATGCTCGCAGTCACGGGAATTTTTTGCATCGTATTTTTGAACGGGCTTTGAAACTGCCTACTGAAAATCCGTTTGATCAGCGTTTGGAACAAGCTATTCAAGAAACCAGCCAAGAACGCGAATTTGAGGCTATTTATCAGGAAAGTTTGGAAGCCCAATTTACCAAGGAAGTTCTTCTTGATGTTGCGCGAACTACGGGCCACATCCTTCGGCATAATCCAGCTATCGAAACCATTCAAGAGGAGGCAACATTTGGTGGTAAAGATCAGGCCTTTATTCAATTGGATAATGGTCGGAGTGTCCATGTGCGAGGCAAGGTTGACCGCATTGACCGCCTGAAAGCTGATGGAGCGTTAGGAGTGGTAGACTACAAGTCTAGTCTGACTCAGTTCCAGTTTCCGAATTTCTTTAATGGGCTTAATTCCCAACTGCCCACCTATCTTGCTGCCCTAAAAAGAGAAGGGGAGCAGAACTTTTTCGGTGCCATGTACTTGGAAATGGCTGAGCCTGTCCAATCTTTATTAGCTGTTAAAAGTCTGGCAGGAGCAGTAGCAGAAGCCAGCAAGTCAATGAAATACCAAGGGCTCTTTTTAGAAAAAGAAAGCAGTCATTTGGGTGAGTTTTACAATAAAAATAAGGCCAACCAGCTGACTGATGAGGAGTTTCATCTCTTGCTAGACTACAATGCTCATCTTTACAAGAAAGCAGCTGAGAGGATTTTAGAAGGCCAGTTCGCCATCAATCCATACACAGAGAACGGAAGAAGTATTGCCCCATACGTCCAGCAACATCAGGCAATTACAGGATTTGAAGCCAATTACCATTTGGGTCAAGCTCGTTTCCTAGAAAAGTTAGACCTAGCGGATGGCAAACGTCTGGTCGGAGAAAAACTCAAGCAAGCTTGGTTTGAAAAAATGAGAGAGGAGTTGAATCGATGAAGCCCATTTCCTTTTTAACTGAGGAAGAAATTCAAAAATTGCAAGAAGCAGAAGCGAATTCGAGCAAGGAACAGAAGAAAACGGCCGAGCAAATCGAAGCCATTTATACAGCAGGGCAAAATATCCTTGTTTCAGCGTCTGCTGGTTCAGGGAAAACCTTTGTTATGGCCGAGCGCATTCTGGACCAATTAGCACGTGGCGTGGAAATCAGCCAACTCTTTATTTCAACCTTTACCGTCAAGGCTGCGACCGAACTCAAAGAACGTTTGGAGAAAAAAATCAGCCAACAAATCCAAGAAACCGATGATGTTGATCTCAAACAACACTTGGGACGTCAGTTGGCAGACCTGCCAAACGCTGCCATCGGAACCATGGACTCTTTCACGCAAAAATTCCTTGGCAAGCATGGCTATCTGATTGATATCGCACCGAACTTCCGTATTCTGCAAAATGAAAGTGAACAGTTAATCTTAAAAAACGAAGTTTTTCATCAGGTGTTTGAAGAGCATTACCAAGACGAAAATAAAGAGAAATTTAGTCGTTTGGTGAAGAATTTTGCTGGGAGAGGCAAGGATGAACGAGGTCTGCGCCAGCAAGTCTACAAAATCTATGACTTTCTTCAATCCACCAGCAGTCCACAAAAATGGTTGAGTAACTCTTTCCTCAAAGGGTTTGAAGAAGCTGACTTTGCAAATGAGAAAGACAAACAAATCGAGCAAATCAAACAGGCGCTCTGGGATTTGGAAAGCTTTTTCCGTTGTCATCTGGATAATGATGCCAAGGAGTTTCCAAAAGCTACCTATTTAGAAAATGTGCAGCTGGTTCTGGATGAAATTAGCTCCTTAAATCAAGAGTCCGATAGTCAGGCTTATCAAGCAGTGCTTGCGCGTGTTGTTGCCATCTCGAAAGAGAAAAATGGTCGAGCTCTGGCTAATTCTAGTCGTAAGGCCGATTTGAAACCACTGGCTGATGCCTATAACGATGAGAGAAAGATCCAGTTTGCTAAACTAGGACAACTGTCAGACCAGATAACCATTCTCGACTATCAAGAGCGATATCATGAAGATACCTGGGATCTAGCTAAAACCTTCCAAAACTTTATGAGTGATTTTGTGGAGGCTTATCGTGAACGTAAACGCCAGGAAAACGCCTTTGAATTCGCTGATATCAGCCATTATACCATTGAAATTTTAGAAAATTTCCCACAAGTCCGCGAGGCTTATCAGGAACGATTCCACGAAGTCATGGTCGATGAGTATCAGGATACCAACCATATTCAAGAACGAATGCTGGAATTGCTGTCGAATGGCCACAATCGTTTTATGGTGGGAGATATCAAGCAATCTATCTACCGTTTCCGTCAGGCAGACCCGCAGATTTTCAATGAGAAATTCCAACGCTATGCGCAAAATCCTAAAGAGGGCAAGTTAATTCTCCTAAAGGAAAATTTCCGTAGCAGTTCAGAAGTGCTGTCTGCAACCAATGATGTTTTTGGACGCCTTATGGACCAAGAGGTCGGCGAAATCAACTATGATAGCATGCACCAGCTTGTTTTTGCCAATACCAAACTGACTCCTAATCCAGACAACAAGGCAGAATTTCTCTTATACGACAAGGACGATAGTGAGCAAGAGGAAGAAGAGAGCCAAGCAGAAACGAAACTAACAGGTGAAATGCGCCTGGTCATCAAGGAAATCCTGAAGCTCCATCAAGAAAAAGGTGTTGCCTTCAAAGAAATTGCCCTTTTGACTTCCAGTCGGAGTCGTAATGACCAGATTCTACTTGCCCTGTCTGAGTACGGAATTCCAGTTAAAACCGACGGTGAGCAAAACAATTATCTCCAATCCCTAGAAGTACAAGTCATGCTAGACACCCTGCGTGTCATTCACAATCCCCTGCAAGACTATGCCTTGGTTGCCCTGATGAAGTCTCCTATGTTTAGCTTTGATGAGGACGAGTTGGCACGCTTGTCCCTTCAGAAAGCAGAAGATAAAGTCCAAGAGAATCTTTTTGAGAAACTGATCAATGCTCAAAAACAAGTAGCTAGCAAGAAAGATTTAATTCATACAGCTCTAGCTGAAAAATTAAATCAGTTCATTGATATCTTGGATTCTTGGCGCTTGTATGCCAAAACCCACTCTCTCTATGACTTGATTTGGAAGATTTACAACGACCGTTTTTACCATGACTATGTTGGGGCTTTAGCAAATGGTCCTGCCAGACAGGCCAATCTCTACGCCCTAGCTCTGCGAGCTGACCAGTTTGAAAAGAGTAATTTCAAAGGCTTGTCGCGTTTTATACGTATGATTGACCAAGTCCTAGAAGCCCAGCATGATCTTGCAAGCGTAGCTGTCGCCCCGCCAAAGGATGCTGTGGAACTCATGACTATTCACAAGAGCAAAGGTCTGGAGTTTCCTTATGTCTTTATCCTCAACATGGATCAGGACTTCAATAAGCAAGACTCAATGTCAGATGTTATTCTCAGTCGTCAGAATGGGCTTGGTGTCAAATACATTGCCAAGGTGGAAACAGGAGCAGTGGAAGCACACTATCCTAAAACCCTCAAACTCTCCATTCCTAGCCTAACTTATACGCAGAATGAGAAAGAACTGCAATTGGCTAGCTATTCAGAGCAAATGCGTCTGCTGTATGTTGCCATGACGAGAGCTGAGAAAAAGCTATATCTTGTCGGTAAGGGTTCTCGTGAAAAGCTGGAAGCAAAGGAATACCCAGCAACTGAAAACGGAAAATTAGATAGCAATACCAGACTACAAGCAAGAAATTTCCAAGATTGGATCTGGGCTATCGGCAAAGTATTTGCCAAGGACAATCTCAACTTTAGCTATCGTTTTATTGGTGAAGACCAGCTGACCAGAGAAGCTATCGGAGAGTTGGAAAACAAGAGCCCTCTCCAAGATAGCTCTCAAGCAGACAACCGCCAGTCAGAAACCATCAAAGAGGCTTTGGAAATGCTGAAAGAGGTGGAAGTTTATAATACTTTTCACCGCGCAGCTATTGAACTACCAAGTGTTCAAACCCCAAGCCAAATCAAGAAATTCTACGAACCCGTTATGGATATGGAAGGGGTAGAAATTACTAACCAAACCAAATCACCAGAGAAGCAAATCAGCTTCAATTTACCTGATTTTTCAACTAAAGAAAAGGTAACTGGAGCTGAGATTGGTAGTGCAATCCACGAACTCATGCAAAGAATTGATCTTAGTCAGCAACCAACACTTGCTAGTCTAACAGAAACTCTCAAACAAGTTCAAGCTAGTCCAGCTGCTAGAGACAAGATCAATCTTTCTAAAATCCTAGCATTCTTTGATACAGCACTTGGTCAGGAAATTCTCGCTAATACCAGCCATCTTTACCGCGAGCAACCTTTCTCCATGCTCAAAAAAGATCAAAAGAGTCAGGAAGACTTCGTTGTCCGTGGAATCTTGGATGGCTATCTGCTTTATGAGGATCGCATCGTTCTTTTCGACTACAAAACAGACCGTTACGATCAACCAAGTCAACTCATAGACCGCTATCGTGGTCAGTTAGCCTTATACGGAGAGGCTTTATCTAGAGCCTATTCGATTGAAAACATAGAAAAATACTTGATTTTGCTCGGCAAAGATGAGGTTCAAGTTGTAAAAGTATAATTTATACTCTTCGAAAATCTCTTCAAACCACGTCAGCTTCACCTTGCCGTAGATATGCTCACTGACTTCGTCAGTCTTATCTACAACCTCAAAACTGTGTTTTGAGCAGCCTGCGGCTAGCTTCCTAGTTTGTTCTTTGATTTTCATTGAGTATTAGAAAGGAGACCTCATGCCACTTCCAGTTAGAAAATCCCTACACGATGCAGTTTTACAAGCTTCAAAAGCCGATACTTGGGATCAGGCAACCAAGGAATGGAATGAAGTTTCCTTGATTTTTAATGGCATTGGCCGTAGTAATTGCGTCTGCGGTAATGCTATCAAATACGCCTACGAACTCTTTAATGGTGTCACAGGCCAACGCCTCTTTCCAATCGGCAGTGACTGTGTTCGTCATTTTCATCGACTGACTTTAGACCAGCAACTGGAAGAGGAAGAAAAACTACTCAGAAAAGTTGAAAACCTAACCAGAAAGGCTCAGAAAAAGGAAAAAATCAAGGTCAATAAAAGCGATTTTGACGAGCGACTTCTAAAATGGTTTTGGGAGAAAGGTGTTTTCAAAGCCAATCGTGGCAATCAATTCTCGCCTGAGAGAGACTATCAGCTCTTCCTAGAGGTCTTTCAAGGCGGAAGTTGGACCAAGGCAGAGCCAAAGAAGAAGGCTCGTATGGAAGAAGTGCTGGAAAAGTGTATCAAACCTTTTCTACTTGGTAAGACCGATGACCAACTCTACCTTGTCAAACTAGGTAAGGAGAAAATCGACTACGAGCAGCATTTACGAATTCAAGCAGAGAAAGAACGCAAGAAAAGAGATAAAATCGCCAAGCAATACGCTGACAACCTCATTCTTGCTATGGGACCTGCAGAACGAGCCTATCAAGATTATTTTGGCTTTACAGAAACCTTGACCCAAGAAGAACGAAAATGGGAAAAAATCCTCTTTGGTAAGAATAGAGACGAACGGGCTATCAAGGCTAAACAAAACCAAAAGGAGTTGGAAAAGGATCAGCGAATTGCAAATCAAGATCCTATTGAACGAAAGCAGAAGCAGACTTGGCTTCTTAATTCCTATTTTCGGGATTTGCCTGATGAAAAAGCCAGATTTGCTCGACTCTTATTAGAATTTCGAAAAAGTGGAGAAGTAGCCTTTTCAGATGAAAACTTATCTGAGCATCTCATTGATTTTTTCTACAAGATGAAAGCATTTGAGTTTGAAATTGCACCAGAACAAGTCCGCAATTTTCTAAAAGAATGCCTTCAGGCAGGACATCTATCATCTGTACAAAAAAGCTGGATTAGAGGGATTTTGACAAACTGCCTTCAACCATTTTTAGAAAGATTAGTCATATAGAAAAATCCTACCTTGTCTATACATGGTAGGATTTAAGTATCTCCAAAGATATATTGATACAGTTGAACCACTTTCTGAAAACATTGTGTGTCCATTCTTGTTATTTTTTGAGCATTACGCATCCGAAAATCAAAGGTATAAAGTTGAAATGGATTGACAGCGCCATCTACCTTATCCGACGAGACAGGAACGAGCAAGCCTTTTTCTGCCAATCGTTGTTGGCCGTGAGTGATAGGACAGACAGCCACAAAACCAGTTTGCAAGGCATATTCTCTCCTAGAAACGACCAAGGCAGGTCTCCGTTTCTGGATTTCTCGACCGACTGATGGATCAAAGTCCAGCCAAATGATATCCTGCTTTTCAGGAATATACTCAGATTTCGCTATCAAGTGACCTTACCTCTTCAAAATCATTTGTCATTCTCAAATCAGTAATCCCATTAAAAGGATCTTTCAGTTTTGGAGCTAAGACAATGACTCCGTCAATCCCTTTGTAGACAACCATTTCTTGTCCTTCTGTCATACCCAAATTTTTAGGAATGGTCACAGTGAGAGAATTCCCCACCTTCCGAGTCTTTACTGTATTCATCGCTCTACCTCCATGAATTTGTATACACTAAGTATATACTCGCCAGTAAAAAAAGTCAAGTCAATTGTTGCTGGTATCAAGGATATTTCGCACGATTACTATTTATCATTTGTTGTGGCCAAAGCCTGTGCAAAAGTTCCTAATTTATGATAGAATAGATGGTAAGAGAGAAAACGTTTTTACTACGTTTTTTTAGTCGGAAAGGGAAATTTATGGCTACAATTCAATGGTTCCCGGGCCACATGTCTAAGGCTCGGCGACAAGTTCAGGAGAATCTAAAATTTGTTGATTTTGTAACGATTTTGGTGGATGCTCGGCTGCCTTTATCTAGTCAAAATCCTATGTTAAACAAGATTGTGGGTGATAAACCAAAGCTTTTGATTTTGAATAAGGCAGATCTTGCTGATCCCGCAATGACCAAAGAATGGCGTCAGTATTTTGAATCACAGGGAATCCAAACTCTGGCTATCAACTCCAAAGAGCAAGTAACTGTAAAAGTTGTGACGGATGCAGCTAAAAAGCTCATGGCTGATAAGATTGCACGCCAGAAAGAACGTGGTATCAAGATCGAAACCCTGCGGACCATAATTATCGGAATTCCAAACGCTGGTAAATCAACTCTGATGAACCGCTTGGCTGGTAAGAAAATCGCAGTTGTCGGCAACAAACCTGGTGTGACCAAGGGGCAACAATGGCTTAAAACCAATAAAGACCTGGAAATCTTGGATACACCAGGAATTCTCTGGCCTAAGTTCGAAGATGAAACTGTCGCTCTAAAACTAGCCTTGACTGGAGCTATCAAAGACCAGTTGCTTCCTATGGATGAGGTGACCATTTTTGGTCTCAATTATTTCAAAAAACATTATCCGGAAAAGCTAGCTGAACGCTTCAAACAAATGAAAATTGAAGAAGAAGCACCTGTTATCATCATGGATATGACACGTGCCCTTGGTTTCCGAGACGACTACGACCGCTTTTACAGCCTCTTCGTCAAGGAAGTCCGTGATGGAAAACTCGGTAACTATACCTTAGATACATTGGACGACATTGATGACGACGATTAAAGAAATCAAAGAACTTCTTGCCACTGTCAAAGAATTAGACAATCCCCTTTTTCTTGAACTGGAAAAAGATCCTCGTTCTGGAGTTCAAAAGGAAATCAACAAGCGTAAAAAAGCCATTCAGGCTGAACTGGATGAAGACTTTCGCCTGGAAACTATGCTTTCCTATGAGAAAGAGCTTTATAAGCAAGGATTGACCTTTATAGCAGGTGTTGATGAGGTCGGCCGTGGTCCTCTGGCTGGTCCTGTGGTCGCTGCAGCCGTTATTTTACCAAAAAATTGTAAGATTAGAGGCCTCAACGACAGCAAGAAGATCCCTAAAAAGAAACATCTGGAAATTTATCAAGCCGTTCAAGACCAAGCCTTGGCAATAGGTATTGGTATCAAGGATAATCACATCATTGACCAAGTCAATATCTACGAGGCGACCAAGCTGGCCATGAAGGAAGCAATCTCCCAGCTCAGTCCGCAACCTGAGCATCTCTTGATAGATGCCATGAAACTGGAGTTACCAATTTCACAAACCTCTATTATCAAAGGAGATGCTAACTCCCTCTCCATCGCAGCTGCATCTATAGTGGCTAAGGTGACACGGGATAATATTATGAAGGACTATGATAATCAATATCCCGGCTATGATTTCACGGCTAATGCAGGATATGGAACAGCTAAACATCTAGACGGACTCAAGAAACTAGGAGTTACCCCAATTCACCGAATCAGCTTTGAACCCGTTAAATCATTGGTTGCAGAAGAAAAAGAAAGTTTAAGTTAGAAGGAATGAATGATTATGGAGGAACAGTCAGAAATACTCAGCTCCAAGAAGGAATTTGCCTTTGCCTCAAGCACCATATTATCCCAAGTTGGGCGAGGGATCATTGTCGGTCTCGTCGTCGGACTAATCGTCGGATCCTTTCGGTTTTCAATCGAAAAAGGCTTCCACCTGATACAAGGACTCTATCAAGATCAAGCGCACCTAGTGCGCAATCTTTTTATCATTGGTCTATTTTATTTAATTGTTAGCTGGCTCAGTGCGAAACTAACTCGGTCAGAAAAAGATATCAAGGGTTCAGGAATTCCTCAAGTCGAAGCCGAACTAAAAGGTCTCATGACTCTCAACTGGTGGGGCATTCTCTGGAAAAAATATATTTTAGGTATTCTTGCTATTGCCAGTGGACTTATGTTAGGACGAGAAGGGCCAAGTATTCAACTTGGAGCAGTTGGTGGAAAAGGTATTGCCAAGTGGCTCAAATCCAGTCCGGTAGAGGAACGCTCCCTGATTGCCAGTGGTGCTGCCGCAGGACTAGCAGCTGCCTTTAACGCTCCGATTGCAGGCCTTCTCTTTGTTATAGAAGAAGTTTACCACCATTTTTCACGCTTTTTCTGGGTCTCAACTCTAGCAGCCAGTCTCGTAGCAAACTTTGTCTCACTACTCATATTTGGCCTAACACCCGTACTAGATATGCCAGACAACATTCCTCTCATGACCCTAGACCAGTATTGGATTTACCTCCTTATGGGAGTTTTTCTCGGGCTTTCTGGTTTTCTCTATGAGAAAGCTGTACTCAATGTTGGTCGAGTTTATGACTGGATTGGTCAAAAAATCCATTTGGATAGAGCTTATTATCCAATCCTAGCATTCATTCTCATCATACCAGTCGGGATCTTCTTACCACAAATCCTTGGTGGTGGAAACCAGGTCGTTCTTTCTTTGACTGAGCAAAATTTTAGTTTTCAAGTCTTACTTGCCTACTTCCTCATTCGATTTATTTGGAGTATGATAAGTTACGGAAGTGGATTACCTGGTGGAATTTTCCTACCTATTCTGGCTCTTGGTTCCTTACTCGGTGCCCTGGTTGGTGTTATTTGTGTGAAACTTGGGCTTGTCAGTCAGGAGCAATTCCCCATATTTGTCATTTTAGGAATGAGTGGCTACTTTGGAGCAATATCTAAGGCTCCCTTAACTGCTATGATACTCGTAACCGAGATGGTTGGAGATATTCGCAACCTCATGCCACTTGGACTTGTGACCTTAGTCGCCTACATCATCATGGATCTGCTCAAGGGTGCTCCGGTCTATGAGGCCATGCTAGAAAAAATGCTACCAGAAGAAGCAACAGACGAAGGAGAAGTAACACTAATTGAAATTCCTGTTTCAGATAAAATAGCAGGAAAACAGGTTCACGAGCTCAACTTGCCACATAACGTACTCATCACCACCCAAGTCCATAATGGTAAGAGCCAAACAGTTCACGGCTCAACTAGAATGTATCTGGGTGATATGATCCACCTAGTTATTCCAAAAAGTGAAATTGGAAAAGTCAAAGATTTGTTGTTGTAGCATTTTGCATAACATAAATTATGTAAAATACTTTCTTAATGTATTTAGAAAACCGATTCTCAGTAATGAGATCGGTTATTTCTTACTGATAAGGTATTTCACATACAAGTAATTGAATTTTCTTAAAAATAAGATAATAATTAAGTTAGAAATGATAAAGCATAAAAGCTAGAAAGGAGTTTACTGTATTTAATCTATACAGAATGTATTTTGTATCCCATAGCTCCCTATATAGCTCTTGAGATGTGTAGAATGAACAGAAGTTTCGTTACTGATAATCTCTTTTTTATTTTCCTTATTCTGCTGACTATTTCATTCTGGTTTAGTATTTGGAAGCTAGAAAAAGTACTAGATAAGGAGTGTACTTTATTTTTATTTTGTACATTATTTTGAAGTGTTATTTTGTATATTTTCTAGTTCATAACATCATCTGATTTAAGGAATTGATTTGTACATTTTTACTCTAATAGGTGCAGAAGAAGTAGTGGTTCAATTGTACATTTTTTGCTGCTCATTTAAGGTCTTATTGATAGTAAGATATAGATTTTTACTCGTGGTGCTAGTTAATCTCAAAGTATCTCAGATTATAAGTCAGTACAATTTGCTCCATTCTCAACTACAATCTTGTTAAGCCTCTAGCTAGTGTTTGTTCGACATCAAAAAAAGCACAAATGATTATGTTGTTTAGCTCTTGCCATATTTTGACGTAAAGGCGTCCAAAGATGGTAACCTTTCTGTTTCAACTGTTCTCTGAGTTCATAGCTAAGATAAGCTAAATCAGCTAAAACATATGGTTGAGAACAATTTTCTAGTAAGTCATCAACTGCCCTAATATCATGTACTGAGGCAGGCGTTACAACATAATTCAGAATATAGCCTGATAGGGGTGACCAGCATATGTACTTTGAATCCATAGAACCAAAGGTGCTTAGAGGAATTGTAACCAATGTCGGCTAGTTCATTAAAAACATGTGCTCTATGGTTACGGACTGGTTGACAAAGTGATAAGGGGAAACTATCTATGATGACAATGTTATTGGGAGAAATTTGAGTATTTATGGCTTGCCGAATAATTTGGACTAACCAAATCAACTGCCTTGACCGTCGATTAAACCGACTTCTTTCAAGGAGACACCCACAAGGATTCTTGTTTAGAAGCACCGAATCAATCAAGAAGGATCACCCAGAGGTTCCAGTATTTGAAGAATATGACGAGCTACTTGAAGCAATCAAAAAATCCCTATAAAGGGATTTTTTTATACCTATAATACCTTGTGCAAAACAGTCGTATATATCAAAATCAGAGTCACGTTACCTACTATTAGACCAAAAGTCGCAAGCAAGGTCTTTGCTGTACCCGGCTTAAAATCTGCACTAATCAAATATGGCCAAAAGCATACCATTGGGAAAATGGCTATTAACACGCATACATAGGTAGGAAAGCTTGTCCAAAGAAAGCGTGTCGTCTCTAACCAGTGACCCCATGAAGGTATCACTATTTTGCTTATAGTGAAAAGTATGCATATAAGGTGGACCACTAGAAGATAAATAGCATACTTTGTCTTACTTATTACTTTTTTATTTTTCATTTTGCCTAATTATCCCTGCAAATTCTTCTATCGCTCAGCTGCAATATTAGAACTAAAATTAAAATTAACTATATCATTATTCGAATCAAGGTCTAAACTCATAAAGTAATGATTCCAAAAGAATTCATTGTTACCTGCGCCCCACTGCACGCCATAATGACCCAAATATTCATCTCTTGGCTCGCTTGGAGTCAGCCATATTTTTTTCCCAAATACTTTCGTGAACTCGTTTTCGTCAAGCTTCTTTAGCATATCTATACCATCTATATTATATGAGATCCCATATTTTTGGGCAACAGCTGTGCACTCAGAATCAAAGCAAACCTGCGTAACTACACAGTCCTTCAGCTCCGTATTCTTCCTCTTATCTCCGTAAACACCTATACATACGAGAACTACTTTCTTCTTTACAAGAAGATAGGTAGATCGCGTAACTGCTGAGTCATATGACTTAAAGCCGTTTGGTACACTAACCCCAGTTCCTTGGTATTTAGTATAGCTTCCCGTTGTCAAAAGCTCGTTATAATTAGGATAATCATGTCTACCATTTGACACATAGATTTCAAACCCCTTGTCTATCAGATCCGAAATCTTAGTCTCTGTAAGATGAATTTCAGTTCCGTCAATTTTAAGTGGAGGTGCGTTATCAGGTAGACCTATAATTATATATACAAACATCAAAAACACGAATACCATAAGCACTGCAACGATACCCATCCAAGATTTCCCGGTTCTCCTTCGTGCATTGAAAAGCGACATTATAGAAGGCGTGATAATAGCAGCACCAATTGGCGCCGCCCCATGACGGAACATGCTCATGACCCTAAAGGCAATTACAGCGCTAATTAGTATTAAAACTATGTGCACTGCATACTCTCCTACGCTTAGCTTACTCGTCCTAGTCTGATTATTGGCTGGGGCATCGTACACTGGAACACCGTTCTCAAAGGTGTTCTTCATTCTAAAACGCAGCCAAATCAATATTCCAATAAACACAATTGCCAAGAACACTAGCATTCCGATAAAAACTAATTTTTCCATCTATAACCTTTTCTCAGACCTAATTATCGTCCATCAAAATTCATATCTAGTCTACCACATTTTGAAATTGTTTTACAATATTTACATACTTGTGCACGAATCAATAATGTATACAAGCTTTTCAGAGTATTTATTCTTTACACCTCTTTTCCGCTATGTTAAAATTGTATTAAGTTTAATACTTGTTTTATTCTAAAAAACGCGCATCATTTTAGCGCAAAAAACAAATTTAATTCCGTTGTTTCTGTAGTTAACTTTTTTATCGAAGTAATTCAGGAGTCCTATATTCAATATTAGGATGCATTAATCAAAGAGGTAACATCAGTAGAATCCGAAAATAAAATATTTACTTGGATTTGTGATTGTTGCAAATTAGAATTCAATGAAAAGTTAGGGATTGTTTTAGATGTATTTACCAACAGTGACTTTAATAATCTTAACTCTATTTGTCCTTACTGTAATAAAAAAATCCCTAAACCAAATGAAAAAATAAGCTTCGCTAAACCGTACTTAATCAATGAATGGGTGAAAGAACATAACGGAGATATTGACACTTTCTTTTATGATTCAAATATAATAGTTGATCGAATTTGTCGTAAATGTCACAGGAGTTATAAAGCGAAAATTTCTGAACGCTCCGAAAACGACCAATGTTGCCCATATTGTTCATTTAAAAAGACTGCAAAAGTTATAACGATCTTGAAACAACACATCCTTGGTTAATTAAAGAATTGGTCTATATTAAATAAACAAGAAATGTTTTCAGTAAGAGTTAATTCAACATATACCGCATGGTGGAAATGTCCTGTATGCACTGGAGAATATCAGCAAGTCATTAAAGAAAAATTTTACCGAGAAAATTCTTGTCCATATTGTAGGAATCAAAAAGTTTTAAAAGGATTTAACGACTTGGCAACAACTCAACAAAGTCTAATGAATGAGTGGGATTATTTGAATAACCTCCTAATAGCAAGTCCAACTGAAATCACAGAGTTGAGTAATATGTCTGTATGGTGGATATGTCAAGAAAATCCAGAACATCGTTATAAAATTCAAGTTAAAGAAAGAATGGCATACAGAAAACGAAATAAAAAGGTATGTGCGATTTGCAAAGGTTTAAGAAGAAAATTAGATTAAAGATGTAATAAAATATTAAAATCAAACAAGCTAAAAACACTCTAAAGATCATTAAATTGATATTGGAGTGTTTTTTATTGTCAAAATGTACATTTGAAAATTTCCAGTTTTCACTTTGACAAGATACATTTTTAAACCATTTTTGTTCCAAAAAAATTTTTAGTTATTTTTTGAAAACTAAAAGTTTATTTACAATTGACTTAACAAGAGCTAAACCATTGATATAACTGAATTAGAAGCATAAAGTACATTCTTTAAAAAGTGTACTTTATTTTTATTTTGTACATTATTCTGGGGTGGTATTTTGTATGTTTTCTAGTACATAACATCCTCAAATCTAAGAAATTGATTTGTACATTTTTTACTCAAGTAACAGTAGAAGGAGTGACGGTTCAATTGTACATTTTATTTAAAATATTTATGGCTATATTAATAGTATTTGAAGCATAGATAAAGTAGATACAGTGGTATAATAGTGTCAAAAGACTTTCAGGAGAAATGAGATGAGATCGCATACAGTTATTCTAGGCGCTGGTGCTACTATTGCAGCAATTCCAGATGGTGATAAAAACGGCAAAAGTTCTTCAGTTATGAATGGATTGCTAAAAAAACTAAATTTAGAAGAAATTCTTGCTGGTGTTGAATTACAGACAAAGAGCGAAAATTTAGAAGATATCTATTCAGAATTATTTGAGAGAGAAGAGTGCTCCGAAATAGTTAAAAAACTAGAAGAAAGACTCTATGATTATTTTGCTTCGTTGGAGTTACCTGATGAACCAACAATTTATGATCTTTTAATATTAAGTTTAACTAATAAAGATTGCATAGCTACGTTTAATTGGGACCCTTTACTTATACAAGCTTATGTTCGCTGTTCAAAAATTACTCTGAACCTGCCACAAATTCTTTGTTTACATGGGAATGTAGCTGTCGGTTTTTGTGAAGAACATACTGAGTTTGGAACAGTAGATTACTATTGCCCAACATGTTATAAAAAATTAAATCCAACAAAATTATTGTATCCCGTAAAAAACAAAGACTATTCTTCCGATGGATACATAAATTGGTGTTGGAAAGCATTAGATTACTTTGTCGATCATTCATATATGTTAACTATTTTTGGATACAGTGCTCCTAAGAGCGATGTAGATGCTGTTAATTTAATGAAAAAAGCATGGGGAAATATTGAAGACCGACCACTTGAAGAAGTTTCCGTAATAGATATTATAGACGAAGAGACTATGCTAAATACATGGAAAGACTTTATTCATAGCCATCATTATAGGTATTCAAATTCATTTTTTGATTCTTACTTAGCAAAATTTCCAAGAAGAACTTGTGAAACCGTATTTGCAACATTTTCATTAAATGTTCCTTCTGATGGTAGTAGAGGATTTAAAGAGAATTTTAATTGGGACATGATAAAAGAGTTTTTATCTGATATGTTAGTTGAAGAACAGGAAAATAAAGGAAAATCAAATTTAAAATCGAGATATTTAGTTTGGGGTGAAGATGTTAACAAATAATCCAATTAATCATAGTGTACTTAAATTGTCAATGGATTTCGATAATGCTTTTAAACATAAAAATATAGAGGAAATCTATAGACTAATAGAATTTGGAAAAAATATGGAAAACACTATTGATGATATTTCCAAAATTCAATTATTTTATTCTATTGGGACAGCATACGCTGATATATTTGAACTAAGTGATAACTTAGTTTTCAACATAGATACCGATTTTACAGTTCAACAAATTTATTACTTAAGAAAAGCTATAGAAATTTCAAATAACGTTGATATAAATTCTGAGAACAGTAGGTTTGTTTTCCCATTATTATGTTCACTTTACACTAATTACGCAAATTTATTAGATGCTTGTGGTAGAAAGCAGTTAGCTATTAAGATGTATTGTAAATGTATACAAATCAATCCAAGATTCACAATGGCTAGTGGTAACTTGGCTATTTGTCTAGATCATTATCGTAATTTTTTGAATGATAACGAACACCTCCACTTTATTAAAAAAATTAAAAATTTAATAGAAACAAGCATAACTGTTTCAGATCCAAACAGAGTTGATTATGCAGAAAAGCGATTTATTGAACTTTACGAACAATATCTTAATTATAAAGACTTAGATGAATGCTCTTGTAAAACCATCGATTATAATCCTAATTCACAAAAGTATCGCGAATGGTGTTGGAATAACGGGCTGTATCTTAATCCACTTAATGACTTACAAGCTGACGATATAAATAGATATGATGATAATCTTTTACTACCAAGTTTATTATTTCAATCGGATAAAGATTTAAACAAATATATTTCTATGTTTAATCAAATTAAGCAAGAATATGTTTATGCGCGTTATCTCTGTTTTAATAGCATTGAAATTGATTCGGTTCATTATGCTGATGAGAATGTTTATCTTATTGATTGTCTAGACTATGTACAATACTCTATCCGAGTTGAAGGATTAAAAGCATCTTTTAAAACACTATATTCATTATTAGATAAAGTAGCTATGTTTATAAATGAATATTATTCTTTAAAAATTAAAACTCGACAAGTAAATTTCCATTCAATTTGGAGATCAAATAGTGATTTAAATAAAATGTTGGATAAGAATATTGGTCTGTCATCTATATTTTGGATAGAGAAAGATTTTGATAATGGTGATAATTCTTTAACAGCTAATCCAAACTCAAAGCGATTGAAAATTATTAGAAATTATTTAGAGCACAGATTTACTAATATAACATTGAATATTTTTAATGGAAGTGAAGATAATGAAGATAATAATGAAACCAGACTGTATCTAACTGAATTTGAACTTCAAGAGTTTGCATTAGATTTATTAAATCTTGTAAGAGAAGTTATTTTTTCACTCAAAAATGCCATTCAAATAAGTGAAAATGAAAAACAATCTACTATAAGCAGTGAAGTTGCTTTAATTCCGATAAATTATGAAGAAGTAGATTCGGAAGATAAATTATAGCATTGAACATACAATTTATAGTCGTTATAAAAAGCAATAGCCTAAATTCATTTAACTAATCGACTTAACTAGATCTAAACCATTGATAAAACTGAATTAGAAGGATAAAGTACACTCATTAAGCAGTGTACTTTATTTTTGTTTTGTACATTATTTGTTGATTGCTTAATCAATACTACATCGCTATCAGGCAATTCAGTCTCCATTTAGTCCTCTAAAACCCATGTTGAGGCGGTAAGTTTGCTAGTCAAGGAGTAAAACGACGAAGATTAGCATTTACTTCCGCCCATGCGATAGCTGTCCGTGATTGACAAGTGCTAGCACGCAGACAGAACGGAGATAGCGAACCGCTGAGTGTGTCGCTCTGCTCGTAAAAGCTTAGAAACCTTTGAACGAAAGGGATAATGAAAGCCTTGATTGCAAGGCTTTTTGCTTTATGGTGGGTAAGTATCAGAGTGAGAAAATTTTTGGAATGAGTAGAAGTGATAGCTAGAAATTATCAGTTTCTATTTCCATTTACCCTGTGGGTACGTGTTTGTTTCCATTGACAAGGAGTTTGTGGGAATAGAAATGTACCCACCTTGTTTGAATCAAGTGAAGTGTAGTTGAAGGAAATCTGTTGAAAGCAATACTTCATTTTACCGAATAAGTAATAATTTAGGCAACTTCAAATCGATTAAAAAAAACTATTTTAAAGGTTAAGAGTAGACAAAAATTGTCCACTCTTTTTTGCAAACTCAATTTATCAATAAATGAAATGAGGGAATGTAAAATGAAATATTTTGAGGTTGAGTTAGAAAATCCTGATGAATTTTTAAAACTACAAACAGAAGATTTTGTGAAAGCTAATCGCTTGCTACTAAGGAAGATAATCCAGAGCGTTACAGTCTATGAAGAAAACTTCGTCATATCCTTTAAATCTGGCATCGAATTGGAAGTATGAGTCTCATTCCATAACTTTTATATTGAACATATCATCTTGTTGTGTTATACTATAAATTGATATAAACAAAGATGTAGGAGGAACCGAAACTATGACAGCCTCAATGCGTTTAAGATAAGCTGGCAATAAAAAAAGCAGAATCTATACCCGATGATAGGCTTTTTTGTTGTGCTTATTTATACGATATTGAGCATTCATTAGTTACGGTGAGGATATTGGTTATTTAACTATACCTTTATTTAACTATGTCTTTAATATGAATGTTTCCAAATTGTATGTATGCAGACCAAAAGCCACATTGTGGGGTTTGGCCTGCATTTTTTATTGCCTAGAATGCTATTCAAAATAGAAATTCAAGCAAAATAATATGCAGGAGATAATATAAATGGAAAAATACAACAATTGGAAACGAAAATTTTATGCAATATGGGCAGGGCAAGCAGTATCATTAATCACTAGTGCCATCCTGCAAATGGCGATTATTTTTTACCTTACAGAAAAAACAGGATCTGCGATGGTCTTGTCTATGGCTTCATTAGTAGGTTTTTTACCCTATGCGATTTTGGGACCTGCCATTGGTGTGCTAGTGGATCGTCATGATAGGAAGAAGATAATGATTGGTGCCGATTTAATTATCGCAGCAGCTGGTGCAGTGCTTGCTATTGTTGCATTCTGTATGGAGCTACCTGTCTGGATGATTATGATAGTATTGTTTATCCGTAGCATTGGAACAGCTTTTCATACCCCAGCACTCAATGCGGTTACACCACTTTTAGTACCAGAAGAACAGCTAACGAAATGCGCAGGCTATAGTCAGTCTTTGCAGTCTATAAGCTATATTGTTAGTCCGGCAGTTGCAGCACTCTTATACTCCGTTTGGGATTTAAATGCTATTATTGCCATCGACGTATTGGGTGCTGTGATTGCATCTATTACGGTAGCAATTGTACGTATACCTAAGCTGGGTAATCAAGTGCAAAGTTTAGAACCAAATTTCATAAGGGAGATGAAAGAAGGAGTTGTGGTTCTGAGACAAAACAAAGGATTGTTTGCCTTATTACTCTTAGGAACACTATATACTTTTGTTTATATGCCAATCAATGCACTATTTCCTTTAATAAGCATGGAACACTTTAATGGAACGCCTGTGCATATTTCTATTACGGAAATTTCCTTTGCATTTGGGATGCTAGCAGGAGGCTTATTATTAGGAAGATTAGGGGGCTTCGAAAAGCATGTATTACTAATAACAAGTTCATTTTTTATAATGGGGACCAGTTTAGCCGTTTCGGGAATACTTCCTCCAAATGGATTTGTAATATTCGTAGTTTGCTGTGCAATAATGGGGCTTTCGGTGCCATTTTATAGCGGTGTGCAAACAGCTCTTTTTCAGGAGAAAATTAAGCCTGAATATTTAGGACGTGTATTTTCTTTGATCGGAAGTATCATGTCACTTGCTATGCCAATTGGGTTAATTCTTTCTGGATTCTTTGCTGATAAAATCGGTGTAAATCATTGGTTTTTACTATCAGGTATTTTAATTATTGGCATTGCTATAGTTTGCCAAATGATAACTGAGGTTAGAAAATTAGATTTAAAATAAACAATATTGGAGGAATATTTATGTATCTTATTTTCATGTAACTCTTCCTGCTAAAATCGCAGGGTTTTCCCTGCATACAAGCAAATGAAAGCATGCGATTATAGACAGGAGGAAATGTTATGGAATTAATATTAAAAGCAAAAGACATTCGTGTGGAATTCAAAGGACGCGATGTTTTAGATATAAATGAATTAGAAGTATATGATTATGACCGTATTGGTTTAGTAGGAGCAAATGGTGCTGGAAAAAGCACTTTACTCAGGGTACTTTTAGGAGAATTAACTCCCCCAGGATGTAAAATGAATCGTCTGGGTGAACTTGCCTATATTCCCCAGTTGGACGAAGTAACTCTGCAGGAGGAAAAAGATTTTGCACTTGTAGGCAAGCTAGGTGTTGAGCAATTAAATATACAGACTATGAGCGGTGGTGAAGAAACAAGGCTTAAAATAGCACAGGCCTTATCGGCACAGGTTCATGGTATTTTAGCGGATGAACCTACGAGCCATTTAGACCGTGAAGGAATTGATTTTCTAATAGGACAGCTAAAATATTTTACAGGTGCACTGTTAGTTATTAGCCATGACCGCTATTTTCTTGATGAAATAGTAGATAAAATATGGGAACTGAAAGATGGCAAAATCACTGAGTATTGGGGAAACTATTCTGATTATCTTCGTCAGAAAGAGGAAGAACGTAAGAGCCAAGCTGCAGAATACGAACAATTTATTGCGGAACGTGCCCGATTGGAAAGGGCTGCGGAGGAAAAGCGAAAACAGGCTCGTAAAATAGAACAGAAGGCAAAAGGTTCTTCAAAGAAAAAAAGTACTGAAGACGGAGGGCGTTTAGCTCATCAAAAATCAATAGGAAGTAAGGAAAAAAAGATGTATAATGCTGCTAAAACCCTAGAGCACAGGATTGCGGCCTTAGGAAAAGTAGAAGCTCCGGAAGGCATTCGCAGAATTCGTTTCAGGCAAAGTAAAGCATTGGAGCTCCATAATCCATACCCTATAGTCGGTGCAGAAATTAATAAAGTATTTGGGGATAAGGCTCTGTTTGAAAATGCATCTTTTCAAATTCCGTTAGGAGCAAAAGTGGCGTTAACTGGTGGTAATGGAATCGGAAAAACAACTTTAATCCAAATGATCTTAAACCATGAAGAAGGAATTTCTATTTCGCCTAAGGCAAAAATAGGTTACTTTGCACAGAATGGTTACAAGTACAACAGTAATCAGAATGTTATGGAGTTTATGCAGAAGGATTGTGACTACAATATATCAGAAATTCGTTCAGTGCTAGCATCTATGGGGTTCAAACAGAACGATATTGGAAAAAGTTTATCTGTTTTAAGCGGTGGAGAAATTATAAAATTGTTGCTTGCTAAAATGCTCATGGGTAGATATAACATCCTAATAATGGATGAACCCAGTAACTTCCTTGACATACCAAGTTTAGAGGCTTTGGAAATACTAATGAAGGAGTACACCGGAACTATCGTGTTTATCACCCACGATAAACGATTACTCGAA
The DNA here is from genome assembly GCF_058556195.1 of Streptococcus sp. A69. Classification (NCBI taxonomy): domain Bacteria; kingdom Bacillati; phylum Bacillota; class Bacilli; order Lactobacillales; family Streptococcaceae; genus Streptococcus; species Streptococcus sp. A69. The sequence goes on along the minus strand of NZ_JBZUJU010000001.1, from coordinate 187,477 downwards.
AATGTAGCAGATGTAGTTTATGAAATTAGAGATAAGAAAATAAATCTGAAACATTAAATTTAAGGTAGTCGCTGGTCAGTATAGTCTGTTCTGGTTGGCGACTCCATTGTTAAAGAGTATAAAGACTTTAGATTTTATGAATATTAAAAATAGGAACAGTCAATTGAACTGCTCCTATTTTTCTGCTAAATATATTGTAGTTTTCTTATATGTATAATGATAGATTAGCGGATTCTCATCTACGGTACTTACTTCAAATATGAAGAAGTGATCGCGGTTATCTCTGGACTTTTCCTTATTGAGGACAAAGTAATTCTTACGTGAAGTCGCCATTGTTTTTAGGATATCATCAGTTAGGAAGGTCAATGGAATATTCATGTTAGAGTAGCGGTAGAAGTCACGTTCAAAATCTTGGTAGCTCTCGCTATAATAGTCCATTTGTAGGTGATTACGCTGAAACTCAAGCTGATTCATAGAGCACCTCCTCGACAAGTTCAATACTAATAATGTCTTTTAATTTCAAATTGATGTGACCTGTTGTAGTTTTTATCAAAATGAAATCTTTGGTCAGACTTGGTATTGTTCCAGTGTAGGAAACACGCTTGTTTTTTTCAATCACTTGAATGCGTGTGCGTAGCTGCCCGGCGTATACTTGACTGAGGAGTAATAATTTCTTCTCTAGTGATAAGTCAGACATGTACGTTACTTTGTTTGTATCATCAGAGAGTGCTGATGCATGTTCAGATAGGAAAAAGCCCATCCATTTTTGCATCTTTGTATCCTGGTACTCTCTTGCTGATTGAAATGGTAAATATGAACGGTCAATCATATCAAATCCTTTCTATGCAGAGGCAAGGGTATTTTTATCAAATTGAATCGTAAAACCTTGAATTCCCCCACCTGTGTAACATTCTTTAAAGCGATTGATTACCTCAGTATAGATTATCACAGATGAGCTTGTTGGCTTAATGCTAAATGTAAATTCCAATGGTAATCGGTTTTCAGATTTAGCATGTACTAGTCGTATCGATATTTCAGTTGTTTTGAGTTTTCTCTGACGAAGTTTTGAAGTTGCTGTTTCAACGATTCCATGTAAAAATCTTTCAAGCATTTCAATATCATTACATCCTTTGCTACGGATTTCTGAAAATTGTACTGTATTTTTTTCTTGTTTCATTTTAATCCCTCCAATCCACCCGCGGAATGACCACCGATAAGTTTACTGCGTTCAATATTTCTGGAACCTTCAGTTAGGACGGTTCCTTTTTGTATGGCTAAAAAACCAAACTGTTCTCTGACAACATCAATAGCTGTCTGAAGTCTATTATCTTTTTCAATTTGTTCTACATCATCAAAGAGTGATAGTAGAGTATAGCTTTCATCTACGAAGCCACTATAAGATACACCAATTTGTCTCACTGCACCAGAGGTGTATTTTTTCGGAATAATACAAGTACATGACTCACCATTGTTTTGGGGAGATTTGCGGGTTCAATTTTATTCTGAGCATTTATAGATTTTTTCATCTCAGTCCTAGAATAGCCAATATGAATAGAAACGACAGTAGTCAATACTAGGGCTACTGTTCCGTTCCACAGTATCATTTAAAAATCATTTTCACACCCTTTCGTCTATTAGTATAGAAGAAAGCTCTCAGCACACGTTGAGGCAGTATCACTGCTTGTACGAGCTTAGAAAAAAATGTTGACGAAAAAGCCTTGGTGTCAAGGATTTTTTGCTATCCTCAAAAAGATAATTTTATAATTGACAATTTGTCAGTAGAGCAGTATAATTTATAATCAGGAGGAATAAAATGCGAGATGTAAAAGATCCGGAAATTCGACGGGCTGAGATTATGGATGCTTCTATGCTCCTCTTTATGGAGAAAGGATATGCGAACACAACAACTCAGGATATAGTCGATAAGGTAAATATATCACGAGGTTTGTTATACTATCACTTTAAGAACAAAGAAGATATTCTATATTGTCTTGTGGAACGATATTCAGAGAAATTATTGAGAGATATTCATGTGATTGTCAATGATGACGACAAAACTGCTATTGAAAAAATAAGAGCCTTTATAGATGCCACAATAATCTCTACAGATAACGTTTCAGCGGAGGGAACTGAGTTACAAAAGACGGTTGATCTTAAAGAAAATCGTTATATGTTAGATAAGTTATCCCATAAGCTCATTGAAAAACTGACTATATATTTTGAGAGGATAATAAATCAAGGCATCTCAGAAAAAGTATTTTCTGTAAAATATCCATCTGAAACAGCAGAATTTCTTATGACAGCCTATGTTTTTGTTTCAAATAACATAGGTATAAAAACATCAAAGAAAGAACCTGTCAAAGATTACTTGAATGCATTTAAGATAATGCTGGAACAAAACCTAAATACAAAAGGACTCTTTAGCAATTAAAAAAAGATAGAATGTTTGTAAAGAGAACTATGTACCGATAGCTGAATCAAAACAAGCTATCGGTATTATTTCAAAATATGACTGACAAATTGTCAATAGAGGTGAAAATATGTTAGAGATAAAGAATTTTAGTAAAAGTTATGGGGATAAGAAGGTTGTGGATAACCTATCTATTTCAGTACAGCCTGGAGATATTTATGGTTTTATTGGAGCAAATGGTGCGGGAAAAACGACAACGATAAAGGCAGTTGTCGGTATCCATGATTTTGAAGACGGAAGTATAATTATCAACGGTCATTCTATTAAAGAAGAACCTGTTATTTGTAAAAAAATGATGGCGTATATCCCAGATAATCCAGATTTGTATGAACATATGACAGGACTTCAATATATTAATTTCATTGCTGACCTGTTTGAAATTCCTACAAAAATACGCAGGGAGAGAATCCAAAATTACGGTGATTTATTTGATATGACTGAGCATCTTTCGGGGATAATTTCTTCATATTCACATGGTATGAAGCAACGAACAGCCATTATTTCTGCACTTGTACATTCTCCCAAACTATTGATTTTAGATGAACCTTTTGTTGGGCTAGATCCCAAAGCAACTTTCCTACTAAAGAAAATTATGCATGAGTGTGTTTCAGATGGAGGTGCTATTTTCTTTTCAACCCATGTATTGGATGTTGCGGAAAAATTATGTAATAAGATTGCCATTATCAAAAATGGAAAGTTAGTTGCAAGTGGTAATACAGGAGATATCAAAGGTAATGAATCATTGGAAGCATTTTTCATGGAGGTGCAGGGCAATGAGTAACATTTGGATACTAATTAGAGCACAATTGATAAATTTTTTTCCCATTAACCAGATTAGAGAGACGGGAAATAAAAAACAAAGTTCAATGGCTATTGCGAGTTTTGGCATAGTAACTCTTGCCTTATTTTGCTTTTTTTATAATATCCTAACAGCTAAAACATTGGTACAAGTTGGACAACAAAACTTGATTCCGGCATATATGGTCTCTGTCTCAAGTTTTTCGATATTATTTTTGACAGTTTTTTATTCGAATGGCATTTTATTTGGCAGTCGAGATATGGAAATTCTCCAATCCTTACCTGTTAAAAGTTCGTATATTATCACCAGCAAGTTCATGTTTATGTACTTATTGAATTTTTTAATAGGCTTGATGTTTATGCTTCCGGGTGGAATTGTATGGGGCTTGAACGGAAGTTTAAACCTCCTACAGATTATATTGTATTTTACTTCTATATTTTTTGCCCCTTTGATCCCCATGTGTATAGCGGCATGCATGGGACTCGTTATTGTTGTCGCTTCATCTTTTTTTAAAAGAAAAAATGTTATCTCTCTTATTTTTTCATTTGCGATGCTAGGTATAATTGGATATTTTGCATTATCAGCTTTGCAATCAGGTGATGAAAGTAGTATTGGGGTTACTCTGGCTAAGCAAATTACTGGACTGTATCCAATTTCTAGACTATTTATGTCATACTACAATTTTCCAATGTACTATGGGATGGGATTTTATATAGTTCTTTCAATAGTCGTCTTTTATCTATTTGTCAAAATTGCTTCGTTGAAGTATGGACTACTTAATACACTTGCCAATACAAAATCAAGTTATGCTAATGACAAAGTATCTTATGAAAGAAAATCGGTATTTTTTGCCTTGTATCAAAAAGAGCTTGGACGATTTTTAAGTTCTTATATGGCAGTCTTGAATGCTGGGCTTGGAGTGATTCTTTTATGTGTCTTTAGTATATGTTTCCTGTTTAATTCTGTAGGTCAAATAGGAAATTCTGCAGGAATTGAAAATATAAATGAGTATCTTTCAAACTTAGCTCCCGTCTTTATTGCATCTATGCTTTCACTCAGTTGTCCAGCAGCTTCATCTATATCTTTAGAAGGTAAAAATATTTGGATTTTGAAAAGTTCTCCGGTTGAGATAAAAATGATTTTAAATGCTAAGATAGCTGTCAACCTTACACTTCATTTGATTGGATATATGATTTCTGTATCAGTATTTATGCTGAAACTTGATATGAATCCTATTCAAGTTATGAATCTAGTTATTGTTCCTATATGTTACTCCCTTTTTATAACGGTAATCGGAATTTCATTAAATAAAAAATATCCTAACTATGATTGGGACAGTGAGATGATAGTCGTCAAACAAAGTCTACCTGTTATTGTGACTGGAATTATTGGTATGATTGTACTTATTACGCCTATTTTTCTTAATTGGGTGTTAAATATTCCGATTACATTTGTTTTGCAGGTAGTATCAGTAGTTTTATTGGTTATTACAATGGGTGTTTATATAACAATGAGCAAGTCGAATTTTATCTAGTTAAAGGAGGAAAATAAGATGAAAAACAGACTGACAAAAGATATTTTGGTGTTGCTAGGGATGACAGTCATAATAGTTGTTATTTGTAGTTTTCTCCCAGAGGAAGTTCCTATCCATTTCAATGCAAAAGGTGTTGCAGATATGTTTGCAAATAAATATTATCTTCTACTGGCTACAGTAATTCCATACTCTGCATATTGGAAGATTGTTAGGGGGAAGGAAAATAAAAAGATTAAATGAAACCCCATCTATATTTACAGATTGCATCAAAATTAAGAACAACTATTTTAAGAGGTGATTATGTGCTTGGACAAAAAATTCCTTCGATAAGGAGTTTAGCAGAAAATGAGAAGTGTAATCCAGCAACAATCCAAAAAGCAATGAAAGTTCTCGAAGAACAGAATTTGGTTATTAGCTGTGGAACATTAGGATATTTTGTCATAGCAAGCGAGCAAGAAATAAAGGAGTTAAGATATCAAGAATCGAACAAGCTAGTGAAAATTTTGTTTGAAAATCTAGGTGAGCTAGGATTTTCGGAAGATGAGATTGTCAATTTATTTTTTTGAAAAGATGCTTAGATGAAGTTGAATGGAAATTTATTAGGATTATTTTTGAAAGTATATAAAAGCCTTGATTATAAGGCTTTTTTTGCATTTTCCAATAAAGAACTTGACATTATTAGTTACTTCCACTACAATAGAATTACATACCATCGGTATGATAGAAAGGAACAAAAATGGCAAGGAATAGAAACTCACATGAAACTAGAAAAAAAATACTAGAGGTCTCTAAAAATCTATTTTTAGAAAAAGGATTTGATAATACATCAATACAAGATATCATAGATGGATTAGGTGGATTAACAAAAGGTGTTATCTATCATCATTTTGAGTCTAAATATGATATACTGCAAACAATCATTAGCGAAAATAATCAAGAAATTTTAAATTATAATTGGAGAGGAAATACTGGATTAGAAAAGATACAAAATTCTTTGATGGACTCTTTCTCTAATTTTGAACACCAAAGGCTCGTTTACTCTGCCTCAATCATGCTAAGAAGTCCACGCTTATTGGGAGAGCAGTATCTAGGTCTATTTTCTGATTTTTTACCCGAAATTAGAGAAAAGGTTTACGAAGGAGTTGAAGATGGGTCTATTAAAACAGAATATCCAGAAGAGCTAGCAGATTTAATTGTTTTATCTCTAAATATTTGGATTGGTTTTCAAATTTCCGTTTTTTCATTAGTAGAATTAAAGCGTAAAATGAATTTCATTAAACTTACTTTTGAAGGTCTAGGGGTACAGTTAATTTCTGATGAAATGATGGAGGTGATTTTCAACTTATTTGATCGCTTAAAAAAATAGTAAATAAGTAGTCGCATGACATTCATGTTAATACTAATTTCTATTTATGTGTTATCAATTTAATAAATTATCTTACATAATTTATAGTTAAAAAATAACATACTTTAAGTGTGTTATTAAAAATCTATTATACATACCGAGGGTATGTTTGTTTTTAGTATATACATACCGATAGTATGTATGGTGCCATTGTCTGTAAAATAAGCTTATTTTTAAATATTTGTCGAGATTAGTCTGAATAGTTTATTCTTTATTTACGCTTTGGAGGAAATAATCTATGTTGTCGCTTATTAAAATTGAATTAAATAAAGTTTCTAAATCTAAATTATTTTTAGCCTGGTTGTGTACTATATTTATAGTGTTAGGTATTACAGCAATCATTATTATGGGTTTAGGTACTGACAATAAACTAGGAGAATTTACTGGACAGGATTCTAATGTTATTAGAATTACTGGTAAATGGGAAGGTTGGGCAATTGTAGCTTCATTGTTTTCATCTTTATTTACAAAAGCAGCATTTTTGATTTTCGAATCTTATTTATTATCTACGATTATTATTGATGAATTTAAACGAAGAACAATTTTTCAGTTGTTTTCTTACCCTATTTCTAAAATAAAGTTACTTTGGGGAAAAATTCTTTCAGTCATTCTAATAGCATTTATTGCCCATTTTTCTGCACATTTAGTGACTCAATTATTCATTAGATTCATGGCTGTTGTAACTGAATCTAGTTATATCCCTCTAGCTAGTCAATTAATTAACTTGGCTGGAATAACGTTTGCAACAGTACTAATAGGGTTACTACCATTTGTTTTAGGTATGATTAAACATTCAACAGCTATAACAATGCTTTCAGGACTTGGTTTAGCAGCATTACTTTCAAATGTAAGTCCAGGAAGTTTATCTAATAATATTGCTGATAACTTATTCTTTTTGATATTTGCAAGTTTCATAAGTTTAATGATTACTTCATTTTCAATTTTTAATATTTCAAGACAAGATATTAGTATCAAGTAGCATACCTAAGTTTAATTGAAGGAAAGTGATAATTCCTTAATGATTTCTATAAAAAAAGAGACTGTATAAATTAGTATTTATGCTCTGGGAGAAAAATTCTTGCATTTAAAACTGGATATAGAAAGAGAGATAGAAATGAGAAATATTGTTGAAATAAAAGAAGTTTTTAAAACAATTGATAAAGAAGAAATTTTAAGTGGTATCAACCTTCAAATTGCTGAAGGAGAAATCTATGGTTTTCTAGGACCGAATGGTGCTGGAAAAACAACGTTAATGAAATGTATGTTATCCTTATCAACAATTACATCAGGTAGTATTGAAATTTTTGGGAAAAATCTACAAGAACACAGAGAAGAAATCCTAAGTCAGATTGGAAGTATTATTGAATCACCAATTTTTTATGATAACTGCACTGCAAAAGAAATTTTGGAAATTCACGCTCAGTATATGGGGAAAACTATTACTGAATCAGATATAATAAGAGCCTTAAGAATGGTCGGATTAAAAAATACGACTAAAAAAGTAAAAGATTTTTCGTTAGGAATGAGGCAAAGGCTTGGTTTAGCTCGTGCCTTTCTAACAAAACCTAAATTGTTAATTTTAGATGAGCCAATCAATGGTTTAGATCCAATAGGAATTCAAGAAATTCGAAATCTTTTGTTGTCGCTTTCTAAGGAGCATGGAATTACAATACTAATATCGAGTCATATATTATCGGAAATTTCACAGATAGCAGATAAAATTGGTTTTATCAAAAATGGAAAAATTGTAGAACAGGTCTCTATGAAAGAGATTAGGAGAGAGAATATTGACTTAGAAGAATATTTTATGTCACATTTTCTAAATTAAATTAAGAATTATGAGGTAGATTAAGGATGAAACAATTGATAAAGAACCATCAGAAGGCTTTTTATGCTTTCATGATATTTAATATACTGGTCCCTTTAACTAATATTGCTTTTGCTTATTCTATTAAAGGTATTATTGATAGTGGCATGTCTCAAAATAAAGAAGCCTTAACTCAAGCGGTACTAGTAGGAGCTATTGTTATTCTCATATATGCAGGGCTCAACTTTATATCTCTTCGATTGAAAAATAAACTTGTTAGGCAAATCATGTCAAGATACAAAAATAAGGTGTTCCAATCTATTTTAGATAGGGATTATAGAGACTTTTCTAAAGAAAAATCAGGGAAATTTATTTCTGTATTAACCGAAAATATGAAGAAAATTGAGCAAGATTATCTACACCAGTATTTTAATATTTCAAAAAACCTTTCCTTAATGATTTTTTCGCTCCTAGCTATGTTTATAGGTAATTGGTATTTGACCTTATTGGTTATCATTGCTAGCATTATTCCAATGATGATTTCTGGATTCATTGGACAAAAATCAGCTTATCTTCAAAAGAGTGCCATGATTGCAGATCAGAAGTATTTAGCTAAGGTTAAAGATATTTTAGCAGGATTTCTTGTTATTAAAAGTTTTAATGTGAAAGATGCTATCTGTGAGGATTATAGTTATGAAAGTGAAAAATTGGATGAGATATATTTTATAAAAGGAAAATTTGATGTTTTAGCAAATGTTATTTCACAGCTTTCAGGGATGATTGTTTTTTTGGTAGCTTTTGGTGGAGGGATGTACCTCGTATTTAATGGTTCTACCACAATTGGGAGTGTGACAGCTATTGTTCAACTAGTCAATTTTGTAGTAATGCCACTAAATGAAATTGGTATGGGAATGAGTAAATTTCGTGAAGGGCAAGCAACACTTAATGCATTTGAGGTAAAAGATGTAATTGGACTTCAGACTGGTGAAACGAAAGAATATTTCGATGATGTCATTTCTTTTTCAAATATAGACTTTTCTTACCCTAATGCTGAAGAAAAAATTTTTAATCATTTATCTTTGAAGATTCAAAAAGGGGAAAAAATTGCAATTGTAGGAATGTCAGGGAGTGGAAAATCAACTTTGCTCAATCTATTGCTGCGTTTTTATGATGTAACAAGTGGACATATTTCAATTGATAATCAAGATATACAAGCTATTTCAGCAGAGAGTCTTTATAACTTGATGACGATTGTTCAGCAAGATATTTATATCTTTGATGATACTTTAAGAGCAAATATTACTCTTAATCAATCCTTCACTGATGAGGAAATAAAGAAAGCTGTACAGCAGTCAGGTTTAGAAAGTTATGTTTTAGAAAATGAATTAGGTCTACAAGCTTTATGTGGAGAGAATGGATCAAATTTATCTGGCGGACAAAAACAAAGAGTTAGTATTGCGCGCGCCTTGATTCGAAAAACACCAATCTTATTATTGGATGAGGCTACTTCATCTTTGGATAATCAAGTAACTACTGAAATTGAAAGTTCAATCTTGGATATTAAAAATTTGACTGCACTTGTAGTAACCCACAAGTTGAATGAGAACATTTTGAAAAAATACGATAGAATTCTCTTTATGAAAGATGGCGTTATTGTTGAAGATGGTTCTTTCAGTGATTTGATGGATAGGAGAGGTGAGTTTTATAAGTTGTTTGAGTTGAGTGTGTAATTCTCTTTCATTTTATAGTATAATTTTATAAAACGCTCTAAAATCATTAAATTGATATAAAAGTGTTTTTTATTGTCAAAATATACAATTGAAAAAATTTCCAGTTTTTTTAAAATCACTTTCTTAGATGACAATTTAATCAAAATATGATATAATACAGAAAAAGTAAAAATAACAAAAGTAACTTACAGAAGTAAAAGAAAAAAAGTAAATAGATAGCCACGGCGGATATTCCTTTCATCGTTTAGAAGGAGTTGCTGTGGTTATCGTTGTTGCTGAGCTAATAAATTGCTCTTATTACTTAGATGAAGTTACTTTTATTATTGAATTAATTTAAATAATAATAACGATCAATGAAAGTACTCATCGATATTCCCTTTATGCAGTTTAGAGCACAAAGGAAAATGGTACTGATTTGATCGTTTTTTTGTGTATTGACATCATAAAACACAGTCAGAACCTTCAGTCATAATAAACAAGGAGATAACATGAGATTTGTTGTATATAAACATTCGCTAATTCTAGGTGATAATAATATCGTTACAAAGCAATTGATTGCACTCAAACATGATGATGGTACATTACAATTCACTGATTTTCATAGATATGTAAAATCTGCCACAAAGATTAAATCTATTTCAGACGATGGAAACAAACGATTTTCATACGTTGTTAAGTTTTTGAATTTTATCTACGGAACAGTTGGGGTTAACAATCTTGATCAACTAACTTTAGAAATGGTCAAGGAGTTTTTTATGCTTTATGGTTTAGGACAACTTCCAGAAGATAGAAAAAATAGAAAGAAAAGTACAGTCGAAAAATGTGTAAATGCAGTTCTTGATTTTTTAACTCTATACTTGAATGAACGAAAAGGAAAGGCTAATTTGAAGCCAGAAGACCTTTATTCTATCAATACATTCACTAATAGACGAGGTAGAGTCATTAAACGGAAAGAACTGAATTTTGAGATATTTGTTGATGATAGCAACGCACAGAAGTCAATTTTTAGAGATATGCCAAACAGCGCCTTTGAAATGCTCTTTGCTCACATTGCTCAATATCACAAGGATTTACTTATGGTTGTTGCTTTGGGAGCATTTGTTGGTTTGAGACCATCAGAAGCATGTAATGTAAGACGTGAAGATAGTCCTTTGGGAGCAGGTATCTTATTTCACCAAAGTGATAATCAAGTATTTAAGATTGAGATTGATCTGCGAAAAGAAATGCCCCTTAGAAGTGATTTAAAGCCAACTGGACGAATTAAAAAGGAAAGACTTCAAGCTGTACCTTATATCTTCTTGGAGGTCTTTTTAGACACTTATAATGACTATATGAGTTATCTAGAGGGTAAAAGGTATGAGAAAGATTTTGGTCCATTAAACCTTAACAAGCAGGGTAAAGCATTATCATACGATGTGTACTATCAACGATTTCGTAAGATTATTCGCGAAGAAATGATCCCAATATTTCTTAAATCTGATGACCCAGAGGTTGTCTTTTTTGGTCAACTCTTGCAAGAAAATAATATTTCACCCCATATCTTTAGGCACTGGTACACCACTCAATTAGTGTTGTCAGGCGTTAATGAAGTTAGTGAGCTGATGTCCGCTAGAGGGGACAATTCACCAGAAAGTGCTTGGGTATATTTACAAAATAAAGGAGAAATTGCAAAACAGTATGGTCAGGTGAACAATGGTGTTTTTGATTATATGAACTGGCAAGCAGAAAAATTATTTGGTGAACACTAGAAGGAGTAGCTGTTGGTAGTAGATTTAAAAAGTTATCTTGAAAGAATATTAGTCGAGTTAGGTGATGCTACAATAAAACACCGTGAGAAAGTCAGTGGATTTTTACTAGACAATGATTGGTTTGGTGTGTCTATAAATCTTGATGATTATACTATTACGGAAAAAGATGCTGAAGTTCTTAAAAATCACATCAAAGACTATCTAACAACACCTCCTGGAATTAAGAGTATGGAAGGAATCTTTTCAAAAAAATTCCCTTCTACAAATGAATTATTCGTTCAATTTGCTGAAGAAGAAAAACTGAGTGAAACAAATCGTTTCTATCTACTTGATTTTTTAGCATACTACTTAACAAAAGATTTGTTTCTATATAGTGATGCTGAAGTGGAGACCTTAGTAGAAGTAGCAACAAAAGTTCTCACAAAATATCTAGGTGATAATCTCATTCAATTTATTAAATGGCTACTCAATAAAGGTGTTACTCGTTATCGAGTGAGTTTTGAAATGACGAAGCGTTACACGATTGAGAGTGCAAATGGAGCGTATGAATTAGATGAATACCTTGAATTAATGTACTACCTATTCAACGAGGACTACATCATAAAAAATGATATGTTTTGTAAAGCAGCAAATTCAAAAAACTATGCAGATACATGGTTGTATCTAGGGTTACATTTTATTTGCGCACTAAGATCAACAGACTTGGAAAGATTAGGACATCCTAAATTAACAAGAGAACCATTAGAAGTTTTAGAAGCAGTAGTAGATGGAACTTGGAGTAGTAGTGAAGCTAGAAGGACTTTACTAAGTATTACAACAAGATTGACTTATTTAAACTTAACACCTAATAAAACAAAAAACGCTTCTAACGTTACTCAGCTAAAGTTTCACGTCCCAGAAAGTTGTCAGGTTCTTATTGGAACGTTATTGGCTATCTGTGAAGCACATTTTCAACTTCAAATACCATACAATGCAGAAAACCCATTAATCAGACGAATTAAAACTTATGAAAAGATTACTAGTTATATGGGGGAGGAAATCGGAAATTTATTTTTAGAGCGTAACTTTAGTAGTCGTTCTGCAAACAAGTCTTACTTACAATCTGTCGCAATGTTAGCAGATGACGTTCTTGAAGAAAAGTCAGAACTGAATATTAAAGGTTATTTTTTAGCAGCATTAGCTCGTAGCCATAAAGGTAATTTTAATGAATTTGCGCAAACTACAACAACGTATCTAAAAGATGCCCAACTTGGACAACTAAAACCTGAAATGGTTGCAAAAGAACTATTTGAGCGAGGCGTATTATCCATGATTCCGTCTATGCTCTTGACCATTGTAACTAGAGGAAAGTATAAAGAATTAAGTCCAAGCCAACAAACTCAAATGATTAAAAGTTTAGATCTAACACCAGTAGAAATTGAGAAAACGTTAGAATTGAGCATTAGGGCTGATTTGCGTTCTCAACAAGCTTTAAAAACTCTAGTTGAAAACAACGTTGAACCTGAACAATTACTGACAATCTGTCATCGAATTGGCAACGGAGAGGCTTTCTCTAAGCAGGGAGAAAGTATGTGTCTCTTATCTGCGTTAGGGAAACTATGCCCCTATGATGACCGTCAACATTGTGTAGGTTGCCAGTATGAATTGCAGACAAAATCTACTTTGCTTTTGTTAATCGGTGAGTTTAATCGGCTTAACAAGCAATACTCTAAACTAACAAATGACCTTGAGAGAGGTAAAGTTAGAGCAATTTTAGAAAAACAGATTAAACCATGCCTTACAGAAATGTTAGGAGCTTTATCAGAACAATATGGTGAAGCTGTATTGTCTGATTATGAGGATATTATTAAGGAGTTAGTCAGTTGAATAATCAATCAAAATTATTTCGTAAAGTAAATGAAATTATCCTGTTTGATGATAATATGATTGAAAGCGCAAAAGAATGTTTTCAAGATTATGTTGAAAAAGGGATTATATTAACCACCAATTTTGAAGAGAATAAATGGGTTACAACTAATGAATATTCTAATGTAAGCTTCGTTTTTAACTTGAATAAATTCCGATATAAAAGATTTTATGAACAAGTATTTCAATTATCTTTTGATGATTTTCTTACCTACTTAAAGAGTTTTTTAGTGCTATCTATGGAGCATCATGTTTTGATTTCACTTCAAACATTTTTAAGAGACATAAAGCGCTTGATCAAAGAAACAAGCTGGGATATAGATTTCAATGTGGAACATATTAAGATTTACAATCCCTCAATATGTATAGACTTTCTTTCTACACTACCATGTTTAGAGGATAATGAATTAACCCAATTGATTGAACAACTAGATGAACTTTTAACTGTTAGTTATCAACTGAACACTAAAAAACAACGAAAGTTAGCTCAATTTCAATCCTATTTTCTATTTAATGATATTTTAAACGACTATTGGGTTAAACCATTATCAGATGAAGAAAGATTGTTTTACTACCCTCTTTACTTATGGTGGCAAATAACAGCAGTAGTACCACTTAGACCAAGGGAATTTTTACTTACTCAAAGAAATTGTCTTACAGAAAAAGACGGAAAGTATTACTTAACTCTCAGACGAAATAACTTAAAAGGAAAAGACAAGGGAGTATCCCATAAAATTTCAGAGGATTATTATTTAACGACTTACGAAGTACCATTTAAGCTTGCGAGTGAGATTATAAATTATCTAGAACTAACCAAAGATTTATCATCTACACAGTTAGATACCCTTTTTGTGACAGACTCACATTATCGTAAATGGAAACGTGTTACAGGTACTAAAAATCGCTTTTTGACTTATAGTAACTTAAATACCATTTTAAAATATTTCTTTAATGAGGTCGTATCTCAACAGTATGGATATTTTGTCCATCATATCAACTTCCCAAATAAATTGGATGAACATGAGATTAATTTTATTCATATTGGAGATACTAGACACATTGCAATGATCAATCTGATAGCAGAAGGGGCTAGTCCTGTAACAGCAATGCTCTTAGCTGGACATGATAGTGTCACAACATCCTCACATTATTTTTCAAATCTGAGCCAGTTTATTGAATGTAGGAGCTATCAGCTTTATCGTAAATTAACAAACTCTCAAACGTCTTACGCTATAAGTAAGACTCAACATAAATACACCGTTAATAAAAACTATGTTTCTCTTGATAATAAGGGCAGATGTTATTCACCTCGATTTGCAGAAGGTGATTATTCAGACTGCCTTAAAGTCATTAGCTCACATGCAGAGCTTGGTGCTTGCACTAGTTGTCCATTTTACAGAAAAGCTGGAAAAGATTATTTTTCTATGGATAAATCCTTTAAGAAATCAATTGATGAGGAGGCTTTAATTGTAGATGAGGCTATAAAAAGAGTTCGACGAGGAAAGGGAAATATAGAAGATATTGGTGAGGCGTTATTAAAACTTAAAACCGTTAGTCATTCTTATCAAGAATATCTAACTGAAAAACAATTATCTTTGCAGGAGTTCTCAAATGGCGAGAAAGAAGTATATTGATAATCAAGAATTGCTATCGTTATTTGAACATTATTTACTGGAACATTGTTCGAATAATCCTAGACTATTCAAAATTCCACAGTTTGGAAATTACCTCAGAAGCAACGGATTTCCTCAAGTTGCAGACACAACGATTAGAAGAAACAAAGAATTTAGACAAGCCCTTAATGATAAATTGGAACTATTTGAGGACGACACCTATCAAACAGTTATAACGTATAAAACTCTAGATGTAGAACGTTTCTTAATGACCAATAGAACCCCTAAAGCAATCAAATCAGCATTGATGGAACTTAACAATTATTATAAAAGAGTTGTTGATGCAGCAATAGAATATAAGGAAGAAGCCAGTAAGCTCAAAACAAGAGTTTCAGAGTTGAAAAATGAGGTAGCACAACTTAATGAAAAGAATGCTGAAATAAAGGAGCAGACAGCGTTAAACAAAGAATTATTAGAGGAAAACAAAAAGTTAAGGAATCTTCTTAAAACTAGTTTGTATCCTGATATTGCGAATGAATTGTTAAAAGAAGAGGGCTTGTTAAAATCTGATCAGCAACTAGTAACTAAGAAGTATCTTAGTGAGAATGTTATTACTTCAGACACAAAAATATCTTTTGAAAAACATACTCATACTGAAAAGCAAACAAGCAAAAGTAAGATTTTGGAAATAAAAGACTTACTGGATAACAAGACTAAGTATTAGGAGGAGAAAATGTCAGACTTAATCACTGATTTTCCAGCCTTATTGAACTATTGGGACTTTGACAAGAATATCAAAATAGATGTAGAAAAAATAACAATTACCAGTAAAAAACACATTAACTGGAAATGTCCTACCTGTTCTTATGAATGGAAAGCAAGTACATCAAAATCTTATAAGAATATTCAAAATCATTCAAAAATCTGTCCTGTATGTGAGCTTGGAAAAGTGTTCATAAAAGGGGAAAACTCTATATCTGCAAGGATTCCTAACTTTCTAAGGTACATAAACTTTCATTATGAAAATATAGAAACCATTCAGGAAGAGATTGATAATTTATCTTTTTCTTCAAAGAGGTTATTTCACTTCAAATGTCCTACCTGTCATGTTGGTTGGAAAGATGTAGCAAACACTTCTAAATTAATCAATAAACATAATCAAGAGCTTGTTCATGTCGGATGTAATGAAAGTACACATTTTGTACCTTACACTAAAGCATACCCTAATCTTCGGAAAATTTATCTTCCAGGGGAGCAAAACGATGTAGAGTTTAATGATCTGAAGTTAAGTGACAATGTTACAATCCCTAGAAATTGGAAATGCGACAAATGTGACCATATCTTTAAGTTGTCTATTGATCAGCTAATTTCAAGAATCAAAAGATATAGTTTCTATTGTACTAACTGTAAAGCTACATTCGATACCCCAATTAAAGTGAAAGCGAACCCCCTATTACATACAGATAGAAATCTTTTTAAGCAATTTATTCCAACTCATGTAAAAAGTAATATGATTGATAGTTTATCCAACATCTTAGTAAGATGGCAGTGTTTTAAATGTCATGGTCAATATGAATGTAGTGTTGTCAAAAGGCATCTTGAAGGCTGCCCTTATTGTGATAATAAATTGATGTTAAAAGGATATAATACTTTACAAGAAACTCATCCTTATTTAGAGAAATTTTGGGATAAAAGTAATGATAAACCTATTTCTGAATACTGGTATAAGTCTTCTAAATGCATAAATTGGAAATGCCCTTGCTGCAAAGTCAGTTTTTATTGTAGTCCAATTGAAATGATTTTAAGAACCGACTTAGAGAATAGTAATTTTCAAACTTGTCCTAATCGTTGTGATTGGGATACACTTGTTTTTAACAATGATATACTCTATAATTTCCCAAAATTACAGGAAGAATGGAGCGATAAAAATGGATTGCCTGTTCATTTAGCATTGAGCCACATTGAAACAAAAAAATATTGGTGGAAGTGTTCTGTTTGTCAAGGTGAATACCTTTGTTCAATTCCAATAAGAAAAGAAGTAATAGATAGCTGTCCATATTGTAATGATGAACAAGCATTAAAAGGTTATAATACAATTGCAGATACTTATCCTGAGTTGTGTGACCTTTGGAGTAGCAAGAATGTAGAAAAACCTGATGAGGTGACGAAATCGTCAGAAACCGAGAATAAAATATTTAATTGGATTTGTGATTGTTGTGATTTAGAATTTCAGGAGAGATTAGGGATTGTTCTAGGTGTGTTTACAAACAATAATTCTAATAGTCTCAATTCTATATGTCCTTACTGTAATAAAAAAATTCCTAAACCAAATGAAACACTAAGCTATGTTAAACCGTACTTAAACAATGAATGGGTAAAAGAACTGAATGGTGATATTGATACCTTCTTTTATGATTCAAATGCTTTAACCAATTGGATTTGTCGAAAATGTCACAGAAGTTTTAAAGCAAAAATTTCTGATCGCCACAAAAACGACCAATGTTGTCCATATTGTTCTTTTAAGAAGACTGCAAAAGGTTATAATGATCTTGAAACAACACATCCTTGGTTAATTAAAGAATGGTCATCATTAAATAAACAAGAAATGTCTTCAGTAAGGGCAAATTCAACATATAATGCATGGTGGAAATGCCCTGTATGTACTGGAGAATATCAGAAAGTTATTAAAGAAAAATTTTACAGAGAAAATTCTTGTCCATACTGTAGAAATCAAAAAGTATTAAAAGGATTTAACGATTTAGCAACAACGCAACAAAGTCTAATGAATGAGTGGGATTATCTAAATAACTCCTTGATAGTAAGTCCAACTGAAATTACAGAGTTGAGTATTCTGCCTGTATGGTGGATATGTCAAGAAAATCTTAATCACCGTTACAAAATTCAAGTAAAAGAAAGAATGGCATACAAAAAACGCAATAAAAGGTCGTGTTCCATTTGCAAAGGCCACAGAAGAAAGCAAGAACACTTTGTACAGTTTGAAAAAATATAGATAAATAAAAACACTCTAAATTTCATTAAATTGATATTAGAGTGTTTTTTTATTGTCAAAATGTACATTTGAAAATTTTTTAGTTTTCACTTAAATAAAGTACATTTTCAACTGAATTGAGAGTAGTAAAAAATTTCCAGTGTTCACTTAAATAAAGTACATAATTGAGTATAATTGGCTTAAAAAATTTTTTTGGTTATCCTTTTGTTTGGTTCTAAAAACAGTAAACACTTATGACATCTTTCCGAAAAACTATAATTTTCTTGAAAAATATATTAGTCTATGCTATACTACTAGTAGACTTAATTATGGAGAAAATACATGAAACGTGAGATTCTACTGGAACGAATCGACAAACTAAAACAAATCATGCCCTGGTATGTTCTGGAATACTACCAATCTAAGCTTGCTGTCCCCTATAGTTTTACAACCTTGTACGAATACCTCAAGGAATATGATCGATTTTTCAGCTGGGTTTTGGAGTCTGGGATTTCAAACGCTGATAAAATGGCTGATATTCCTTTATCGGTCTTGGAAAACATGTCAAAGAAAGATATGGAATCCTTTATCCTCTATCTACGAGAACGTCCTTTGCTGAACGCCAATACAACCAAACAAGGTGTCTCTCAGACGACCATCAATCGGACCTTGTCAGCACTTTCTAGTCTTTACAAGTATCTAACTGAGGAAGTTGAAAATGACCAAGGAGAGCCCTATTTCTATCGTAATGTAATGAAGAAAGTTTCAACCAAGAAAAAGAAAGAAACCCTTGCTGCCAGAGCTGAAAACATCAAGCAAAAACTCTTTTTAGGTGATGAAACAGAAGGTTTTCTGTACTATATCGACCAGGAATACCCTAAAACACTCTCAAATCGTGCCTTATCTTCCTTTAATAAGAACAAAGAGCGAGATTTAGCCATTATAGCACTTCTTCTTGCCTCTGGTGTTCGTCTTTCTGAAGCAGTTAACCTGGATCTTCGAGATCTCAATCTTAAGATGATGGTGATTGATGTCACTCGAAAAGGGGGCAAACGTGATTCTGTCAATGTCGCGGCCTTTGCTAAGCCTTATCTTGAAAATTATCTAGCCATTCGAAATCAACGCTATAAGACGGAAAAGACAGATACAGCATTATTTCTGACCTTATATCGTGGTGCTCCCAATCGTATCGATGCTTCTAGTGTTGAGAAAATGGTTGCTAAGTATTCAGAAGACTTCAAAGTCCGTGTAACTCCCCACAAACTACGCCATACCCTGGCGACTAGGCTCTATGATGCTACTAAATCGCAAGTTTTGGTCAGCCATCAGTTAGGTCATGCTAGCACACAAGTCACTGACCTCTATACCCATATCGTCAATGATGAACAAAAGAATGCTTTGGATAGTTTATAAGTGTTACATATTATAAATTATGTAAATCAACTATCGCTAAAAAACGAAAGATCAATTCCTTTTATCTTTCGTTTTTTAGTTATTTAAACTCAATCCAGTAGTTACGGTGTGGCTCTATAATTACTGGTTTACCCCAAAAGGCTTGCAGATAGGCTAGATTTGCTGGGCTCACAGGTTTTTTTGAATCATTGTATTGCTCAGCACTCTCTTTAGTTAGAAAACATTTTACTGCTTCATAAGAAGTTCCATCAGCTGATTCTCTTCCGATTCCCATATACGAAATTTCGTCACCATTTTTAAGATCGTCAGTTAACAGTTTACCAATAAAGAATACTGTCTTATCTTTCATAAATTCATAAGCTTTACTATTTTCTAGTCGGTTATTCGCTGCAGCGTACATAATACAAAAACTATCTACAATATCTTTCAAAGGTATTAATTCTTCTTTACTAACCATAATTTCGTCGGGAGCAAGTCCACCAATGATTAAGTTTTTATAATAAGGTTGTTGAATGATATTATCTAAAGCCATTCCTAATGGTAGTTGGACAGCTTGATAGCCTAATGGTTCTAGCTCTTGCTTTTTCTGGTCAAGATGTTCTTGTGTAATACTGACATTCAAATCATATGGACTGGAAGATTGTTGCTTCCTAAAAAAAGCCACTACGATACGATCTAACTGTTCAAATAGACCAAGATTTGCCACTGGAACTTTAATCATTGAATTTGATCCCCTTTTTGTTTCAGACTTCCTCTATATTATACTCTCATTTTTTTGAATATCAAGTTTAAGATAAAAGATATCCATGTTGAATGGATATCTTTGACTTTATTCAACAACTGCCTCAGCAATTTCTTCACGGCTAATTCCAGCAAAGTAGCGTGTGATATCAATAGTTTCTAGTGCCTTGAGGACATCTTCGCGTTCGTATTTCACGCCGCGAAGGACATCTTCTACAGCTGCAACGTCCTCGATACCAAAGAAGTCACCATAGATCTTGATATCTTGAATTTTTGATTCAATGACGTTGGCAAAAACTTCAACCTTACCACTAGTGAATTTTGTTCCACGACGGACGTTAAATTCAGGTGATTTACCGTAGTTCCAGTCCCAAGTACCAAACTTGGTATCCTTGATACGATTGATTTCCGCCAATTCTTCTTCTGAAAAGACGTATTCAGTCATTTCTGGGTACTCTTTTTTCATGTATTCCAATAGCAAATCACGGAATTCTTCAACTGTGATTTTTTCTGGTAATTCATTGACAATATTGGTAACACGAGCACGGACAGATTTCACACCTTTTGATTCAAATTTATCTTTTGAAACCTTGAGGGCGTTAGCAAGGACTGACAAATCAACGTCAAAGAGCAAGCAACCGTGGTGCATGATACGCCCATTGATATAGGCCTGGGCATTGCCACAGAATTTTTTGCCATCAATCTCAAGGTCATTACGGCCTGTGAACTCAGCTTTAACGCCTAGTTGATCCAAGGTATTGATAACTGGAGTTGAGAAGCTCTTGAAGTCAAAGGCCTTGTTTTCATCTTCTTTTGAAATGATGGTGTAGTTGAGGTTGTTTAAATCGTGATAAACAGCTCCACCACCACTGATACGGCGGACTACCTCAATACCATTTTCTCGAACATAATCACGGTTGATTTCTTCGATAGTATTCTGGTGACGCCCAACAATGATAGATGGCTTGTTAATCCAAAGAAGGAAGATTTGATCCTCATCTAGTAAGTATTTAAAGGCATATTCTTCCAAGGCGATATTAAATGCAGTGTCGTTTGAATGATTGATAATGTATTTCATGATATCCCTTTATACGATAGAGACTGGAAAATATCTTCCAGTCTAATCTATCTTCGTTTTATTTTTTCTTAGGTGAATGGATAGCCATTCCTAAAACATCCGCAAATGCTTCGTACATCACTTCAGAGTATGTTGGATGTCCGTGGATAGTCTTCAGCATTTCTTCAACAGTGATTTCCATTTCAATAATGCTTGACGCTTCGTTGATCAATTCTGCAGCTGCAGGACCGATGATATGAACACCAAGGATTTCTCCGTATTTTTTATCTGCAATGACTTTTACGAAACCTTGAGCTGCATCAGAAGCAATAGCACGTCCATTAGCCGCAAAGTTGAATTTACCGATGGCTACATCGTATTTCTCACGAGCTTGTTCTTCTGTTAGACCTACTGCTGCTACTTCAGGAAGAGTGTAAATGGCTGCAGGAGTCAAGTTCAGTTTGGCAACAGCATGGTTTCCTTTAAGCGCATTTTCAGCGGCAACTTCGCCCATACGGAAGGCTGCGTGAGCCAACATCTTGGTACCATTGATATCACCTGGTGCGTAGATACCTGGAACAGAAGTTTCCATGTATTCGTTTACCTTGATACGTCCACGATCCAATTCAAACTCAACATCACCAATACCTTCAAGGTCTGGAACACGACCGATTGAAAGAAGAGCTTTGCTCGCGATGATATCGTCTTTTCCTTCAGCTTTGATACGAAGTTGACCATTTTCCTCGATGATTTCTTGCAGTTTTGTACCTGTCAAGATAGTCATTCCTTTACGCTCAAGGATCAAACGAAGGTTCTTAGAAACTTCAGCATCCATAGCTGGAACGATACGGTCCATCATTTCGATAACAGTTACTTTTGAACCAAATGTCATGAAGGCTTGGCCAAGTTCGATACCGACAACGCCACCACCGATGATTACGAGACTCTCTGGCACTTCGTTCATTTCAAGAATGTCATCACTGGTCATGACAAGTGGAGATTCCATACCAGGGACGTTAATCTTGCTGACTTTTGAACCACCAGCAAGGATGATTTTCTTGGTTTCAAGCAATTCCGAACTATTAACCAAGACATTCTTGTCTTTAGTGATGGTACCAATTCCTTTATGAACAGTAACTCCGTAGCTACGAAGAAGACCTGCAACTCCACCAACCAAAGTATTAACAACCTTAGACTTGGTTTCAAGGAGTTTGTCCATATCTACAGTGAAGTTTGGATTTTCGATGACGATACCACGGTTTGCTGCGTGACCGATGTTTTCGATGATTTCAGCGTTGTGAAGGTAGGTCTTCGTTGGGATACATCCACGGTTCAAGCACGTTCCACCGAGTTCAGATTTTTCAACAAGGGCAACCTTACCACCGAGTTGGGCTGCTTTAATTGCTGCCACATATCCAGCAGGACCTCCACCAATCACAACGATATCAAAGGCATCATCGCTCTTACCATCGTCGTTTGAGGCACTAGCTGCAGGTGCAGGTTTTGATTCTGGCGCAGCCGCTCCAGCAGTTGGGATGTTTTCCCCTTCTTCACCAAGGTAACCGATAACTTCAGTTACTGGAACAGTTTCACCATCTCCTTTAAGGATGGCAATCAAGTATCCATCTTCTTCGGCTTCCAATTCCATGCTGACTTTGTCAGTCATGATTTCCAAAAGAATTTCTCCTTCTTTTACAAATTCACCGACTTTTTTATTCCATTGGACGATTTGTCCTTCTGTCATATCCACGCCGGCTTTTGGCATAATTACTTCTAAGGCCATGTCTTACTTCCTTTATCTAAATCTCTAAAATACAATAGCTGACTTAAACCAACATTGAGATCGGATTCTCAATCAAGGCTTTCAAGTCTTTCATAAACTTAGCACCAGCCATACCATCTACAACACGGTGGTCAATGGTTAATCCTAGGCTCATGATAGGGCGAATGACAATCTCACCATTGACAACTACAAGTTTTTCAACTGTTGAGCTAACCCCGAGGATAGCTGAGTTTGGTTGGTTAATAATCGGACCAAAGGACTGAACGCCAAACATTCCCAAGTTACTAATTGTGAAGGTTGAATTTTGGAGTTCGCTCGGAGCCAATTTACCATCCAAGGTACGGCCAATAACATCTTTGAAGGCTACAACCAACTCTGACAAGCTCATTTTTTCAGCATTATAGACAACAGGTGTCATCAATCCGTTATCCATCCCAACCGCCATCGCCAGGTTGACATAGTTATGAGTGATAATGGTCTTGCCGTCTTCTGTCAATGAAGCATTGATGTAAGGATGTTTCATTAATGTCTTAACAACAGCTAGTGAAAGAAGATCAGTAACCGTAATTTTCTTACCAGTTGCTTCCATGATTGGTTCAAGAACCTTCTTACGAAGAGCTAGCATTTCAGACATATCGACATCGTAGTTGAGCGTGAAAGTTGGCGCAGTTAGGTAGGATTCGACCATACGTTGGGCGATAACCTTACGCATTGGTGTCATCGGAATACGCTCAATCTCACCATAAGGAGTGATATTGTCTGGAACTTCTTCCACTTTTTCGATTTGAGCAGGAGACTTGATGGTGTCGTTTTCGATATTTTCAGGAAGTAAGGCCAAAACGTCCTTCTTCATGATCTTACCACGGTGACCTGTTCCTTGGATTTCCTGCCAAGCAATGTTATGTTCGAGGGCAATTCGTTTTGCAAGTGGCGAAATGCGAACCACGTTTGTGTCTTTATAAGTTTCCACGTCTTCTTTGTGGACACGACCGTTTGCACCTGAGCCAGAAACGTCGTAGAGATTGATCCCTAGATCATTCGCTAACTTTCTAGCCGCAGGAGTCGCTCTTAGCTTGTCATTAGCCATGACCTCTCCAATTCTATACTAAGATATTAAGGACGAAAAGGGTTATGCACCTAAAAGATACAAAGTTTCTCGTCTTTTTTATTTTATTTACATAACTTATATTATGTATTATTCTTTGTTATAAGTCTTACGGATTGCATCTTTGATGCTTTCAACTGTTGGAATCATTGCATTTTCTAGATTTTGTGCGTAAGGCATTGGCACATCTTCTCCGGCGCAACGGCGGATTGGTGCGTCTAGATAATCAAATGCTTCTGATTCTGAAATAATAGCTGAAATCTCTCCGATATAGCCACTTGTTTTGTGGGCATCGTTGACAAGCACCACCTTACCAGTCTTCTTCACTGAGTTAATGATGATATCCTTATCAAGCGGTACAAGGGTACGTGGGTCCACAATTTCAACTGAAATTCCTTCTTCTGCCAATTCTTCGGCAGCTTGAACCACACGGCGAAGCATTTTTCCATAAGTAACGACTGTTACATCTGTACCTTCACGTTTGATTTCCCCAACTCCAAGTGGAATTGTGTAGTCTGGATCAACTGGTACTTCCCCTTTTTGGTTAAATTCTGACTTGTATTCAAGGATGATAACAGGGTTGTTATCACGGATAGAAGACTTGAGCAGTCCTTTCATATCCGCAGGTGTACCTGGAGCTACAACCTTGAGACCAGGGATGTGTGTAAACCAAGACTCTAGAGACTGAGAGTGCTGAGCTGCAGAACCAACTCCGTTACCAGCTGCACATCGAACTGTCATTGGAACCTGACCTTTACCACCAAACATATAACGTGTTTTAGCGGCTTGGTTGACGATATTGTCCATTGCAATAACCGAGAAGTCCATGAAGGTCATATCGACGATTGGACGAAGTCCTGTCATGGCCGCTCCTGCTGCTGCTCCGGAGATGGCAGCTTCAGAAATCGGACAGTCACGGACACGTTCTGGACCAAATTCTTCGAGCATTCCAACAGAAGTTCCGAAGTCCCCTCCGAAAACACCGACGTCCTCTCCCATCAAGAATACATTTTCATCGCGACGCATTTCCTCAGACATAGCAAGGATAATGGTGTCACGGAACGACATTGTTTTTGTTTCCATTTTATCTCTTTCTCCTTAGTCTGCGTAAATATCTTCAAATGCTGATTCTAGTGGTGGGAATGGGCTTTCTTCTGCAAATTTAACAGAAGCTTCTACTGCTTCCTTGACTTGTGCTTGAATTTCTTCCAATTCTTCTGCACTTGCAATGTTGTTCTCAACGAGGTAGTTACGAAGGTTTTCGATTGGGTCTTTTTGTTTCCACAATTCCACTTCTTCACGCGTACGATATTTACCAGGGTCAGATGATGAGTGACCAAGCCAGCGATAGGTTACACTTTCGATCAAGACTGGTCCATTGCCACCACGAACATGGTCTACGGCTTTCTTAAATCCTTCATAAACGTCGATGACATTGTTTCCATCTTCGATAAACATTCCAGGAATTCCGTAAGCAGCGCTACGTTGATGGATATGCTCCACATTGGTCATTTTCTTGATATCCGCAGAGATCCCATAACCGTTGTTAATGCAGTAGAAAATAACAGGAAGTTTCCAAATAGAAGCCATGTTCACTGCTTCGTGGAAAACACCTTCGTTGGTCGCACCATCTCCAAAGAAGCAGACGACGATTTTACCCGTATGTTGCATCTGCTGACTGAGGGCCGCACCGACAGCGATTCCCATACCACCACCTACGATACCATTGGCACCAAGGTTACCCGCATCCAGGTCAGCGATATGCATAGAACCACCTTTTCCTTTACAGGTTCCAGTGTATTTCCCGAGGATTTCAGCCATCATTCCGTTGAGGTCAATCCCTTTGGCAATAGCTTGCCCGTGTCCACGGTGGTTTGATGTAATCAGATCATCTGGATTGAGAGCTAACATAGCCCCCACGTTAGCGGCTTCCTCTCCAACAGAAAAGTGAGTCATACCGGGAACTTTCCCCTTTTTCACTAACTGAGCAATTTTTAAGTCCATGCGACGGATTTCTTCCATCTTACGGAACATCTCTAGCAAAAGATTCTTATCTAAAGTTGACATAATCTTGCCTTTCTAACTTTGTACTTACCTTACTATTTTACCTTTTTTAGTATATACTGTCAAAGTATATGGCTAATAAAATTTCACAATATAAAAAAATAAACCCCTGTTAAAACAGGGATTCTCTCTAGTTAGAGCATTTTTTCACAAAGTTGTTTTTCGGGATAATTTCTTAAAATTAACTCAATCTTTTCATTACGGTTTTCAGACGCCATTGATACAAACAACCAGAAACAATCAAGCTGGCAATTAACCCAATCCAGTAGGCAAATGCCCCCAAGTCAGTTACCTGATCTAGTAGGTATCCTAGAGGTATCGCTACTCCCCAATACCCGATTAGACCAAGATAGAAAGGAACGATAGCGTCCTTATACCCTCTTAAAATTCCTTGGAGCGGAGCCGCAAAGGTATCAGCTAGCTGGAAAAAGAGACTGTAGGTTAGAAATATAGCAGTTGTTTCAATGAACTGAGGGTCATTTCCATATAAACTTGCTACACGATTTCTAAAAATGTAGAGAAAGGACAGGGTAAGACCTGCAAACATAAGGGCGGTTATTCTCCCTAGACGAGCATAGATTTTTGCATCCTCAAAACGTTTAGCCCCCACCTCGTAAGACACAACAATCGCCATAGCAGAGGAAATACTCATGGGGAAAGCATACATGAGGCTCGAAAAGTTCATAGCTGACTGGTGACTGGCAATGATGAGCGATGAAAACTTAGCCATGATTAGTCCAACCACGGAGAAAATGGCTACTTCAGCAAATACGGTTCCCCCGATTGGTAGACCTAATCGAACACCTTCCTTGATTTTATCTATATTGAGTGGAATGCGTTTTTCAAGATGTAACGCTTTTAACCTATCTTGTTTGAACAAAACAAGCAGAGAAATCCCCAATAAAACCCAATAGGCTAGGGAAGTTCCCAGCCCTGCTCCTGCACCACCAAGCTCAGGAAAACCGAATGCTCCATATATCAAGAGATAGTTAAAACCACTATTTAGCGGAAGTAATAGGAGCATCAGATACATAGATAACTTGGTCAAACCAAGAGAATCTAACAATGACCGAATGACACTAAAAAGCAACAAGGGAATAATCCCGATAGACAGGTACCAAAGATAAGAAACTGCAACTGCCGCCACTTGAGCTTCTAGTCCGATGTTGTTTAAGACAGGTGGCGCTAAGAATACTACCATTCCAAGCAAGACCAAAGACAGTCCGAAAGCCAAGTAGATAAATTGGTAAAAATCAGATGCTACTTCTTCCTTTTTGCCCCTTCCCAGATGATGGCCTATGATGGGAACCATGGCCGAAACAATCCCTGTTAAAAAAGTAAAGAAAGGATTCCATAGACTCGTTGCAGTTGATACTCCTGCTAAGTCCATGGTATTGTACTGTCCAGTCATGGTTGTATCAACAAAAGAGGCAGAATAATTGGCAAACTGGTAAATCAGGATAGGGAAAAATATCTTAAGAAATAGGACAAACTTATCTTTAAATTGATGGGTTGGATACATATACGCTCTCTATTCTTATAGTTTATAGAGCAGAATCCCATCTAGTTTTGGTAGACGATTTGTCCCTTACAGATAGTATATTTAACCTGCCCTTTTAAAGTTTCCCCGATAAATGGAGAATTAGCTGATTTCGAAGCGAAGTTTGGACCAACAGTACGATCAGCCTTATCATCAAAGATAGTGATGTCCGCTGGACCATTTTCAGCCAAGTAACCAGCTTCAAAGTTGTAAAGTTTGGCTGGATTAACAGTCATTTTTTCAAGCAATTCCATCAAGCTTAGCTCACCAGCTTCCACCAAATAAGTTAAACCAAGAGAAAGAGAGGTTTCCAAACCGGTCATACCAGATGGCGCTTTGGTGATATCTTCTACATTTTTCTCATCTGCATGGTGAGGCGCGTGGTCCGTTGCGATAACTGTGATAACACCTGACTTGAGACCTTCGATAACGGCACGGCGGTCTGACTCCAAACGAAGCGGAGGATTCATTTTGGCATTGCTCCCTTGAGTTAAAAGAAGAGCTTCTGTCTTAGAAAAATGTTGTGGTGCCACTTCTGCTGTGACTTGCGCTCCCAAACCTTGAGCGAATTCCACTACCTTGACACTTTCTTCCTTAGACAAATGCTGGATGTGAACATGGGCCTTAGTTGCATAGGCAATCATGACATCACGCGCAATCATAGCGTATTCTGCTACCCCTGTCGCACCACAGATCTTGAAGTGGTCTTTAGCGATGTTTTCATTAAAGCCAAGAATACCGTTCAAGCCGGGATCTTCCTCGTGTAGACAAACAAAGGTGCCAAGTTTTTTAGCAGTTTCCAAGGCTTCTTTGAGAACCCTGCTGCTTTCGAGTGGAATACCATCATCTGAGAAACCAACCGCACCAGCTTCTAAGAGTGCCTTAAAGTCAGTCAAGTCTTGGCCATTAAAGTTCTTAGTAATGGTCGCAACTGTCTTGATATTAATCTTTTCCTTGGCAGCAGACTGGAGAACTTCTTGCAAAGTCTCTACGTCTGAGATGGTTGGATTGGTATTAGCCATCATGACAACCGTTGTAAAACCACCTGCAGCAGCCGCTAGTGCCCCAGTATGGATGTCCTCCTTGTGGGTCTGACCAGGTTCACGGAAATGAACATGAATATCAACTAGTCCAGGCGCAACTACAAGACCAGTAGCATCAATTAGCTCTGCTCCTTCTTCCTTGATTTCAGGGGCAATTTTGATAATCTTTCCATCTTCAACCAAAACATCACAGACTTGATCCAGACCAGACTTGGGATCCATTACACGACCATTTTTGATTAGTAGCATCTGCTTTCTCCTTTATTCATAAAAATCAACTTGGGTATCCAACAATTTATCCCCATCATAAACAAACTTGGCTGAAAAGAAGGGTTTGTCCTCTAAAAGCCACTCAACAAAGGTGTGATCGCCTTCCCAAGTCGGCTTGCTCAAGACTTCATCATAGGGAACCCATTCCAGCGTCCCCTCATTGCAGTCAATCAAGTCACCCTCAAACTCTGTCACCTTAAAAACATAGGTGTACCAGTCTAAATCTGGCGTGAACTCTGGAAAAGTGATAACACCTTTTAGAACTGGCTTGGCTTTGAGGCCTGTTTCTTCGAGGATTTCACGCGCTGCGCATTCCTGAGGGGTCTCCCCTCGCTCTAACTTACCACCCACACCAATCCATTTGCCTTCATGGACATCATTCGGCTTCTTATTGCGATGCAGCATAAGCAGTTCTTTTCCGTTATCAATGTAGCAAATCGTCGCTAATTGAGGCATATTCTCTCCTTATCTAAGCCAATCGATTGGCTCTTGTCCTGTCTCTTTTAAAAATGTATTGGCCTTGGAAAAAGGCTTAGAACCCCAAAATCCTCTGAAAACAGATAAAGGACTAGGATGGGCTGATTCGATAATCAAGTGGTGAGGATTGGTAACCAAGACCTTCTTCTTGCGTGCATAAGCGCCCCAGAGTACAAAGACTACAGGTCTGTCTAGATTATTGACAACCCGAATCACAGCATCTGTAAAGGGCTCCCATATCTGTCCAGCATGACCATTGGCCTGCCCAGCAGGAACGGTCAAACAAGCATTGAGAAGTAAGACACCTTGCTCAGCCCAAGCCGTCAAATCATGGGATTTCTTAACCCCGATATCATCTGACAATTCTTTCAAGATATTTTGCAAGGATGGCGGAGCTGGGATAGAGTCAGGTACAGAAAAACTCAAGCCCTGAGCTTGACCTGGCCCGTGATAAGGGTCTTGCCCTAGAATCACCACCTTAACCTCTTCCAGAGGAGTAGTCAAGAGAGCCTGAAAAACCTTTTCCTTAGGTGGATAAACAGTTCCCTGAGCATAGACCTGATCCATAAACTGATTGATTTTCCCGAAATAACCCTCAGGTAATTGCTCCTTAATCAAAGCATGCCAAGATGAGTGTTGCATCGCCAACTCCTTCGTTTTTACTGCTTCTATTATAGCAAAAAGTGGCTATCTAAACCACTTTTTACAGTTTATCCAAACAATCCAGCAAGTCTTGGTAAGAATGAACTTCATAGGTCGGCTGGGCTTGTGTGTAATTTTCGAGATGATGGGGATTGTACCAGATAGTATCGATACCAGCATTATTGCCACCTTGAATATCAGCCGTTAAGGAATCTCCAATCATCAGCGTCTTTTCTTTGCTAAATCCTGCAATCTGCTGACCGATTTTTTCATAGAATAGTGCATCAGGTTTTTGTGTTTGTAACTGTTCGGAGATAAAAACTTGGTTGAAATAGGGAGCCAGACCAGATTGAGCCAGACGTCCTGTCTGGATGGCAGTAATCCCATTTGTCGCAGCATACAAGTCATAATCTCGTTCGATGAGACTGTCCAAGAGTTCGTGAGCACCTGAAAAAGTTTGTCCCTGTTGAGCGAGATAAAATTGGTAACGCTGGGCAAGAAAACTACCTTCTTTCTCCAGTCCAAAATGAGCAAATAAACGAGAAAAGCGCGTGTTAACCAGTTCTTGTTTACTGATTTTCTTTTGCTCCAAGTCTTTCCAGAGAGCCTTGTTCATAGGAATGTAATAGTCTTTATAGGGTTGAAAATCCGCAACTCCTTCTTCCTTTAGAAGTTGCGTCAAAGCCACATCCTCAGCAGCATCAAAATCAAGCAAGGTGTGGTCGAGGTCGAAGAGTAGAAATTTGTAGGGCAATTTGAGAGTTTTCCTTTCTAGGGGATGCACTGTTTTTAATCTTTAAAATTTCTTTTAATATTATACGATATATCTATCAATTAAATCTATATATTCCGTTTCATTGATAGCATATTTTATTATATCTTTTTGAGGAAAAAAGAATTGACCATTTTTCTTAAATACGAATTTAGAAAGCTTGTATAAGTTTATTGACATATCATTGAAAAGTATTAAATATTGCCTATAAGAAGTATGTTTGTTTGAAGGTACTTTACCCTGTGTAAATCTATCATTATAAGCAGGTTTAAAATAATTAATAAGTTTGGCTTCAACTAAGTTAATAAAATCAGACTCTTGTATTTTAATCTGAAAACTATGACTTGATATGTCATAAATATCAGATAATTCAGCATTTGAGGTGCTTTCTGTAGTAAGGTTAGTCCACATCAAATCTTCCTTAACAGAAAAACTTATTAAGCGTATGTCGAAATCTAACTTAGAATCAATTATATCAGCTAATATTTTTTGAAGAGTTTCATGGTTAATCAATCGTTTTCCGGTATTTCTAGATTCTTTATTACCTTTTGCTTGCCCAATATACAATATCTCACCCAATACTTGTCTATTCACTTTAAATAATAAATCTGAAATCAAAAACTCCTCATCATTTATATATAATTTTCGCTTATCGCTGCTTACTTCTAAACTGCGAATAACTTCCGGTATTTCTATCGTAAGTTCAATTTTGTCTCCACTATTAGTTTCTACTTCTACAAGCAGATCTGGATTAGGACTATCAGTATATTTGCAACCTGAGATTAAAGTCCTGGTAATACCAATTATCATGTAGAGATGGTGATTGCTTGGGATTTTAGCATCTTTTAATTCACTAGGTTTTAGAATAATAACATTGTTAGCTTCTACAAAGGAAAATAGTCCTAATTTTGCACTTAAATTATGGTTCATATTTACTTCACTTATCCTTCTAACGTTAATAAATTTCCCTTCATTAATTTATTAGATTTAGACATATTATACCATAATAAAAAATATTTACTAATATCCTATTTATCCGTAAACAATAGAAAAAGTGGGCAAGAAATCATAGTTCTATTTCTTGCCCACTTTTTAAAGTAAAGATTGCGTTTTTTTCAACCGTGATGGCGATTTACTCTACAAATGTATGCTATAGTTTTTCATTGAAATCTGTTATGATTTCTTCATACTGTAAATATGCAGTTATCGTTATCTGAATTGATTTAAAGGATTCAAAATCTTAAATACTACACTCCCCTACCCCAACTCCTTGGCTATTCTGCTCTTTTCAAGTTTTCCCTTGGTAATTCGTTTCCATAAAACAAGTGGATTCAAACTATAAGATAGGCGTACGAGGAAATAATTAACCCATTCGATAAAGGCAAAAAGCTGTATCAACGTAGCTAAGATAGGCCCTAGGATACTCTGGGTATTCCAGATAATAAAAGGAAAGCCTGAAATAAGTAAAATAAGGTCTAGTATTCTGAGCCCACCATATATTCTAGGGACATTTCCACTTCCGAACTGAGGATTCGACAGTCTTCTAATCAAAATTGCCCAATAGATTGAACCTTGAAGCAAAATAAATGTCAGCAGAGACAACGGATAGAGAATAGAGACTAGACTCCTCCAATCACCAAGCCTATTTTTCAAAAGGAAAAAACACAACCAAAAGGATAGAACGGCTGCAAGCTCTCCCAAGCAGAGGGACACCAACTCTTTTCTAACTTTCTCTTTTTGTATGCTCATCATCTCCCCCATCTATCTATCATCCTATATCAGAAAAAAGTCATTTGTTCCATTTTCTAGTCAACATTTCTCAGAATCAAGGCAATCTAAGCGTCGAACAGCTCGACTTCATAAATATCTATGTAATTCTAAACTTAGAATTACATTGATATAAATGTTTTGGTGCTATTCTAAGTTTATGACAACCCTAAATTTTAATTTTAGAAGGATTCTAAAGCTAGAATAGCTCTAAAATTACGAGCACCAAGCTATTCGAAGATTAGAAGAACCTTTGGTGAATTTCAATAGCACTTCAACTAGCTAGTCTTACAATTTTTCTGATGAGCTTTGAGTTTTTTCAGAGCCCAATCATAGTGACTGGAAGTGGCACTCACAAAGTAGGAGCTTAGACTTGTCCCACCCGTCCATTTATAGATACCTTTTGTGAACAATTCGTCATTACTGAAGCCTTCTATCAACTCTAAAACCTCTTCGTGCGATTGCTCTAGTAGTCTAGTCGCTTCTTCTAAAGACGTTTTCTGGTGCTTCTTCCAAATAGCGACATTCATTTCCCCATAAGTTTTCCAATTATAAGGCTCGGGGAGAAAAGGTCTTTCATGACCCTTTTGATTAGAATCTACCCAATTCAAAAGTAACTGATGCCATTCATAGAGATGGATCAGGACATCCCGTAGATTTTTATCTCTATTCCAGTGAGCTTCTTTTTTCTTTTGGTCTTTTGAAAAATCAAAAGAAGTCTGTAGCTCCTCTTCACTTAACTGAGAAATTAGGAGATTAAGTTTTTCGTAGTTTTCCTTAGAGGCTAACACTAATTCCTCTTTCGTTCTCGGTCTAGGCATAGGCGTTCTCCCTTCATTTTCAAGTAGAATAAGATATTTCCTCACTTCATTATACCATAATCAAAAAGCAGTTCTTCATTTTACGAAAAGCTGCTTTTACTAACTAGTTTTTTTATGCTTATAGTCACTAGTTTACATATAAATCTCTAAAGCGACCATCTACTTCTGCTATCTGATAGAGCAAGTGGGCTAGTTCTTGATAATCTTCTTTCAAACATGAAAGGTGGGCTTGGCCAAATAATGTAGCCAATTCCTCTTTTAATCTTGCCCCTTCTGGATCATGATCTTTTAAAAATTTACTGAGATAGAGATTTCGAACAGCTGCAAGTTTAAAGCTGAAATACTGATGCAATTGTTTTTGCTCGGTATTTAAGCCGTTTTCAACAACTGCTTTTGCATAGCATTCCAAAATATCGTTTTGGCCATTCAGATATCGGTTCTTCATAATCTTTGCTGTTTCCTGATAGATTTCAGTCTGACTAGGAGTCTTGAGCCGCTTAAAATTCCCCCACATGGAGTATGCTCCACGCTTATAGTCAATAGCCTCCGCCTTCCAAGCTTCTAATATGTCATTAAAAGCAACCTTCATACAGGCAAAACCAGCTGGATCATGCAAATAGAGATACTGATCATCAATGTCATACACGGTTACGAAGTGATCCACGCCATAAAGGATTGTGTGATTGGGGTTGTAAGTCAGATGGCCCATATCAAGAGGTCCCAGTACGACAGGTCCATTGAACAGAAAGGTTTCCAACTTTCTTTTAATTTCTTCCAAATCAACTTCTGCTCCACCTTTTAGATAGAAGTCCTCATAGTCAAATCCTAGTATTTTTAAAGAATGAGAGATAGAAAGATCTGGCATTCCGTTATCAAAAAATACTAGAGGGTGCTGGTCATCTTCCTTTACGATACTAGCGCCATTTCCCATCGCCATGATTGCCTCTAAAAACTCTGCTTTATAGTCATAACCATAGGCATCCAGTGCCATTGCCAATGAATAGCTATAGCAAAGTGACACATCTCCAAAATACATCTGCATATTCCTGCCTCCTTATCTTCTATGGGACTATTATACCGAGAAAACTATTCTCATGCCCCATAAAATCCAAACAAAAAATATGGTATGTTTAATTTAAGGGCATGAATGTCAACAATAAAAAACTCTGTAGAGATTCTTTCTACAGAGTTCGATTTGCATCTTTATAAAAAATCAGAAAATGTTCTAGTTCTTGATCACTGGTATCCAGAGTTCCATTTGATAGTCTGGTGACGACATGTCACCTTCGGTATAGACTTCAAAGTCTGGTGCACCTGAGTGGCGATAGCCAGTTTCGGGGGAAAAGACTTCCAAAACATACTTCCAAGCATTGTGAATGCTAGCTGGTATAGGACCTTTGACTGGGACGATAGCATATTCAGCTGCTGGGATGTCTTTGATTGACAGACCTAGTTCTTCTGCTTTAGTTTTATCCGTCACATCATAAGCTGCCATGTAGTTGATGATTTCACCTTCTTTGACTTCCGAGCAGACACCAAAGGATTGGCCACTGCCTAAACTTTCTAGGCTTTCAAAGCTGTGATGGGCATAGAGATGCTCCCAAGCAGACGGGCATTTGCTATTGTCAATAGCTTCCAATAGGACGCCTGCCACGGTAAAAGCAGGTTTCTTTTGAATTTTGATATCCATATTCTTTCCTCCTGTAATCTTTAAGGATAATTGAAGTCTAGGAAAAACCCGATAAGGTTTTCCATTCCTAACTTCTGAGGGGGTTGAACCATGGAATTTCTTAAAGGCTGCGCTGAAGGCATCCGGAGACTCATAGCCGTATTTCATCGCTATGTCAATGACCTTCTCAGAGCCTTCCCGCAAGTCTGTCACAGCTTCTGACAGCCTGCGATTGCGCAAGTATTCTGCTAAAGTCATATCTGCCAGGATAGAAAATAGCCTGCTAAAGAGAGGGTAAGAATAGCCCGATAGCTGCTGAAATCTTTTCATATCCACTTCTCCAGTCAGTTGCTGCTCCAAATAATCCATGGTTTGATTGAATTGATGCATCATATTCTTCTTTTCTTACCTCCACAAGATACAAAGGTCGTTAAAAGCAAAGTGAAAATAGGAAAATTAACGCTGGTTCTTCTGATTCTAGGTAATTTTTTCTTTTTTACATAGCTTTATGCCATGTTCAATTCTATCTATATTCTAACAAATACAGGATACTTCCACCCTAGAATCTTTGTACAAGATTTAAAGGTGTAAATTCTATAACTTATCTTTTAATTTCTCAACAAAGAGATAGGCTGCTGGGCAGGTCAAGGTATTCTTAATCGTCAAATGATTAATTTGATGGATCTTTTTCCGGTCTGTATGGGGGAACTCACGACAGGCCTTGGGACGAACGTCGTAGATTGAGCAGAGATTGTCTCCTTCTAGAAAGGGGCAGGGCATGGATTTGAAAACCTTATCTCCATCTTCATCCACCTGCAGAAATTCCGCTTCAAAAGCCGGTAATTTCATCTTAAAGTACTTAGCAATACGGGTGATGTCTGCCTCTTTAAAGTCTGGTCCCAAAGTCTTGCAACAGTTAGCACAGGCAGTACAATCTATCTCAGCAAAAACTTCTTGGTGGATCTCCTGAGCTATCTTATCTAGATTCTTTGGTGGCTTTTTCTTTAGATTAGCTAACACTTTACGATGCTCCTTCTGCTTTTGCAAGGCTAGCTGGTGGTAATACTCAATATCAATCTCTTTAGACATAATTTCTTCCTAATACAAGTGTTTTTGTCTATTATACCATAAACTATTTTCTATTTTTTGCCTTTATATACAAAAAGCCCTTCGGATAAAATCCGAGGGGCCAAAAAAGTTGTTAGATCAACGACCGAACTTTTGAATTTCAAGATTCGGGATAAAATAGTTCACTGAACTATTTTATTTTTTCAAGTTGTAGAATGATTTCAATCCACGGTATTCAGCTACTTCACCAAGTTGGTCTTCGATACGAAGCAATTGGTTGTATTTAGCGATACGGTCTGTACGTGAAAGTGAACCAGTCTTGATTTGTCCTGCGTTAGTTGCAACTGCGATGTCAGCGATTGTTGAATCTTCAGTTTCACCTGAACGGTGTGATACAACGGCAGTGTAACCAGCTTCTTTCGCCATTTCGATAGCGTCGAATGTTTCAGTAAGAGTACCGATTTGGTTAACTTTGATAAGGATTGAGTTAGCAGCACCTTCTGCAATACCTTTTTCAAGGTAAGAAGTGTTTGTTACGAAGAAGTCGTCACCAACCAATTGAACTTTACCGCCAAGACGTTCAGTAAGAGCTTTCCAACCGTCCCAGTCGTTTTCATCCATACCATCTTCGATAGTGATGATTGGGTATTTGTTTACCAATTCTTCAAGGTAGTCGATTTGTTCTGCAGCAGTACGTACAGCAGCGCCTTCACCTTCAAATTTAGTGTAGTCGTAAACTTTACGTTCTTCATCATAGAATTCTGATGATGCACAGTCAAATCCGATAAAGACATCTTTACCTGGAACATATCCAGCAGCTTCGATTGCAGCAAGGATAGTTTCAACACCGTCTTCAGTTCCTTCGAAACGAGGAGCGAATCCACCTTCGTCACCTACGGCTGTTTCCAA
The DNA here is from genome assembly GCF_058556195.1 of Streptococcus sp. A69. Taxonomy (NCBI): domain Bacteria; kingdom Bacillati; phylum Bacillota; class Bacilli; order Lactobacillales; family Streptococcaceae; genus Streptococcus; species Streptococcus sp. A69. The sequence goes on along the minus strand of NZ_JBZUJU010000001.1, from coordinate 150,336 downwards.
ACCACGTGATTTAAGGATTTTCTTAAGAGCGTGGAAGATTTCAGCACCCCAACGAAGAGCTTCTTTGAATGTTGGTGCACCAGCAGGTACGATCATGAATTCTTGGAAAGCGATTGGAGCGTCAGAGTGAGAACCACCGTTGATAATGTTCATCATTGGAGTTGGAAGAACTTTAGTGTTGAATCCACCAAGGTAGCTGTAAAGTGGGATTTCAAGGTAGTCAGCAGCAGCACGAGCTACAGCGATAGACACACCAAGAATTGCGTTTGCACCCAATTTACCTTTGTTAGGAGTACCGTCAAGTGCGATCATAGCACGGTCGATAGCTTGTTGGTCACGTACATCGTAGCCGATGATAGCTTCAGCGATGATGTTGTTTACGTTGTCAACAGCTTTTTGTGTACCAAGACCACCGTAACGAGATTTGTCACCGTCGCGAAGTTCAACTGCTTCGTGTTCACCAGTAGAAGCTCCTGATGGAACCATACCACGTCCGAAAGCACCTGATTCAGTATAAACTTCTACTTCAAGTGTTGGGTTACCGCGTGAGTCTAGGACTTCGCGAGCGTAAACATCAGTAATAATTGACATTTTTTACTCTCCTTTGAGTTAAATTTTTTACACCTCTATGATACCTTAAAAATAAGCGTTTTTCAAGGAAAAACGTTATCTTTGTGCAAATTTTCCTTAACTTTATAAAGTAATCGCTTTCTTTTGTCTGTTTTCATGCGATTTTTGTGATATACTGTTTTTATGACAGATTTATCAAAACAACTACTAGAAAAAGCTCATGGTGGGCCGAAATTAAACCCTGACGAACAACGCCGCTACCTCGGTACTTTCGAGGAAAGAGTTCTTGGATACGCGGATATCAGTACTGCCAATAGTCCTGAATTAGAACATGGATTTTTCTCTATTTTAGATGGTTTTCAAGAAAAGGTAGAGGAACTTTTTGTGAAAATCTCACCAAATATCGAGTTTGACAAACAAGTCTTTTACTTAAAACAAGCAAAGGAAAGCAACTGCCAGGCGACTATTGTTTCAGATGATCATATCACCTCTCCTTTCGGCCTTGTCATTCACACGAACGAACCTGTTCAAGTAGATGAAAAAGACCTTAGACTTGCATTCTCGAATCTCTGGGAGGAGAAAAAGACAGAAACTCCTAAAAAATCAATCTGGAAAAAATGGTTAGGTTAATCCTTCCTCATATTTAATAAATGACCGATATTAGTAGCTGTGTGCTCCAAATAGAGACTTGCATTCTTCAAACTATTCTCTAAAGGTTCACATTTCTCTAAAATGGAAAATGCTGCTTGTATATTTTCAAATGGTAGGGGAGGCAAATCGTCAGCAAGACTACCACAAATAGCAATAACTGGAACTCTGTTAGGGGTTCTTTTTGCTACACCGATAGGAGCTTTCCCAGCGAAGCTTTGACTATCCAGTCTGCCCTCTCCAACAATAACCAAGTCGGCATCTGAAACTTTCTTGTCAAAGTCTATCAAATCCAAGCAAGTATCAATCCCAGATACGATACAGGCCTCAGCAAAAGCACATAGCCCAGCAGCAATACCCCCACCTGCCCCTGCTCCTTTAAGAAATAGGGTAGAAGGCGATAATTTTTCATAGAACCGCTGCATAGCCAGATCTACTATCTCAAATAAAGCAGGATCCAAGCCCTTTTGCTTGCCAAATGTATAGGTTGCCCCTTGATGACCACATAGAGGGCTCACGACATCCGCTAAAATGCGAATTTTCACATCTTCAGGAATTCTATACAACTCGCTATCTGAAACTGACTCGAACTCAAGCAAAGTCTGACCACAAGCTGGTAATTCTTTTCCATTCTTATCATAAAAACGATAACCTAAACCAGCAGCAATGCCTATCCCACCGTCATTACTAGCCGTACCACCAACTCCGATATAGATTTCTTTCATTCCTTGATCAATGAGATGGTGAATCAGCTCTCCAATTCCTCTGGTTTGGATGTGGAGAGGGTTTCGTTTCTCACGCGGAATCTTTCCAAGACCAACCAAGTCAGCAACTTCGAAGAGCGCTATTTGATCTCTTTGAAAGTAGCGCATTGATTCTTTTAGCCCAAAAGGCCCCGTCACCTCTTGCCATTTTTCTTCGAGTTCAAGAGAATGGCGAATAGCATCTACAGTTCCTTCCCCACCATCACCAACAGGACAGAGCAGACATTCTACATCCGCTATTGACTGTTCGAAGCCTTTTTTCATAGTTTGGGCGACTTCTTCTGCTGTCAAACTTTCCTTAAAAGAATCGGGTGCAATTACAATTTTCATAGTTCCCTCTCATTCTAAGAAATCAATCAAAGGAAGAACTTCCAAAAAATCCCTCGTATCTACATGACAAGCTATCTCTGCTTTTACGACTTCTTTGGCACAAAAGGCTATACCGTGGCCTGCTGTCTTTAACATCAAGAGGTCATTGGCACCATCACCGATAGCAATCGTTCTTTCTTTGGGTAGTTCTAATTCCTTTCTCCATTTCTCAAGAGTAGCATTTTTTACTTGACCTGTCACAATTTCACCAACTAATTTTCCTGTTAAAAAACCGTCTTTGACTTCCAACTGGTTAGCAGAGAAATAGGAGATACCAAGGGATTCTGCCAATCTCTCAACTATTGGTGTAAAGCCACCAGACACTAGACCGACGAGGATGCCCTTCTTTTGAAGAATGGAGATAAATTCTTGAGCATTCTTGGACAGGTGAATGGATTTGAAGACAGTATCAAAGACCGAAATTGGAAGACCTTTTAACAAAGCCACTCTTGCTCTTAAACTTGTTTTAAAATCCAGTTCACCTCGCATTGCCTGACTTGTAATTTGCGAAATTTCGGCTTCGCAACCTGCTTCTCTTCCTAAAAGATCAATCACTTCCTCTGCTATCAGGGTGCCATCAACATCCATGACACAGAGCCCCATTACTTGAGTCATCACTTCTCCTCTTTTCTAAACAGCCCAAAAATCGTATGAAAGAATCATACGATTTTATCTATTAGTTGACTAAACTATGGTACAAGTCCAGGTAAGATTTGCAGGCTGTATCCCATGAGAAATCACATTCCATAGCTTGTTTTTGTAGATTTTTCCAAACGTCCGGCTGGTACTTATAAACATCCAACGCTGTTTGAAAACTCCAGTTAAGCCAGTATGGTGTTAAATTGTCGAAGCTAAATCCAGTACCAGTTCCTTCGATCGGATTGAAGGATTGAACTGTATCTCTTAGTCCACCCACTTCATGAACCAATGGTAGTGTTCCATAACGCATAGCCATCATTTGTGACAAGCCACATGGTTCAAAACGACTTGGCATGAGGAAGAGATCACAAGCTGCGTAGATTTCTTGAGCGAGCTTGACGTCAAAAGTGATATTTGCTGATAGCTTGTCAGGATAGACTTGAGCAAACCAAGAGAAGGAATGTTCAAAAGCCGGGTCACCTGTTCCTAAAAGGACTATTTGAACGTCCTCCTGTAAGAAACGATGCAAGCTTTCTACAACGACATCAAAACCTTTTTGGCGGGTCAAACGAGAGACAATCCCAACTAGCGGAACATCTGCTCTCACAGGCAACCCAACTCTCTCTTGTAATTTTGCTTTGTTTTGAGCTTTTCCAGACAAATCTTCTTTATCAAAATGATAGTCTAAAAGTGGGTCTGTTTGAGGATTATAAAGATCGGCGTCAATACCATTAACTATACCTGAAACCTTACCTGACTCCATGCGAAGAATCTGATCCAAACCGCAACCAAACTGACTGGTCATAATCTCATGTGCATAGCTAGGGGAAACGGTTGTGACACGATCTGCGTAGAGAATTCCTGCTTTCATCCAGTTAAGGCAATCATTCCAGCGAAGGGTGCCATCAGCATAGCGTTCAAACCCAACACCGAACAAATCCCACAACATTCCTTCAGAAAATTGACCTTGAAATTCCAAATTGTGAATGGTTAAAACTGTTCTGATTCCTTGATATGCCTGAATCCAATGGTACTTTTCTTTTAACAAGAAGGGAATCATGGCTGTGTGGTAATCATGAACATGGAGAAGGTCAGGGATAAAGTCAATGCGCTCCATGGCTTCAAGAGCAGCCAGTTGGAAAAAGGCAAAGCGTTCACCATCGTCAAAATCACCGTACACATGGCCACGGAAGAAATAATACTGATTATCAATGAAGTAGAAAGTAACGCCATTCAAGACCGTTTTCTTAATACCACAGTACTGTCTACGCCATCCTACACTGACTTCAAAGTGGAGAACATCCTCTATCTGGTCACCGAACTTAGCTTCTACCATATCATAATAAGGCAAGAAAACTGCAACTTCGTGTCCTGCTTTTACAAGTGATTTAGGAAGTGCGCCAATGACATCGCCCAAACCACCTGTTTTTGAAAAGGGTGCTCCTTCTGCCGCTACAAATAAAATTTTCATGAATAAATGTCCTCTGTTACTGTTTCACCCTTCTTAACTACAACTGGATGTTCTGCCGTTCCTCGAATGACAACACCGTCCGCAACTTCAACGCCTTTGTCCAAGATAGCATATTCAACTTGGGCACCTTGACCAATCACAACACGAGGGAATAAAATGCTGTCCTTCACCACACTATCTTTGTGAACATAAATGTTACGAGATAGGACTGACTGAACTACTTCACCCTCAATGATACTACCAGAAGCAAACTGAGAAGTACTTACTTTTGAAGTATTCGCATAGTAGGTTGGTTCTTCATTCTTAACCTTGGTATAAATCTTTTGGTTAGGTGAGAAGAGAGAGTAGAATTTTTGAGACTCCAACATATCAATATTGGCTTGATAATAGGATTGAACGGAGTGAATATTGGCTAGATAGCCCGTGTATTCGTAAGCAAAAGCACCTTCTTTTACAGCTAAATCGCGGAGTACATAGCGTAATTTTTCTGGATATTCTTTTTGAACTTCTTCTTCAAGTCGTTCAATCAACCACGGAGTATCAACGACGAATATATCTGTAGACATGTTGAAAAGTTCATCTGTTGATTTGGCATCAAAAAGTTTATGAGAAAGAACATGGTCTGTTTCATCCACTTCCAAGATGGCATTAACATCTGAAATATCCTTTTTAGGTAATTTCTTATAAACAACTGTAATCGGACGACCGGCAGTAGTATGTAAATGGAATACTTGATTGAGGTCAATATTCACCACGATATCACAGTTAAGTGCAACCGTCTGATTTGATCCTGAACGTTTCAAATAAGTGAGAAGCTGTTGGTAATATTCTTTCCCAACTGTGCTACTTTCAACACTCGTATTATAAATACCTAGATAGTAGTGGCTGAGAAGGGTAGATAAGCCCCACTCACGTCCTGAACGAATGTGGTCAAAGACTGAACTGATATTGTCTTGTTGGAAAATTCCAAAGACACTACGAACACCAGCATTTGCAAGGCTAGAAAGAGGGAAATCAATTAAACGATATTTTGCTCCAAATGGCAAGCTAGCCACCGGACGGTGTTCTGTTAACGTTGACATATCATGAAAACCAACTGTGTTTCCTAAAATGGCTGAATATTTATCAATCTTCATCTGATGCTACCCCCACTACTTCATTGTATCCTACTACTTGTACTTCGTCTGTTCCATCAATTTCGACACCTTCAGAAATAACAGCACCCTCACCAATAATGGCACGTTTAATTTTTGCACCTTTTCCGATAATGGCACCACTCATGATTACAGAGTCTACTACTTCAGCACCCTCACGTACTTGCGCTTCTGTTGAGAGAATAGAATGCTTAACAGTTCCATCCACGAGACAGCCATCCACAACTAAAGAATCTTCTACATGAGCGTGTTTTCCAATAAAGTTTGGTGGTGAAATCAAGTTCCGTGAGTAGATTTTCCACTGACGATCACGACTATCCAAAGCGTTGTTTGGATCAATGTATTCCATATTGGCTTCCCATAGAGACTCGATAGTACCAACGTCTTTCCAGTAGCCTTTGAATTCATAAGCATAGACGCTTTCTCCAGACTCAAGGTAATTTGGAATAACGTTTTTACCAAAGTCTGACATATCTACCTTGTTCTTTTCAGCAGCAACAAGCATATTGCGGAGACGTTTCCAATCAAAAATATAAATCCCCATTGAAGCCTTTGTAGACTTAGGTTGAGCAGGTTTTTCTTCAAATTCAACGATACGGTTATTGGCATCTGTATTCATGATACCAAAACGGCTAGCTTCCTTTAGAGGTACGTCTAGAACAGCTACAGTCAGACTGGCATTGTTATCCTTATGTGATTGGAGCATATCATCGTAGTCCATCTTGTAGATATGGTCACCAGAAAGGATCAAAACATACTCAGGATTAATACTATCAATGTAGTCGATATTTTGGTAGATAGCGTGACTGGTCCCTTCAAACCAACGGTTTCCCTCACTCGCAGAGTAGGGTTGAAGGATAGAAACACCTGTGTTAATACCATCTAGTCCCCAGCTAGAACCATTCCCAATATGGTTGTTCAAAGCAAGAGGTTGGTACTGCGTAATAACACCAACATTATGAATCCCAGAGTTTGCACAGTTGGAAAGAGCAAAGTCAATGATACGGTAGCGCCCACCGAATTGCACCGCCGGTTTGGCAATGCTTTGAGTGAGTTTTCCGAGACGTGTTCCTTGCCCACCCGCAAGGATCAAAGCTAGCATTTCATTCTTCATTTTCTACTCCTTTATAAAGACATGTGAACGTTAAAATCGAAAGAAGGTCGGAAGTCAAACTTTTTATAAAAATAATAGGAAATCCATTTCTCTTGTGTTTCAAGTCCAATACAAGTACATCCGTTTTTAAAATATTAAAAATTGTAATCAACAGCCTGCTATTCTTTTTTCTTAGCTGGTTTCAAACGACGCTTGATCTTCCAAATGCTTGCTCCCATAGCAGGCAAGGTGAAGGTCAAAGTCTGCTCGTAATCTTTCCATAAGCCTTCTTGAGTCTGAACTGTTTGATTGTGTTCTTTCCACACACCTCCCCATTCTTCTAATTCTGTATTCCAAACTTCTTCGTAAATACCTGCAACAGGTAAACCAATCGTAAAGTCCTTACGTTCAACTGGTGCCATGTTAAAGACACAGACTAACATTTCGTCCTTCTTGCCCTTACGAATAAAGGAAAGGACACTCTGATCTCTATTATCAGCATCGATAATCTCTATACCATCATAACTAGTATCAATTTCCCAAAGACAACGATGCTCTTTATAGAATTGATTTAGTTGTGAAGTGAAATGCTTCATCTTGGCATTCATCGGATCTTCTAGATTAGACCATTCCAACTGCTCCTCAGACTTCCACTCTAGGAATTGCCCGTACTCACTACCCATGAACAAGAGTTTCTTACCTGGATGACAAATTTGATAGGTGTAGAGGTTGCGCAGACCAGCGAACTGATTGTAGCGATCTCCCCACATCTTATGCATCATACTCTTTTTGCCATGAACCACTTCATCGTGTGAGAAAGGTAGGAGATAGTTTTCATTGAAAACATACATAAAGCTGAAAGTCACAAGATTAAAGTCATACTTGCGGTAAATCGGATCTTCCTCGTAGAAACGGAGAATATCATTCATCCAGCCCATATTCCATTTATAGTCAAATCCAAGGCCACCCATTTCTTTCATACCAGTAATCTTTGTCGCTGATGAACTTTCTTCTGCAATCATCATGATATCTGGATGAGCTAACTTAATCACTGTGTTCAACCGTTGAAGGAAATAATAACCTTCGTAGTTAAGGTTTCCACCATCTTTGTTTGGAGTCCAAGGAGCATTATCATAATCTAGGTAAAGCATATTGCTTACTGCATCTACCCGAATGCCATCTAAGTGGTAAAAATCAATCCAAAATTTAATACTTGAAATCAAGAAAGACTGGACCTCATTTTTCCCGAGGTCAAAATTCAGCGCACCCCAACCATAGTTATGAGCCTTGTTGTGGTCTTGGTATTCAAAAGTTGGTGTACCGTCATAATATGCCAAGGCATCATCATTAATAGTGAAATGACCTGGAACCCAGTCTACGATAACACCGATATTATTTATATGACACTCTTCAACGAAATCTTGGAATTCCTCAGGTGTACCATAGGAATGTTCAAATGCAAAGTAACCCATAAGCTGATAGCCCCAGCTCAAGCCAAGTGGGTGAGCCATTAATGGCATGAACTCAATATGTGTATAGTTCATCTCAACTAAGTATGGAATCAACTCGTCTTTCAGTTGCGAAAAAGTATAGGGACTACCGTCTGGATTTCTCTTCCAAGATCCTGCATGGACCTCATATATATTAACCGGTCGATCGAAAAATCCCAGACGTTTGCGACGCGCTAGCCAAAGTCCATCTTTCCATTTCTTTTCACGGATATTGGTCAGAACTGCTCCTGTACCCGGTCTAGCTTCAAAATAAACTGCCAACGGATCAATCTTCATAATCTGGTGACCATTTGCACGCGTAATATGATATTTATAAATCTGACCTTCCTGAGCTTGAGTCGTAAAGACTTCCCAAACACCTGCTTCATTACGAACCATGGGAATCTGATTCTCAACCCAATCAGTAAAATCTCCAACTAGATGAACTGCTTGTGCATTTGGGGCCCAAACCCTAAAAGTATAACCAATTTCTCCGTTTTTCTCCTCTCTATGTGCTCCTAAATAATGCTGGAGGTGAAAGTTTTCACCTGTAGTAAAGGTTCTTAATGCTTCTTGATTATTCATCCAATCCCCTTTCTCTTTGTAAGCGTTTTCTATATTTTTATTATACACTCTTTTAAGATAACTTTCAAGTAATTTACGAAGAAAATCATATTTTTTTATGAAAGTCTTCAAAAAATTACCGAGCATTTTAAAAATGATATATCCTGAAATAGAACACGAAACAATTTCCATATATTTTTTTATTATAATACCAAAACATTCGTTTTTTATCAATTTTCTACTGTATTTTTTTGAAAAAATAAAACCAGGAAGTTATTTTCCTGATTTTATAGATTATTTCACATCAAAAACAATGGATTTAACATTTGTCATCGCTTCGATACTATATTTAATTCCTTGTACTCCTGCACCAGAACCTTTTACACCAAGGAATGGGAAATTATCTGGTCCACGTTGTGTTTTATTATTAATATGAACGGTTCCCACTTCAAGTTTCTCAGCGATTTCAAATGCCTTCTTAAAGTCATTTGTAAAGACAGAGGATTGAAGACCAAACTCAGATTCATTGGCAATTGCTACTGCTTCATTCGCATCTGCGACACGAATAATTGGTAGAACAGGTCCAAACGGTTCCTCCCATGCCACTTTCATATCTTTTGTAACTTGGTCAAAAAGCACTGGCCAGAGAAGATTGTCTTCACGCTTGATTGGTGTAAGAGCCTGAGCACCTTTTTCTTGTGCATCTTCAATCAAGTCCCAGATGAAATCAGCTGAAGCGTTATCAATAACAGGTGTGATATCAGCATTGTCAAATGGATCACCGACTGTTAGCTTAGCGACTTTAGCCTGGAGCAATTCGGCTAACTTGTCTGCTACGCTTTCTACAACTAAGACACGTTTGATAGCGGTACAGCGCTGACCAGAGTAGCTAAATGCACCACCTACGATTTGCTTAGCTGCATTTTCTAAATCTGCATCTTCTAAGACAATTGCTGCATCTTTCCCTCCAAGCTCCAGCATAACTGGGCGCATACCAGCTAAACGACCGATACGCTCCCCAATCGGTGTTGAACCTGTAAAGTTAATGAAGTTCACTTCCTTGTGTTCAATGATGTAGTCTCCGATCTCAGAACCACGTCCAGTGATGGTGTTAAAGACACCTGCTGGAATTCCGGCTTCGTCAAATGCTTTAGCTAGCAAGAGACCAGAAATAGATCCTTGCGTTGGTGGCTTAAACATAACAACATTCCCTGCAATCAAAGCCGGAGCAATCTTGGATCCAGAAAGATTGACTGGGTAGTTAAATGGCGCGATAGCTAAGACAACTCCAACTGGCTCACGACGAACAACGGCTAGTTTGTTCTTACTTGCAGCTTCAAAACCGCCACCTTCCATTGCTTGTCCAGTAATACGGAGACCTTCTTCAGCAGCAAAACGAATCAAGTCTGCTGTACGTACTACTTCTCCAATGGCTGCTTTAATCCCTTTTGCAACCTCTTTGGCAAGAATGGTACCAATTTTTTCTTTATCACGTTCCAAAATATCTGCTGTCTTATGTAAATAGGCTGCACGCTCAACTGGTGCTAAATCACGCCATGCAGGGAAAGCTGCACGCGCAGCTTTCATAGCCTCATCTACTTCAGCCTGACTCATAGCTGGTACTGTGCCTAGTTTTTCTTGATTGATAGGAGAATAGATCGCAATCTCGTTCTCTGATGATTTCCATTTTCCATTCACTAAATTCTGATAATTTGTCAAATTCTCTTCCTCCTGAAAATGATTAAAACTTATTTTATCAAATTTTCAGAAAATTACAACCCTTTTTGTGAAAATATTGATATTTTTTTCACAAACTTGATTATTCAAATTATTTGAATTTTATTCCTATTAGATATTGGTTTTTCAATAAAAATCAAAAAAGGTCTAGTGAATCTAAACCTTTTCAGAACATTAATTTACGAGAGTACTTTTAAGACTACGACACTGGTATCATCAATCACATTTGATTCTTTAGAACGACTATTAGACACCAGCATTTCAAGATTTCCTGCATTTTCAAAGTAGAAGGAAGTCCCCTTCGCATTAAAGACTACCAATAAGTGCTCTGGTCCACCGTGAATTTCGTAAACAATCCACCCACTATTTTCAGCAGCTGTATGGACGAAGACATGGCGATAGACTTCTTCATATGTAGGATAGGAGAAGGCGCTGGTCTGTGTTTTTAGGCGAATAATCTGACGGATAAAGTCAATGCTCTCTTTTCTCTCATTGATTAAATCCCAGTTGACCTGGTTGACACTATCTGGAGCATTGTAGCTGTTCATAGCCCGTTCTCTATCTGCCTCAGTCAGCTCGCCATTTTCTCCAGTAGCAAGGAGTTTAGTGCGACCAAATTCTTGCCCCAACTCTATAAAGGACATGCCTTGCATAAGGATGCTCATCGCTGTTGCTGTCTCAACCTGACGCATAATCTTATCTGAACTGTGATTTGGATGAAGGGTCACCAATAAATCATGCAAGTTGTAATTATCATGGGCCTCCACATAGTTAAGGACTTGGTTTGGGCTAAGATATGAGCCCAACTCTCGACTACCAAGAATAGCTTTGGCTACAATCGGTTCTGTAGCAGCACCACTAACAAATCCTGCCTTGATTGAGCCATAAACTTCTCCTCCTTTGATGGCATCACGCTGATCATCATTAAAGAATCCAATATTTGGCATCTGGTAGGCATTATCCTTCTTGGCCTTGTCATAAGGTGCAAGACCTGTCCCCATATCCCAACCTTCTCCATAGGTGAGAATACGCGGATCAACTTCATCTAACGCCCAGCGAATTGCCTGCATGGTTTTAACATCGTGAATTCCCATCAAGTCGAAACGGAAACCGTCAATATTGTATTCTTTCACCCAATAAAGGAGTGAGTCAATCATATACTTGCGGTACATTTCGTGTTCGCTTGCGGTTTCATTTCCTACACCTGTGCCGTTTTGGAAGGTTCCATCTGGATTCATACGATAGTAATAATCAGGAACAGTTGTTTGGAAAGGTGCATCAACTGTTGAGAAGGTATGGTTGTAAACGACATCCATAATGACACCGATTCCCGCATCATGATATGCCTGAATCATGGTCTTGAGGTCTCGAATAACCTGTCCAGGATCATTTGGGTTACTAGAGAAACTTGGTTCTGGCGCATTGTAGTTTTGAGGGTCATAACCCCAGTTATAGGTTACATTCCCGTCCTCGTCGTATTCCTTATGGCGATCAAAGATTGGTTGGAGCTGAACATAATTACAGCCAAGTTCTTTGATATAGTCAAAGGCAGTTACTTGACCATACTGGTTAACTGTTCCAGTCTGGGCAGCCCCAAGGAAGGTCCCTCGAAGGTTTTCTGGAACTCCAGATGTCGGTGATTTTGTAAAATCACGAATATGCATTTCACAGATAACTGCTTTACATGGATTTTCCAAACGCCAAGGAGCCTCTGTCCCATGTTTAACTTCGAATCCTTCTACCTGTCTATCTTGCTGAGAGAGAATGACGGAACGTTTCCCGTCAGGACTTGTAGCGATAGTGTAAGGATCTCGTGTCAAAGTCTGGTGGTGTGGAAACTCAATCTGATACCGGTAAGCTTTACCTGCAAGATTTTCATCCAGATCTACACTCCAAACACCAATGGTATTGTACTTATGACTGTATGAATAGCTATTCCCACGCTCAAGATTAAAGGTTTTCCAAATCGGCGCGTCGTTACTTGTATTTTCATAAACGACCACTTGAACTGCTGTAGCTGTTGGAGCCCAGAGTTTAAAGCTTGTCTGGTAGTCAGAGATACTATAACCCAACTCTCCTTGGTATCCCCAATGGTGATCAAAACTTTCACTGTGAAAGGCTTTATCAAAAGCAAACGGGTTTCGATCTTTATAGCAAGGACTTGCAATGGCTGGATTTTCAGAATAATAAACCGTCTCATCACCATCCAAAATCCAAACCTCAGTCAACAGTGGATAATGGTTAAACCGTAGGAGATAGTCTTTTGCCTTTCCATCTATTTCAACAGAAAAGGTCAGAGTATCGAGCCTTTCTGCACTTGTAACTGTAAAGGAGAATTTTGCTCCAAAATAGTCATTTTCATAATACAAATTTTCTTTAAAATCTGCCTGTTTTCTACTGAATGAACAAGCATCATAATCCCCATTTTTTCGGTGAAAATGGATGACTACTGGGTATCTATACATTTCTTTTCCTAATTCCTAATTTCAATTTTAATTTTTTAAGTCATGCTGAAGAATTTAGCGGGAAATTCAGCACAATATAGAATAGCATTAATAGATATAAAAACACATCAGGAGAGATAGTTCCAGACTATCTAACATCTAGTTTTCGACTATTCTTCACAAACTTTCTAGCCAGGCTTCATCTCGAACCTCGATACCAAGTTCTTCCGCTTTTTGGAGCTTGCTTCCTGCATCTGCTCCTGCTACGACAAGATTCGTTTTCTTAGATACACTGCCTGTGACTTTGGCACCCAGACTTTCGAGTTTGCTTTTGGCTTCTGAGCGCGTGAGGCGTTCCAATTTCCCCGTTAGTACAACGGTCAAACCTGACAAGGCCGCATCTGCTACTACTGTCTGTCCCTTGTAGTCCAGATTGACTCCAGCTTCTTTCAACTCGTCTAAGAGAATCTTCGATCCTTCTGTAGCAAAATAAGTCTGAAGGCTTTGAGCTATCACACTACCCAAGCTTTCAATACTTGCTACTTCCTCAGGATCAGCTTGGGCTAGATTTTCAATAGAGTGGAAATGTTGGAGCAAGAGCTGACTTGCTTTGCTTCCGACATGGCGAATTCCCAAACCGAATAAAAGCTTTTCAGCAGAGTTTTCCTTGGATGCTTGAATGGCCTGATACAGTTTAGAAGCAGACTTTTCCTTGACGCCTTCTAAAAGGAGGAAATCGTCTTCTTTCAAACAGTAAATATCCGCCACATCTTTGACTAAATTGGCAGCAAAAAGCTTTTCAACGATAGATGGACCAAGTCCTGTAATATTCATGGCATCTCGAGAGGCAAAGTGAATCAAACCTTCCATGATTTGGGCAGGGCATCTTGGATTGATACAACGAAGAGCCACTTCATCTTCAAAATGAAGCAAATGACTGTCACAACTTGGACAATTAGTCGGAATATCTAGTTTTTCTTCAGAAACACGCTTGGACTCTACCACACGCAAAACAGCAGGAATGATATCTCCAGCCTTATAAACAATAACCGTATCGCCCTTTCGGATATCCTTTTCGGCGATATAATCTACGTTGTGCAGTGTTGCACGACTAACAGTGGTCCCAGCAAGCTGAACAGGTGTTAGATTGGCAGTCGGGGTCACAACACCCGTACGACCTACTGTCCAGTCAACTGAAAGGAGCTGGGCTTCTTTTTCTTCAGCAGGAAATTTATAGGCGACTGCCCACTTAGGCGCTTTAACGGTAAAACCGAGCTCTTCTTGACCTGCTAGGTCATTGACCTTGATCACCACCCCATCAATGTCATAAGGTAAATTATCCCGTTCTTGTCCAACTTCTTGGATGAAATCCCATATCTCATCTATGCTTTCAGCCAGAATTCGTTTAGGATTAACTACAAATCCAAGCTGTTCAAGATGCTTCAAGACTTTTTCTTGGCTATCACGAGTAGAAGGGCTAGCTTCTTGATAGAGGAAAGTCGCAAGATTTCGCTTAGCTACTACTGCTGTATCCAACTGACGGAGGGTTCCTGCAGCCGAATTACGAGGATTGGCAAATTCAGGCTCCCCATTTTCTTGGCGAGCTTGGTTGACCTGATCAAACGAAGCGCGTGGCATATAACACTCCCCACGAACGGTGATATCTAGTTCTTCTGGCAAGGTCAAAGGAATGTCCTTGACACGCTTGAGGTTCTCTGTGATATTTTCACCAACAGAACCATCCCCACGTGTCGCACCGACTACCAAAATTCCCTTTTCATAAGTTAGCGAGATAGACAAACCATCGATTTTCAGCTCGCAAATATAGGTCGGTTGGGGCAATTCCTTTCGAACACGCGCATCAAAAGCTTCTAACTCTTCACGTGAAAAAGCATCCTGCAAACTATAAAGAGGATACTGATGACTGTATTTTTCAAAACCGTCTAAAACCTTACCACCAACACGATGGGTCGGACTGTCCGCTAAAACTTGATCTGGATAGGCAGCTTCCAATTCGATCAACTCTCGGTAGAGGCGATCATACTCGCTATCTGACACCGAGGGATTGTCACTCGTATAATACTCGGTCGCATAGCGATTGAGCAAGGCAACTAACTCATTCATTCTTTCATTCATAAAACTATTCTACCATAAATCAAGCCCTCCTCACAATAGAGAAAGGCTGAAAAATGGTTCGTAGTGTAATATTTTCTTAAAAAGAGAAATTATAACTCTTTTTCAAAATGACTTCGCACATAAACGAGGGAGAAACAAGACAGGATGACAACCCCACTTCCAATTATCAGAAAAGAAGAAAGATGTACACTTGGCAACACCGTCATAAAGCCTTTTGCAATCGGCATAAATAGGATGGCTAAGGTAAAAATTGTGCTTAGCACTCTCCCCAAGTATTCCCCCTCAACCTTGGTTTGCACCTGAGTAAAAAAGTGAATATTAAAAATCGTTATAAACAGTTCACAGACTAAATTTCCAGAAAAGGAAAGAAAAGTTGGCAGTGGTAATCCCATCATAGAAACTCCAACTCCAGTCAAAGCCAATAGAATCAAAAGATTATAAACACTTGCCTTTATTTTACTAGCTAGAAGAGCTCCGATAATCGAACCAATAGCGCCCATAGTCAAAATACTCGCATAAGCTCCTTCTACCCCGTATAGTCGATTTGAAAAAGGGAGGAGAAATTCAAAAGCTGCAAAAAAGAAATTAACACTGGAAGCTACTAATAAAAGAAAGAAAATCTCCTTCTGATGCCAAATATAGTGTATTCCAGCCTTCATATCAGCAAAAATATTTTTCCATCTGAAAGTCTTTCCCTCTTGCTCCTGAGTTTCTTTTTGGGGGAGAAAAGCTACTAAGGTAAATGCGATGAAAAAACTAATGGCATCTAAAACAAGTGTCATATGGAGACTAGCAAATTGTAAAACGATGAAAGAAAGTACAGGGGAGCTAACGCCTACAACCTGCAAAACGAGCTCTAAACGAGCATTATAGGTCACAATCTCGTCTTTCTCTACAACCTCAGTTATAATGGCTTTATTGGCCGTACGAGAAAATGCAAAGGCAATCGCCTGAACAATATTGGCGAAGATCAGAGCAGCAATCATCAAGCTATCATTTCTGATGAAAGAAATAGCTAAACAGAGAATACCGCAAATTAAGTCTGTCGTCATCAAAATTTTGCGACGCGAAAAGCGGTCTGAAATCACTCCGCCAAAGGGATTGACTAGAATCGATGTGACGAGTTCAGAAATCTGATAAATCCCAAGAACAGTCTGTCCTATCGTCCCCATTGATGCCAACCAAACACTATTTCCATAGTCATAGAGCATATTCCCTATCTTATTAATAGCCCCACGACTAATCAACTGGATTGCATGTCGATTCATATAAAAAGCTCCTCTCAAATTTTGAAACTATTGTATCAAAACTGAAAGGAGCTACATTGTTTTTCCCTTATTTGGGAAATTTAATTTTTTACAAATTTTTCATAATGTTCCTGATAATAGGCCACTTGCTCTGGAAGTCCAAGCACTTCAAAGATATGCATAGCTTCCTGCATCTGGCTACAACCTTCTTCTTTCTGACCTCGCTGGTAGAGGGCAAAACCTTTGAGATAATGGAAGATATTGCGCTCATAAAGCTTGATACCATTTCCAATCAGCTTCTCTACATAACCCTCGAAATAGTCCGCATCCGTAAAGGAACGGTTCTCCAAACAATGCTGGTAACAGTTAAGAGCTAGAATCAAAACGAGTTTTCGATGTCTACCAATTTCTTTATAGTACTCTTCTCGTTCCATAACTTCTCTACCAATCCGAGCCACATAGTCCACATTGTAGAAAGTATAGAGATTCCCGAAAAGAATCAACTCATACATGGTCCATTCTTCTGTTTGGAAAAGATAATCCGCCACCTTTTCCAAATCACTCTGCCTCATCGTGTAATGAGCATCCCTTTGACAAATAAGACCTTGTAGCAGAATCCAATTCAGCTTAAAATAGAGGGGATTGGTCGAACTCTTTGCTTTCTCAAGCTGTTCCTTTTGAAGCTTTTGAAAACCTGTAATATCATTTGAGTAGTAAAGCGGAATAATCTGCGCCATTAAGGCAACATGTTCATGATTTTGAAAATCCCTAGCCTTGTCCATGAAATTTTCAATAGTCACATGAATATTGTCCAAAATCTCAAAGAAACGGGAAACTGCTAGATCAGACTCTCCAAGCTCGAAGCGAGATAACTGAGATGTTGAACACGATTCACCTGCCGCCTCTTTCAAGGAGTACTTCCCACTTGTTCGAAATTCACGAAATACCTTTCCAAGATGTTCCATTTCTTACACCTGCTCCGATAATTCTTCCCACTCAAGCATAGCCTCTTCCTGACGCCGGCTAATCTTATCAAGTTTTGCTTGTAATTCCATGAGTTTTTCGGCATCGTTGATTTCCAGCATTTGTTCAGAAATGGCTTGACTTTGAGTTTCTAACTCTTCGATTTCAGCCTCTAAACTCTCGATTTGGCGCATGAGCTTACGGGCTTCTTTTTGACTTTCTTTCTGGGCTTGGTAGTCATTAACTGAACTTGCTTCTTTTACTTGATTACTTGTTGAAGTTTCTTCTGTCTGGCTGACTTCCATTTCAGCCTTTTTATCAACATAGTAGTCATAATCTCCAAGGTAGAGGGTTGAGCCATTCTCAGACAATTCCAAAACATGAGTGGCCACACGATTGATAAAGTAACGGTCATGACTGACAAACAGCAAGGTACCGTCAAAGTCAATCAAGGCATTTTCTAGCACTTCCTTGCTATCAATATCCAAGTGGTTGGTCGGCTCGTCAAGAATCAAGAAGTTATTGTTTTCCATTGAAAGTTTGGCAAGCAACAAACGAGCTTTCTCGCCACCTGACAGCATACCGACTGACTTTTTGACATCATCTCCTGAGAAAAGGAAGGCACCAAGGCGGTTGCGGATCTCAACTTCTGGAGTCAGTTTAAAATCATTCCAGAGTTCATCAAGTACCGTATTACTTGCGGTCAACTTACTTTGAGTCTGATCATAGTAGCCAACCTCAACATTGGCACCAAATCGCTTTTCTCCCTTGATAAAAGGAATCTGGTCTACTATCGACTTGATAAAGGTTGATTTGCCAATCCCATTTGGTCCGACAATCGCAACAGCATTCATTTTACGAAGGTCCAGGTTGATAGGTTCTGACAATATTTCCCCATCATAGCCAATAGCTGCATTTTCAACAGTCAAAACGACATTTCCTGACGTTTTTTCAGACTGGAAGGTCATATTGGCTGCTTTCTTACCAGCTTCTGGCTTGTCCAAACGCTCCATTTTTTCTAGTTGTTTACGGCGAGATTGGGCACGTTTGGTTGTCGAAGCTCGGACTAGATTGCGATTGACAAAGTCTTCTAGAGCCGTGATTTCTTTCTGCTGCTTTTCATAGCTTTTTGCCTCAGTAACTAGCTTTTGCTCCTTCAACTCGACAAAGCGAGAGTAATTACCTACATAACGATCCAAAGAATGCTTGGTCAAATCCAGTGTAACCGTCGCAACCTTGTCCAAAAAGTAACGGTCGTGGCTGACAATAATGAGTGCACCGCTATAGTTCACCAAGTAATTCTCTAGCCAGGCAATGGTTTCAATATCCAAGTGGTTGGTTGGCTCGTCCAATACCAAGAGATTGGGCTTTTCAAGGAGCATTTTAGCCAGTGCAAGACGAGTATTTTGACCACCTGAAAGCTCGGCAATTTTCATCTGCCACATAGACTCGTCAAACTTGAATCCATTCAAAATCGCTCGAATATCAGCTTCGTAAGTAAAGCCACCATCCTGACGAAAATTCTCTGACAAACGATCATAATCCTCCATCAGTTTATCCAAATCTTCACCAGATTTTTCACCCATCTCCAACTCCATCTGACGCAGTTGTGTCTCTGTCCGACGCAAGTCATCAAAGACGTGAAGCATTTCATCATAAATGGTATTTTCAGACTCAAAACGGCTATCTTGGGCTAGGTAAGACAGAGAAATATCTTTTTTCTTGTTGATTTCTCCACTAGTTGGCTCCTCTTCCCCAACCAAAATCTTTAAAAGAGTCGACTTACCCGCTCCATTCTTCCCAACAAGAGCAATTCGGTCTCGTTCATCAACCTGCAGGTTGATATGTTCAAAGAGAACCTCTCCTGCAAAAGAGCGTTCAATTTTATTAGCTTGTAAAATAATCATACATCTATTTTACTATCTTTTTTTCTTTTACACAATTGCAATGAAAAAAGTTCGAGTCATAAACCCGAACTATTCATCTTCTTTTTCATTAGAAAGCGTATAGGGCTGTTCTTCTACAATGAAATAAAAGTAAATTTCCTACATTTTAAGTTATGCTAACGTTTTACTAAAATATCAAATCGTGATATAATGAAAGCGATTAAAGCAATAGATAAAGGAGATACTCTATGACTTACCAAGAAAATTATCAAAAATGGGTCGATTTTGCCGGCCTTCCCGACTATCTTCGTCAAGATTTAGAAAACATGGACGAAAAAACAAAAGAAGATGCTTTCTACACCAATCTTGAATTTGGTACTGCAGGTATGCGCGGCTTGATCGGTGCAGGTACAAACCGCATCAACATCTATGTTGTTCGTCAAGCTACAGAAGGTTTGGCTCGTTTGATTGAGTCAAAAGGTGAAAATGAAAAAGAGCGTGGTGTTGCGATTGCCTATGATAGCCGCCACTTCTCACCTGAGTTTGCCTTTGAATCTGCTGCAGTTCTTGCTAAACACGGTATCAAATCTTACGTATTTGAAAGCCTTCGCCCAACTCCAGAACTATCATTTGCAGTTCGTCACCTCAACTGTTTCGCAGGTATCATGATTACTGCTAGCCACAACCCAGCTCCATTTAACGGTTACAAGGTTTACGGTGAAGACGGTGGGCAAATGCCTCCACATGACGCGGACGCTTTAACCACTTACATCCGTGCTATCGAAAATCCATTCGCTGTCGAAGTTGCTGATGTAGAAGCTGAAAAAGCTTCTGGCTTGATTGAAGTCATTGGCGAAGCTGTTGATGCAGAATATCTTAAAGAAGTTAAAGACGTAAACATCAACCCAACCTTGATTGAAGAATTCGGTAAAGACATGAAGATTGTCTACACACCACTTCATGGTACTGGTGAAATGTTGGCTCGTCGTGCTCTTGCCCAAGCAGGATTTGACTCAGTTCAAGTTGTTGAAGCGCAAGCAACTGCTGACCCAGACTTCTCAACTGTAAAATCTCCAAACCCAGAAAACCAAGCAGCCTTCGCCCTTGCTGAAGAACTCGGCCGTCAAGTTGGTGCTGATGTTCTTGTGGCAACCGACCCAGACGCTGACCGTGTTGGTGTTGAAGTGCTTCAAAAAGATGGTAGCTACCTCAACCTTTCAGGTAACCAAATCGGTGCTATCATGGCTAAATACATCTTGGAAGCTCATAAGAGTGCTGGAACTCTTCCTGAAAATGCTGCTCTCTGTAAATCCATCGTATCAACTGACTTGGTAACGAAGATTGCTGAAAGCTACGGCGCAACCATGTTCAACGTTTTGACTGGCTTCAAATTTATCGCTGAAAAAATCCAAGAATTTGAAGAAAAACACAATCACACTTACATGATGGGATTTGAAGAAAGCTTCGGTTACTTGATTAAACCATTCGTACGTGATAAAGACGCTATCCAAGCCGTTCTTGTCGTTGCTGAACTTGCTGCCTACTATCGTTCACGTGGTTTGACACTTGCTGATGGTATCGAAGAAATCTACAAAGAATACGGCTACTACGCTGAAAAGACCATCTCTGTTACCCTTTCTGGTGTCGATGGTGCAGAACAAATCAAAGCGATTATGGCTAAGTTCCGTAACAATGCTCCAAAAGAATGGAACACAACAGCTATCACTGTCGTAGAAGACTTCAAGGCTCAAACTGCTACTGCTGCTGATGGTACTGTGACAACTTTGACTACTCCTCCAAGTGATGTGTTGAAATATACACTTGCTGACGGTTCATGGATTGCAGTTCGCCCTTCAGGTACAGAACCAAAAATCAAGTTCTACATTGCCGTTGTGGGTGAAAGCAACGAAGATTCACAAGCTAAGATTGCTAACATCGAAGCGGAAATCAATGCGTTTGTGAAATAACACTCTATAAAGATGAGATAAACTAGTCTCATCTTTTTTTCGTATCAAATCTAAGCAATTTTAGGAACTTTGTGGCATACTAGACATATCAATGAAAGCGAGGTAAACTCATGGAACAATTTTTAGAAAATATTAAAGATCTTGAAGTCACAACTGTTGCCCGTGCTCAAGAAGCACTTGATAATAAAGAAACTGCAACCTTCTTCATCGGTCGTAAAACTTGCCCTTACTGCCGTAAATTTGCTGGTACATTGGCAGGTGTCGTAGCTGAAACCAAAGCCCACATCTACTTCATCAACAGTGAAGAACCGAGCCAACTCAAGGAATTGCAAGAATTCCGCTCACGTTATGGAATCCCAACCGTACCAGGATTTGTTCACATTGCAGATGGACAAATCAATGTCCGTTGCGACTCTTCCATGTCCGCACAAGAAATCAAGGACTTTGCTGGATTGTAAAAATATAAAAAAAAGAAGGCACTCGCCTTCTTTTTTATATATCTGTCAGTGGTGTTGCTGTATCTGGGGAGGTGTCGTAAACTTTAAAGTCTACTCCTACTCCCAAATCAGCTTGTGCTAGCTGATTGACCATGGTCATATGAGCCAGCTCCTTGATGTTGTTTTCCTTAGACAAATGTCCTAGATAGATTTTCTTGGTCCGATTTCCCATTGCACGAATCATGGCCTCAGCACCGTCTTCGTTAGAGAGGTGACCGAGATCCGACAGGATTCGCTGTTTGAGTCGCCAAGCGTAAGATCCTGCTCGCAAGATTTCTACGTCGTGGTTGGATTCGATGAGATAGCCATCCGCATTCTCGACAATTCCTGCCATACGGTCACTGACGTAACCTGTATCGGTCAGCATAACAAAACTCTTGTCATCTTTCATAAAGCGGTAAAACTGGGGTGCTGCCGCATCGTGGCTAACTCCAAAGCTCTCAATGTCGATATCGCCAAAGGTTTTGGTTTTACCCATTTCAAAAATATGCTTCTGCGATGAATCCACCTTGCCAAGATACTTGCTATTTTCCATAGCCTGCCAAGTCTTTTCATTGGCGTAAAGGTCCATACCATATTTGCGAGCCAATACACCAACTCCATGGATATGATCTGAATGCTCATGCGTAATCAAAATCGCATCCAAATCTTCTGGCTTACGATTGATTTCGCTCAAAAGACTGGTGATTTTCTTACCAGACAAGCCTGCATCCACTAAGATTTTCTTTTTTGGCGTTTCCAGATAAAAGGAATTTCCACTGGAACCTGATGCTAAAATACTGTATTTAAAGCCTTTTTCACTCATTCTAGTCTTCTATTTCGTCCTCCCATATTTCTTCTTTTACGGCATCCTTATCATAAGGGAG
Organism: Streptococcus sp. A69; assembly: GCF_058556195.1. Classification (NCBI taxonomy): domain Bacteria; kingdom Bacillati; phylum Bacillota; class Bacilli; order Lactobacillales; family Streptococcaceae; genus Streptococcus; species Streptococcus sp. A69. The sequence goes on along the minus strand of NZ_JBZUJU010000001.1, from coordinate 127,831 downwards.
CACTATAGTAAAGGTTGAGCCCTTACCGTATTCGCTTTTTGCCCAAATAAAACCATTGTGTTGTTTGATGATTTCTTTCGCGATAGCCAGACCCAGACCAGTTCCACCCTGAGCACGACTTCTTGCGCGATCCACACGGTAAAAGCGGTCAAAAATCCTAGGCAAATCTTGTTTTGGAATCCCAAGACCTTGGTCAGAAATTGATAAGATCATCTGGTCATCCGTGGTTTTCATGCTGACCGTAATCTTCCCACCATCTGGGGAATACTTGATGGCATTGTTAAGAATATTATCAATCACCTGGGTCATCTTATCCGTATCAATCTCAATCCAAACTGAAGTTATTGGATAATCTCTCACTAGCTCATATTTTTTCTCTTCATCCTGATTTCTCATCTTATCAAAACGGTTGAGGATAAAGGTGATAAAGGCTGTAAAGTTAATCAACTCTACATCCAGTTTAGTAGTCGCATTGTCAATACGAGATAGATGCAAGAGATCTGTCACCATACGCATCATACGGTTGGTTTCATCGAGTGAAACCTTAATAAAATCAGGGGCGACAGGATCATACAGAGCTCCCTCATCCAAGGCTTCGAGATAAGATTTAACACTGGTCAAAGGAGTACGCAACTCATGACTGACGTTCGAAACAAAGAGTCTTCGCTCACGCTCTTCCTTCTCTTGCTCGGTCGTATCATGTAAAACGGCAACCAAACCAGAGATGAAACCTGACTCACGGCGGACAAGGGCAAAACGTACACGAAGGCTCAAATATTCTCCATTAGCATCCTGAGAATCAATCGTCAACTCAGGTATCTGTGTAATCAGGTCACGCAGCTCATACTCATCTTCTATCTTAAGCAATTCGAGGATGCTTTTATTCAGAACATCTTCTTTCTGCACACCGAGCTGTTTTTTTGCCATATCGTTGATCATAGTAATCTGGCCACGGCGATTGGTCGCAAGGACACCATCTGTCATATAGGAAAGAATGCTATGCAGCCTTTTACTCTCTTGTTCCAAATTTTCTTGAGTCAAACGAATAACTTCTGACAAATCATTCAGATTATTGGTGATGTTGGTGATCTCTGTACTACCCTGCAAGTCCAAAACTTGAGAATAATCACCTGCAATTAAGTCCTTAACCTTCTGATTTATCTCTTTTAACCGGATGTTATCCCGACGATTTTCCAGTAACAGCAAGGTCACCACCAGGATAAAGCCAAGTAAAATCAGGATAAAGATAAAATCACTGGTCAGAATAGTTTGTCTAATATCTTCAATCATTATTTTTCATATAGTAGCCAACACCACGACGTGTGAGGATATACTCTGGACGGCTTGGTGTGTCTTCAATTTTCTCACGCAAACGTCGGATAGTCACGTCCACCGTACGAACATCACCAAAATAGTCATACCCCCAGACAGTCTCAAGCAAGTGTTCACGCGTAATCACTTGTCCAATATGAGAGGCCAAGTGATACAAGAGTTCAAACTCACGGTGGGTCAAATCTAATTCCTCACCATATTTCTTAGCCACGTAAGCATCTGGAACGATTTCCAAATCACCAATTTGTAAGGGCTGCGTCTTCTTCTCATCAGACTCTTGGCTATCCACAGAAACTAGGTCTGTACGACGAAGCAGAGCCTTGACACGTGCTTGCAACTCACGGTTTGAGAAAGGTTTTGTAACATAATCATCTGCACCTAACTCTAAACCAATAACCTTGTCAAACTCGCTATCCTTAGCTGATAGCATGATAATCGGCACGCTACTAGTCTTACGAATAGCTTTAGCAACTTCTAAACCATCAATTTCAGGGAGCATCAAGTCTAGAATAATAATATCTGGTTGCTCTGCTTCAAATAGCTCAATTGCTTCACGACCATTGAAGGCTGTAACAACTTCATAACCTTCCTTGGTCATATTAAACTTAATAATATCCGAGATTGGTTTCTCATCATCTACAATTAATATTTTTTTCATGTTATCACCTTTTCTCTATCTATTATAACAAAAAAATACAAAGAAGGCACAAATGGCTACTGTAAGTCTTCATCTTCAAGAGCTATTTTATAAGCCTGCCAAATCTTTTGTTGAGGTTTAGCAAGTGGATAATCAGAAAACTCCTGAGGAGAAACCCAACGAACTTCCCTGTCAGAAAAATGTTTCAAATCTGTCACTTGACCTGCTAGGATTTGAATATGCCATTTCCGATGACTAAATACATGCTTGACTTGTTCAAAAACTTGATGGGACCAATCAACCTCCAAATCATAATCCTGCTCAAAACTTTCTTGGGGGCTTGGTCCAAATGCACTGCTTACCTCTTTGACTTGAGAAAAAAGATCTAACTGATCATCTTCTCTAGAAAATTCTTCGACTTCAATCAAGGGGAAATGCCAAAATCCAGCTAGCAGTTTTTCGCTTTCATTTTTCTCTAGTAAATATTGACCTCTATCATTGCGCACAACCAAAGCCTTGAGATAAATTGGAAGAGGTTTTTTCTTAGGTTCTTTAATCGGATATCGATCCATGGTTCCCTTCTGATAGGCTGCGCTAAAGTCTCTAATAGGGCTTTCTTCAGGTCGAGGATTAACTGGAGCCTCTATGTCAGAACCTAAATCCATCAGAGCTTGGTTAAAATCACCTGGTCGTTTCGGGTCAATCAAGATTTCCATCATAGCTTGGAAAATCTTTCGATTGCTGGGAACTCCGATATCATGATTAACCTCAAACAAGCGTGCCAAAACTCGCATGACATTGCCATCGACCGCTGGCTCAGGCAAATTAAAAGCGATACTGGAAATAGCTCCCGCAGTGTAAGGGCCAATCCCTTTCAGGCAAGATATTCCTTCATAGGTATTTGGAAATTGCCCCCCAAAGTCAGTCATAATCTGCTGAGCTGCAGCCTGCATATTGCGCACTCGAGAATAATAGCCCAATCCCTCCCAAGCCTTCAGCAGACGCTCTTCAGGGGCATTCGCCAGACTTTCAACAGTTGGAAACCAGTCCAAGAATCGTTCATAATAGGGAATAACTGTATCCACCCTGGTCTGCTGGAGCATGATTTCAGATACCCAGATGTGATAAGGATTTTTACTTCTCCGCCAAGGTAAATCTCTTTTGTTTTCATCATACCAGTCGAGGAGTTTCTCACGAAAAGAAATGATCTTCTCCTCCGGCCACATGACGATACCGTATTTTTTCAAATCTAACATATATCTAGTATAACATAGAAGCTTATTGCTGTCCTTTTCTCAGTACTAAAAAGCCTCTTCCCATGGGAAAGAGGACTAAATCTTATTGATGAACTGCTTGAGCTGCAGTAATTAGTGTAAGATTATATACATCATCTGAGCTACATCCACGTGAAAGGTCATTAACTGGCTTATTCAAACCTTGTAAAACAGGACCTACAGCCGAGAAACCACCGAGACGTTCTGCAATCTTGTAACCGATATTTCCAGCTTCTATACTTGGGAAGATGAATACAGTTGCTTGTCCAGCTACTTTACTTCCTGGAGCTTTCAAAGCTGCCGTTTCAGGGTGGAAGGCCGCATCAAATTGCAATTCCCCATCTATTTCAAGATCTGGACGTAGTTCGTGCGCACGTTGTGTAGCTGCTACTACCTTATCAACGTTCTCACCAAAACCAGAACCTTTACTTGAATAGCTCAACATAGCAATTTTGGGTTCGATACCAAACATTTTCGCAGTGATTGCTGAGTTAATAGCAATTTCAGCTAAGTCATCAGCATCAGGATTAATGTTGATCGCACAGTCTCCGAAAAGATAACGTTCTGAACCACGAGTCATCAAGAAGGCACCTGAAGTACGAGTAACATTAGGACGAGTTTTAATGATTTGAAGGGCTGGACGAACTGTTGCAGCAGTTGAGTGAAGTGCACCTGAAACCATACCGTCAACCAAGCCCATATATACTAGCATTACACCAAAGTAGTTAACGTCTTCACGCAAGAGTCTACCAGCTTCTTCTTCTGATACCTTACCGTTACGACGTTCAACGAGCGCAGCAACCATTTCGTCAAACTTAGCGTAGTGGTCAGGGTCGATAACTTCGTAACCTTCAGTGATCCCTTCGATTTCAAGGTAGATTTTAATTTTTTCAGGTTTACCAAGCAATACTGGGATGACATCTGTTTCTTTAACCAAACGTTTTGTCGCTTGAAGGATACGAGGTTCTTTCCCTTCAGGGAGAACGATGCGTACATTTTTACCAACCAGGTTGGCTTTGAGACTTTCAAAAACTTCCATGAGTTTTCTCCTTTAATAAAATAAATTATACTCCAAATAGTTTTTAAAGAGTATTAGTTGATAACTGAGTAATAAGATTGCTGAAATCATCCGGTAAGGGGCTTTCTAGCTGCAAATCGTGCTCTAGAAAAGGATGATAAAAAGATAAATAATGACAATGCAGAGCCTGACGTTTAATACCGTCATCCAGACTACCACTATACAAATCGTCTCCCAACAAAGGAAAGCCAATATGGGAAAAATGCACTCGTATCTGATGAGTTCGTCCAGTATGCAGGCGAATATCGACTAGGTGAATATTTCCATAAGACGCTACAACTTTGTAAGACGTATGAGCGTATTTCCCACCTTTGGCAACCCGTCTAGTGATAATGGAGTCCACATCACGAGCAATCGGGGCGATAATCTCCCCTTCTGGCTCCAAGACACCAGCTCCTTTAACTAAAGCAAAGTAACGTTTTTCGATAGACTTTCGTTGCAACTGCTTATCTAAACGTGCATGAGCGTAGCCGTGCTTGGCAAAGAGCATCAGACCAGATGTATCCCGATCTAGTCTGGTCACGATATGAACCTGCTGGTTTTCATATTCCTGCTTAACATAGTAGCCTTTGATAAAATTGGCAATGGTATTGGAATGATTGACACTAGGAATGGAGGCTACTCCATAAGGTTTATTCAAAACCAAAAAGTGGTCATCCTCATACAAGATATCCAGTGAACGGTCGATTGCTTCAAGGGTTTCAAAGCCTTCCTCTGCTGGAATGTCAATGGTAACACTGTCTCCAATATCTAAGAGATAAGTCGCATTTTGAGGTTGGTCATTGACCAGAATAGCCCCACCTCGAAACTTAATCTTAGCCAAAAGTCCCTTAGAAACCTCGTGTTTCTTGAGAAAAGTTTTGACTTTGACATGCTCATCTGCGGTAAATTCGAACCTCATTCATCCACCTCGCCGATGAAGGCATCTTTGACACGATTCCAGAAACTAGTGTGGCTTGGTGTCGCTACGAAGTGAATCTTGTGATGGTCGATTTGATACTCAATCCGTTCGATATTACGGAATGAATAGACACTGTTATCTACTGATATCGTGTGGTAATCATTGCGTGTCGGCAAGAGTTCAATCTTATCTTTTTTTGGAATAATGATTGATGATCCCAAAGTGCGATAGACTCGGTTGTTAAGACTCGCTATCTCCGTCAACTGTAAAGCTTCAATGGTCGGATGCAAGACAGCTCCACCCAAGGACTTGTTGTAGGCAGTACTTCCCGTCGGCGTTGAAACAGTCACTCCATCTCCACGAAATCTCTCGAACGGAACATGGTTAATGATGATATCTGCTACCATGGTGCGATCTGATCGACGGATACTAGCTTCATTTAAGGCGCGAAATGTTTTCACTTCTCCATTTTCAAGCGTTACCTTGACATTCAAAACAGGATAGGAAACTTTGGCACCAGTATCTAGTAGGAGATTGGTCACCAACTGATCCAACTCAAAATCACGATAATCTGTGTAAAATCCCAAATGCCCTGTATGAACACCTACAAATCGAACCTTGTCTAACTGATTCTCATACTTGTGGAAAGCAGACAAAAGCATCCCATCTCCACCAATCGAAATGACGATGTCGGGATTGGTATCGTTCAGTATAAAATGTTGTTTCTTTAGTTTTTCCCTCAGTTCATGCAAAACCTTCTGACTCTGCGGCTTTCTATTTGCTATGAGGTCAACTCGTTTACCTGTATTCTTCATCTGTATCGTCACTATTTCCTACACCGTCATTTAATTTTCTGCTCAATGGATCAAAGAGAGCCTGCGCTTCCTGGATGTCATCTCGAATCTTACCCATTTCTTCATCCAGTTGATAAGCAATTTTGGCTGTGATTTCCAGCCTTTTCCTGATTTCTTCTGGGAAATCGCCCTGGTATTTATAATTGAGCGAGTGCTCAATCGTAGCCCAGAAATTCATGGCTAAAGTACGTATTTGAATTTCCGCCAAAATCGTCTTAGCTCCGTTGATCGTATCAACCGTGTACTCGACAACCACGTGATAAGAACGATAACCTGAAGCCTTACGATGAGTGATATAGTCTCGTTCCTGAACGATTCTCATATCTTGGCGTTTACGTAGAATCTCAACTACTTCTTTAACGTCATCAACAAACTGAACCATGACACGTAAACCAGCAATATCTTGCAGATCATGTTCTAGATTTGCATAAGTAATTCCTCGACGAGCCATCTTTTCTTTGATACTTTCAATCGGTTTGACACGACCCGTTACAAACTCAATCGGAGAATGCTTGTTTTGCTTACGATACTGTTTGCGAATTCCTCGAAGTTTTATCTTCAATTCACCAACAGCCTGAATGTAAGGATCTAAAAATTCTTCCCATTCTATGGTCATACTTTCTCCCTTGTAATGTTTGATTGCTCTGTCGAAAATCTTTGATTTTTTCAGTACATTCGTATACAATAAATACATTGTCCATTATACCATAAATCGCTTTCAAAGATATAGAAAAGGTTGAAAAAATGAAACATTTAGAAATAGAATTGAAAACACTTCTGAAAAAAGAGGAATATGATCATCTAAAAAAACAGTTTTCCCATATCCAGCCCGTCCTTCAGAAAAACTACTACATTGACACACCTGATTTTCAATTACGTGAAAAGAAGGTTGCCATGCGCATTCGCACTTTTGCAGATTGGGCGGAATTGACCTTGAAAGTGCCTCAAACTGTAGGAAATATGGAATACAACCAGAAACTAACTCTTCCAGAAGCTGAATCGTACCTAGAAAAACAAAAACTACCTCAAGGGCTCGTTCTAGAAAAGCTCGCTAAGATTGGTATTGAAAGTCATGACTGGCTTGTTTTAGGCTGCCTTTCGACTCTTCGTTATGAAACGAAAACAGAAATTGGCTTAATGGCGTTAGATGAAAGTCACTACTTTGACCAAACGGACTATGAACTCGAGCTTGAAGTCACAGACCATGAAAAAGGGAAAGCCGATTTTCGGAAATTTTTAGATGAAAATCACATAACTTATCAGAAAGCTCCTTCAAAATTAATTCGTTTTATTAAAAGCATGAAAAAAAGCTGAAATAATCTCCTTTTTTTGGTAGAATAGAAAAGATAAAAATAAAAGAATCTTGCTTTGAAAAACAGAACTTTCTCAAAGGAGATTCACAAAGTTTACAGAGGACGGTCTATAATGTCAGATAGAAACAACATGAAACTTTTCACCCTAAACTCTAACCCAGAAATCGCTCAAAAGATTGCGGATACAGTTGGTGTACCTCTCGGAAAATTATCCTCTCGTCAATTTTCTGATGGTGAAATCCAGGTCAACATCGAAGAAAGTGTCCGTGGTTACGATGTTTACATCATCCAGTCAACCAGCTACCCCGTTAGCAACCACTTGATGGAATTATTAATCATGGTTGATGCTTGTGTTCGTGCAAGTGCTCATAGTATCAACGTTGTCCTTCCTTACTTTGGTTATGCTCGTCAGGATCGTATCGCTTCTTCTCGCGAACCCCTCACTGCAAAATTGGTTGCCAATATGCTTGTCAAGGCTGGTGTAAGCCGTGTTCTAACGCTTGACCTCCACGCTGTTCAGGTCCAAGGTTTCTTTGACATTCCTGTAGACAATCTTTATACTGTTCCTCTATTTGCTAAGCACTACTGTGATAAAGGACTTCTTGGCTCTGATGTTGTTGTTGTTAGTCCAAAGAACTCTGGTGTTAAACGTGCTCGTAGTTTGGCTGAATACCTTGATGCCCCTATCGCTATCATTGACTACGCCCAAGACGATTCTGATCGTAACGAAGGCTATATCATTGGGGATGTCGAAGGCAAGAAGGCTATCTTGATTGACGATATTCTAAATACTGGTCGTACTTTCTCTGAAGCAGCCAAAATCGTTGAACGTGAAGGTGCAACTGAGATTTATGCAGTATCTAGTCACGGTTTATTTGTTGAAGGTGCGGCAGACCTCCTTGATGCTACAAACATCAAGGAAATCCTTGTGACAGACTCAGTAGCAACTAAAGAAAGAACTCCAGAAAATGTATGTTACATTACTGCTAGCGAGTTAATCGGAGATGCTATCGTCCGCATCCATGAAAGAAAACCAGTCAGCCCACTCTTTGCTTACAACAAAAAGAAATAAGGTGATTCTTTGATTTATTTGGACAATGCTGCAACGACTCCTATGTCAGCAGTTGCTATTTCAGAAATGACCAAGGTCATGCAAGAAACCCATGGTAATCCTTCTAGTATTCATAGTCATGGTCGACAGGCTGGCAAGCTCTTGCGAGAAGCCCGTCAGGAACTAGCCCAGTTATTGGGGACAAAATCTCAACATATCTTTTTCACATCTGGTGGTACAGAAAGTAACAATACAGCTATTATCGGCTATTGTCTCCGTCATCAAAATCGTGGAAAACATATCATTACGACAGCTATTGAACATCATTCTGTGCTTGAAACTATCGATTATCTGGTGCAACATTTTGGTTTTGAAGCGAGTATCATCCAACCAGTAAATCAAGAAATAACTGCCCAGCAAATTCAAGAAGCTTTACGTGACGATACCATTCTCGTTTCCACTATGTATGCTAATAATGAAACGGGCAGTCTCTTACCTATCGCTGAGATTGGACGTGTTTTAAAAGAGCATCCTGCGGCTTATCATGTAGATGCTGTTCAAGCTATCGGGAAACTTCCTATCCATCCTGAGGAATTGGGAATTGATTTCCTCAGTGCTTCTGCCCACAAATTCCATGGACCAAAAGGAGTCGGCTTTCTTTACGCATCGGCTGGGGACTTTGACTCCTATCTTCATGGTGGTGATCAAGAACAAAAAAAACGGGCTGGAACAGAAAACCTCGCTGCCATTGTAGGCATGGTCGCCGCTCTCAAAGAGGACTTAGAGCAGCAAGCTGAACATTACCAAAAACTAGAGGGATTAAAATCTGCTTTTCTAGATGAGATTGCAGATCTAGAATACTATCTCAACGAAAGCCAACACCAGCTTCCTTATGTTGTCAACATTGGCTTTCCTGGTCAAAAAAATGATTTGCTCTTGTTACGGTTAGACCTTGAAGGAATTTCAATTTCTACCGGTTCGGCTTGTACTGCTGGTATTGTGCAAACCAGTCATGTGCTTGAAGCATTTTATGGACCAGATTCGCATCGTTTAACAGAATCTGTCCGTATCAGTCTCTCTCCTCTTAACACCGAAGAAGAACTGAAACAACTCGCACAAACCTTAAAAAATATTATTGGAGATTAATCTAATGGCATTCGAAAAAACCATTAAACTACAAAACTGCCGCTACGACTACACACTTAGCCCAACTGTCAAAAAGTTCACACTGAAAGATAATACTTTTTTTGAAACAAAAGTTGGAAACTTCGAACTGACTCGTCTACTTGAAAAAGTACCCAACAGTGGTGAAGGCTTCAAGCTAAAAATCATCATCAATAAAGACCTTACAGGTGCTAAACTCAACATTACTGACAAGTCAGGTCTTCGTTTGGTTAATATCTTTAAATCAGAAGACCACCACATTCATCAGGAAAAATTCTACTTCCTCATGGACAGCCTTGTAGAACGCGGAATCTTCACAAAAGAAGAAAGATAATTGGCTATGTATCAACTTACCTATCAAGATAGTTATCAAGTAGAGCGTACCCTTGAATTTGAAAATTACGAAGAGCTTATGTTATCTCTATCAGGTTGTGTAACTCTTCCAGATACATTCCTAGTCACTTCATTAACCTTTGATGATAAAGTTATCTATCAAGGATTGGTCGGAGATCTCTACCGTTTTCTATCACAAGCTAATTTTTAAAACTAAAACTAAGATTTTCTTAGTTTTTTCTTGTTTTTGTTGATTTTTTCACAATGTTTCTATAAAATAGAAGAATAGAAAGGTTGTGGTTTTGTGAAAGATAAACAGTCTGCTATTCCAAAAGCAACAGCAAAAAGACTCTCTCTCTACTATCGAATTTTCAAGAGATTTCATGCCGAGAAAATCGAACGTGCCAACTCCAAGCAAATTGCAGAGGCTATCGGTATCGATTCTGCGACTGTTCGTCGTGATTTTTCCTATTTTGGCGAACTAGGTCGTCGTGGTTTTGGTTACGATGTCAAAAAATTGATGAATTTTTTTGCTGATCTCCTAAATGATAACTCCATTACAAATGTTATGCTGGTCGGGATTGGAAATATGGGGCATGCCCTTCTCCACTATCGCTTCCATGAGCGTAACAAGATGAAAATCATCATGGCATTTGACCTAGATAACCATCCAGAAGTTGGAACCCAGACACCTGATGGAATTCCAATCTATGGTATCTCTCAAATTAAAGAAAAAATCAAAGAGGCAGATGTTAAAACTGCTATCCTAACTGTTCCAAGTGTTAAATCACAAGAAGTCGCCAATCTTTTGGTCGATGCAGGTATAAAAGGTATTCTCAGTTTTTCCCCTGTTCACCTCCACCTTCCAAAAGATGTGGTCGTTCAGTATGTCGATTTGACAAGCGAACTCCAAACCCTCCTCTATTTTATGCGTAAAGAGGATTAGAAAGCGAAAGCATTTATGAAAAAACCAGTTATTGGGATTACAGGAAATGAAAAAGCTCATCCAGATGATAACATCATGATGAGCTATGCAGCAAAGGGCTTTGTTGAAGGAGTCAAGGACGCTGGCGGAATTCCAATCATCCTACCGATTGGTGATCAAGAAATGGCTACCCATTACATCAATATCATTGATAAGCTCATCCTAACGGGTGGGCAAAATGTTGATCCAAAATACTATGGTGAACCAAAGGCTATTGATAGTGATGACTACCACCTTCAAAGAGACCAGTTTGAATTAGCTCTGATTAGGGAAGCTATCAAGCAGAAAAAGCCAATCTTCTCTGTTTGTCGAGGTACCCAGCTCTTTAATGTTGCTATGGGAGGAACGCTTCACCAAGATATCGAAGACCACTGGCAGGATTGTTCAGCCGAATACACGACCCAACGCCTCGTAACGGAACCTGATACGATTCTCCGAGAAATCTATGGAGAAATCTCTCACATCAACTCCTTCCACCACCAGAGCATTAAAGATCTAGCCTCAAATCTTAAGGTTGTAGCACATGATCCTAAAGATGGAATCATTGAGGCTGTGACAACTACGGACGGCTTCCCTTATCTTGGTGTTCAATGGCATCCTGAATTTCTCTTTGAAAACCGCCCCAAAGATAAAACGCTGTTTGACTATGTTGTTAACGAACTCTAGGACTTATAAATAGGTTATTAATCATGAATGAAATTAAAATACCTTCTACTCATGAGATTTTGAGAGATATAGAAGCTAATGTTTTCATATCTTATAAGGAAAAGGAAGCTAATCTTTTCTTATCAAACAATGAAAAAGAAATAAGGGTTTGCTTTCATCTTTCTAATCTCTATAGACTTTTAACAGCGGAAAGTTACCAATCTTTTTCTAAGAATAAAGAGAATTTCGATAAACTATCTCAAAAAGAAAAACAGCTGAAAGAAATGTCTAAAAAGGCAAAACTATTTTGTAAAAAGGCAGATGCTAAACTAAAAAGTAAATTTCATTCACGTCTTTACTTTTACAGAGATATTCTCATTCATAAAAAAAGATATTATAAAATCGAAGATTTCAATTCGATTGTCAACTTTATCGTTCAAGAAGATTTACTTGTACCCACGATAAAACCTCTTCCTGTTATCAATATGGCAGAAGTAGATTCCTATGTTTTAAAAGTAATTGAGTAAGATCATGTGCATTCTTAAATCAAATCCGTCTTTTCACGGTAACTAAAGTAATCAGAGTGAGAGACAATCAAATGGTCCAAGAACACAATTCCCATCAGTTCGCAGGCTTCCTTGACTAGTTTAGTGACATGGTTGTCGTTTCGACTAGGAGATACAGCACCGGATGGATGATTGTGAACGAGAATCACAGACGTTGCCATATGCTTCAAAGCATAGTGAAGGATTTCTCTCGGTTCAGCAATACTGCGTGTCGCAGATCCGATAAAAATAGTTTGCTGATGGATGATTTGATTTTGAGTATTGAGATAGAGCGCCACTAGGTGCTCTTGTTTTTTGTCGCCAAGTTCCTGTTGCATTTTTTTAGCTAGCTTTTGACTGCTGAGAATACTTTCCATCTCAAGGTTTTCATGTTTGTGAATGCGATGTCCCAGTTCAATCACTGCTTGTAATTCAATGGCCTTAATCCGTCCAATACCAGACAGACTCTGCAATTCCTGCAGGGTCATTTTTTTCAAATCAGTTAGACTAGTCAAACTATTCAAGACTTTTTGGGCAATTTCAAAGACATTAGCCTGACGCGTTCCCGTTCTGAGCAAAATAGCTAACAACTCTTGATTGCTCAGAGCCTCTACTCCTTCTTTAACTAGTCTTTCTCTAGGCAAGAGTGAATCTTCTTGGAATGAAATACTGTACATAAAAATCCTCCTCACTTTATTATTCGTGAGAAGGATGGAAAATTAGATTTTTTTCTCAATTGGGGCAACACTGGCTAAGAGTTTTTTCAGCCCCACTTCTGGGAAATTGATTTTCAATTCCTGAGTATCACCACTACCCGAAACTTCTAGGACCGTTCCCTCTCCCCATTTCTTGTGAAGAGCAATATCCCCAATGGACCAACTTGTATCAGTCGAATCTTTTTTATTTCCAGCTGCAAATTGTCCAAATGGGAGACCACTTGACTGGATAGAGCTTGGGGCAGCACTGCGTTTACGGTCTTGAAGTGCCTGAGCCAAACTCATTCCTTGACCGAAGGCAACGCCACCACTGCTATATGAAGCCTTGAAACTGGTATTAGCTGGTCGAGCCAAACCTTGATACTCAAGCAAGTCCGAACTGATTTCATTGATGAAACGTGTTGGGCGGTTGTAGCTAGTACGACCGAAAAGCAAGCGTGAGTTGGCATTGGTCAGATAGAGGATTTTCTCAGCGCGTGTGATACCTACATAGGCCAAACGGCGCTCTTCCTCTAGCTCATCAGGATCCTCAGCTGCACGGCTAAGCGGAAAGACATTCTCTTCCATCCCGATGATAAAGACAACTGGGAACTCCAGTCCTTTCGCTGCATGGAGTGTCATCAAGGTTACTTCCGATGTTTCCTGACTGCCAGAGTCTGTGTCTGCAATCAAGGCCAAGTCATTCAAGAAACGACTGAGTTTATCCAAGCCAGTTTCCTCTTCTTGACTATCGGGATTGTCGTCAAAATTCTTAGTAACTGATAGAAACTCTTCGATGTTTTCAACCCGAGCCTTACTTTCCAAGGTTGCTTGGGCATTTAGAATCTCGACGTAACCTGTTTTTTCTAGGACGGCCTCAACCAACTCTGTAATGCTTAATTGGTCCAGTTGCTCTCGCAAATCCAAAATCATATTGGCAAAGTCCCAAATTGACTGGGCTGCTTTTCCTTTGATGCCAGACAACATGATGTTTGCAGAAGCATCTAGCATGGACATGTCCTGCATATTCGCAAAATCACGGATTTTCTCAACCGTTCCTGGCCCAATTCCACGTTTTGGTTCGTTGATAATCCGCTCAAAACTGATATTGTCACTCAGATTAGCAATGAGGTTGAGGTAGGCGATAATGTCACGAATTTCCTTACGGCTGTAGAACTTGGTTCCACCAACCATAGTGTAAGGAATATTGGACTTGAGCAAGGTTTCCTCAATAGTACGAGATTGCGCATTAGTCCGATAGAGAACTGCAAAATCCTTGTGAAGGAAATTTTGACTGCGACTAAGTTCATCAATGGTTTTGGCTACAAATACAGCCTCATCTTGTTCGTCATTGGCACGATAGTAAATAATCTGCTCCCCATCAGCATTCTGAGTCCAGAGATTCTTAGGATGACGATTTTTATTGTTTTTAATAACATCATTGGCAGCTTGCAGAATGGTTTTGGTTGAACGATAATTTTCTTCTAACAAGACAACCTTAGCTTGAGGATAATCCTTTTCGAAATCCAAGATATTCTGCATATCCGCACCGCGCCAACCGTAGATAGACTGGTCTGCATCCCCAACTACACAGATATTTTTAAAGCGAGATGCCAATAGTTTGACTAGTTGGTACTGGGCATGGTTGGTATCTTGGTACTCATCAACGTGGATGTATTGGAACTTCTGCTGGTAGTAGGTCAAGACATCAGGATTTTGATCAAAGAGACGCAGGGTCAACATGATTAAATCATCAAAGTCAACGGACTCAGACTGACGAAGCTCTTTCTGATAGGCTGTGTAACATTGAGCCACGATTTGCGTGTACATATCTCCAGCTTGATCTGCATAAGCCACATCATCAATCAAGTCATTCTTAGCATTGGAAATGGAACCCAAGATTGTCCGTTCATTCCATTTTTTCGGATCCAAGTTTAACTGCTTGAGAATGCGTTTCATAAGGGTTCGTTGTTCACCAGGATCTACAATGGTGAAATTACGATTGTAGCCGATATGATCCGCATCGCGACGCAGAATACGAACACACATGGAGTGAAAAGTCGCAATCAGACAGTCCTGAGTAGCTGGATTAAGACCATAAGCACGCTCTTTCATCTCACGCGCAGCCTTGTTGGTAAAGGTAATGGCCAAGATATTCCAAGGATTGACCATCTTTTCATCAATCAGATAGGCAATGCGGTGGGTCAAAACACGGGTCTTTCCTGACCCGGCACCCGCCATAATTAACAAGGGGCCTTCTGTCGCTTGCACCGCCTCAGCCTGACGGTCATTCATTCCATTCAATAATGCGTTCATTTTCTCTTCCTTACTCTTGAAGTCAATATTTCTATTATATCAGAATTCAAGGAAAATATCTTTACCTAGACTGGTTGCGTGTGGAATTCTACTCTTTCATATCATCAGGAGGAGTCAATGACTTTTGCATCCAAACAATATCATGCCATTTTCCAAACTTATAGCCTATCTTAGGGAAATGAGCTACTTGTTCATAGCCTCTCTTTTGGTGAAGAGAAATGCTTCTATCATTCGGTAAAGCAATACAAGCTAAGAAGCGTAAGTAACCTCTAGACTCTAGTTCTTCCTCCAGACAGTCATAGAGTAGACTCCCTAACCCTTGACCTTTGGCTTCTTGATTCAAGTAAATTGAGACTTCGACTGACCAATCATAGGCTCTCCTATCATAATAGGTGGAAGCATAGGCATATCCCAAAATTTTGCCTTCTTCCACTAGCACTAGATAAGGATATTTAAGCAAGGTCTTTTGAACTCTTCTTTGAAATTCCTCAACACTTGGCACCTCGTATTCAAATGTAATGGCTGTATTAAGGACATAGGGAGCATAAATAGCAAGTAGGTCTGGAATATCAGACTCCCTTACTGTTCGAATCGTTGACATATATTTCTCTTTCTAAAATCGAAAATGAGCTTGGATAGCTTTTCCAAACTCATTTGAAATCAATTGCAATATACTAGAACAAGCCTAGAACTGTTCCATCGCTTTCAACATCCATGTTCAGAGCGGCTGGACGTTTTGGAAGTCCTGGCATGGTCATAACATCACCAGTTAAGGCTACGATGAAGCCTGCACCTAATTTTGGTACCAATTCACGAATGGTAATTTCAAAGTTTTCTGGTGCTCCAAGTGCATTCGGATTGTCAGAAAAACTGTACTGAGTTTTAGCCATACAGATTGGCAATTTGTCCCATCCATTCTGAACGATTTGGGCAATTTGAGTTTGAGCTTTCTTCTCAAAGTTCACTTTGCTACCACGGTAGATTTCAGTAACAATCTTTTCAATCTTTTCTTGGACAGAAAGGTCATTGTCATAAAGACGAGTGTAGTTGGCCGGATTTTCAGAGATAGTCTTGACAAGTGTTTCGGCAAGTGCTACACCACCTTCTGCGCCATCAGCCCAGACACTAGCCAACTCAACTGGCACATCAATAGAAGCACAAAGTTCCTTCAAGGCTGCGATTTCAGCTTCTGTATCAGAGACAAATTCGTTAATCGCGACAACTGCAGGCACTCCAAATTTACGGATATTTTCAACGTGGCGTTTTAAGTTAGCAAAACCTGCTCGAACTGCTTCTACGTTTTCTTCTGTCAAAGCATCTTTAGCAACGCCACCATTCATCTTGAGGGCACGAAGGGTTGCGACGATGACTACCGCATCTGGAGAAGTTGGCAAGTTTGGGGTCTTGATATCAAGGAATTTCTCAGCACCGAGGTCTGCACCAAAACCAGCTTCAGTAACCGTATAATCAGCCAAGCGTAGGGCTGTGCTTGTCGCCAAAACAGAGTTACAACCGTGAGCGATATTGGCAAATGGACCACCATGTACAAAGGCAGGTGTACCGTAAATTGTCTGAACAAGGTTTGGTTTAATGGCATCCTTCAAGATCAGAGCCAAAGCACCTTCAACCTGCAAATCACCTACAGAAACAGGAGTACGGTCATAGCGGTATCCAATAACGATATTGGCCAAACGACGTTTCAAGTCCTCGATATCCGTTGCCAAGCAAAGAATAGCCATGATTTCAGAAGCAACTGTGATATCAAATCCATCCTCACGTGGAATACCATTTAGAGGACCACCAAGACCAACGGTTACATGGCGCAGCGCACGGTCGTTCAAGTCCACGACACGCTTCCAGAGAATACGACGTTGGTCAATTCCCAGCTCATTTCCTTGGTGCAAGTGGTTGTCAATCAAGGCAGAAAGGGCATTATTAGCAGTTGTAATGGCATGCATGTCTCCAGTAAAGTGGAGATTGATGTCCTCCATTGGCAACACTTGGGCATAACCACCACCGGCTGCACCACCCTTAATCCCCATTACTGGACCAAGTGACGGTTCGCGAATGGCAATCATGGTTTTCTTACCAATCTTGTTTAAGGAATCCGCAAGACCAATGGTAATAGTTGATTTTCCTTCACCTGCTGGTGTTGGGTTGATAGCTGTCACCAAAATCAACTTACCAACTGGATTGCTCTCAACTGCACGAATTTTATCAAAGGTGAGCTTAGCCTTGTACTTTCCATACAACTCCAAATCATCGTAAGAAATACCAAGTTTCTCCACAACATCAACGATTGGCTTCAACTCAATACTCTGTGCGATCTCAATATCTGTTTTCATTCAAAACTCCTCTAACCTCTTATATGATAATTCATTATAACACAAAAAAAGGTTTTTCACATACAAAAAGCTTAGTAAAGTTTATAAACATCAAGTTTTAAGGCCGATTTTAGTCATCTTTTTTACTTTTTATAAGTTTTTATAGCCAAAAACTATAATCTTTCTGGAAAATTAGATGAAAAAAACAAACGCTTTCTTTTGATTCTATTTTATTTTTTGGTACAATAGTCCTATGAAAATTTTAGTTACGTCAGGCGGTACCAGTGAAGCTATCGATAGCGTCCGCGCTATCACTAACCATTCTACAGGTCGCCTGGGGAAAATCATCACTGAAACTTTGCTTGCTGCAGGACATGAAGTTTGTTTGATAACGACAAAACGATCTCTGAAGCCAGAATCCCATCCCAACCTAAGTATTCGAGAAATTACCAATACCCACGAGCTTCTACTAGAAATGCAAGAACGGGTCAAGGATTATCAGGTCTTGATCCACTCAATGGCTGTGTCCGACTACACTCCTGTTTATATGACAGGGCTTGAGGAAGTTCAGGCTAGCTCCAATCTAGAAGAATTTTTAAGCAAGCAAAATCATCAAACTAAGATTTCTTCAACTGATGAGGTTCAGGTTTTATTCCTGAAAAAAACACCCAAAATCATCTCTCTAGTCAAGGAATGGAATCCTGCTATTCATCTGATTGGTTTCAAACTGCTAGTTGATGTTAACGAATATCATCTGGTTGACATTGCTAGAAAAAGTCTTATCAAGAACCAAGCAGACTTAATCATTGCAAATGATCTGACTCAAATTTCAGCAAACCAACATCGTGCAATCTTTGTTGAGAAAGATCATCTTCAAACGGTTCATACTAAAGAAGAAATTGCAGAACTCCTCCTTGAAAAGATTCAATCCTATCATTCATAGAAAGGAAAGCTATGGCAAACATTCTCTTGGCTGTAACTGGGTCAATCGCCTCTTACAAGTCGGCAGATTTAGTCAGTTCTCTAAAAAAACAAGGCCATCAAGTCACTGTCTTAATGACTCAGGCTGCTACAGAGTTTATCCCACCTTTGACACTACAGGTCTTATCACAGAATCCTGTCCACTTGGATGTCATGAAGGAACCCTATCCTGATCAGGTCAATCATATCCAACTTGGTAAAGAAACGGATTTATTTATCGTGGCCCCTGCCACAGCTAACACCATTGCAAAACTAGCACATGGCTTTGCGGACAACATGGTGACTAGTACAGCGTTATCTTTACCCCAAAACATTCCTAAACTACTTGCTCCTGCTATGAATACAAAAATGTATGACCATCCGGCAACTCAAACAAACCTTAAAACTTTAGAAACATATGGTTACAAGCTTATCTCTCCAAAAGAATCCTTACTTGCTTGTGGAGACTACGGAAGGGGAGCTTTGGCAGACCTTGATATTATTTTAGAAAGAATAAAGGAAACTCTCAATGAAAAAACGATCTAATATTGCCCCAATTGCTATCTTTTTTGCGACCATGTTGGTCATTCACTTTCTAAGCTCTCTCTTATTTAATCTATTCCCATTCCCAATTAAACCAACTATCGTGCATGTTCCTGTTATTATTGCAAGTATTATTTACGGTCCACGCGTTGGGGTTACACTTGGATTTTTAATGGGACTACTTAGCTTGACGGTTAACACGATTACGATTCTACCGACAAGTTACCTCTTCTCCCCATTTGTACCAAACGGAAACATCTACTCAGCTATCATAGCTATCGTCCCACGTATTTTGATTGGTTTAACTCCTTATCTAGTTTATAAACTGATGAAAAATAAAACTGGTCTGATTCTAGCTGGTGCCCTTGGTTCCCTTACCAACACCGTCTTTGTCCTTGGTGGAATCTTCTTCCTTTTTGGAAATGTCTTCGATGGCAATATCCAAAAACTCCTAGCAACTGTTATCTCTACAAACTCAATCGCCGAATTGGTTATCTCAGCCATCTTGACTGTAATGATTGTCCCACGTCTCGAAACCTTGAAGAAATAAAAAAAACAACTCCACTTTCGTCCTGAAGGTGGAGTTTAGTAGTTAAAACATAAGAATTAAGTTCCCAGTATTCTTTCTTTACCACATTTAATCAAATATCCATTAAAAATCACTAATGCTTCTTGACTTAACTGATTATTTATTGTACCATACTTGTGTATATACAGATAAATGGAGGTTCTTATGGATATACGGAAAAAAACGCAGTTTATGACCATGACTGCACTGCTCACAGCAATCGCGATTTTGATTCCAATCATTATGCCTTTTAAAATCGTCATCCCACCAGCTTCTTACACTTTAGGAAGCCATATCGCCATCTTTATCGCCATGTTCCTATCACCTTTGATGGCTGCTTTTGTGATTATTGCTTCGAGTCTCGGTTTCCTGATGGCAGGCTACCCTATGGTTATCGTTCTGCGCGCCTTTTCTCACATCGTTTTTGGTATTTTGGGAGCATTTTACTTAAAAAAATTCCCTGAAACCTTGGATAAACCAAAGGCATCTTGGATTTTTAACTTTGTTTTGGGTGTTGTTCACGCTATCGCTGAAGTACTAGCTTGTATCATCTTTTATGCTACTTCAGGGACAAACGTTGAAAATATGTTTTATGTTCTCTTTGTCCTAGTTGGTTTTGGCACAATCGTTCATAGTATGGTAGACTATACATTAGCACTAGCTGTCTATAAAGTGCTTCGAAAACGTCGCTAAAAGGAAAAACTATGACAAAGGATCGCAAACAAGCTCTTCTCAAACTGTTAAAAGAGGCACCAAAAGCTCTCAATGGTCAAACCTTGGCTGAGCACTTTCATGTTACGCGCCAAGTCATTGTACAGGATATCGCTATTCTCCGAGCAGATGGGGCTCCTATCCTATCCACCAATCGTGGCTATATCTATAAAGAAAACAATGTCAGCCCCTACGTTCACAAACTCTTTAAAGTGAAACATGAACTGGAAGAAATCGGGCAGGAACTTCTAGCTATTGTAGATAATGGCGGACGCGTTCAAAATATCTTAATCGATCATCCCGTTTATGGCGAAATTGAAACCCTACTCAAACTCACTTGCCGCCGAGATGTCCAGCACTTTCTGGAACAAGTCGAGAATTCAGACTTTAGACCCCTTTCTGAATTGACAGATGGCATTCATTACCACCTTGTTGAAGCCGAAACGCAACAAGACCTCCACTATATCGATGAGGCCTTGGATCAGTTAGGTTATTTAGTAAAAGACTAGAAAATTTCTTTCTCCCAGCCGTCCTCTGTACGGTGGCGATAGAAGAACTCAGACTTGTCAGGTGCTTCCATCATTTCCATCAAAGGCAACATATCATAGGCCAGTTCCAAGTTTGGAATCTGGTCTTTTTGCACCCAAGATACTTCTCCTTCTTCTGAGGATTGGAGATTTCCACTAAACTCTGTCGCCTTATAGCAAACGACAATGTAGCGTCCACCTGTATCTAAGGGCCAATTTTTAATGCCGACCAGTTGGGGATTCTGAATGGTCAGGCCAGTTTCTTCGTATATTTCACGAATGACAGACTCGGCAAAGGCCTCGCCATTCTCAACATGACCTCCTGGAAAGGCATAGCCAGACCAGCGATTGTTTTCAGGAGATCGATATTGCATGACTACTCGCTTATTTTCTAAATCTTCGATTAGACAGATGTTGGTTAAAATGGTTGCTTGGGAACGGGACATAGGTTTGCTCGCTTTCTAAATTATTAAATTTTCAGACTTGGTACCAGAGCCATTAGCTTTTACTTTTTAAAATTATTTAGAATAGAATACCATCCGTTTTTCCTTTATAGGTTTTCCAAGGTCAAGCATCTTTTCTTGTCCATCAAAAGTAAAACCCATTTTTTGATAGAAAGCAATGGCACGCTTATTATCTTTCAATACCCATAAGAAAATTTCAGAAAAATGATCAAGAGCATTCAAAGCTGCTTTCACTAACTTTTGTGCGATACCTTTTCCATAATAGTCTTTTAAAATATATAAAGCCATAATTTCACCAGCTTGAATAGTCTCATCACGAAAGTTCCCATAACTGATAAAACCAACTACCTTCATGCCATCTATCGCAATCAATGTATTTTCTGGATACTTTTGACTAAAGAATCGACATCTTTCTAATGTTATTGTCTCCTGAAATTCTGCAGGCAAAAGGTCGTCATAAGCCTCTCTCCACGTTTGCCAGTGAACGAGGGATTTACCTTCTATCTCTTCAGGAGTTTTCATCTTTTTGATAGTAAGATTCATTTATTTTTCTCCTTTCTCTACCCCAACGCCTTCACTTCCTCAGCAACTTTTTGCAGATATTTTTGTCTTGTAGAATTTGTATTCACCTCACGCCCTAACTCACCCAAAATTGAAACTTTCTTTGTTTTAATACCGCAGTGATTTAGGACAGCATTCTTTAATACTGATATTCCATAACTGTCTGGGATATTGATAGGACCTGAAAATACTTTGTACCACCATGTTGGTGCCATTGATGTTGCGTAAATACTGGCCGTTTTTCCTTTTAGTAACTTTTTAAACTGCTGACTTCTTAAGTAGTTCCAAATAAAACTTCCTTTATTATTGGTAGAGTAAGCAATTCCTGGCGTGAAAACACGATCGATCCAACCCTTCAATAAACTAGGCATACTACTCCACCAAATTGGATAGACAAAAATGAAATGATCTGCCCACTGGATTAATTCCTGAGAGCGAAGTATGAAGGAGTCCTCTTCCATACGTTTTCGATAACCATAACGTAATACGGGATCAAAATCTATCTCATTTAGATTAATAGATTCAAGCTCATGATGATTTGAGTCAATATTTTCTACAATCGTTCGAAAAATTTCTTGACAGAAACTTCCCTTGTCAGGATGTCCATTGATGACTAAAATTTTCATTCGTTTTCTCCTATCTACCCCAACGCCTTCACTTCCAACATCATATCACGTATCTGAGCTGCCAGTTCAAAGTCAAGCACTTCGACGGCTTCTTGCATTTGTTTTTCTAGTTTCTTGACGAGTTCTTTACGCTCTTGTTTGTTGAGGCTGTTGATATCGACTTCCTTGTCCTCTTCTTTAGCAACTGCCTTGGTCACGGCAATCAAGTCACGAATTTCTTTCTTGATTGTCTGAGGTACAATACCATGTTCTTCATTATAGGCCATCTGGATTTTCCGACGACGAGCCGTCTCATCAATGGCACGTTTCATAGACTGAGTCATGGTATCAGCGTACATGATAACATGTCCTTCGCTATTACGGGCAGCACGTCCAATGGTCTGGATGAGGCCACGTTCGTTACGAAGAAAACCTTCCTTGTCAGCATCTAGAATAGCTACAAGACTCACTTCCGGAACATCAATCCCTTCACGGAGGAGGTTGATTCCGACCAAAACATCAAAGACACCCAAGCGCAGGTCACGGATAATCTCCGTCCGTTCCAAGGTCTTGATATCCGAGTGCATGTACTTGACCTTGATACCCATTTCCTTGAAGTAGTCGGTTAAGTCCTCGGCCATTTTCTTGGTCAAGGTGGTGATAAAGGTTCGTTCATTTTTTTCAACACGGGCATTGATTTCACCTAGGAGGTCATCAATCTGTCCCATAGTCGGACGGACTTCCACCTCTGGGTCTAGAAGTCCTGTCGGACGAATGATTTGCTCAATCACTGTCTCGGTCTGTTCATTTTCATAGTCACCTGGTGTCGCTGAAACATATACAATCTGATGAACATGACTCTCAAACTCCTCACGGCGTAAAGGACGATTGTCCAGGGCTGACGGTAAACGAAAACCATAATTAACCAGCATTTCCTTACGAGAACGGTCACCATTGTACATGCCCTTTATTTGCCCCATGGTCATGTGACTTTCATCAATCATAATCAAGAAATCATCTGGGAAGAAGTCAAGAAGCGTATAAGGAGGCTCTCCTTCGCTACGACCATCCATGTGGCGTGAGTAGTTTTCAACACCATTGGTATAGCCCATCTCACGTAACATCTCAATATCATACTCTGTTCGCTGTTTCAAACGCTGGGCTTCTAGCAGTTTGCCTTCCTTCTCAAAGACAGCTAACTGCTCTTCTAATTCTGCTTGAATTTTCGCAATCGCAACTTCCATGTGGTCATCATTGGTCACAAAGTGAGTGGCAGGGAAAATCGCCAAATGATCCACTTCTCCCAATACCTGACCTGTCAAAGCCTCAACTTCACGGATACGATCAATTTCATCCCCGAAAAACTCTACTCGAAAAGCGTGTTCATCTCGGGAAGCTGGGAAAATCTCCACCACATCCCCACGAACACGAAATCTTCCCCGTTGGAAATCAATATCGTTACGTTCAAACTGAATATCGACCAAGTCATTCAAAAGTTTATCACGAGAAATCTCAAGACCTGGACGCAGACTAACCACGCTATCAGCGTATTCCTTGGGCGAACCCAAACCATAGATACAAGAGACTGAAGCCACAACGATGACATCATTGCGCTCCAGAAGGGCTGAAGTCGCTGAGTGACGGAGCTTATCAATCTCGTCATTGACCGAGCTATCCTTCTCAATGTAGGTATCACTAGAAGGCACATAGGCCTCGGGTTGATAATAATCATAGTAGGATACGAAGTACTCAACAGCATTCTCAGGGAAAAATTCCTTAAACTCTCCGTAGAGCTGACCAGCTAGGGTTTTGTTATGGGCAATGACCAAAGTAGGTTTATTGACTTTGGAAATGACCTGACTCATGGTGTAGGTCTTCCCTGTACCCGTCGCCCCCATCAAAATCTGAGCCTTTTCTCCACCCTCGATATTGTCAACCAACTGCTCAATCGCTTGTGGTTGATCTCCTGAAGGTTGGTATTTTGATACTAGTTTAAATTTATTATCTGTAATTCGATTTATCATGATTGCCTCATCTGCTTTTTTCTATCCTTCTATTTTACCATAAATTTGCTTTTCAGACTCTTCTCCAAACTGATAAGAATGTGCAGTTCATGTTATATTTCCTTACATAAAATTCATAAAATTTGCCTTTTCACTTTTTTTCTGGTATAATGGAAAAATATTCGGAAAAGGAGACTAAAAATGAAGAAAAAAATACTAGCATGTTTGCTCATTTTATTTCCCATTTTCTCACTAGGTATGGCAAAAGCTGATACTGTTAAGATTGTGTCTGATACAGCTTACGCACCTTTTGAGTTTAAAGATTCAGATCAAACCTACAAAGGGATTGATGTTGATATTATCAATAAAGTCGCAGAAATCAAAGGATGGAACATCCAAATGTCTTATCCCGGCTTTGACGCAGCCGTAAATGCAGTACAGTCAGGTCAAGCAGATGCTATTATGGCAGGTATGACAAAAACAAAAGAACGTGAAAATGTCTTTACCATGTCTGATACCTATTATGATACAAAAGTTGTCATTGCTACGACAAAGGCAAATAAAATCACCAAATATGAGGAACTTAGCGGAAAAACAGTTGGAGTTAAGAACGGAACTGCCGCTCAACGTTTCCTAGAAAGTATCAAAGATAAATACGGTTTCTCTATTAAAACCTTTGATACAGGTGATTTGATGAATAACAGTCTAAGTGCTGGTGCTGTAAATGCCATCATGGATGACAAACCTGTTATTGAGTATGCGATTAACCAAGGACAAGATCTCAGCATCAATATGGATGGCGAGGCTGTTGGAAGCTTTGCTTTTGGTGTCAAGAAAGGGAGCAAGTGTGAACACTTGGTTACCGAGTTTAACGAAGCCCTAGCCCAAATGAAGAAGGATGGTAGCTTGGAGCAAATCATCCAAAAATGGACAGCTTCTACAACTACGGCAAGCCCAACGACAACTACTGCTGCTGGACAAAAAGCTACTCCAGTGAAAAGCAAGTACATTATTGCTAGTGACTCATCTTTTGCCCCATTCGTCTTTCAAAATTCAAGCAATCAATACACCGGTATTGATATGGACCTCATCAAGGCCATTGCCAAAGACCAAGGTTTTGAAATTGAAATTACTAACCCAGGATTTGATGCAGCCATCAGTGCTGTTCAAGCAGGACAAGCAGATGGTATCATCGCTGGTATGTCTGTAACAGATGCCCGTAAGGAAACCTTTGACTTCTCAGAATCATACTACACAGCAAATACGATTCTCGGTGTGAAAGAATCAAGCACCATTACTTCTTATGAAGACCTCAAAGATAAAACTGTCGGTGTTAAAAACGGAACTGCTTCTCAGACGTTCCTTACTGAGAACCAAAGCAAATACGGCTATAAGATTAAAACCTTCGCAGATGGCGCATCAATGTATGACAGTCTGAATACTGGCTCTATTGATGCTGTGATGGATGATGAGCCAGTTCTCAAATATTCTATCAGCCAAGGACAAAAATTGAAAACTCCAATCCCTGGAACACCAATCGGTGAAACAGCCTTTGCCGTTAAAAAAGGTACAAATCCAGAATTGATCCAGATGTTTAATAATGGACTTGCGAACCTCAAAGCTAACGGAGAATTCCAAAAGATTCTTGACAAGTACCTAGCTAGCGAAACTTCAACTGACTCTACAAGTACGGTTGACGAAACAACTATTTGGGGCTTGCTTCAAAACAACTACAAACAACTTCTTAGTGGACTTGGAATCACTCTTGCCTTAGCACTTATTTCATTTGCAATCGCCATTGTCATTGGTATTATCTTTGGTATGTTTAGCGTTAGCCCATACAAATCTCTTCGTCTGATCTCTGAGATTTTCGTTGACGTTATCCGTGGTATTCCCTTGATGATTCTTGCAGCCTTCATTTTCTGGGGTATTCCAAACTTCATCGAGTCCATCACAGGCCATCAAAGTCCAATTAACGACTTTGTAGCTGGTACCATAGCCCTCTCACTCAATGCTGCTGCTTATATCGCTGAAATTGTTCGTGGTGGGATCCAAGCTGTTCCAGTTGGGCAAATGGAAGCCAGCCGCAGTCTTGGTATCTCTTATGGAAAGACCATGCGAAAGATTATCTTGCCACAAGCGACTAAATTGATGTTGCCAAACTTCGTCAACCAATTCGTTATCGCTCTTAAAGATACAACCATCGTATCTGCTATTGGTTTGGTGGAACTCTTCCAAACTGGTAAGATCATCATCGCCCGTAACTACCAAAGTTTCAAGATGTATGCAATCCTTGCTATCTTCTATCTTGTAATTATCACACTTTTGACTAGACTAGCGAAACGCTTAGAAAAGAGGATTCGTTAATGGCAAAACTAAAAATTGATGTAAATGATTTGCATAAGTATTATGGAAAAAACGAAGTTTTAAAAGGCATTACGACTAAGTTCTATGAAGGAGATGTTGTTTGTATCATCGGTCCTTCGGGTTCTGGTAAATCCACTTTCCTCCGTAGCCTTAACCTTCTCGAGGAGGTAACGAGTGGTCACATCACTGTGAATGGTTATGATTTGACTGACAAATCAACCAATGTCGACCATGTTCGCGAGAACGTCGGAATGGTCTTCCAACATTTCAACCTCTTTCCTCACATGTCCGTCCTAGAAAATATCACTTTTGCTCCTATCGAACACAAACGGATGACCAAAGAAGAAGCTGAAAAATTGGGGATGGAGTTGCTTGAAAAAGTTGGACTAGCAGATAAAGCTAATGCCAATCCAGATAGCCTTTCAGGTGGTCAGAAACAGCGTGTAGCCATCGCTCGTGGACTTGCCATGAATCCTGATATCATGCTCTTTGACGAGCCAACTTCCGCTCTTGACCCTGAGATGGTCGGAGATGTACTGAATGTTATGAAGGAATTGGCGGAACAAGGCATGACCATGATTATCGTAACCCATGAGATGGGATTTGCTCGTCAGGTGGCCAACCGTGTTATCTTTACGGCTGATGGCGAATTCCTGGAAGATGGAACTCCAGATCAAATCTTCGATAACCCGCAACACCCTCGTCTAAAAGAGTTCTTGGATAAGGTCTTAAATGTATAAAACAAAACTGTAAGGTTCTCCTTACAGTTTTTTAATTGCGTATTGGATTTTTGATTTTTTTGAAAATTATGATAAAATATAGACTATGAAAATGAGAAAATCTCATCCCTAGTCCAACTAGGAAAAAATATAGAAATTAGGTAGCTAGATGTCATCAAAGGTTATTGTTACAATTTTCGGTGCGAGTGGAGATTTAGCTAAACGCAAACTCTACCCTTCCCTTTTCAGACTCTATAAATCAGGTAATTTGTCTGATCATTTTGCTGTTATCGGAACGGCTCGTAGACCTTGGAGTAAGGAATATTTTGAGTCTGTTGTAGTCGAATCCATTCTTGATTTGGCAGATAGCGTAGAAGAAGCTCAATCTTTTGCTAGTCATTTTTACTATCAAAGTCATGATGTCAATGATACCGAACACTACATCGAATTACGCAAACTTCAGGCTGAGTTAAACGAAAAATACCAAACCGAGCACAACAAGCTCTTCTTCCTCTCTATGGCTCCACAATTCTTTGGGACTATCGCCAAACACCTCAAGTCAGAGCAAATCGTAGACGGAAAAGGCTTTGAACGTTTGATTGTCGAGAAACCTTTCGGTACAGACTATGCTACTGCTAAACAACTCAATGAAGAACTTCTTGCTACCTTCGACGAGGAGCAAATTTACCGTATTGACCACTACCTAGGTAAAGAGATGATTCAGAGTATTTTTGCAGTCCGCTTTGCCAATATGATTTTTGAAAATGTTTGGAATCGCGATCATATTGATAATGTTCAGATTACATTTGCTGAGCGTCTAGGTGTTGAAGAACGTGGTGGCTACTATGATGAATCAGGTGCCCTTCGTGATATGGTGCAAAACCATACCCTCCAACTTTTGTCACTCCTAGCTATGGATAAACCTGCAAGCTTTACAAAAGATGATATTCGAGCTGAAAAAATCAAGGTTTTTAAAAATCTCTATCAGCCTTCAGATGAAGAACTAAAAGAACACTTTATTCGAGGTCAATACCGTTCAGGTAAAATTGATGGAATGAAGTACATTTCTTATCGTAGCGAACCCAATGTCAACCCTGAATCTATGACAGAAACCTTTGCTTCAGGTGCCTTCTTTGTCAACACTGACCGTTTCCGCGATGTACCTTTCTTCTTCCGTACAGGTAAACGCCTAACTGAAAAAGGAACTCACGTTAACATTGTCTTCAAACAAATGGATTCTATTTTTGGAGAACCTCTAGCACCCAATATTTTGACAATCTACATCCAACCAACAGAAGGATTCTCTCTTAGCTTAAATGGGAAACAAGTCGGTGAAGAATTCAATCTGGCACCAAGCTCTCTAGATTACCGTACTGACGCTACTGCTACTGGAGCTTCACCAGATCCATACGAGAAATTAATCTACGATGTCTTGAACAACAACTCAACCAATTTTAGCCACTGGGATGAGGTAAGTGCTTCTTGGAAATTGATTGACCGTATCGAAGAGCTCTGGGCTGAAAATGGGGCTCCACTCTACGATTATAAATCTGGGAGCATGGGACCACAAGCTAGCTTTGACTTACTTGAGAAGTATGGAGCCAAATGGACCTGGCAACCAGATATCGCCTATCGTGAAGATGGACGTTTAGAATAGCAAAAATATCCTGCAAGATTAACTTGCAGGATATTTATTTTGTATTAAATCAAGCCCTCTAAAAGACCCTTCATAAAGTTTTCTGAGTTAAATTCCCCGATATCATCGATTTTTTCACCGAAACCAATCAATTTTACAGGGATATTGAGTTCTTCGCGGATAGCCAGTACAACACCACCTCGGGCAGTTCCATCAATTTTTGTCAAAACAATTCCTGTCAATGGTGTTATCTTAGAAAATTCCTTAGCTTGTACCAAGGCATTCTGTCCAGTTGACGCATCAAGGGCCAGAAAGGTTTCATGGGGTGCCTCTGGCACGACACGTTTGATAATGCGGCCAATCTTTTCCAACTCGGCCATAAGGTTGTCCTTATTTTGCAAACGACCAGCAGTATCAATCATGAGAATATCAATCCCTTCAGCTACAGCACGTTCCATCCCATCAAATACCACACTTGCTGGATCAGCCTTTTCAGGTCCCGTCACAACAGGAACATCCACACGTCGACCCCATTCTGCTAGCTGAGCAACGGCTCCAGCGCGGAAGGTATCTGCCGCAACCAACATGACTTTCTTGCCAGCTTGTTTGTAGCGATGAGCCAATTTCCCGATAGAAGTTGTTTTCCCAACACCATTAACACCAACAAAGAGCATGACTGTCAAACCATCTTGGAAGTGGATACTTTCATCGTAGTTGCCATCCTTCTCATAGAGTTCAACCAATTTCTCGATAATGACACGACGGAGTGCGTCTGGCTTCTTAGCGTTTTCTAATTTGGCTTCATAACGTAGTTCTTCTGTTAAGTTTGAAGCGACTTGCACACCGACATCGCTCATGATGAGCAGTTCTTCCAATTCCTCGAAGAATTCTTCATCGACAGAACGGAAGTTGGCAAAGAAGGCATTCAAACGAGCACCGAATCCCGTACGGGTTTTCTTGAGACTGCGGTCATATTTTTCCTGAACGGTTTCTTCAACCTGAGGAAGTTCATCTTCTACTACTTCAGATGCAGGCTCTTCTACAGTTTCTTGGTTCTCTTCTTCTAGAATTTTTTCTGACTCTTGGAATCGTTCCAGTTCATCAGATTCTAGCTCAAGCTCTTCCTGAGCAGTTTCCTCGACTGCTTCTGGTTCAATAACTTCTTCTGTCGAGACCTGAGGAAGTTCTTCTTGAGCAGGTGTTTCTTCCACTTTGTCCGTCGCTGTTTCTTCGACTACCGTTTGGTTTTCTTCAACCTCTTCTGACAAATCAAGATTTTCCAGTGCTTCTTTTACAACATCTTCGATTTTTGGCTCTTCTTTTTTTCCGAATAAACGGTCAAATAATCCCATTTTTTAACTCTCCTTTAGCACATATTCTTCGATAGCCCAGGCAACAGCTTCCTCGTCGTTGGTCATCGGGGTAATCACATTGGCAACTGCTTTAACTGCTGGAACTGCATTTTGCATGGCAACTCCTAGACCCGCCCACTCAATCATGGAAAGGTCATTGGCCTCGTCCCCACAAGCCATGACTTGACTTTGGTCGATTCCCAAGTGTTTAATTAATTTCGCTAAACCTGTTGCCTTGTGGACGTTTTTCGGTGACCATTCCAATAAGAGTTCACGCGATTTGAAGATTTCATATTGGTCAAACAATTCTGGAGAAATCTGTTGAATCGCTGCATCCAAAGGTTCTTGGGCAAAGGCAGTCACACATTTATTATACGTCATCTGACTAGATAGATCTTCAAAAGCGACAGGCACAAAAGTCAGGGCTGGGTTGAACTTGGCATAGAGACTTTCTTGGTCCGACTGGATTTGATAGACTGTTCCTTCTGAGATGGCATCTAACGGTAATCCGAGTTTTTCAGTTTCCTCGTACAAGCGTGCCACATCGTCGATTGAAAAAACCGTTTTATCGAGAATCTCTCCTGTATTTTTCTGTACCAGACCACCATTAAAGGTGATGGTGTACTCATCCTCCTGACCGTCAGTCCCTAGCTCATGGAGAAAGAAATCCATAGCCTTCAGAGGACGACCTGTTGTCAGAACGACCTTGATGCCACGATCACGCGCAGCTTTTAGCACCGCCTTAGTACGATCTGTTAGCTTTTTATCCGTTGTCAGCAAAGTACCGTCCAAATCAAGTGCAATCAATTTAATATCTGCCATTATAAGCCCTCCATATAAGCCATCACTGACTGGTCCTTATGGTGGCCAATCACTGCTTCTGCTAATTCTAAAATCTCTGGTCGCGCATTTTCAGGAGCGATTGGGTGTCCCACAACCTGCATCATGTGAAGGTCATTGAGATTATCTCCAAACGCCATAACCTGATCCATGGTTAGACCCAGTTTTTTTGCTAGCTCAACAATAGCCACACCCTTATCAACATAGTCTAAGACAATATCGATGGATTCAAAACCTGTGGTCATGGCTTTCACACCAGGAACATTTTCGTTGACCCATGCCTCTCCAGCTTCTATCGTTTCTTCAGTAAAGTTCGTGGTAAATTTAAAAATCTCATCCGTGATATCTTCCAAACTCGCTACTTTTTGAATGTTTTCATTGTAGTGACGGCTAAACATGAGATAGGTCTCATCCACTGTATCCAATACATAACAAGCTTTTTTCCCAGTCAGGAGCATTTTTCTTTCATCAAAATAGGGCGATTTCTTTAAAGCTTCAAAAGTGCTCAAGTAAAAGTCCCGAGACATAGTAGCCTCGTACATATCCTCACCATGAAACTCAACATAGCTCCCATTTTCAGCTATAAAAATCACTTCATCACGCACATCCGCAAACAACTTTTTCAGGGACAGAATACCACGACCTGAAGCCACTGCAAAATAAATCCCCTTTTCCTTGTAGGAAACAAGTACGTTTTTGAGGCGTTCCATATCAAACCGACCCTCTCCATCTAGAAAGGTTCCATCCATATCGGTTGCTACAAGTTTAATCATAAAATTCTTCATTCTCCAATTGATAAATCTATCTTCTATTATACCATAGATAAGTTTAAAAAGGTCCAGTACGGTAGGATAGCAGTACTTTTTCGGAGAAACTTCAAAAGGCCTAAAAATTAGAATCGTAGAACTTTTTTCAGATAGTTTAAAAAGTTTGTATTCCCCTTCTCTTTTCTCTATAATGGAGAGAAAGGAGATGACTATGACAGAAATAAAACATGAAATTGATGCAAACTTTGCAGGCCGACTCAATATCCTGCGCGCGGGTGTTCTCGGTGCCAATGATGGGATTATTTCCATCGCTGGAGTCGTTATTGGGGTTGCCAGTGCGACAAGCAATATCTGGATTATCTTTTTATCAGGATTGGCTGCTATCCTCGCTGGCGCTTTTTCAATGGCCGGTGGCGAATATGTCTCTGTATCCACTCAGAAAGACACGGAAGAAGCCGCTGTTGCCAGAGAACAGTTGCTCTTGGATAAGGACATCGAATCTGCAAAACAATCCCTCTATGCTGCCTACCTTCAAAATGGTGAGTGTGAAACGTCCGCCCAACTCTTGACCAACAAAGCCTTTTTAAAAAATCCCCTTAAAGCCTTGGTCGAAGAAAAGTATGGAATCGAGTACGAAGAGTTTACCAACCCTTGGCATGCTGCCATTTCTAGCTTTATCGCCTTTGTACTGGGAAGTCTTCCTCCTATGCTTTCGATCACTGTCTTTCCAAGTGACTATCGCATTCCTGCTACTGTTTTTATCGTGGCCCTTTCCCTTCTCGTCACTGGCTATACCAGTGCTAAATTAGGAAAAGCTCCTACGAAAACTGCTATGATCCGCAACCTCTGTATCGGACTTCTCACCATGGGAGTAACCTTTCTCTTAGGACAACTCTTTAGTATCTAAGATAAAAGAAATACCTCGATAAATATCGAGGTATCTTTTTTTACATTTGCACAATCTTGCGATAGCTTCTTGAGGTAATCATAAAGATTAAAACATAGACGATGAGGAAGATGGCACAAATGGACAATGTAACGGTCAACATCATGGTCGCATCTAGTACCCCAATGACTTTTAGGATGAGGCTAAGCATATGATAGGCAAAGGCAAGGTGTAGGAAAGCAAAGAGCAATGGGAGGAAGAAAACAGTTAGGACCTGTTTGTTGATGGTTTGCTTGATTTGCTTTTGATCGAGACCGACTTTTTGCAAAATGATGAAGCGTTCACGATCTTCATAGCCTTCAGAGATTTGTTTGTAGTAGATGACAAGAACCGTTCCCACCATAAAGATGATAGAGAGGAAAATACCGATAAAGAAAACTCCACCAAAGAGAGCACTCACCTGCGCACTGCTATCAGCCAGATTACTTCCGTAAACATAGCTTCCTTCTTTGTTTAATTCTCTATTAAAGTTGTTGACGAATTTTGAATAGTCATCTGCAATTTTAAGCTGCTCTTCCTCGCTATCCGTTACGTTCATACCACCGTAGTATTGATTAAAGATGGAAGAATTAGGATACTGGTCAAGAAAGGCTTTCAAGTCAGGAACAACCAGATAGTTATAGTCCGAAGTTAGAATATTGTACTGATTTGGGACATGTTCAAGAATAAAATCTTTTTTGATTTCTTCTTTGATCGTGTAGGTCTGGTCATTTAGAGTCAGTTCTTTCTGTCCTTGAAGTTCTTTGTTTTTAGTAAACAATCCAACTTCCTTTCCTGAAAGTGCGAGTTTCTGACCCGTCATATTCTCGTAGTCTTTTTGGTCAAAGACCATAAAAACAGTTTTTGGTTGAACACGATTTTGACCTTTATCAAAAATGGTCAATTTCGTACCTTCTTGGTTTGCTACACCAAAGCTACTGTATGTAAGAACTTCTTTCTTTGTAACAGTCAATCCCTCATCACTAGCATACTGGTCTAGGAGTTTATTTATGTCTTCTTTTTCAACATTCTGTCCTGTAATTCCAAAATCATGTGGATTCATGACTTTCTTGAAAGTTTCAGAGCCCTTAAAGATACTCGTTGCAGCAGACATAGTCACCAAGACCATGGTTGAGAGAATAGCAATCGTTGCCAGACCAACCGCATTTTTCTTCATACGGAAAATGAGATTGGATACGGAAATCATGTTGTTGGGTTGGTAATAATAACGCTTGTTTTTCTTTAAGATTTGTAGGAAAACTGTGATTCCTGCATTGAAGAGAAGATAAGTTCCCAAAATTACTAACAAAACTGCTACGAAGAAAATCAGAACAGCAGAAAGTGGATTTTCAACTGTAACTGCTAGGTAATAACCAGCTCCCAAACTGATTAGACCTAGAATAGTTTGAAGGCCTAAGAAACGTCCTTTTTTCTCACCACTGGCCTTTTCACGAGAGAGTTGAAGGGCATTCATGCGTGCAATCCGAAAGGCATTGATAAAAATCAAACCTAGGAAGATAGCTCCAAAGACGATGAGAACTAGGATGAAGACAATTGGTTGGAAAGTCGAAACGAGCTCAACCTTCATTTTCATTAACTTCAGGAGAAGGGCAAAGATTAGCTTATCAAAGAGAGCTCCTAGGCCGAGACCAGCTGTCAAGGTTAAGGAACCAAAAATAAGAAGCTCCTTAAAAACCATACTGATCAAATGGCGCTTTTCAAGCCCCAGCATACCATATACACCTAGCTCCTTGGAGCGGTTCTTCATGACAAAACTATTGGCATAAAGGACAATAATTCCAGAAGCGATGGTAACAACCACCATACCGAGAGCAAGGGTCATAGAGATAGTTTCTCCCCCTCGGATCTTGCCAATGTTAGGATTAAGTGACAGTGAGTAAAAGAGATAGGTGATGGTCACTGCTAAGAGAACAGCAAGGGCAAAGGGATAGTAGAGTTTGCGGTTTTTAATCAAGTTGGATACCGCTAACTTATTGGTTAATCGGAACATACTAATTCACCTCGCTTGCCATAACAGTCAAAGTATCAGAGATTTCTTGGAACATCTGACGCTCTGTCTTGTCTCCACGGTAGATTTGGTTGTAAAGAATGCCGTCCTTGATAAAGAGAACACGCTTGGCCCTGCTGGCTGCTGCCGTTGAGTGAGTTACCATGAGAATGGTTTGGCCACGTTCATTGATTTCATCAAAAACATCGAGTAAGGCTGCAGATGATTTGGAGTCAAGGGCTCCTGTTGGCTCATCCGCAAGGAGAATTTCAGGTTCTGTGATGATGGCGCGCGCTACTGCAACCCGCTGTTTTTGACCACCAGAGATCTCGTAAGGGTACTTCTCTTGCAATTGGTTGATGCCTAAATTTTCAGCTGTTACCACCAATTTCTTCATCATCTCTGTGATAGGTTTTCGTGATAACACTAACGGAAGCAAGATATTGTCCTTAACAGACAAGGTATCTAGCAAGTTAAAGTCTTGGAAGACAAATCCCAACTTCTCACGACGGAAGCTGGAAGCCCGTGAGTTTTTAATAGTTGCTGTGTCTACTCCGTTCAAGTAAACTTGACCACGAGTTGGTTTATCCAGCATAGCTAGGATGTTGAGCAGAGTTGACTTTCCTGAACCAGACTCCCCCATGATGGCAACGTAGTCACCCTTCTCTACGGTAAAGTGAATATCTTTGAGAGCTTCTACTTGGTTGCCTTGGAAACGTGTTTTATAGATTTTTTGAACGTGTTTTACATCTAAAAGTGTCATGATTTTCTCCTTCTTAATATCCCATCAATTGAAACTGCGCTTGCATCATAGCGCATCCCAGTTGAACACGCTCGATATCTTTTTGACTTGGTTTTCTTGTTTTCTTTTGTAAAATTCTTTTCATGGTTTTGCTCCTTTGTTCTTTATGAGTCTAGTTTATCGCAAAAAAAGAGGTCTTGCCATAACCTAACCTTACAAAAGAGACTTTAATCTTACATTTTTGTAAGATTGAAGAAAATCAAGTAATTTTGCTATCAATATTTTACCATAAAAGAAAGGCAAGAAGAAAACCCTTGCGGATGCAAGGGTTAAGGTTCACTTCTTTTTCTGACCTCTTTGAGAAATAAGGAAACTATCTATAAACTATTTCAAAATCCAACTCACCAAAACCGTCCATCATTGTCATCAATGGCCTCGGCTTCCTTGCGTTTGCGTGGTCCTGTTCCGTACATTTCTGCTTCGATTTCTTCCTTAGTTGGCAGGATAGAGGCGAGGATGATGTAAATAATCACACCAACTCCAAAATTTGATATGGTAAAAATGGCGAAGAGAAAGCGGACTAAGGTGACATCAAAATTCCACTTGTCTGATAGACCAGCTAAGACTCCCGACACCATGCGATTTCGTCTCATTTTATAAAATTTTGTATTCATGATTTGTTCCTCTTTCGGTATTCTTACAAGTAGTATAGCATGAAACGGGGTCACAAACATCAGTCCTTAGGCCGATTTAAAATGACAAGTTTACCACGGCAGACGCCACAGAGATAGCGTTTCGTGTCAATCTTCCTCTTGCGTTGATAGGATTGCTGGCAGGATTGACACTGATAGACTAGGTAACTACTTTGGGCTCTCAAAGATGGTACAAAGCGCAGTCCATCCACTTCTTTCAAAAGTTCCTTAAAATCTCGATCCTTATGTCGATAACCCTTTTTCTGAAAATAAAGGTGGTAGTGACAGAGTTCATGGCGCACGATTTTCCGAAAAACCTCCAAACCAAGTTCATTATAGACCTTGGGATTAAAATCCAAATGCCCATCCTTGGGGAAAAATCGCCCACCTGTCGTTCGCAGACGAGAATTCCACTGGGCTTGGTGTTTAAAAGGTCTACCAAAGTCTTCGAGAGAAACAGATTGAACGTACTCAGTTAGATTCATTTGGAGCTAGAAGCGACAGATTGACTTTTTCACGTTCAGTATCGATTTTCTTAACCCAAACCGTTACCAAATCTCCAACAGACACCACTTGGCTGGGATGTTTGATAAATTTGCGACTCATATGAGAAATATGAATGAGGCCGTCCTCGTGAATCCCGATATCAACGAAGGCACCGAAGTCAACGACGTTACGCACCACTCCTTCCAGCTTCTGGCCGACTTTTAAGTCTTTGATATCCAAGACATCTTGACGGAGAACTGGAGCATCAAAAGAGTCTCGGAAATCACGACCTGGTTTGAGAAGGTCAGCAATAATATCTTTAAGGGTTTCTGGGCCAAGTTCTAGCTCTTGCGCCATTTCCTTGACAGAAAGGGACTTAAGCTTACTTTGTGCTTCTTCGTTTAGGTCTATAATATCTAAACATTTGAAGAGCTCCTTAACCGCAGCATAGTTCTCTGGGTGAACTCCTGTATTATCGAGGATATTGCTACTTTCAGGGATACGAAGGAAACCAGCTGCCTGCTCAAATGCCTTGGCACCCAGACGAGGAACCTTCTTAATTTGAGCGCGTGAAGTGATTTTGCCCTCTTCCTCACGATATTTGACGATATTTTCAGAAATGGTTTTATTGAGTCCAGCTACATGAGATAATAGAGCTGGGCTGGCTGTATTGACATTGACGCCAACCTGGTTAACCACCGTATCGACGACAAAGTCCAGACTCTCAGATAGTTTCTTCTGACTGACATCGTGCTGGTACTGGCCGACACCGATTGACTTAGGATCGATTTTGACCAATTCCGCAAGGGGATCTTGCAAACGACGGGCGATAGAAATAGCAGAGCGTTTTTCAACGGTCAAGTCTGGAAACTCCTGACGAGCAAGTTCACTGGCAGAATAGACCGAAGCACCACTTTCATTTACGATAACATAGCTGACTTCAGGGAAATCTTTCAGAACTTCCGCCACAAAGGCTTCACTTTCACGACTAGCAGTACCATTTCCGATGGCTACAATCTCTACACCGTATTGACCAATCAAATCTGCCAAATCTTTCTTGGCTTCTTCGATTTGACGAGCAGAGGCTGGTTTGACAGGATAAATGACCTGAGTTGTCAGCATTTTTCCTGTTGAATCCACGACAGCTAGCTTGGCACCTGTACGAAAGGCTGGGTCAAACCCAAGAACCACGCGCCCTTTCAGCGGAGCAACCAAGAGCAGATTGCGCAGATTGTCAGAAAAGAGTTGAATAGCTCCCTCTTCTGCCTTCTCAGTTAATTCTGTCCGAATGCGTCTCTCGATAGATGGCAAGACCTTTTTCTTAACAGATTGCTGAACTACTTCATCTATGTAGGCATTTTTCACCTTGAAACGAGCTGCAAAGAAGGTAAGAATACGGTCCGTCGCATGTTCAAAACCGACCTTCAAGACACCTATCTTCTCTCCTCGATTGAGGGCCAAGGTACGATAACCCTGCATATTTCCAACTGTCTCAGAAAAATCATAGTAAATCTGAAAAACCTGCTTTTCATCGAGACTTTCATCCTTAATTTGAGAAGTAAGTTTAGAGTGTCTCAGCACCTCCTGATAAGTCATGGCGCGCAGTGTAACATCTTCCGATAAGGCTTCGACCAAGATATCAACCGCACCAGCCAAGGCTTCTTGACCAGTCGCAAATCCTTCACAGATAAACTTCTCAGCTTCTTTCTCTAAATCAGCTACATTCTGCAAGATCAAGCGAGCAAGAGGAAAGAGTCCAGCTTCTCGGGCAATGGTTGCCTTGGTCCGACGCTTTTCCTTATAAGGAAGATAGAGTTCTTCAACGTCTGCTAATTTTTCAGCTGCCAAAATAGCTTCTTCCAATTCCTTGGTCAGTTTGCCTTGTTCTCGAATCTTAGCTAAGACAGCTTCTTTACGGTCGTTGAGATTTGTCAGACTTTTATCCAGGTCAATAATAGCCTTAATTGCCACCTCATCCAGACTACCAGTCATGTCCTTACGGTAACGCGCGATGAAGGGAATTGTCGCCCCCTCAGCCGTCAAACTTAGAACGGTATCGATTTGCTTTAAGGTTACACCCAAATCTTGGGAAATTTTTTCATATTTTTTATCCATGAATCTATTATACCATAAGGAACAGCCCTTGTTTCGTCCTACCCTTTTTTACCTCTTTGATTATCAAAATAATCCCTTTTCCACAAAATAATAGTATAATAGAGGTAGAATTTAGAAAAGAGGTAAGCCCATGGCTGTTAAATTTACAAAAACGGATGACTTGGACAAAATGTTTGAAGAATTCGCCAAACTTCCTGACTTAACACAAGTCACTTTCCCAGATGACAAAAACAAAAAAGAAAAAGTTGAGAAGAAAAATAGATGACGATTTTCCAATCTCTTCCTCCTAGCATCTTACAAGCAGGGGCTATCTTTCTTTCCATCATGATTGAAGCCCTTCCTTTTGTCTTGATTGGGAGTCTCATTTCGGGATTGATTGAGGTCTATATCACACCTGATAAAGTTTATGAGTTTCTTCCTCGCAATCGTTGGGGGAGGATCTTTTTTGGTACCTTCATTGGCTTCCTCTTTCCATCCTGCGAGTGTGGAATCGTTCCGATTATCAATCGTTTTTTGGAAAAAAAGGTGCCCAGCTATACAGCAGTTCCCTTTCTGGTGACTGCTCCCATTATCAATCCTATCGTTCTTTTCGCCACTTATTCTGCCTTTGGCAATTCAATAAAATTTGCCTTATTGCGAGCTCTGGGAGCTATTGTGATTGCTTTGGTGCTTGGAATTTTCCTAGGATTTTTCTGGAAGGAACCCATTCAAAAAGAGAATCTTATCGCTTGTCATGAACATGACTTTTCACACTTGACTCCTGCTAGAAAGGTATTTCAGGTCTTCATACAAGCTATTGATGAGTTTTTCGATATGGGGCGTTACTTGGTCTTTGGCTGTCTCTTTGCGGCTATCGTGCAGGTCTATGTCCCGACTCGGATCTTGACCTCTATCAGTGCTAGTCCAGTCCTTGCGATTCTCTTGCTCATGTTTCTAGCCTTTCTCCTCTCTCTTTGTAGCGAGGCAGACGCCTTTATCGGTGCTTCTCTCCTCTCTAGCTTCGGCCTGGCGCCAGTCCTTGCTTTTCTGGTCATTGGCCCCATGCTTGATATCAAAAATCTCCTCATGATGAAACACTATCTCAAAGCGCGCTTTATCTGGCAATTCATGGGCATCGTGACAGTGCTTGTCTTGCTTTATTCTTACATGATGGGGGTGATGCTATGATCCGATTTTTCATTTTACTGGGTTATTTTGCCCTGACTCTGTATCTGCAGCTATCTGGCAAGCTCAGTCACTACATCAACCTCCACTATTCCTATCTAGTCTATATCTCTATGGTCCTTTCTCTTCTGTTGGCTCTGGTCCAATTCTATATCTGGATCAAGAAAATCAATTCTCACAGCCATTTGGAAAGTCGTCGAGCTAGACGAATCAGCATCCTGTTACTGTCGCTACCTCTGTTGATTGGAGTTGCCTTTCCGACAGTAAGTTTGGACTCGAGAACCGTATCTGCTAAAGGATACCATTTCCCACTTGCTGAGGGAATCAACACAGCCATTCAGGCAAGCGAAGGAACATCCAGTCAATACCTCAAACCCGATACCAGCACCTATTTTTCCAAATCTACTTATGAAAAGGAAATGAGGTCTACAGCTGACAAATACCTCACCCAACCAACCATTCACATCACTGATGAAAACTATATGGAGGTCATGGAAGTTCTCTATGACTACCCTCAAGAGTTTGAAGGAAAGAAAATCGAATTTACAGGCTTTGTCTATAACGATCCTAGCCATCCAGATAGCCAATTCCTCTTTCGCTTTGGAATCATCCACTGTATCGCAGACTCTGGAGTATATGGACTCCTGACCAAGGGGAACTCACGCCAGTATTCTGACAATACTTGGATCACCGCTAGCGGAACCCTGACCCTCCACTACCATAAAGAACTCAAACAAAAACTCCCAACACTGGAGGTTGAGAGTTTCACAAAAGTAGATAAACCAGAAAATCCTTATGTATATCGCATGTTTTATTAAAAAGAGGCAATATCAGAGTTTCTGCATTACAGAATTCTAATATTGTCTTTTCATTTTTTCTTATGCTCATTTCAATCCAGCGTACTATCTTATTTTTTGATCATTTCTCTGATAGAATGTTCAGAAACCCATTTAGAGTAGCTTATCATTCTTTCATCAGTTAAAGCTTCTACCGCTATAGTCACGCACATATCAACCGCTTCTTCCACGGAAACAGTAAAGTGATAACCATTTAATTGTAAAAACTTCACCAAAACAAAGAAAGCTGTTCGTTTATTGGCGTTTGCAAAGACATGCTTCTTTATCAATTGGACAAATAATATTGTTGCTTTATCAAAAATTGTTGGATAAAGAGGCTTGCCAAAAACAAATTGTTCTGGTAAATTCACAATCATATTTAACTCTGAAGAGCTAACTGTTTGAATTTGCTCATTTGGAGAATACCGTTGAATTACTAAAGCATTGATTTTTTCAATTTGCTTTTCTGTTAGATAGACTGTCATTTTTCCACCAAAGCTTTGAAAACATCGTCGTATTCTTCAAAAATTGTATCCAATTTTAAGTTAAAGGCATCATCAGAAACATAAGAGACCTGATGATCCAATTCTTCAGGAGTAAAGATAATTTCGCCACTTGGTAACAATTTTGCTTCATATTTAACACCACTTGGAATATTGAATTCGCTTGGAATTGTAATGGTGATTGAATTTCCTTGTTTTCTTGTTTTTACGACCATCTTATTTCCTCCTTTGAAGTATTATAACAAATAATTACGGTAATTACAATGATAGTGTAAAACTACTATTTCATATCAGAGCTTAACCGGAATACTCAGCATAAGTGATTTTTTCAAGGTTTCCAATTCTTCCAGAGATTTTTGAATTGCCAATTGTGATTTTGCTCTTTCTATCATATATTCAATATTTGTTAGAGGATTTGTATTTCCTTCAGTCCACAGCATTTCCCATAGCTGATCAATTTTATTTTTTAATTCGCCTGTAATCATACTAGTCTCTTTTCTTTGGTTTTAAAGTTATGAATATCACTATTTTAACAGATTTTCAATCAACCTTCAATTATGTTTCTCGCTATAAAAATTTCTTTCAAAAATAAAAAAGCAAACACAAAATATGGTTCACTTTTTTAAACTTTTCTACTCTCCATCCTTCCAGTTCCGAGCAATCTCTTCGTCTTTCTGGAGTTGGTCTACCAATTCCTCTACGGAGTCAAATTTGACCATATCGCGAACACGGTCCAGCCAGTAGACCATGACTGTCTCACCGTAAATATCGTCTGAAAAGTCGAAAATATTGACTTCAAAACGTGGTTCTTCTCCATCGAAAGTAACATTTTTCCCAACACTTGCCATGCCACGATATCTCTGACGTTGCACTTCGATATCGACTACGTAAACACCGTCCGCTGGCATGTAAGTTCGGTCTCTTAGGACCAGATTGGCTGTTGGATAACCAATAGTCCGCCCACGAGCATTTCCATGAACGACCATTCCACGAGATGGGAGCGGAGTGCCGAGCAGATGCTTGACTTCCTTTACATCTCCATCAAGAATTGCCTGACGAATCCGTGTAGAACTAATCTTGCCCTTTTCATCCTCAACTGGAGGAACAATGATGATCTCTCCATCAAAATAGTCCATCAGGTCATCCGCAGTTTTCTTATCTGAGCCAAAGGTATAGTCAAATCCTGCTACAATAATCGCTGGTTTTAAAGCTCGAACATAGGTATCAAAGAATTCTTGACCCGTTAGACTAGCAAATTTGCTACTAAAGTCAAGTAGGAAAAGAGCCTCTACTCCGTGCCACTTCATCTTGTGCTCTCGTTCCTCATGATTGACGATGTGAAGCATGAGTTCAGGTTGGTAAGGTTGTAAGGCAAGTTTTGGCGATTCTGTAAAGGTCATCACGACAACTGGCAGATAATCCTTCATCGAAGCCTTACTGGCTACTTCAAAGAGTTTCTGATGCCCCTTGTGGATGCCATCAAAATAACCTAGTACAAGGACTGTATTACCTGGTACTGCAATATCTTTTTCGTTCTTAATAGGTACTGTTGTAATCATGAAACTATTATATCATAGAGAAAGTCTTTTCGCTAAGAGGAAATCCCAAATGTCGTTTTTTGCGCCTGAACTGACCGTAAGAGAAAATTTAGGGCTTTAGTTTTAAAAAATAGCACCTCCTAAGAGATGCTATCGTTTGTTAACTAGTCTACTGTTTCTTCCAAATCTTTTAACTTAACCGAAACAATCTTAGAAACACCTGATTCTTGCATGGTAACTCCATAGATAGAATCCGCTGCCGCCATCGTCCCCTTACGGTGGGTTACGACGATGAACTGACTATCCTTGTCAAAGCGATTGAGGTAATCCCCAAAACGTTTAACATTAGCTTCATCCAGCGCCGCCTCTACCTCGTCCAAGATAACGAAAGGAATGGTCTTGACTCGAATGATAGAGAACAACAAGGCAAGAGCAGAAAGGGCTTTCTCACCACCACTCATGAGGTTGAGAGACTGGATTTTCTTACCTGGTGGTTGAACAGAAATCTCCACACCAGCTGTTAAAAGATCGCCCTCAGTCAATATCAAATCTGCCTGACCACCGCCAAACATCTGTCTAAAGGTCACTTTAAAGGACTCACGAATAGCTTCAAAAGTGGATTTGAAGCGTTCCTTAACCTCATCATTCATCTCTGTAATGGTCTCAAGGAGTAGATTTTTCGCAGACAGAATATCATCTCGTTGGCTATTGAGGAAATCCAGACGGTTGTGAACTTCTTCGTACTGGTCAATAGCGTCTAAGTTGACAGGACCCAGCGAGCGAATAGCCATCTCAAGATCTTTAACCTCTTGCTCTGCCAGATTGAGATCTTCCAACTCATGCGCTTTTTCTAGAGCCTCAGTGTAGCTGATCTGGTACTGGTCAGTTAATTGAGCTTGTAGATGGCGCAAGCGTTCGCTGACCTTTTCTTTCTTAGCTTCAGCACGTGTTTGTTTGCGAATCCACTCTTCATTTTGCTGACGAGCTTGATCCAAATGGCTGGCAATATCATCCAGTTGGTCTTCGATATCATCC
Source organism: Streptococcus sp. A69 (assembly GCF_058556195.1). Taxonomy (NCBI): domain Bacteria; kingdom Bacillati; phylum Bacillota; class Bacilli; order Lactobacillales; family Streptococcaceae; genus Streptococcus; species Streptococcus sp. A69. Next base: position 83,717 of record NZ_JBZUJU010000001.1, on the reverse strand, counting down.
AACTCAAACTGCTTGCGAATCAAACCTTGTTGGAGGTTTGTTTTCTGAGTTTTGGCCTCTTCCGCCTGCTGACTTAGCAGATCCGTATCAACCTTCTCAAGATTATCAACCTTTTCTTGGAGAAGACGCTGGATTTCCTCTTGTTCAAAATTGAGATTATCCAATTCCTTTCCTAGGCGTTCAATATCAGTCACTTCATACCGCTTTTGTCCTTGCAGTTCTGACTTAAGCAAGCGTGCTTGCGCTACTTGTTCCTGCAAGTTTTGATAGCGTTCTTGAATAGCGTTTTTATTGGACTTAATCTCTTCAATCTCAGCTTCTAGATTTTGCTTTTCACTTGTGATAATAGCAAGGCGCTCTTGGCATTTTTCCTTGTCCGCTTGCCAATCTCCTTCAGATAGGCGATTTAATTCCTCTTCTTGAAGTTTCCAAAGCGTTTCCAGTTCTTCGACCTGCTGATTGGTTTGCTGATAAGCGAGGTACAAACCTTGCTCCTGAATACGAGCTTGCTCACCCTGAGATTTGATGGCTTCTAATCTTTCTGCCAAAACCGCCATCTCATCTTGCAAGGTCTTCAAACTTGCTTCTTCTGACCGCAAGTCAGCTTCTTCCTCAGCAATTTCTTTTTGTAATTGCTCTAGTTCTGGCTTGATGAAGATACTGTTATTTTGACGATTGGCACCACCCGCGTAAGAACCACCTGTACGCAACTCTGTCCCATCCAGTGTCACCATGCGAACTTGGTAACGAACTTGGCGAGCTGCGGCACGCGCATGTTCTACAGTATCAAATATTGCTGTCGTTGCGAGCAAATTCTTGAAAATAGCTTCTAGTCTCTTATCAAACGACACCAACTCATCAGCCATACCAAGGAAGCCTGAACTTGAGGCGATAGCATCTTGATTCTGACTAGAAATCGTACGAGCCTTGATAGTCGTCAATGGAAGAAAGGTCGCACGACCGGCTCTGTTGCGCTTAAGGAAATCAATAGCCTTAGTCGCCGCATTCTCATCTTCTACGATGATGTGCTGACTGCTTGCTCCAAGCGCAATTTCTAGGGCAGTTTGATAATGAACATCAAAAGTCAAATGTTCACTAACTGCACCAATAATCCCGCCAAGGTGGTCTTTTTCTTGGAGAACACTCTTAACACCCGCGTAAAAGTTGCTATGATTTCTAAGGATATTCTCTAAACTTTGGGCTCTAGCCTGCTTGTTTTTGAGACTATCCAGACGGTCAAAGAGTTGGCTCTGCTGGGCATGGAAAGAAACCTTCTGTTCCTCTTGCTCCTTGGCACTAGCTTGGTAGTCAGCCAATAATTTCTGAACCTGCTCCTTGGCAGTTTCAAGCTCAGCCTGTTGTTGACTGGCCTTCTCTTTAGCTGTAGCCAGTTGTTCTTTCAGTTTCTCAAGTTGATCTGCTTGTTTTTGAGATAACTGACGGCTGTTCTCTAGTTCATTCTCGATGCGGGTCAACTGGTTTGAGACATCCGCTTCTTCTTGTAAAAGAGCGACAAAGCGTTCGCGCAAGAGCTCAATCATTTGGTCAGGATCATCTGAAAATGCCAACAACTCCGCTTCTAAACGATTGAGTTCCTTGTTATTTTCAGCTAGATTTTCCTCTAACTGTGCCAAGTTTTCTTCTTTTTCAGATTTCTCTTTACTTAGAGTCTTTCTCTTATCTTCCAAAGCAGTCAAACGGGCTTGTGCTTCTTGTTGATTGAGGGCTACCTGCTCGGACTCCAGTTTGGATAGGGCTAATTTTCGTTCTAAATCGCTGATTAGATTCGTCAGATCCATCAAACTTCCTTGGTCTTTGGACATTTGAGCTTGGAGATCCTGGCGTTTCTTTTTAAGACTTTGATTTTCCTCTTCTAACTCTTGACGCTTTTGGTAATAGCTAGTCAAAAGTTCCTGAACCTGAGTTAGTTCTTCTTCTGTTAGCTCTAGTTCTGCCTTGTTTTCCTTGATCTGAGCAACCAAAACATCTAAGTAAATAGCCTTACGTTGACCATCCAAGTCTAGAAACTTCCGAGCATTCTCGGCTTGTTTTGCAAGAGGCTTGATTTGATTATCCAACTCATAGATAATATCCTCTAAGCGATCTAGATTGTCCTGAGTTTGTTGCAGTTTGCTCTCTGTTTCTTTTCGACGAGTCTTGTATTTCAAAACTCCTGCAGCTTCTTCAAAAATAGCTCGACGTTCTTCGGGCTTAGAGTTAAAAATTTCCTCAACCTTCCCTTGAGAGATGATGGAGAAGGAATCACGACCCAAACCGGTATCCAAGAAGAGGTCGTGAATATCGCGGAGACGGACTTTTTTGCCATCAATTCGATACTCGCTATCTCCACTACGGTAGATATGGCGTTCTACCTTAATGACTTGCCCTGCATCCTTGATAAAACCATCTTCATTATCCAAGGTCACTACAACAGAAGCATAATTGAGCGGTTTGCGACTTTCAGTTCCAGCAAAGATGACATCCGGCATCTTGCCCCCACGGAGACTCTTAACACTTGACTCCCCCAAGGCCCAACGCAGACTTTCTGTAATATTGGACTTTCCAGATCCATTTGGTCCAACAACCGCCGTCACACCTTGGTCAAAGACGACCTTAGTCTTGTCAGCAAAAGACTTGAATCCCTGAATTTCGATTTCCTTTAAATACATGAATCCAGCCCTTTCTCAACGGCATTTTTGGCAGCTTCCTGCTCTGCTAATTTCTTAGAACGACCTTGACCTTGACCAATGCTCTTACCTTCAACCAGAACTTCTACATCAAAAACCTTATCGTGGGCAGGACCCGTTTCAGAAATCACCTGATAACGAATAGCCACATCGCCATTGACCTGAAGTAACTCTTGGAGATGGGTTTTGTAGTCTGTAATCATCTCAAATTCGCCTGCTTCAACCTTAGGAATCATGACTTGATAGATAAATTCCTTGACCTTGGCCACATCCTTGTCCAAAAGGAGAGCACCAAGAAAGGCTTCGAAGGCATCACCAAGAATGGTGTCACGATTGCGTCCACCAGATTTTTCTTCCCCCTTACCCAGCTTGATAAACTGGTCAAACTGGCAATCACGCGCAAAACCAGCCAAACTCTCCTCACGGACAATCATGGCACGGAGTTTAGACAAGTCACCTTCAGGCTTTTTAGGATATTTTTTATACAGATATTCTGAAATCAATAACTGTAGAACAGCGTCTCCTAAAAATTCCAAGCGTTCATTGTGTGAAATTTTTAAGAGGCGGTGCTCATTGGCATAACTCGTATGAGTAAAGGCAGTCTCCAGTAAGTTTTTGTCTGCAAATTCGATTGCAAAATGGTTCTTTAGTACAGTTTGTAATTCTTTCATACCAACCTCTTTCTAACTGATAACAGTCCTTTTTATTATATCAAAAAAAGCCCCCTGAGTCACTTTAAAATGGGACTGGAAAGCATTTGGGCATTCTTTAGACAGAGATTTTCAGTTTTAGAGGCAAATTTGGTTCAGTATAAAGAAAAAAGCCCTATTAAAGGCTTTTTAGGATGTTTACATCCACCCTGAGGGAATCGAACCCCCATCTCAAGAACCGGAATCTTACGTGATATCCATTACACTAAGGGTGGAAACTTGTTTTATTATAACAGAAATTTGCTCTAATAACAAGTTTTTTTCTAGATGGATAGCCCGTCTTAGTGGGAAGCATCCCCATTCCAGATTGAGTTTTTCACGATAACATAATCAACGTGTTTAAGGTCAGCAACCTGACGTCCACCAGCGTAGGAAATAGCACTTTGAAGGTCTTGTTCCATCTCAGTTAAAGTGTCTTGCAGGTGACCTTTGGCAGGAAGCAAGATGCGTTTTCCTTCGACGTTTTTATAAGCACCCTTTTGATATTGTGAAGCTGAACCGTAGTATTCTTTGAACTGTTCGCCATCGACTTCAATCGTGTTTCCTGGACTTTCGATGTGTCCTGCAAAGAGAGAGCCAATCATGACCATGCTGGCACCGAAGCGGATAGACTTGGCAATATCGCCATGAGTACGAATTCCTCCATCAGCGATAATCGGTTTACGTGCTGCCTTAGCACACCAACGAAGAGCAGCCAACTGCCAACCACCTGTACCAAAACCAGTCTTGACCTTGGTGATACAAACCTTACCAGGACCGATTCCAACCTTAGTAGCATCCGCACCAGCATTTTCAAGTTCACGCACGGCTTCTGGTGTTCCTACATTTCCAGCAATAACAAAAGTATCTGGTAATTCTTTCTTGATGTGTTGAATCATAGAAATCACGCTATCCGCATGACCATGGGCAATATCAATCGTGATGTATTCCGGAGCATCAGCCTTGAGCTGGCTAACGAAATCATACTCGTAGTCCTTAACACCAACAGAGATAGAAGCAATGAGTCCTTGATCGTGCATGCGTTTAATAAAAGGAATGCGTCCTGCCTCATCAAAACGGTGCATAATGTAGAAGTAACCACCTTTAGCTAGTTGCTCTGCTACATTTTCATCCAAAATCGTCTGCATATTCGCTGGCACAACAGGTAGTTTAAAGGTGTGATTTCCTAGAGTGACACTTGTATCCGCTTCTGCACGGCTTTTAATCACACATTTATTTGGAATTAATTGAATATCTTCATAATCAAAAATTGGAAATTCATTTAACATATCAATGTCTCGTTTCTTTTATAATGACCTACCTATGCTTGCGCATCTCTACGTCTTTTCCGACGTTTCCTTAATTTATTATAAACTAAAGTACAGTTTTTGTCAAATAATTTTATAAATTAAAATGTATTGTTCGAGTTTTACTTATATCAAGGACAAAAAAGTGGAGAGATTATTTTCTCCCCACTGATTTAGTAATATTCCTTTTAAAAGCTTCTTCAGAGTTTTCCATCATTTCACAAAATTCACGATAGGATGAAGACTCTCTAGGAATTTGGATAGACCATTTCTTTAACAAAGCTCCATAACCTGCTAGCTTTCCTATCTCATTATCAACAACCTTGTCCTTGCTCGGAAAAACAAGACCAGCCTTCTCAGCTTTTAAAATATAAGAATACGAAATCAGCTGGAATAAGTCCTCACGGTTGATCCCTTTTTCAGTAAACTCTAGTTTTTTATATTTAGCATCTAGAACAATCTTTCGTTCCCTATCATAAAAATCTGGATATACTTTCCGTTTCCCAACAGAAAATACCGAAATACCACCTAGCTTTTCTTTATTCCGTGGATGGATGAAATCTTTTGGCAACAAGGTATGAACATACTCTTCCCAAAGCCAGGCAACATCAAAAAGAATACCATGAATTTTTTGATCTTGATACCCTAAGCCGTGCTTTTCTTGGTTTAGGATCATCAGACAAAGTTCTTGTAACTTTCTGTACTCGTGAAAGTATGCATGACGTATAGGTTTAGATTGATTTCCCCGAATAATCTTAACACGATCAGCTAGTTTATAAGAAGGCGTTACACGCACGATTTCAGCTACGTTTTCACGACTAGTTGAGAGATTATCTAGCACCCCTTGACCAATGCTTTTCTGGTTCTTAATGTATTCAATAGTGTGACGGACCAACTGCATGAGGGGATTATCATAGGTGAACTCTCTCGTTGTGTAGGCAATATTTCCCGTGAAAGGAAGGTTTTTCTTGAGATGGTTTCTTACATCAATCACTCCCTTAACATTACTGTCATTATGAGAAAATCGATGGTATTCCTTATAAAGACCTTTTCGAATAGCAGCTTGTAGATACTTAGGGAAGAGATACATCAAAAGTTGATAGAGCTTATCTTCACGCGACAAAGCAACATCTAAACTAGTGAGATTGATATGAAGAACCTTGTGTAAGAGATAATGCAAAAAATGGTCATTACTCTCATCAGAAAAACGAGAGGAAATCGTTAATCTTTCCTGACCACAACCCAGAAAACCAATCACATTTCCTGTCTTGATTTCCTGATTAACTGTTTCAAAGATTTTTTGGTCCTTTTCTAAGTCAGGGGAATTCTTCAAATCATTTGGAAAAATGAAAACACGTTCATCTTGGGATAGACTTTCCAAGGTTCTGTCTAAAAGAAGATTGCTTAGTTTAGGATATTCTTCAACAAATTCTTCTTTAACAATCTTGTGTTGATTATCAGTGATCCGCATCATCGTTTTCATCGCCTTCATTGTCATCAGCTACTGTCTGATCTTTTTGCTCATTCTTTGTCAGATCGAATGCTTTTTTCAATGTTTCTAGAGTTTCAGCTTCATCATAAGAACCACGTACATAATCTTCCAAAAGCGGTTTGAGATAATCAGACCAGAGTAATTCATAGTCAAAATTTATATACTGCAACTCACAGAAATAACTTGGTCCAATATGGTAATGACTGTTTAATTCTTGAACGTTTTCAATAGCAGCATTCAAGTTCCTTAGTCGAATTTTAGCTTCTTTTGCATCTTCACCTAGTTCTTCATCTAGAATGTGAAGTCGACTTTCAGCCGTAACTTCAACAAAGCGGAAACGACGACGCATAGCAAAATCGAAAGTATCAACAGATCTGTCTATATCATTCATGGTTCCGATAATATAGACATTGTCAGGGATATAAAATTTCTCATCAGTTTCATGTAAATTAGCATATTGGGTAGATACACTTCCCTTTTCACCACGATAGCCTTTATCAACTGAGAAAAAGAGTTCCCCAAAAATCTTAGAAATCTCACCACGATTGATCTCATCGATGATGAAGACGAATTTCTTATCAGTATCAATTTCTGTTGGGGAAACATAGTCTTTCAAACCAAATCTCTTTCTCAATGTTTCTAGGACAGTTTTTCCACCACTTTTGTAGTATTCTTGCTTATTATAATTTTTATCTTTATACAACTCGTAAACATATTTGCGAGGTAGTGACCATCCTGGAACACCACTATCATAATTTACTGACAAATTTTGTCTACTATTAACAGATAAGTAAGATGTTTTTGTTATATATTCTTTTTCTTCAGCAACATTTATATATTCTAAGTAAGAATCCCAAGCCTCATCAAAATTATCTTGTCCTCCAATCAATTGGGCTTCTTTTGCTTTCTGACAAAAATCTTTAAAAATACCATCCTGTAGCTTAAACTCAATAGCTCCATTCCCATTTGATACCGGTCTCAATCCCTCTACAAAATCCGTATAATCATAGGATGGGTGAAATTGTACAAATCCAATTTGGTCTTCGTTGCCACCCGTTAATTCTTTGGCAATTTCTTTAGCAAGATAAGTTTTTCCTGTACCAGGTGCACCACGGAGGATGAGGTTTTTGGATTGTAACAAGATATTACTCAAGGGATGATGAATATTATTTTGTTCAGACATTTCTTTCTCTTCTTGCTTATTATCAGTGTCTATAAAATCTTTTGAATACTCAAATAAAATACTACCCAACATTGAAGATTCTAATTCAGGATATGTTTTAGAAAACAGTTTACAAATCTCATGATTCTGACGATAGGGCCCTCCTTGATTGCTTTGGGGAATCAACCTATTCCAAAATTCATTTTGACTATTCATATTTACTCCTAAAAAAGAAGGATTCTCAGAATAAATACAAAGTAGTTTTGTGACCACCGCAGAACGCCCAATAAATTCATTCTTTGACTTTTTTATGTCAAAAATAGGGTTATTGAAATCCAACATTCTACCAGCTTGGATGATCTCATACAAATCCGATTTTAATTTGTTAAATCTGTCTTCTAGTTCTGATTCTGGAATGATTTTATTTGCTTGATTTTTATAGCTTTTGGTATTCTCATTCCAATAAATACCAAATTTTGAAGAACCTCCTCCGCCAATTCCCATAAATAATGATTGGTACTTTCCTATCTCAAGAGCATAGCAAAAAGAATTACTTTTAGCACCTTTCCCAATGACGTATTCATCGATAGACATGGTTAAAATTCTATCAAGTGGCCATTCTTTAAGAAATTCTTCACGTAATTTTTCATTGTGAATACTATATTTAAATGCATCTTCTCTTAATCTTATTTTATTTTCTTGGTACCAAGCATAAAAATCATCCAAACTCACTTTTCTTTTCAGCATCAATCGTACTCCTTTTATAATAATGTTCGAATAAAAACTATATATTTCATATATAGAATATCATATTCTATATAAAATGAAAAGAATTTCTAAAGAAAAAGCCTAGTGTAGAGACTTTATTCCCTCTTAACACTAGACTTCTTTTCTATTTTTAATAATACTCGCCCTGACGATAGTCCCATGAGTTAAAGGTGTCTGACAGGTGCATCATGATTTTATCAATGTCAAGCCCTTTGCGGATTACAACTGGAGCTGGTGAAGTTGAGCGAGCTCCTCCTTGTTCTGGAATGAGTTTGCCGTCTTTATCGACCATAGAGACCATCACACCTTGCTCGTAGCGAGTTTCAATCGTTTTGTCAGGTTGGATAGATGCCACGTAGTCGTCTGCCTCGATAACAAGGTCCACTGCTCCTTCGATGCGTTCTCCAATTCCTTCTACCTTGCCACGATTTCCTTTTCCAGATGGGTTAGCTGATGAGGCATAAACCATCTTGCCTTCTTCCCAAAGTTTGGCAGCCAATTGTTCACCAGCTTTCCCGAATTTGATAACAAAACAGCTAGTACCACGCACGTCCGTCATCAGTTCTTCACGGCCATCACCGTATGCTTTGAGTTTTTCAAATGCTTCTGGTTTCCAAGGAAGGATACAACCAAGAAGAATATCTTCATCCCAATGTTTTTGGTAGAAGGCTTCAATTTCTGGGTTAAGTTGTGCTAAAGCACGAAGCTCATCCATGCTACCGCAGAGAACAACACCTGGTTTGTTACGGTTACGTTCTTTAGCTTCAAACTTACGTTCAAGTCCTGCCTTATCGCTAGTCATGATAATGTAACCAACTTTTGTAGGGCAAACGATACATCCGCCCTCACCTTTTAAAATGTCGTAGCCTTCTTGTGAAAGTGTTCCGTTCCATTGGATGTGTTTTGTCATAGTTCTATATGTCCTTTTCTATTTTTCTAATCCTGCCAGTAGGCTGGACGTTGTTTTTCATAAGCAGCAATCAAGTCTTCATACTGCAAAGTAATACCGATATCATCCAAACCATTTAAAAGCTTGTGTTTCCACTCACTATCAATTTCAAAAGTGAATTCTCCAACTGGTGAGATGATTTTTTGTTGTTTCAAGTCCACAGTTACCTGGTCACTTGGTTTTAGCTGAGCTAGTTTCTCTCGAACCTCTCTGGGCTGAACAATTGGCAACATTCCATTATTTAGTTCATTATTGTAATGAATATCCCCAAAAGACCCTGCAATCACGACCTTAAAACCATAGTCTGCTAAGGCCCAAGCTGCATGTTCCCTCGAAGACCCTGCGCCGAAGTTATCCCCTGAAATGAGAATACTGGCTTTGCGATATTCAGGTCGGTTAAAGACAAAGTCTGGGTCCTCAGTATACTTGTCATCCAGATAACGCCAAGCATACATGAGGTACTTACCAAAGCCTTTTTTATCAATTAACTTGAGAAACTGCTTGGGAAGGATTTGGTCAGTGTCAATGTTATCATTCATAAGAGGAACGGTCGTTCCTGTATAAACTGTAAATTTCTCCATATCCTCTCCTTACTGGGCTTCTGGCATTTGCCGAACATCTACGAAGCGCCCTGCAATAGCTGCCGCAGCTGCCATGGCTGGACTGCAGAGATGGGTCTTAGCACCAAAGCCTTGTCTGTCTTCAAAGTTTCGATTGCTGGTTGAGGCACAGTGAACACCATCAGGAACCTTGTCAGGATTCATTCCTAGGCACATAGAGCAACCTGGGTCTCTCCACTCAAAACCAGCATCCAGAAAGACCTTGTCCAAGCCCAACTTCTCAGCAGCTCGTTTCACAGGACGAGAGCCTGGAACTACAATTGCTGTTAGATTGGGAGCAATTTTCTTTCCTTTGACAAATCGCGCAGCCAGTTGCAAGTCGCTGAGACGAGCATTGGTACAAGAGCCGATAAAGATATAACCTAGTTCAATATCTGCTGGCTTTTGACCTGGTTCCAAATCCATATAATTGTAGGCTCGTTCATCATTCATATCCTTAATTTCTGGAAAGCTACTGTCAAAGTCAACACCCATAGCAGGATTAGTTCCCCAGGTCACCATGGGAGCCAATCCTGAGACATCCATCTGGATAACCTTATCATAAACAGCATCATCATCACTGACAAGGGGTTTCCAATCCACCACAGCCTCTTCGAAGTCCTCTGGAACACATTCTCGTCCCTTGAGATAGTCATAGGTGGTTTGATCCGGATTCATGATTCCCATCTTAGATCCAAACTCGATGGACATATTGCAGATGGTCATGCGCTCTTCCATGCTCAGTGCATCAATAGCCTGTCCTCTATATTCCACCACGTAGCCTACACCGCAAGCAACGCCGTACTTGGCAATCAAGGCTAAAATGAAATCCTTGGAATAAACTCCTTTTTGAGGAACTCCAGTGAATTCTACCAGCATTTTCTTGGGTTTGACCTGCCAGAGGGTCTGGGTAGCAAAAACATGCTCAACTTCACTGGTCCCAATTCCAAAGGCGATAGCTCCGAAAGCCCCGTGGGTTGCCGTATGACTGTCTCCACAAACGATGAATTTTCCTGGTTGGGTCCGTCCTGTTTCTGGACCAACCATATGAACGATTCCCTGCTTTTCAGAACCGTGGGCCGCATGCTCAATTCCAAACTCTTCAACATTCTCAGCTAGCTTATCAATTTGCGCTTTAGAAATCACATCTCGAATATCATAGATATTGACCGTTGGTACATTGTGGTCAAAGGTACCAAATGTCAAGTCTGGCCGTCTCAATCTGCGACCTGCATCTCGCAATCCTTGAAAAGCCTGAGGGCTGGTCACTTCGTGGATATAATGCTGATCCACATACATGAGTTGGGGCTGCCCCTCTTCTCCTGTGATGACATGGCGGTCCCATAATTTATCAAAAATCGATTTTCCTGCCATCCATTACCTCCAAATAAAATATAAGGCTACTAGTGTGGTCATCATCCCAAGAAACCAAACTGTTTTAAAATACCATTTTCGAGTCTTGTGGTGAAAGATGATTCCTGCCAACCAGGCACCAAAACCACCACAAGCAAGGCCTAAAATGAGTAAGATTTTCTCTGGGACGCGCCAAGCACCTCTTCTTGCCTTGGATTTGTCAATGCCATAAATCAAGAAAATCAGCAAATTCCAAATCAAGAGGGCAAGCGTGATTCCTTCATTTATCTTCATAATCTTTCAATGATAGCTTCTGTCATTTCCTTAGTCGAAGCCTGTCCTCCAATATCTTTCGTTAAAATGCTAGCCGCTAAACTAGCTTCAACAGCACGCTCGATACGTTCCGCATCCTCATAACGTCCAAAACTATCTCTCAACATCATGGCAACTGACAAAATCATAGAGATAGGATTGGCAATTCCTTGGCCAGCAATATCAGGCGCTGAACCATGAATAGGCTCATAAAGACTTGGCCCCTTTTCAGAATGACTAGCTGATGGCATGACACCAAGTGTGCCTGATAGAACGCTTGATTCATCAGATAAGATATCTCCGAAAAGATTCTCCGTCACGATGACATCAAACTTGGCAGGATTGGTAATCATAAGCATAGCAGCTGAGTCGACTAGCTGGTGCTCCAAGGTTACATCTGGGAAATCCTGCGCGACTTCCTCAGCTACTCTGCGCCAGAGTTTTGATGTTGCTAAAACATTTTGCTTATCGATACTAGTAACGAGTTTTCTCCGATTTCTTGCAATTTCAAATGCCTTGCGAATGATCCGCTCTACTTCCTCATAGCTGTAGTCGTTGATATCACGCGCTTTTCGCTCTTCAAGGATATGATCCCCAAAGTAAATTCCACCTGTCAACTCACGCACCACGACAAAGTCTACACCAGCAATTCGTTCCGGTTTGAGAGGTGACAAATGCTTGAGACTATCAAAAATCTTAACAGGGCGAATATTGGCATAGAGATTGAGTTCCTTACGAAGAGCCAGCAAGCCTTGTTCAGGCCGAACCGATGCTCCATCATACTGAGGACTACCGATAGCCGCAAGGAGAATAGCATCTGCTTCTCTACATGCCTTGAGGGTTTCATCAGGTAAGGGATGCCCCGCAGCATCAATACCCGCACCTCCAAAGGGGCTTCTGTCTATCTCATAGTTAAATCCTGTTTTTGAAGCTAGAGCTTCCAGAACCGCTAAACCAGCTTCCATGATTTCTGGACCGATTCCATCCCCTGCTAGAGCTACTATTTTCTTTGTCATAGCCTTCTCCTTTACACACTAGGCATGTCTCGGTAGGAAACGCTACGCCCCATCTCACCTGCATTCTCTTTTTGAACAAAAGTATTGGCATTGATATAAGCAATAGCCGAAGCCTTTAATACATCGAAATCAAGACCTGCTGCATTAAAGATGGTTTCTGTATCTCTGTTTTCAACAGTGACCAAAACCCGAGCTTGAGCATCAATTCCATCCGTTACCGCGTCAATAGTGTAGGACACCAAGCGGACAGATTGGTTAAAGAACTTATCGATAGCGTTAAAGATCGCTTCAACAGAGCCTTGCCCTGTTGCATTAAATTCGACTTTCTCACCATCCATATTGGCTAGGCTAACGAGGGCTTCAATGTCATTATCTGCATGAGTTTGAAGTTGTAAATCATCAAAGTGGAAGCCTTCTGGGTTTTCAACCATGGTTCCAGCTACCAGAGCTCGAATATCTGCATCTGTGATTTCTTGCTTCTTATCGGCCAGTGCCTTGAACTTAGTAAAGAGTGGTTTGATATCCTCTTCTGTAAAATCTAGGGCTAATTCTCTTAGTTTTTCAACAAAGGCATGGCGACCTGACAATTTTCCAAGCGGAAGACTATTACTCTTAACACCGACCAATTCAGGTGTGATGATCTCATAAGTGAGAGGATTTTTAAGGACTCCATCTTGGTGAATACCAGACTCGTGAGAAAAGGCATTACCACCAACCACAGCCTTGTTTTTAGGAACTGGAATACCAGAGAAGCGAGAAACCATTTCAGACGTATTGATGGTCTCATTTAGGACAATACTGGTTTCTGCCTGATAGTAATCTTGGCGAATATTGAGCGCCACTGCAATTTCTTCAAGCGCAGCATTCCCAGCTCGCTCCCCAATACCGTTGATGGTTCCTTCGACACGTCCTGCACCGTTCTTGACAGCAGAAAGGCTGTTAGCCACTGCCATTCCGAGGTCATCATGACAGTGAGGTGAATAGATAATCTGACGATCGGTCTTGACATTCTCAATCAAGTGTTTGAAGATGGCACCATATTCCTCTGGCGTCGTAAATCCAACCGTGTCAGGGATATTGATGTAGGTCGCACCTGCATCCACAGCCGTCTGAACAACTTGCAAGAGGAAATCCAACTCTGTTCTGGTCGCATCCTCTGGAGAAAATTCGACAATTTCAAACTTAGAACGGGCATAAGAAACATGCTCACTGATTGCTTCCAAAATCTCTTCCTTGCTCTTATTGAGCTTATACTTGCGGTGAATCGGACTGGTTGCGATAAAGACGTGGATCTGTGGATACTTGGCATCTTTGAGCGCCTCGTAACAAGCATCTATATCAGACTTGACCGAACGAGCCAAACCTGTCACCGCAGTTTTCTTCAAGACCTTGGCAATCTCTTGAACTGCTCTGAATGAATCTGGACTCGCCGCCGGAAAACCAGCTTCGATGGCCGAAATCCCCCATTTCTCCAGCTGTCTTGCGATGGCGACCTTTTCCTTGATTGAAAAATTAACACCTGGTGTCTGCTCACCATCACGGAGACTGGTATCTAGAAACTCAACTCTACGCATGAGAATTCCCCCTTCAAAATTTCAGTATAGAAAAAACATCTCGCTCAGAGACCCAAGCGAGATGTTGATTTACTCCCGCTTGGTAAGCCAAACAGGACTAATGCTTTTTGCACTAGCCCGAGTATCTCAACAACAAAGCAAATTGATTAAACTTAGCTGTTTTCATGTTTGACTTTCTCCTTCGTTTGATGTCTTGTTAAGTATTTTAGCATAGGAAAAATCTCTTGTCAAGAAAAAATCCAATATTTTCTGAAAATTTCTTTAGTAAAGAATATTTTGCTAATTGAAAGTATTTGAAAATAAAAGGGAATTTCTTTACTTTTTCAATGTCAAATTCCAACTTCTCTCTATCAATTCCAGTACCATTTCATCTGACAAAGTATCCTCAAGCACCAGACTAAGCCAGTAGCGTTTGTTCATATGAAAGGCTGGATAAATGCCTTTTTTTGAAAGCAAGTCAGCTACTTGATCATGTTTGAGGTTGACTGCTTCTACTAACCCTTCTCTTCCCTTTTCCAGCTTATCCCATGGGATTCTCATCAAAACAGCATACCACTTTTGATTGTCTTCATGGCGCAATACAGCTGTATCAGGCGATTTTTCCCACAAATACTCCAATTGATTACCATACTTTTCCTGAACCTGAGCCATGATACGCTTAGTCTGAGGGCAGATAAAATCCTGCACATCAAAGCAAGCCTTCCGAATCTGGTAAAGAATCTCCAAACAAGCCTCACGGACACTTCCGACAAAACGTCCCCGCATACTTTCCATGTGTACTTGAGGATAGAGGTCACCCGTTTCCTGATCAAAGACCTGAAAGCTCACATTATCAGGTGTGATAGAGACTGTCATGAAAAATTCACCCTGCAAAATCTGGCAACTATAGTTCCAGACCTCTCCATTTTCTACAAAACCATAGGCACTGGCTTTTTCTTGATTAAACTGATAGGATTTAAAAATTTCAAACATAAGTGAAAACTGCTACCCAAAGCTAGCAGTTCCTTTCTATTTTTTAAAAGACAACCTTGGTACCGTGAAGTTGCGTCACGCCTAGTTGGTCGATAAAGGTCTGCCGATTGTCCAAGTCAATTCCCCCACCTGGTAAGATTTCAATTTTACCAGCTGCATGTTCCAAAATTCTGTGATAGTGAGCAAAACGTTCTTCTAGCGAGTCCCCAGAAATTCCAGCACGAGTTAAGATACGAGTGACACCAGCTTGGCTGAGCCAGTCAATAGCTTCCAACTGGTCTTCATCACTCAATTCATCAAAGGCCATGTGAAAGACAATTTCCATTCCTTTAGATGCGACAATCAGCTTCTCAAGATTAGCCTTATCCAACTTCTTATCAGCAGTTAATGCACCAAAGACGACCCCTTGGCTACCTGCTTGAGCAGTTAAACGAATGTCTTCTAGCATAATAGCAATTTCTAGGTCATTATAGACAAAGTTGCCACCGCGGGGACGAATCATAGTCATGATGGTGGTGTCGTAGTTAGCTGCCAGTTCAACCGCTGCCTTGGTCACTCCATAGCTAGGTGTTGTTCCTCCTACTGCTAGATTGTCACAAAGTTCGATTCGACGAGCTCCAGCCTGCATCGCTTTTTCAAGCAAGGTCACATTTTCAGCACAAAATTCGTAAATCATTTGATTCTCCTTGATGTTTTCTTTAAATTTATTATATCATATTATTTGAATATACTTTCATTTTTATCAAGGCAAATAACTACTATTTTTATCTATTCTTTGTCAGGAATGACTTTAAAGAGATAGTAGGTGATAAAGATAGTCAAGGCTCCCAGACCGATTTTGACTGGCAAAAGAGGGGCAAAATAAATAGAAATCCCCATCAAGATATAGATAGATACGATGATTTTTTTCTTTCGTTCTCGCGCTATTGACTTGGTTTCCCGAAAGTCAGCTACATAGGTCTGATAAAGCTTTGTATGATAAAGCCAGTCTTCAAAACGCTTAGAAGATTTTGAAAAGCAAGCGATCGCTAACAAAAGAAAGGGAGTTGTTGGCAAAAGTGGTAGGACAACTCCAATGACAGCTAAAGCCAGTGAAATAAAGCCAATACTGAGGTAAATGAGACGCATGACTTCTCCTAGATAAATTACTCTTCCTCTAGTTTCGCATACAAGGGGGAAATTTGTCAAGCATCAACAAAAAAAAGAGCCTGAAATTCATTTTCAGGACTCTTCATTTTATTTAATTTTTTCCTCTTCGTAGTCGCCATTACTACATACAACCTGCTTACCACCACCACGGACCTTTTTCTCCACAAGGAAGTGTCCGCATTTTGGACAATCACGTCCAATTGGTTTTTCCCAGGAAGTAAATTCACATTCTGGGTAACGATTGCAACCATAGAAGATACGATTGCGCTTGGTTTTGCGTTCGATGATTTGTCCTTGATGACAGCTTGGACACTCGACTCCAATCTCTTTGACAATCGCTTGTGTGTGACGGCAGTCTGGGAAATTACTACAAGCATAGAATTTACCAAAACGACCGAGCTCAATCACCATTGGACTGCCACAAACTTCACAGTCAAATCCAGCTGGCTCATCCTTAATCTGGATTTTTTCCATTTCGGATTCAGCCTTGGCTACTTCTTTAGAGAATGGTTTGTAAAAGGCGTCAATGACCCTTTGCCACTGCTCTTTACCAACTTCAACATCATCCAGTTTTCCTTCCATCTCAGCTGTGAAGGTCACATTTACGATATCTGGGAAGTATTCAACGATGAGTTTATTGACAATTTCTCCCAACTCTGTTGGTTCAAAGCGTTTAGCTGCCAGACGAACATAGTAGCGTTTTTGGATGGTTTCAATGGTCGGAGCGTAGGTTGACGGACGTCCAACTCCATTTTCCTCCAAGGTCTTGATCAGTGTCGCTTCCGAATAGCGAGCAGGTGGTTGAGTGAAATGTTGCTCTGGCTTGCTATTGACCTGCTTGACCACACCTCCTACTGCCATATCTGGCAACATCTTGTTCTTGTCAGAGTCATTGTAAATAGCAAGATACCCATCAAACTTAACTTGGCTACCATTTGCCGCAAACTGTACCCCATTTTGAGAGATCTTAACAGCCATGGTATCAAAGATAGCGCCTGTCATCTGGCTGGCCACAAAACGGTTCCAGATAAGGGTATAGAGCTTGAACTGGTCTTTGTCCAAGTACTTAGCGATGCTTTCAGGTGTGTTAAAGACACTAGATGGACGAATGGCTTCGTGGGCATCTTGAGCACCTGAGGCATTCTTGACCCTGCTACCATGCTTGGTATACTTGCTACCAAAACGGTCGTTAATGTAGCTTGCCGCTTCGTTCTGAGCCACAGGACTGATACGAGTCGAGTCTGTACGCATATAGGTAATCAAACCTTGCACGCCTGATCCGATATTGATCCCTTCATAGAGCTGTTGGGCCACCATCATAGTCTTTCGAGTACGGAAATTAATTTTGTTAGCAGCATCCATCTGCATGGTTGAAGTTGTATAAGGTAGGGGCGCATTGCGTTTGCGTTCTTTCTTATCTACCTGGTCTACTGTGAAATCTTTACTAGTCAAATGGGACAAGACTTCTTTGACTTCTTCATTGGTGGTCAATTTCATCTTTTTGCCATTCATACCATAGAAAGAAGCCTGAAATTGCTTGGTACCCTTCTTAAAGACACCATCAATTGTCCAGTATTCTTCCGGTTGGAAGGCATTGATTTCATTTTCACGGTCAATGATGAGCTTAAGTGCAACCGACTGCACGCGTCCTGCTGATAAGCCCTTCTTGACCTTTTTCCACAAAATAGGCGAAATCGAATACCCTACCAAGCGGTCTAAGACTCGACGAGCTTGTTGGGCGTCGACCAAGTCCATATCAATCTTGCGAGGTTCTTTAAAGGCATTTTTTACCGCGTCCTTGGTGATTTCATTAAAGACTACACGGTTGGCATCATTCTCGTCCAAGTTGAGAATGTGAGCCAAATGCCAGGAAATTGCTTCTCCTTCACGGTCCGGGTCACTCGCCAGAAAGACTTTATTGGCCTTTTTGGCTTCTTTTTTCAGATCATTGATGAGAGGACCTTTTCCTCGGATATTGATATACTGCGGTTCATAGTTATTTTCAATGTCGACTGACATACTGGATTTTTTCAAATCACGGATATGCCCGACACTGGCTAGAACCTTGTAGTTTCTACCTAAATATTTCTCAATCGTTTTCGCCTTAGCAGGCGACTCTACGATGACTAGATTTTTTTTAACTGTTGATTTTTTCTTCTTTGTTGCCGTAGCCACACTATCACACCTTTTCAAAGTAATAAACTTTATAAAGTGTAAACCATTTTTCTATAGCTGTCAAGACTTAAATCCTATATATAGAAGAAAAGTTTATCTGAATAATCCATTTCTCCTTAAAATTCAAACTCAGCCAACACATCTTGACCACTTGTGATCAGTTTTGCTCCCTCTTGGATTAAGTGGTGACAACCATCTGAATGGCCATCAAGAATGTCCCCTGGAATGGCAAAGACATCGCGTCCTTCCTCCATAGCACGTTCACAGGTAATGAGACTTCCTGAACGCATCCTTGCCTCTGCTACAATCACTCCACGACACAATCCTGCAATGATACGATTACGGGCTGGAAAGTGAAATTTCAAGGGTTCTTCACCTGGACCGTACTCGCTTAATACCAGATGATGATTTCCAATGTACTCCTGCAAGCGTTTATTGGCACGTGGATAAAAAACATCCAATCCTGTTCCAATCACTGCAATTGTTCTTCCTCCATTCTGGAGTGCAGCCATATGGGCAGCCGTATCAATCCCTTTAGCTAAACCACTGACCACGATTAACTCGTTTTCTAAACCTTGAATAATTTTCTGGACCGACTTAGCTCCTTGACTGGAACAAGAACGACTCCCTACAAGAGCAACCTTTGGAAATTTCAACAAGTCCAGATTCCCTTTATAAAACAAAAGAGCTGGAGGGTCATAAATCTCACTCAGATCCCAAGGATAACAGTCATCAAGAATCGAGAAGGATGGGAATTTTTGAAACTCCTTCTCCAACTGCGCATCATCTATCTGGAAATAGCGTTCCATAAAAACTGCAGGATTGCGGCACCCAGAGATTTCAGCAATGTCACCTAGCAAGAGCTCCTGATCTACAGTCTCATCATATTCAAGAACAGTTAAAATCTGTTGATTGGTCAGTCCAGCTTTGCGCAGTTTATAGATTTCATAGTTATCAATTTTCATAAGAAACTCCATTTCTTTTTCTACTCTCTTATCTATTCGTAAAAATAACAAAAAGAAGACCGGTTGATCTTCTTTTTTTCATTTATTCAGATTTAGTAGTTGACCAGCTACTTTCAACCATCGGTAAGATTGTTTTTAAAGTTTCCCCATCCCCTTCAAGTGAAACATAGCGGATTTTACCATCATTTGATCGGAAAACCCAGGTAACGAGGTATTTCCCTGACTTAGCAATTGCATTGACAACATAGGCTTCATAACCTCCAATGGTCGATTTGGAGCCCCAAACCTTACTGAAATCAGAGCTTTGTTCTTTGGAAGTTAAAATACTAGCAGAGACAGTCACAACATCCAATTTAGCATATTCTTCTTCGCTGATATTAAATTGCTCAGCCTTGAAGGTATTCAGCGTAACAATGTTGATATCTGTTCCATCACAATACTGTATATCATTTCCACCTTCTACTTCATGGAATCGAACCCATGATTTGGGTACCTTGACAAATCCATATTCATTCGAACCGATGATTTGTGTCTCTTCCTTTTTCGCTTCAGAAACAGCAGAACTAGAGCTACTCGTTTCCTGACTGCTAGAAGAACTAACAACCACAGTCGAACTTTCTTCGGTTGCTGTTTGCGACTTATTGGAGCATGAAGCTAAAAAAGCACTAACAGTAACTACAGTACCTAAAATCAATAATTTTTTCATCATACCACCTCTCCATCTGCATTATAAGAAAAATAAGAACTTCTGTCAAATTCTGACCTAATTGATTCTGTTAGTTTCCGATTTTATTGCTCACATTTAAAGCAAAAACTCTTGAAAAATCTTCAAGAGTTTTGTTTTTTATTTCTATTCTTCATCCATACTCAAGACGCTGAGGAAGGCTTCTTGTGGGACTTCTACTGATCCGATAGCTTTCATGCGTTTCTTACCAGCTTTTTGTTTTTCAAGGAGTTTGCGTTTACGAGAAACGTCACCACCGTAACACTTGGCAAGTACGTTTTTACGAAGGGCCTTAATATCCGTACGAGCCACGATTTTGTGCCCAATAGCTGCTTGAATCGGTACCTCAAACTGTTGACGAGGGATGATTTTCTTGAGCTTATCCACGATGAGTTTCCCACGCTCGTAGGCAAAATCCTTGTGAACGATAAAGCTGAGGGCATCCACCTTATCCCCATTGAGAAGAATGTCCATTTTGACCAGCTTAGATGGGCGATACTCTGACAATTCGTAGTCAAAGCTTGCATAACCACGCGTCGAAGACTTGAGCTTATCAAAAAAGTCAAAGACAATTTCAGCAAGTGGGATTTGATAGATGACATTAACACGATTATCATCAATATAATCCATGGTTACAAAGTCCCCACGCTTGCGCTGAGCCAATTCCATAACAGCACCGACAAACTCCTGCGGTACCATAATTTGCGCCTTGACATAAGGTTCTTCAATGGTCGCAATCTTAGTTGGATCTGGGAATTCTGATGGATTTGACACATCCATAGACTCACCATCAGTTTGGTTAACTTTGTAGATAACAGACGGAGCTGTCATGATGAGGTCAATGTTGAACTCACGCTCTAAACGCTCTTGAATAACATCCATATGGAGAAGTCCAAGGAAACCACAACGGAAACCAAATCCAAGTGCCTGAGATGTTTCTGGTTCAAATTGCAGACTGGCATCGTTAAGTTGCAATTTTTCAAGAGCTTCACGAAGGTCATTGTACTTGTTTGACTCGATTGGATAAAGACCTGCAAAGACCATCGGGTTCATTTGCTTGTAGCCATGTAATGGTTCTGCGGCAGGATTGGTTGCCAAGGTAACTGTATCACCCACACGAGTATCTTGAACCGTCTTGATAGAAGCCGCAATATAACCAACGTCACCTGTGGCTAGGAAATCACGCCCTACTGCTTTCGGTGTGAAAATTCCGACCTCCGTCACATCAAAGGTCTTGCCATTGCTCATGAGCTGAATCTTATCGCCAGGTTTGACTACCCCATCCATGACACGAACTTGGAGGATAACCCCACGGTAAGCATCGTAGACAGAGTCGAAAATCAAGGCTTTGAGTGGCGCCGTTACATCACCAGTTGGGGCTGGTACTTTTTCCACGATTTGCTCAAGAATCTCTTCGATACCAATACCAGCCTTGGCAGATGCTAAAACTGCTTCGCTAGCATCCAGTCCAATGACATCCTCAATCTCTGTACGAACGCGCTCAGGATCGGCTGCTGGTAGGTCAATCTTGTTAATAACTGGAAGAATTTCCAAATCATTGTCCAAGGCTAGATAAACGTTGGCAAGTGTTTGAGCTTCAATCCCTTGGGCCGCATCAACCACCAAAATCGCTCCTTCACAGGCAGCTAAGGAACGCGACACTTCATAGGTAAAGTCCACATGCCCAGGCGTGTCAATCAAATGGAAAATATAGGTCTCCCCATCTTTTGCAGTGTAATTGAGCTCGATAGCATTGAGTTTGATGGTAATCCCGCGCTCTCGTTCTAGGTCCATACTATCCAGAAGCTGGGCTTGCATTTCACGACTAGAAACCGTCTCAGTCGCCTCCAAAATGCGGTCTGCCAAGGTTGACTTCCCGTGGTCAATATGGGCGATAATAGAGAAGTTTCGAATCTTCTCCTGTCGTTTCTTTAATTCTTCTAAATTCATGATGCTCTTCCTTTCAGGGTATCTATTTATTATAAATTGTTTTTAACATTTTGACAAGACCATACCCTGCTAGGAGTACTAATCTTCGGCGATAAAGCCGTCATTTTCGATAAAGTAGTGTTCGGCCATTCCTTGGTCTGTAAAGACGATTCCATGAAGGACACCACCATAGACAGCTCCTCCATCCATGCCAATCTTGCCATCTTCTGTTATCCAAAGTTCAGCAGTACCTCGGTCTTGCTTCAGCAAACCATAAACCGGTGTATGCCCAAAGACAATGGTTTTCCCGGTATGATTTTCAGCTTCGTGGAATGGTTTTCTGAGCCAGACTTTCTTGTAATCTGTGGTTTCATGCCAATCATCCAAGGTCAAGTCAATACCCGCATGAACAAAGATATACTTGTCTGTCTCTACCACAAATGGCATTTGACGAATAAATTCGACCAAGTCTGCCGCTTCTGTCGCAACCCGTTTGGCATCCTCTACGCCATCAACTGGTGCATCCAAGGGACGACCTAAAATAGAGTTAATGGTTGTATCTCCACCATTGCGACGATAGTGGTCATAGCTTTCCTCAGGATTGTCCAACCAAGTCAAAAACATATACTCGTGGTTTCCTGATAGACAGATAGCCCCTTGATTGTCCACTAAGTCCTTAACCATTTCTAGAACACGGCGACTGTCTTCACCACGGTCAATCAAATCCCCTAGAAAGAGCAACTGAGTTTGACCATCCCAGGTTTTGAGCAGATCTTCTAGCATACCTGCTTTCCCGTGAACATCTCCAATTACGTAATAGTCTGTCATTTATTTCTCCCTCGTTTGCAATAATTCTCTAGCTTGGGTAAGGGCCGCCTCTGTTACATTCTCCCCAGCCAACATTTTAGCCACTTCCTCTACTCGCTCTTCTAAAGTCAAGAGACGAACTGTCGAAACAGTTGAATGTTCGTCGCTAATCTTTTCAATAAAGAATTGGTAATCTGCAATCGCAATTACTTGTGGTAGATGAGAAATAGCAAGAACCTGACCATGCTGACCAATCTTATGAATCTTTTGAGCGATGGCTTGGGCCACACGACCTGAAACACCTGTATCCACCTCATCAAAGACAATACTAGTCTTACCTTCCTTACGAGAAAAGGCGGATTTAATAGCTAGCATGAGGCGGGATAATTCCCCACCGGACGCAACTTTAACCAAGGGTTTAAAGTCTTCACCAGGGTTGGTGGAAATGTAAAACTCAACTGTTTCATTCCCCTCACGGCTGAACTTGCTCTTACTAAAGCGAACTTGAAATTGAGCCTTCTCCATATAGAGGTCTTGCAGTTCTTGTTTAATTTCTGCTTCAAGCTGCTGGGCCAAATCATGACGAGCTGTTGCAAGCTGCCCTGCCAAATCAACAAGATTAACTTCCAATTTCTTGAGCTCTGTTTCCATGTCTTCGGAAGAAAGGTTATTACCCGTCAAGAGATTGTACTCATCCGTAATCTTAGCAAAATAAAGCAGGACATCATCCACAGTTCCACCGTACTTACGGGAAATAGTATTCAGAAGATCTAGGCGATTCTCAACCTGCATGAGGCGATTGCCATCAAAATCTAGATCTTCAATAATATCTTCCAAACGCTTTGTAATATCTTCTAAAACATAGTAGGTCTCTGATAGAGAACTTGAAATTTCACGGTATTTAGGGTCAAATTCTTCGACACTTTCCATGTCATTCATGGCTGAACGGACATTAGCAAGACTGGAGAATTCCTCATTGTCCAACATACTATAGGCATTGGTTAGCGTATCCGCAATGTTCTTATGATTGAGAAGCTTATCTCGTTCTTGGTTGAGAGCCAAGTCTTCACCAGCCTGCAAGTTTGCAGCCTCAATCTCTGCCATTTGAAATTCCAACATCTCAATACGAGCCTTGTGTTCTTGCTGGTTTTTCTTAACTTCCAAAACCTGCTTGCGCATTTTACGATAGGCATCAAAGCTCGTCTGATAGGTCTCCTTCAAGTCCAAGAAAGCTGCATCACCAAACTCATCCAACATCTGGATGTGCAGTTGAGGACGCATTAACTCCTCTTGGTCATGCTGACCATGGATATCTACAAGGTGTTGCCCAATAGCACGCAAGACAGAAAGATTGACCATCTGGCCATTCACACGACTAACACTACGACCGTTTTGCAAAATTTCCCGGCGGATAATGATCTCATCTCCCAATTCTAAACCTTGCTCTTCAAAAAGTTCCTGTAAAAGGCGACTATTTTCAACCGAAAAAAGTCCCTCAATCTCTGCCTTTGGCGCACCGTGACGAATAACGTCTGTCGTTGCACGAACCCCCAACATGAGATTCATAGCGTCGATAATAATAGACTTTCCAGCACCCGTTTCCCCGGTTAAAACAGTCATACCCTTTTCAAAATTGAGAGAAATCGCCTCAATAATGGCAAAGTTTTTTATCGAAATTTCAAGTAACATACTGACCTACCATTTTTTGACTTGTTCAACAATTTCTTCAGCTGCCTCTGCTGTTCTAGCTACAATTAAGATAGAATCATCATCAGCTAGACAGCTAAAAATCTGTTCAGAAAATGCTTCAACCAGCTGACTCTTCACAAAAATAGTATTTCCAGGAATGACAGCAAGGTTGATCATATTTCCCATTAACTCAGAACTCACAATATTGTCCTCAGCCAACTGCAAACTTTTGACGATTGATTTTGGCAACTCATAGATATAGGTGTTGTTCTTCAAAGGAATTTTAACAATCCCAAGTTCCTTGATGTCTCTTGAGACAGTGGCTTGCGTAGCAGAAATACCTGCTTCCTTCAAGTACTCAACGATTTCTTCCTGAGTCCCGATCTGATAATCCGTAACAAATCTTCTAATTTTTTCAAGTCTCTCTTTTTTATTCATCTTTAAATTCTCTATGCGCTCTCTCTACAACTTTTTCTATTTCAGGGGCAACTTGGTTACTTGCTCCCTCTTCCTTTTTCAAATATGCCAGAAATTCGATGTTTCCATGTCCTCCTTGGATTGGTGAATAGTCTAATCCAAGCACTGAAAAACCTTGTTCAACCGCCATAGCAGTGACAGCTTCAAGGACAGTTTGATGAACCTTGGCATCGCGAATGATTCCATTCTTTCCAATCTGCTCACGTCCTGCTTCAAACTGAGGTTTGACAAGTGCTACCACCTGCCCTTGATCTGCCAAAACACGGTGCAAGGCAGGCAAAATCAAACTGAGGGAAATGAAACTCACATCAATACTGGCAAAGCTCGGTTCCTGCTCGAAATCAGTCTTTTCAGCATAGCGGAAATTAAACTGTTCCATGCTGACAACCCGAGGGTCTTGGCGTAATTTCCAAGCCAACTGATTGGTACCAACATCAACTGCAAAGACCAACTCAGCACCATTTTGCAACATGACGTCAGTAAAGCCCCCGGTAGAAGCACCGATATCAATCGTGGTCGCTCCATCAACTGATAAATCAAAGACCTCCAAGGCCTTCTCAAGTTTTAAACCACCTCGGCTGACATACTTAAGTTTTTCACCTTTGAGTTTTAGCTCAGTGTCATCTGGGATTTTTTCTCCCGGTTTATCAAAGCGTTCTCCATTAAGGACTGCTACAACTAGTCCAGCCATGACACCGCGCTTAGCTTGTTCACGCGTTTCAAACAAACCCTGTTTATAAGCTAGTACGTCCACTCTTTCCTTAGCCATTGATTCTCAAACTTTCTACTACTTTCACAATCGGCGCTGTTTCAAAGCTGACTTGCTGGGAAATTTCATCTAATTTCGCATTGGCTTGATCCAGGGTTTGGTTACAAAAGGCAATAGCCTCTTCCAAGCCCAACAAGGCTGGATAGGTCGACTTTTCTGCCTGTAAATCCTTTTGCGGTGTCTTGCCGATTTCCTCAAAACTAGCTGTCACATCCAGCACATCATCTCGAACTTGAAAGGCCAGCCCAATCAATTCACCAACCGTTTTCAGTTTTACTTGGATTTCTGGTGCTAATTCCGCAATAATAGCAGCCGCTTGGAAGGGATAAGATAGCAATTTTCCAGTTTTATTGGCATGAATGGTCTGGAGCTCTTCCAAGGACAAGTGCTGGTGTTCGCCCTCCATGTCCAGAACCTGACCTGCTACCATGCCTAGACTACCTGATGCAAGAGATAAGTTGGCAATCAAGTCCACCTTGATCTGACTTGGCAAATCAGCCTGCGCTATTAAGGCATAGGGATCTAGGAACAAAGCATCTCCTGCCAATATTGCCATCGCTTCGCCAAATTTCTTATGATTGGTTAAACGCCCTCGACGGTAATCGTCATCATCCATAGCAGGAAGGTCATCGTGAATCAAGCTCCCTGTATGAATCATTTCCAAGGCCGCGGCCACCTGCGCGTGAGCAGGTTTAATAGCGACCTGCAAGGCTTCCAGAACTTCTAACAAGAGAAAAGGCCGAATACGCTTGCCACCAGCATGAATGGAATAGAGAACGGACTCTCGCAAACTAGAGGCAAACTGCTGGTCTCCATAAAAGTCTTCCAAAGCCGACTCCACAAGAGCTAATTTTGCTTGCTTCTTCATTCAAAATCACTTTCTGTTCCGTCTTCTTGCATGACCTTAACCAAGGTCTTTTCAGCCTTGTCCAGCGTCGCTTGGAGCTCTTTTGACAAAACCATGCCCTTTTGAAAGGCCGCAATCGCATCTTCTAGAGCGATTTCGCCATTTTCTAAACTTTGGACAATGGACTCAAGTTCTGCTAGATTATCCTCAAATTTCTTTTGTTTTGACATCTTTAACCTCTAATTCTACTTGACCATCTCGCATCAAAAGCGTCACTTGGTCTTTTTTATTCAACATCTCAACAGAATCGACTACGGACTCTTCTTTTTTGACAATTGCATAACCACGCGCCACGATTCGACTGGTATCCAACATCATCAAAGCTTCTGAAAGTCGCTTGACTTCAGCAACCTTGGCATCATAAACCAGCGCCATTTGGCTACATAGGAGCTTGTCCAACTGACCTAGGCGGTCTTGATAGCGTTGAATTTTGGTAACAGGTGATAACTGGACTAGTCGATGCGTCCTTGCTTGGACTAGCTGTTTGTTATCGGAAATCCGTGTTCTCAAACTTTGTTTTAAGCGCAGTTGTAGTTGATCTAACCGTTGCAAATAACTATCATACAAGCGCTCTGGCTGTCTAAAGATGACCGACTGACTGCATTTTTTCAAAGCTTCTTTTTTCTTTGACAAGACATTTTGTACAGCTGTAGCCATCCGTTTTTCTTGATTTTGCAAATGGGTCAATACATCCAACTTGGTCACAGGCGTTGCCAGTTCAGCTGCAGCTGTTGGCGTCGCAGCCCGTCTATCTGCCACAAAATCCGCCAAGGTCACATCCGTCTCATGACCAACACTGGAGATAACTGGCAAACGGGATTCAAAAATAGCCCGTACCACGATCTCTTCGTTAAAGGCCCAGAGATCCTCGATGGAACCCCCACCACGACCAATAATGAGAACATCTAGGTCCTCACGTTGATTGGCACGCGCAATATTTCGAGCAATTTCCTCCGCAGCTCCATCACCTTGTACCTTTGTCGGATAGAGAAGGATATCAACACCAGGAAAACGTCTGCTGACGGTCGTGATGATATCTCGAATAACAGCTCCACTGCGACTGGTTACCACACCGATTCGCTTAGCAAACTGGGGAAGAGGTTGCTTGAATCTCTCTTGAAATAAACCTTCTTCCGTCAATTTTTTCTTAAGTTGTTCAAACTGAATCGCTAGCGCCCCAACCCCATCAGGCTCAGCTTTTTCAATGATGATAGAGTAGCTACCGCTTGGTTCATAGACCTGCACACGCCCAATTACATTGATCTTCATTCCTTCTTCGAGGTCGAAACCTAATTTCTGATAGATCCCTGACCAGATGGTCGCTTGAATGACTGCATGGTCGTCTTTTAGGGAGAAATATTGGTGAGTAGGTCGTTTACGAAAGTTGGAAACTTGACCAGTTAAATAGATCCGTTCCAAGTAAGGGTCTTTATCGAATTTCATTTTCAGATACTTGGTCAAAGTTGTTACCGATAAATACTTTTCCATCTCCACCTACTATTCATTTTCTTGCTTTTCCATGGGTATTATTATACCAAAAACATGCTTAAAAATCACCTTTTTCCTACTGAAACTAAAGGAAAAATAGAAAAAGGAGGCATGGCCTCCTCATCTGATTATTTACTGTTTCGCGCTTCTTCCAAAATCTTTGCAATTTTTGTCGTCAAAAGATCGATAGCAACTGTATTGCTGACTCCCTCAGGAATGACGATATCGGCATAACGCTTAGTCGGCTCTATAAACTGGTGGTACATAGGTTTGACCACACCTAGATATTGGTCAATCACGCTATCCAGACTACGGCCACGCTCTTCCATATCACGCTTGATCCGACGAATAATACGCACATCATCATCTGTATCCACAAAAATCTTGATATCCATCAAATCGCGCAGACGCTTGTCCTCCAAGACCAAAATCCCCTCAACGATAAAGACATCCTGAGGCTCCTGACGATAGGTCTTGCTACTCCGTGTATGTTCTGTATAGTCATAAGTCGGGATGTCCACTGGGCGCCCTGCCAACAATTCCTTAATCTGCTCGATCATCAGGTCTGTATCAAAGGCAAATGGATGGTCGTAATTGGTTTTGACACGCTCTTCAAAGGTCAAGTGAGACTGATCCTTGTAGTATGAATCATGCTCAATCATGGAAATCTTTTCATCAGGAAAGTGCGATAAAATGGCTCTTGAAACACTTGTTTTTCCTCCACCAGAACCACCTGTCACTCCGATAATGATTGGTCTATTTTGCATGCTATCCTCCGTTTTTTTATCCGTCGTCTATTCTATCACATTTTTAGCAAAAATTATAGTCTGATTTGGATAGATTATGGGAAACAAATCCATCCCCACACTCTAGTTAGACTAGCTAAAAACTTTCCTTGGTTTGTAGAGATTGCCCCTTTTTTCTAGAATAGCTAGCAATGTATCTCCCTCAAAGGCAGCCAATTTTTGGTCTGTTTGGTCTAGCTCGATAAAACGACCAAAGCGCACTTCTATAGCCTCTTCTGGAGTTAGGATAACTTTGACAAGGTCCCCCGTACCAATCTCTAGAGGATGGAGAAAGTCCAGTTGACCAGCCTCCACTTTTTCAGCAATTTCGTCCAAGGTAAGAGCATCCTCCAGTTGTAACCCTGCAGCACTAGTCCGTGTCAGATGGGACATATGGGCCGCATAACCAAGCTTCTCTCCCAAGTCAACTGACAAGGTACGGATATAAGTCCCCTTACTGCATTTCACACGAAATGTAAAACGTGCGAGGTGATCGTCATAAGAAATCGAACTAGTCCGCTCAAATTGATAAATAGTCACCTGACGTTCTGGACGCTCCACTTCCTGACCAGCACGCGCATACTCATAGAGCTTGCGACCATTAACCTTGACAGCCGAATACATAGGCGGAATCTGGGTAATAGGTCCGGTCAGACTCGCAATCGCTTCATCGACAATGGTTTCATCCAAGGGAGACAAAACGGGTGTCTCTGCGACCACTTCTCCGCTGGCATCCTCAGTCGTCGTTGAATAACCAAGAGTGATTTCCCCCTCATAGACCTTACCCTCATCCTGCATAAATTCGACCATGCGGGTTGCCTTGCCAACTGCAATGGGCAAAACACCCACAACATCAGGATCTAAGGTACCTCCATGACCGATTTTCTTGGTTCCCAAAATCTTACGCAGCTTAAAAACTGCATCATGCGAGGTCATGCCCGCTTCTTTTTTTAAGTTGATAATACCGTTCATGTGTTGCTTTCTAGTTTCCCTTTCACTTCTATTCCTCATTGTTTAAATCAATTTTTTTAATATCATATAAATCCTCAGAGTAAAATGGTTTACCCGACTCAATTGGTAAAATATATTCAAAATTATCATCCTTTTCAAGCTGTTTATATTTTCCATTAACAACCGAAAAGTAGTCAGCATTTATGTTGTAATATCCATCTGGAAAGCTTGAAAAATCAATATCTCCTAGTTCCAATAGGTTGCTTTTGCTAAGTGTTAAATGCGAGCAAAGTGCTCCCTCCTTCATAAAGTCTTTAACAGAAAGAGTCGCATATCCTCTAAAAGCTTGTTTTTCTTTACTGAATGAATTTTGATTTTGAAGAGCCTTTTCTTTTATTAAAGGAGTTATCCTATATGAATTTGATATTTTAAAACCAGGGCTAGCTAATGGCTGTTCTTTATCATCAATAACTACTATATCATATCCTTTCTTTTGTATTGTACTTTCTACAGCTGATTTAAAATCATTCAGAACTGTCTGAGCTTCTTGGCTCGATGCAGAAAGCCTCAAGAATTCTTTAAAACCATAATTCTCATTAATGAAACTGACCTGTGTTAATTTTTGACGAATGTACTTAGCACCTACTTGGATAGTCATTCCATTATCCGATACATCAAAAATACTAATATCTGAAACGTTACTATCTATTTCTACTCTTTTAAGAGCAACATCATAATTCATTCCCCTAGAAGAATAAAACTCTTTTAATTGTTGAACTTTAGCATTATTTCTAAAGTGGGTTTGAATTGTATTTCCTATAAGTGGAGAAAAAATCCCAATCAAAAATAGAATAAGTAACTTACGACTTAATTTTGGATTATAGTCTTCCTTTTGATAAATCCAATCTAAATACGGAAATAAAAATAATGAAAAAATGAAACTCCAAAGGTCAATATCTTTTATAAAGTCAAAGGAAACAATCATTTTAAATCTTAGCAAAAATATCAGAAAAATTGCTAAAAAAATATTTCCAACCAATAGGAATGCAATGATGCGTTTCGATTCATTTTTTGCTTTTCGCACGTAAGATATACCCACCAGAAGATTAGCCAAAAAACTAATTCCATAACCGAATATAGTTGGAATCAATCCAAAAATAGCAAATAATAAATTATATCTTGAGTCAGTATCGCCTACGCCTTCAATATTTAAAAGACCATATAGGAGATTAAGAAAAAATACAACTAATGGTAAATAAGCAATATAAATTTCCGAGAATTTCAAAGATTTTTTCATAGGAACTCCTGTTTTTAAGGTAATCTCACTCGCCCTTCAGCGCTTCAAATTTCGCTTTCATAGTTGGATTTTTTCGGGTCAATTTTTTAACTGAAACATCTTCCAATTTGTTATTAGCGAGACGGAGTTGGTTTTCGGATGTGGTTAGGAATTTCTTAACCTCTTCCATGCGTTTGATAGCCTTGTCGATTTCATCGATAGCTTTACCAAAGTTGGTCGAAGCAGAGTTGTAGTTTTTGGCAAAAGCTACTTTGAAGGCATCCAAGTCTTCTTCAAAATGTGTAATATCGATATTTTGCTCTCGAACCAAGGCCAATTCTTGTTTGTATTTTAGGGAATTAAGCGCTGCATTACGCAAGAGACCAATCAACTGGATAAAGAACTGAGGACGAACCACATACATCTTTTCATACTCGTGGCTGACATCAACAATCCCTGTATTAAAGTAGTCGTTATCTGCTTCTAGCATGGTCACCAGAACCGCATATTCGCAGTTTTTCTCCCGACGGTCCTTGTCCAATTCCTTGTAGAAGTCCGCATTCTTGTGCTTCTTCTCTGTTCCGTCCGCTTCATTTTTCATCTCAAACATGATGGAAATGAATTCTAGACCATTTTCATCAAAATCACGGAAGATAAAGTCCCCCTTAGACCCACGTGCAGAGAGCTTGTTATCCTTCTCAAAATAGGCATTTGGAAAGGCGAAACTACGTACCTTGTTAAACTCACTCTCTGCATACTGTTCAAGACTTTCTCCAATGGCTTTTGTAGATTGTTGAGCCTTGAAATTCTTGTAGAATTCGACCTGTTCACTGGCAGCCTTAAGCTGGGCTTCGTAATTTTGCTTAACAGAAGCCAAAGACAGCTCATTTTCCTTTTCTTGCAAGAGGAGCTGGTTTTTGACCTGATCACGCTCTCTTTCTAAATCAGAAAGGGTCTTTTGCAGTTGATTTTCATGCTCCAAACGCAAGGTGGCCAATTGGTTTTCCAAGGCCTGTAGTTCCTTGTCCTTTGCCAATAAAGCCTGATGACTTGTCTGTTCAACTTCTTTCTTGGCCAACTCTTTCTCTGTATCAAAGTTTTGGATTTGACTCTGCAGTTGCGCAATTTCTTGGTCTTTTTGAGCCAGTTTAGTCTGTTGCTCATTCATAGCCTTTTGCTCAGCCAAGGCCAGCTCCTGCTTCATTCGATCGTGTAATTCCTTATCAAACTCAGCTGTTCTCACTTGGGATAAAAGTTCAGCATACTGGCTCTCATTTACTGTAAAGACTTCCCCACAGTTGGGACATTTGATTTCGTTCATAACTTTCCTCTTTCTAGACTTCTGTAACCATTATATCATGCCTGAGGGAAAATCAAAAACAGTGAGTCGAAACCCACTGTTTATATCTTTTACTTTAAATTTTTTCCAAGGCCAAACGCAAATCTTCAATCAAATCCTCTACATTTTCAAGACCAATAGACAAGCGGATTTGGTTTGGTGTAACACCTGCTGCTTCTAGGTCTTTTTCTGACAACTGACCGTGAGTGGTTGTCGCAGGATGGACAACAAGAGATTTGGCATCTGCTACGTTTGCAAGGTCAGAGAAGATTTCCAGATTATCAATCACCTTGCGGGCTTCTGCCTCTCCGCCTTTAACATGGAAGGTAAAGATTGAACCAACACCTTTTGGCAAATATTTCTCAGCCAAAGCATGATAAGGACTGTCAGCTAGTTTTGGATAATTTACCTTCTCTACCTTAGGATGGTTGACAAGGAAATCAACAATTTTCTCTGCATTTTGCACATGGCGTTCGACACGAAGAGAGAGAGTTTCAAGCCCTTGGAGCAAGAGAAAGGCATTAAATGGTGACAAGGCAGCACCTGTATCACGAAGCAATTGAACACGAACAGCGATGATAAAGGCTGCTGCACCCACATCCCGAGTATAGCTCAAGTTATGGTAGCTCGGATCTTCCTCAACAAATTGAGGGAATTTCCCTGACGCTTCCCAATCAAAACGACCACTGTCCACGATGACACCGCCAATAGTCGTACCATGCCCACCAATAAACTTAGTTGCTGAGTGAATGGCAATATCTACACCGTGAGAGAAAACGTTAATCAAATATGGTGTGGCAAAAGTGTTGTCTGAAACGAGAGGAATCTGGTGTTTATGCGCAATCTCAGCCAATTTTTCCAAGTCAGGAATGTTAATCAAGGGATTCCCCAAGGTTTCAATCAAGACAAGTTTGGTATTGTCACTGATAGCTGCTTCAACTTCCTCCAAATTATCCACATCTACAAAGGTAGTTGTGATTCCATAACGAGGAAGGGTTTCTTTCAAGAGGTTGAAGGTCCCACCGTAAATAGTTGACGCAGCCACCACATGGTCACCTGCGTGAGCAAGCGCCAAAATAGTGTAGGTTACAGCAGCCATACCTGATGCTGTCGCTAGTGCTCCAACACCACCTTCAAGAGCAGCGATTCTTTCTTCAAATGCCGCTGTTGTAGGGTTGGTAATACGAGTATAGATATTGCCTGGTTTTCTCAAGGCAAACAGATCTGCACCTTCCTGCGTGTCATCAAAAACGAAGGATGTTGTTTGATAAATCGGTACTGCACGAGATTTGGTCGCTGGATCCACTACTTGCCCAGCATGTAATTGTAGGGTTTCAAATTTAAAATTACGAGTCATAAGACGACCTCCAAATAGCTTCATTACGGATATTGTACCATCTTGGGCTAGTCTTTTCCAATACCGTTTTTCTATATTTTGCTATAAGGAACAACTATGACTAGTCTTACATTTCAAACAAAAAAGCACGATTAACTCGTGCCCGTTTTTTAATCTACATAAGTATCTTCATTTTTATTGAGGAAGGCGTAAGGCAAGCCCATCAAGAGACCTCCTCCGATAAAGTTCCCGACAAAGGTTACACCCCAGTGACGAAGAATATTAGGTATGTCAAAGTTAGCAATTGAATCAGCTGCAACACTGAACTTAACAATCGCAAAAGAAGCAAAGTTCGCAGCAATGTGTTCGTTTGTTAAGAATACAAACATGTAAATTGCTGACAAAACAAGACAAAGTTTGGCCCCACCATCTTTCACCAAAACAAATGAAAGAATGGCAATGTTTACAAAGATATTGGCTAAAATACCTTCAAGTAAGACTAGCTCATTGGAACGACCTAACTTCATCTCTACAACCCCTGAAATGAAACTATCGTGAGTCAGATGTGCATAGGCTGCCGAATGAGCAAAGCCCCAACCTGCTATCAAAGCACCGATAAGGTTGAACAAGGTACAGTAAAGTAAAATCTCAGTTGTTTTTCTCCAAGAGATTTTTTTCAAGAAACTACCAGCTGTCAAGAACATCATGTTGGAAGTGACCAACTCAGCATTCAAGAAAACAATGTAGGCCAATCCCCAAGCAAAAACAAATGGGAAGAGAAAACGTCCACTACCTGGAGCGATCTTATTAATCAAGTCAGCCCCAACTGCACCCGCAGCTGTACTAAATGTTAGAAAAGCACCTGCAAACATAGAACGAATCGCATATTTGAATTTGCTTTGACTATAAAGACTTTCTTTCTTCTTACAAGCAAATTCAATCTTTGAGATAAATTCTGAAGAGACCATAGAAAACTCCTAAAACTTTTTATTTGTGATAATTATAACATATTTTTAGTTTTCTAGAAAGCGTTTTCTGCAAAAATCTAAAAATTTTGTTTCAACTATTTCACATATAATACTCCTCATTCTTTCTCTTAGAGATTTTCCAACATCTACTTTTCTTTATATAAAAACCAGTAAAACAAATGGTTTCACTGGTTTTTTTCAAACTTAATATCGTTGTCTATACGGTTGATTAAAGGCCTTCAAAATATCTTCAGATGTATCCGAATAGGCTTTTGATTCTTTAAAAATCCCTTTTACAATAATTCGTTCGGTTGCATCATAGTCTACACAGGTTACCAAGGTGATTTCTTTCACGCCATCACGATCTTCGATTTCATCTACACGGTCTGGTGTAACACGTTTTACTTCTGTAATCTCATAAGTATAAACTTTATCCTTATCCGTCAGATAAATTTTCATACCTGCTTTGGCATTGACCAAAGGTGAGAAGAGCATTTGACTGGCATTTTCAGCAGTAAAGATATGGTGACTGGCTAGAGAATAGTTCCCTTCTCCCATTTTTTGATCTGGTTTCATGGTCCCTGCTCCATAGAACAGGTTTACATTATCCAAACCTTTAAAAATCGGTAAGTTTATCTCCACTTCAGGAATAGCAATCCCACCGATAACTGGAAGCTTTTGGGCATCCCATTGTGAAGCAAGAACAGCTTCAGATGAAATGGACTTTACAGAGTCAAAATCAAAATTCCCTTCGGATTTCAGGTTTTCATCAATATTTTCCTTGGTCACTTGATTGACTTGGTATTTATTGGTATTCCATACCAAAAAGAGATCACGAATCTTTGAATTAAAAATCAAAGCTAGCGATAAAAGAATTAAGAAACCCGCTAAAATATTGATAAATAGATTTCTGCGCTTATTTTTCTTACTCTTTTTATTTTTCGTTCTTCTATGAGACATTATGCTTCACCTTCTGTTTCAATTTCAGTCCCAACTTCTTCTTTTTCTGCCGCAGCAACCGTTGTAAAGGTCACAATATTAGCATCCTGATCTAGACGCATCACCTTAACTCCCATAGTTGAGCGTCCAGTTTGTGAAATATTGGCAACGTTTGTACGGATCATGACACCTGTATCTGTGATAATCATCAGGTCTTCATCCCCCTTAACAGTGAGGAGACCTGCCAGAGGACCATTCTTCTCAGCAACATTGGCTGTCTTCATCCCTTTACCACCACGGCCTTTGGTAGGATATTCCGTAGCAAGTGTACGTTTACCATATCCTTTTTCAGTGATGATAAGAACCTCATCTTGGTTTGTAATCACACTAGCACCAACTACTGTGTCTCCCTCACGAAGATTGACTCCTCGAACACCTGTCGCGATACGACTCATGCCACGAACAGCTGATTGATTAAAGCGAACAGCATAACCAAACTTGGTACCAATGATAATATCTGTATCTTCTTCTGTCAGCAAGACATTAATCAATTCGTCTTCATCCTTGAGATTCAAGGCTTTAAGTCCATTTTGACGAATATTAGCGAACTCTTTAACACTGGTTCGTTTCACGATACCGTGACGAGTTGTAAAGAAGAGATAGGCGTCATCACTACGTTCAGACTCAACGTTGATGATGGTCTGAATACTCTCACCTTCGTCCAACTTCAAAAGATTAACAACTGGCAAGCCCTTAGCGGTACGACCGTATTCAGGGATTTCATAACCTTTAAGTCGGTATACGCGCCCTTTATTGGTAAAGAAGAGCAAATGATCATGGGTGCTGGTTGAAACCAACTCACGCACAAAGTCATCATCCTTAACTCCCGTACCTTGAACTCCACGGCCACCACGTTTTTGTGCGGTAAACTCACCTTGGTCCAAACGTTTGATATAGCCCTTGTTAGATAGGGTAATCAAGACATCAGTTTCTTCAATCAAATCTTCATCTTCAAGAGTTAAGACTTCTCCAATCATCAACTCCGTACGACGCTTGTCTCCAAACTTGCGTTTAACTTCGTCCAATTCCTCTTTGATAATTTGAGCCACGCGCTCAGGTTTGGCAAGAATATCAGCCAAATCTGCAATCAAGGCAATCAACTCATCATATTCAGACTGAATCTTATCACGTTCCAATCCTGTCAAACGACGAAGACGCATATCAAGGATAGCTTGACTTTGGCGTTCAGAAAGCTTGAACTTGCTCATCAACTCAGCTTGCGCTTCCGCATCCGTTTCACTAGCACGGATAATACGAATCACTTCATCAATGTGATCCAGAGCGATTAAAAGACCTTCTAAGATGTGCGCACGCGCTTCTGCTTTTTCCTTGTCAAAACGAGTACGGCGAACAACCACTTCTTTTTGGTGCTCGATATAAGCATCCAAAATTTGACGAAGGGACAAGATTTTTGGCACGCCATTTTGAATCGCCAACATGTTGAAACCAAAATTGGTTTGCATCTGGGTCATCTTGAAGAGGTTGTTAAGGATAACGTTGGCAGAGGCGTCGCGTTTAACCTCGATTACAAAGCGAACGCCTTCACGATTGGACTCATCACGTACAGCTGTAATGCCCTCAATTCGTTTTTCTTGCACCAAACGAACGATATGCTCATGGACCTTGGTTTTATTGACCATATAAGGAAATTCTGTTACCACGATGCGCTCACGTCCTGTCTTAGTCGTCTCAATCTCCGTTCGAGAACGGAGGACAATCGAACCCTTACCAGTCTCATAAGCCTTATGGATACCTGATTTCCCCATGACAAGGGCACCAGTTGGAAAATCTGGACCAGGCAAAACTTCCATCAAGTCCTTAGTAGTCACATCTGGATTGTCCATGACTAGCTTCACTGCATCAATGGTTTCACCCAGGTTGTGAGGAGGAATGTTGGTAGCCATCCCAACAGCAATCCCAGTTGCCCCATTGACCAAAAGATTTGGGAAACGAGCTGGCAAAACCAAGGGTTCACGTTCGTTAGCATCGTAGTTGTCTACGAAATCAACTGTGTTTTTATTGATGTCACGAAGCATTTCAAGAGCAATCTTGCTCATACGTGCCTCAGTGTAACGCTGCGCAGCGGCACCGTCTCCATCCATAGAACCAAAGTTTCCATGTCCATCGACAAGCATATAACGGTAGCTCCACCACTGAGCCATACGAACCATAGCTTCGTAAATAGAGGAATCTCCATGTGGGTGGTATTTACCCATAACATCCCCTGTAATACGGGCTGATTTTTTATGAGGTTTGTCTGGTGTAACACCTAGTTCATTCATTCCGTAAAGAATACGACGATGAACAGGCTTTAAACCGTCTCGAACATCAGGAAGAGCCCGCGCAACGATAACACTCATGGCGTAATCGATAAAGCTGGTCTTCATCTCCTTTGTCAGATTGACATTCACTAAATTTCTATCCTGCATTAATAAATGCCTCATTTCACTATTAGTAATTAGATATATTATACCATAATTTGTCCTTCATTTCAGTCTTTGAAAACCACTAAAACGTTTACATCTATAACCGAATAGAATATTCGTGACAAAGCTTTTTAAAAGTGATAGAATGAAAGTGTCTGGGGATTCCCCTAAAAAAAAAATGAAGGAGATGTTTAGATAATGACTTCAACTAAACAACACAAAAAAGTGATCCTTGTTGGTGACGGTGCCGTAGGTTCATCTTACGCTTTCGCACTTGTTAACCAAGGAATTGCACAAGAGCTTGGAATTATCGAAATTCCACAATTGCACGAAAAAGCTGTTGGTGATGCGCTTGACCTTAGCCACGCCCTTGCCTTCACTTCACCTAAAAAAATCTATGCTGCTCAATACTCTGACTGTGCAGACGCTGACCTTGTTGTTATCACTGCAGGTGCTCCTCAAAAACCAGGTGAAACTCGTCTTGACCTTGTAGGTAAAAACTTGGCTATCAACAAATCAATCGTAACACAAGTTGTTGAATCAGGTTTCGATGGTATCTTCCTTGTTGCAGCTAACCCAGTTGACGTTTTGACTTACTCAACTTGGAAATTCTCTGGATTCCCTAAAGAACGTGTTATCGGTTCAGGTACTTCACTTGACTCAGCACGTTTCCGTCAAGCACTTGCTGAAAAATTGGATGTTGATGCTCGTTCCGTTCACGCCTACATCATGGGTGAACACGGAGATTCTGAATTTGCGGTTTGGTCACACGCTAACATCGCTGGTGTAAACCTTGAAGAATTCCTTAAAGATACTCAAAACGTTCAAGAAGCTGAATTGATTGAATTGTTCGAAGGTGTTCGTGACGCTGCTTACACAATCATTAACAAAAAAGGAGCTACCTACTACGGTATCGCAGTAGCACTTGCTCGTATCACAAAAGCAATCCTTGATGACGAAAATGCAGTACTTCCACTTTCAGTCTTCCAAGAAGGTCAATACGGTGTTAAAAACGTCTTTATCGGTCAACCAGCTGTTGTTGGTGCACACGGTATCGTTCGTCCAGTAAACATCCCATTGAACGATGCTGAAACTCAAAAAATGCAAGCATCTGCCAAAGAATTGCAAGCTATCATTGATGAAGCATGGAAAAACCCTGAATTCCAAGCAGCTTCTAAAAACTAATGAAAAGAAGGTTCTCAAATATGGGAACCTTTTTTCTTTTACTGTAAAGGCTTAAACCCTATTTTTCAAAAGACTACTTATCTCAGAAGTTATATATCATATCAAAGACTCAGTTGAAAAACACCTAAATTTATACATATATAACTAAAGAAATGAAATCAACAGTGGTAGATATCATGAAGAAATATTCGTCTTTGGCCCCTTTTTGCCCCCTATACACAAAAAAAGCCTATTGACCAAGCTAGAAAGCTTGATACAATAGGCTTTTTGAAAATTCATTATTTAACAGCGTCTTTAAGAGCTTTACCAGCTTTGAATGCTGGAACTTTAGAAGCTGCGATTTCGATTTCTTTACCAGTTTGTGGGTTGCGACCTTTACGTGCAGCACGTTCACGAACTTCAAAGTTACCAAAACCAATCAATTGAACTTTTTCACCAGCTGCAAGGTATTCAGTTACTGCTGCAAATACAGCATCAACTGCTGCTGCTGAATCTTTCTTAGTTAAGTCTGTAGCTTCTGCCACTTTAGCGATCAAATCTTGTTTGTTTGCCATGTTAACAAATCCTCCAAATAATTTCTGATTAACAAATATAATCATATCCTAAAATTGCCCATAGGTCAAGTCAAAAACACCATTTCAAACATTTTTCTCTATTTTTTTAGGAATTATAGCGGATTAGAATTGCCCAAGCATTCTCTCCAGTATGAGTTTGAATAATAGAGCCAGTTTCCAGTACAGAGATTGGTTTCTCAACATAGGCTTGCAATAAACTCTTCATCTCATTTGCCCATTCATTCGTTCCAGCATAGGAAATTCCAATTTCTGCAACTGATTTATGAGTAAGGGCCACCGTTAACTCTTCAAGCCATTTTTTGAAAGTTTTTGCACCACGTCCTTTGACGATTGGTTGGAGTTCGTGGTTTTTCATCTGCATCACTACACGAATATTTAATAGTGAGCTTAATAGTCCCGTCACACGTCCAATACGCCCACCTTTCACTAGGTTTTCTAGAGTCGAAACACCGATATAAAGCTCTGTGTGATTCTTCACTTCTTCTATACGTGCTAGAATAGTTTCTAAATCTTTACCCTCTTTAGCAAGTTTTGCAGCTTCAACAACTTGAAACTTCATAGCCTGATCTGTAAAGGAACTATCAATAACCGTCACATCAGAACTTGAGAGACTTGCGCCTTGGCGAGCAGCTTCAACAGTCCCGGACAAGGCACGAGACATATGAATAGCAACAACCTGACTGCCATCTTTTCCTAGCTCTTCAAAGACTTCAGCAAACACTCCTACTGGAGGTTGACTCGTTTTAGGGAGATTCTTGCTTTGTTGCATAAGATGAAGGAATTCCCCCTCTTTTAGATCAGCATCTGAGTAGAGTACGCCATCAATCATAACTGATAAGGGGACAATAGTGATATTTAATTCTTTAACTACTTCTGGTTCGATAGTAACAGAAGAGTCCGTTACAATTTTTACTTGTGTCATAAGTTCAATCTTTCTATTCTTCTCAATAGGATTGGGATTTTTCACTCTTATTATATCAAAAAAATGATAAAAAATCATAAGTAATCCAATTAAAAAAACTGAATTTTTGGTATAATCTATCTATAGAAAAGCGAGGAACAGCTATGATTCGAAAAGTTCAACCGATTATTACGATTATATTTGGAGCAGCTATCTATGCCTTTGGTCTCACCTACTTTGTTGTTCCTTATCATCTATTTGAGGGAGGGGCGACAGGTATCACCTTGATTACCTACTATCTTTTTAAAATCCCTGTCTCATTGATGAATCTCTTAATCAATATTCCTTTATTTATTTTGGCTTGGAAGATATTTGGTTCCAAGACCCTCTACTCCAGCCTTCTGGGTTCTATTTCTCTCTCTATTTGGCTCGCAATCTTTGAGCGTATCCCCTTGCAGTTTGATTTACAAGGTGACCTCATCATCGTTGCTTTAGTCTCAGGGGTTTTACTGGGAGTTGGTTTAGGAATTATCTTTAATGCTGGTGGAACAACTGGTGGTTCTGATATCGTTGCCCGTATCCTCAACAAGTACACCAATCTTTCGATTGGGAAATTGCTTTTTGGAATTGACTTTTTCATTTTAATGTTAATTCTGCTTATTTTCCAAGATCTCCGTCTTGTGACCTATACTCTCTTGTTTGACTTCATCATCGCTCGCGTTATTGACCTGATTGGCGAAGGGGGATACGCTGGTAAAGGATTTATGATTATTACTCAATATCCTGACCAACTGGCTGATAAGATTAATGAGGAGCTTGGACGTGGTGTGACCTTTATATCTGGTCAAGGTTATTACAGTAAGAAAGATTTAAAAATTATTTACTGTATCGTCGGTCGGAACGAAATCGTCAAAATGAAGGATATGATTCACCAAGTCGATCCTCAAGCCTTTATCACCATCACAGAGGCCCATGAAATTCTGGGTGAAGGCTTTACTTATGTGAAAGATTAAAAAGCTGGGATTTCCCAGCTTTTATTTTTCTTCTGCGAGAGTTGAATGGCGGAACCCATAAGTAAAGTAAATGACTAGACCAACTACAAGAGCAATGCCAAAGGCAATCCAGGTATCTAGACTATATTGAAGCATAAAGGAAACACAGATAAGGATGGAAAGGATTGGCAAAAGTGGTACCAAAGGAGTTTTAAACTCTCCTTTTTTGGGCATACCCTTATCTTTTCTGAGTTTTATTATTCCGTAGGCTAGTAAAATGAGATAAGCTAAGGTACAGATATTTAAGAAGG
Organism: Streptococcus sp. A69; assembly: GCF_058556195.1. NCBI lineage: Bacteria > Bacillati > Bacillota > Bacilli > Lactobacillales > Streptococcaceae > Streptococcus > Streptococcus sp. A69. Next base: position 41,714 of record NZ_JBZUJU010000001.1, on the reverse strand, counting down.
CTGCAATACTGGCTAGAGGAAACACTCCGGCAGCAAGGGCTGAAGCAACTCCTGTTAAGAGAGTCGCATTTTTAGGAACGCGACTAGTCTTGCTTAATCGTTTAAAACTTTGAGGTAAAAGTCCATCACGTGCTAAGCTATAAATCATTCGAGACAAAGCATAAGTCATGGAAATACATACCGTTATCAGGGTGAGAATGGCTACAAGCGAAACATAGTTGGCTGCCCAACCGATACCAATACTCCGTAATGAAAATGCTACTGCATCGTCCACATTGAGCTTACTATAGTGAACAATCCCTGTCAATACTAAGGTCACCAAAGCATAGAGAATAGTGACGATTGTCAGAGAAAGGACAATTCCGCGAGGAATATTTTTTTGCGGGCTTTGGATTTCATCAACTGCCATGGAAATAGACTCAAATCCGAGAAATCCAAAGAACATCAAAGATGCACCTGCCATAATCCCAGTGCTTCCTCCATAAATCTGGCCAAAGCCAAAAGGAGCAAAATTCGACCAATTTTCAGGCTTGATGTACCAAATACCAACTAGGATAAATAAGGCTAGAGCAGAAAATTTCAAGATTACTAGAAGCGAATTAAAGCGTAAGGCTGCCTTGGAATTTAATAAAACCAATCCCGTTACCAAGGTAAGTACTAGAATAGGTAGAAGATCGATATAGGTTCCCTGTTCAGGATTAAAGGTTCCATTCAAGGCTTGGGGCATGGAAATACCATAATCACTGAGTAAGCCCTTAAAGTAAGCTGCCCAGCCAGACGCCACACCTGAAACAGCCGTCATGAATTCCATGATGGTCAACCAGCCAGCAATCCAGGCTGGCAATTCTCCCAAAATCGCATAGAGATAACTATAAGCACCCCCAGTTGCAGGTACACGAGAGGCAAATTCTGCAAAAAAGAGAGCTGATAAAGAAACACATAAGGCAGAAATCACAATGGAAATCACTAGTGAGGGACCAGCTAGAGTAGCCGCTGCTGTTCCTGTAATGGTGAAAATCCCCGTCCCTACCATGGCACCGATTCCCAATAAAATCAAATCCCACAATTTCAAATGGCGACGCATCTCTGTCTGTCTCAGACTAACATCCTTGGTTCTAAAAATATTCATACTTCATCTCCACTAAATGTAATTGTTTTATTTTACCATATAAAAGCATTTTTGTGAATATTTATTAGATTCTTTTTTGAAAAAAATCTGAACAGGAACTCTTCCTGTTCAGATTCTGCATATTCTTACCCAACAGAACCTTCCATTTCATAGCTAATCAAGCGGTTCAGCTCAACCGCGTATTCCATTGGAAGTTCTTTAGTGAAGGGTTCGACAAATCCCATGACAATCATCTCGGTTGCCTCAGATTCTGACAAACCACGACTCATGAGGTAGTAGAGTTGTTCTTCTGAAATCTTAGATACCTTGGCTTCGTGCTCCAAAGCAACTTGCGAGTTATGAATTTCATTAAATGGAATGGTATCAGATGCTGACAAGTCATCCATGATAATGGTATCACACTCGATGTGAGAAACAGATTTCTTAGAGTTCTTGTTGAAGGTTACTTGTCCACGGTAGTCCACCTTTCCTCCGCCTTTAGCGATGGATTTTGAAACAATAGATGAGCTTGTATGTGGAGCGTTGTGGATCATCTTGGCACCCGTATCTTGGTGTTGCCCTGCATTAGCAAAGGCGATGGAGAGCATGGTTCCACGCGCACCTTCTCCATCTAGGTAAACAGATGGGTATTTCATGGTTGTTTTGGCACCTAAGTTTCCATCAATCCATTCAACAGTCGCATCTTTCAAGGCTTTGGCACGTTTTGTTACCAAGTTATAGACATTATCAGACCAGTTTTGGATAGTTGTATAGCGCATGTAAGCTCCGTCCAAAGCAAAAATTTCTACAATGGCAGCGTGCAAGCTATTGCTTGAATATGTTGGTGCTGTACATCCTTCTACGTAATGGACGCTTGCTCCCTCGTCAACGATAATCAAGGTACGTTCAAACTGACCTGTATTTTCGTTATTGATACGGAAATAAGTTTGAAGTGGAATATCTACCTTGACACCTTTTGGCACGTAGATAAAGGTTCCACCAGACCATACTGCTGAGTTGAGGGCTGCCAACTTGTTATCTGTCGGCGGTACCAACTTCGCAAAGTATTGTTTAAACAAGTCTGGGTATTCCTTGAGTGCGGAATCTGTATCTGTAAAGATAATACCTAATTTCTGGAACTCTTCCTTCATGTTGTGGTAAACCACTTCTGACTCGTACTGGGCAGAGGCACCTGCTAGATAAGCACGTTCAGCTTCTGGAATCCCGATACGTTCAAAGGTTTCTTTGATTTTTTCAGGAACTTCATCCCATGAACGGGCAGGTTTATCAGAAGGTTTTTGGTAGTAGATCAAGTCATCAAAGTCAATCTCTGACAAGTCTGCTCCCCAAGTTTGCATAGGCATTTTTTTGAAGGTTTCATAAGACTTCAAACGGAATTCTAACATCCACTCAGGTTCTCCCTTAGCAGCTGATAATTCGCGAATGACTTCTTCGTTCAATCCTTTTCCTGTCGATAGGACAGGCTCTACATCGTCATGGAAACCAAATTTATATTCACCAAGGTCAATTGGTTTTGGTTCTACTCTTTCTTCAGCCATAATATCCTTTCTTTCATTCTTCATTTCTACTGATTCGTAAGACAAAAGAAACTTGTCTTATCAGTTATCTTGATTTTCAATTGTCTTCTTAAGGGCGTTCCAAGCTAGAGTTGCACACTTTATTCTTTGAGGGAATTTGGCAACACCTGATAAGAAGGCCGCGTCTCCAAGTTGGTCTTGACGCTTATCTTTTTGCCCTTGAACCATTTCAGAAAAAATAGTCGCAAGTTCTAAAATTTCTTGTTTGGTCTTGCCCACAACAGCATCTGTCATCATGCTTGCAGAGGCAGTTGAGATAGTACAGCCTGAGTTTAGAAAAGCGATATCCTCCAAGCGGTCCTCTGCATCAAACTTGACAGAGAGATTAATAACATCCCCACAGGTTGGATTGTTGAGACTGATTTGTTCAGCGTCTTCTAACTTCCCTTGGTGATGTGGATTTTTCGAATGGTCTGCTACCACTGCCATATAAAGGCTATCTAGTTTAGAAAGTGCCATTGAAAAACTCCTTTGTCTTTTGTAAGGCATCGACTAGTTTGTCGCAATCTGCCTTGGTATTGTAGATATAAAAACTTGCGCGAGCTGTTGCTGGGACATCCAAATACTGGAGCAAGGGTTGGGCACAGTGGTGACCCGCACGAACGGCTACTCCTTCATAATCCAAAGCAGTCGCAAGATCGTGAGGATGGAGTTCGCCTAGATTAAAGGCAATAACACCCGATCGTTGCGCCAAGTCTTGTGAACCATAAATAGTCAGTCCTTCAATTGCCTGCAGTTTTGGATAGACATATGCAATCAGTTCTTGTTCATGAGCTTCAATAGCATCCATACCAATCTTTTCTAGGTAATCCACTGCAGCAGCAAGTCCGATAGCACCTGCCATATTTGGAGTTCCAGCCTCGAATTTCCAAGGCAATTCCTTCCAACTAGCAGATTGCTCATAAACGAAATCAATCATTTCGCCACCAAATTCTACTGGTGACATTTGATTGAGATATTTTTCTTTACCGTAAAGAACACCAATACCAGTTGGACCAGCCATCTTATGACCTGAAAAGGCAAAGAAGTCCACATCCAAGTCCTGTACATCAATCTTCATATGAGGCGTAGACTGAGCACCATCCACCACCATGATGGCTCCAACTTGGTGAGCCATTTGCGTGATTTCTTTAATAGGATTGACCACACCCAGAACATTTGAAGCGTGAGCTAGTGAAACAAATTTGACCTTGTCAGTTAATTTCACCTGCAAGTCAGCCATATCCAGAGATCCGTCCTTGAGATAAACATAGACGAGCTCCGCTCCAGTCTTGCGGCAGGCCTCCTGCCAAGGAATGATATTGGAATGGTGTTCCATGACGGAAATCAAGACCTGATCTCCCTCAGTCAACACTTCTTCAGCATAACGTGCTACCCAGTTAAGACTGGTTGTCGTTCCTCTGGTAAAGAGAACTTCTTTTGTAGAGCCTGCATTGATAAACTTACGAATGGTTTCACGAGCCCCCTCATAAGAAGCAGTTGCTCTCTCTGCCAAGGTATGAACACCACGGTGAACGTTGGCATTTTCCTGCTCATAGTAGCGGTTGATTGTTTCAAGAACTGCTAGTGGTTTTTGTGTCGTCGCAGCATTGTCCAGATAGACCAGAGGTTCATCGTTGACAATCTGGTCTAAAATTGGAAAATCCTTGCGAATCGCTTCTACATCTAACATAGGCTTCCCCTTAGCGTTTTGACAATTTTTCTTCGATAGTCGCAATCATTTCATCACGAACTTCCTTAACTGGAATCTCAACGATAACAGAGCCAAGGAAACCACGAACAACCAAGCGTTCTGCAGTTGCCTTATCCAATCCACGGCTCATGAGGTAATACATATCTTCTGGATCAACTTGTCCGATAGACGCCGCGTGACCTGCAGTAACATCATTTTCATCAATCAAAAGAATTGGGTTGGCATCTGAACGCGCCTGGTCTGAAAGCATGAGAACTCGACTCTCTTGTTGGGCATCCGCTCCCTTAGCACCCTTGATGATGTGACCGATACCATTGAATGTCAAAGTTGCTTTCTCAAGAATAACTCCATGTTGCAGGATATTTCCAATAGAGTTGCAACCATAGTTAGTTACGCGAGTGTCAATCCCTTGCACCTGACGACCACTTGAAAGAGCTACGGCTTTAAGGTCAGCATGGCTACCATTCCCAATCAAGTCGCTATCAAAATCAGCAACAACATTTCCTTCGTTCATGACACCGATTGCCCAGTCAATGCTTGCATCGTTGCCTAGTTTACCACGACGGCTAATGTAGGCAGTGACATTTTCACCTAGACGGTCAATAGCAGCAAATTTCACTTGCGCACCAGAACGAGCAATCACTTCAACTGTGATATTGGCAGTTGCTTTTGCACTGCCACCCCCTCGTGACTCTAGACGTTCAAGATAGCTTATTTTAGAGTTTTTACCAGCAATGATAAGGATATGCTTGTTAAATGGCACATCGCTATCGCTGTCTTGGTAGAAAATCCCTTCGATTGGTTCTGTAATCTCAACATTATCAGGGATGTAGAGAACAGCGCCACTATTAAAGTAAGCTGTGTGGTAGGCTGCCAACTTGTCATCGTCATACTTAACAGATGACATGAAGAATTCTTCGATCAGCTCTGGAATTTCTTCTAAAGCTGAATGGAAGTCTGTGAAGATAACACCCTGTTCAGCCAATTCAACTGGTGTTTGTTCAAAAACAGTTTGAGTTCCTACTTGCACCAACTTCAAGTGATTATCTAGAGCCGTGAAGTCAGGAACATTTGCTGATGGTTCACTTTCTGTAATAGTTCCATCACCCAGATTCCAACGGTGAAATTTCACACGCTCAATAACTGGTAATTCTAAACTCTCAATCTTATCAAAGGCTTTTTGACGGAGGTCAGCCAACCAGCTTGGTTCAGCATGCATTTCTGAAAAAAGTTTAATAGTTTCTTTAGTCATTTACTTCTCCTAAAAGATACGAGCGAATTATAATTCTTCCTTGTAGTCGTAGCCAAGTTCTTCAGCTAGTTTTGCGTATCCTTCACGTTCCAAACGAGCTGCCAATTCTGGACCACCAGAAAGGACAACACAACCTTCCATCATCACGTGTACCACGTCTGGTGTGATATAGTTCAAAAGACGTTGGTAGTGAGTGATGATCATGGCACCAAACCCTTCTCCACGCATGGCATTCACACCTTTAGATACAACTTTAAGGGCGTCAATATCGAGACCTGAGTCAATCTCATCCAAAAGGGCAAAAGTTGGTTCCAACATCAAGAGTTGAAGAATTTCATTACGTTTTTTCTCACCACCAGAGAATCCTTCGTTAAGGTAGCGCTCTGCCATTTCTTCTTTCATGTTAAGCAATTCCATTTTCTCGTCTAGTTTAGTGATGAACTCACGAATTGAAATCTTTTCATCGTCTTCTTTACCAGCATTCATAGCTGCACGAAGAAACTCAGCGTTGGTAATTCCAGGAATTTCTGATGGGTATTGCATAGCCAGGAAAAGTCCCATACGCGCGCGTTCGTCCACTTCCAATTCAAGGATATTTACACCGTCAAACAAGACCTCCCCTTTGGTAACTTCATAGTTTGGATTTCCCATGATAGCGGCAGAAAGAGTCGATTTACCAGTACCATTTGGTCCCATGATAGCGGCGATTTCTCCTGTTTTCAGAGTCAGATTGACTCCTTTCAAAATTTCTTTTCCTTCAATCTCAACGTGAAGATCTTTGATCTCTAATACTGACATGATAGTTCCTTTCTTTTTCAGGCCTACTTCCTTTATCCTTAGCGAAATCACTTACATTTCTCTAAAAAATACAAGAAAAGGTCCATAAATATACTCTACTAGTATAACAAAAAAAAGCCTAAAAGGCTTTGATTTTGTCTAGAAGCTTGGAGCTAGTCCTTGCGATTTAGGTGCTGATCAATGGTGTCTACAATTTTCCCCATCACGTAACTTAACCTAAAATTTCGAAAGAGTAGAATGGCCCAAAAGGCTGCCATAATATAACGACCAGTCATCCAGGCTTCATTGAAAAAATAAGTTTCAGCAGCCGTGAATAATGCTATTATGATAAATTGTTGTCTATTCATAAACTTATTGTATCATGAAATCTTTCTTTAGTCTTCCTCTACCTTCACTTTATCAGCCAAAAATTCAAATCCTTCTGGAATCAAACTCTCTTCTTTCACCTCTTGATTGGTTTGAGAAGACTTGTTTTTAGCTGAAAATGCTGCTCGAACCTCTTTCCATTCCTCTAGGGAAATAGCCAGAATCTCAGGTGAAAATCCAGCTGCTTGGCTGAGAATATTGCCAAACATAGTATTGAGGTTATCCCGTTTCATGGTTTGACCAGCATTGAAATTAGACTTAAAGGCTAAAATAGCATGGTGTTCATTGGCCGCAACTGGTTGAGAACCTACGAGAAGGGCCTTATCAGGTCCAGCTAAACTTTCTATCACTTCTCCCCATGCATTCTGGAGGCGAATCAAGTTTTGTCGTGCCAAATCAGGATTTTCGACAGCTTCTTGCAGGATAGACTGAACTTTGTTGCGATCCACTCGATAGACTGTCTTGGAAGTGGCTGGACGACTAGGAACTGGCGCAACTTGTTTAGGAGCCGTGCCCACATTGGCAAGTTCTTGTTTGAGACGGGCGACTTCCTGTCTTAGTGCAGAAATTTCACTTTCAACAGCTCCCGAAACCGCAGATTCAGGCTTGATTTCCGCTAAACGAATGGTCATCATCTCAGCGTAAATCTTAGGCTGCAAACTGGCCTTCATATCTGCTAAACTGACTGTAGCTAGACGAATCATTTCAAAGAGACTTTCTTGGGAAAGAGCTAGATTGTCCATAAAAACTGGACTATGATGAGTATTTTCGCCACCTGTCTGAACAACCAGCAGATCACGCAAATACTGCAAGAGATCCGTCACAAACCGAGTCATGCTTTTCCCATTTTCAAACAAAAGATTCAAAGAATCAAGAGCTTTTGGGACATCCTGTTGGACCAAGGCGGCCACATAGTCATCTAGAGCTGATAGACTAATAGTGCCTGTAATCTCCTCGGAAATAGCTGTCGTTAAAGCATTCCCTTGCGTCAAACTCAAGGCTTGATCCAGAATAGACAAGGCATCCCGCATCCCACCTTCAGCCCGTCTAGCAATGATCTCCACAGCTTCTGGTTCAGAACTGATATTCTCTTTTGACAAAATAGTTTGGATATGTTCCTTAATATCTTGCGTTCGAATCGATTTAAACTCAAAACGTTGAACACGCGATAAAATAGTTGCTGGAATCTTATGCAATTCAGTGGTTGCCAAAATAAAGACAACATTCTGAGTTGGTTCTTCAAGGGTCTTCAAAAGCGCATTAAAGGCTCCTGTAGATAACATATGAACCTCGTCGATAATGTAGACCTTATAACGAGCCAAGCTAGGAGCATAGGTAGATTTATCTCGAATTTCACGAATTTCATCGACTCCATTATTCGAAGCCGCATCCATTTCGATAACATCTTCTAAGCTACCTTCTGTCACTGCCTGACAGATATAACAGTTATTACATGGTTCTCCGTCTACCTGGTTTGGACAGTTCATAGCCTTGGCAAAAATCTTGGCTACACTGGTTTTCCCAGTTCCACGAGGACCTGAGAAAAGATAAGCGTGACTAATCTTTTCCTGCTCAACCGCTTGTCTTAGAGTTTTAGCCACAACCTCTTGGCCTACTAGCTGTGAAAAGGTCTGGCTTCTATATTTTCGATAAAGTGCTTGATACATTAGGCTTTCTCCTCAAACATTGTAAAGTCCCATTCTGTCTTCTCAAGCAAAATAGCGACAAATTGTTCCAAGTAATCACGATCAATAGCATTGTAATCATCAATCAGAGAAGAATCTAGGTCTAATACACCGACTAATCTTCCATTCTTAAGCATAGGAACTACGATTTCACTCCTGGCATGACCATCACAAGCAATGTAGTTTGGATAGGTACTTACATCGCCAACTAAAACAGTCTCCTGAAACTCAGCAGCTTCTCCACACACGCCTTTTCCAAGTGGGATGCGAATGCAAGAAACTCCACCTTGAAAAGGACCTAAAACCAACTCACTTCCATCAAACAGATAAAAACCTGAAAATACAGTATTGGGGAAGCGAGATTTTAGGAGGGCACTAGCATTCGAAAGATTGGCAAGAACATTGCTCTCACCTTCAAGTAAATAAGAGAGTTCCTCATTTAACAATTGATATTGTGATTGTTTTTCTGAATCTAACATAGAACTATTATATCAAAAATGAGAATGAGACAAAAGAAAAATCCCTTGTTTTAAACAAAGGATTTTGTGATTATCAATTTGATTAAAGTTCGATATCACCGAACAAGTCAGCCATTGAGAATCCTGTTTGTGTTTCTGGAAGTTCGAAATCACGTTTTTCTTGACGTTTTGGACGACGTGGACGAGCAGCACGTTTTTCTTCTTTTTGTCCTTCTTCTTGAGCTGGACGTTCTTCAAGAGCTTTGATAGAAAGTGATACACGTTCTGCGTCAGCGTTAACATCAAGTACTTTAACAGTAACTTCTTGACCAACAGTAAGAGCTTCTTTTGGATTTTCGATACGTTTGTGTGAAATTTGTGATACGTGAACAAGTCCATCGATACCTGGCAACACTTCAACAAATGCACCGAAGTCAGTCAAACGTTTAACTGTTCCTTCTACTACATCACCTTTAGCCAATTTTTGCTCAACGCCATCCCATGGTCCAGGTGTTGTTGCTTTAAGTGAAAGTGATACGCGTCCTTCTTCTTCGTTAAGATCAAGGACTTTAACCTCGATTTCTTCACCAACAGTTACAACTGATTTAGGTGAGACGTTACGTTCGTGTGACAATTCAGTCAAGTGAACCAATCCGTCAACCCCACCAAGGTCGATGAAAGCACCAAAGCTAGTGATACGAGCAACTTTACCAGTTACGACATCACCAACAGCCAATTTACCGAATACTTCAGCACGAGCTGCCGCAGTAGCTGCTTCAACAACTTCACGACGTGAAAGGATGAAGCGGTTTTCTTTAGGATCAACTTCTTTGATTTTAGCATCAAATTCTTGACCTACGAAACGCTCAGTGTTACGTACGAAACGAGTATCCAACATTGAAGCTGGGATAAATCCACGAACACCTTCAAATTCTACTGAAAGTCCACCTTTAACGGCACGAGTTCCTTTAACAGTAACAACTTCTTCTTCGCGTCCTACAAGTTTGTCCCATGCTTTGCGAGCTTCAAGGCGTTTTTTAGATACAAGGTATGTAACTGTATCAGTATCTTTACCAACTACTTGACGAAGTACAAGAACATCCAATACTTCTCCTACTTTCACAAAGTCATTGATATCTGCATCGCGATCGTTTGTCAATTCGCGAAGAGTCAAGACACCTTCAACACCAGTCCCAGAGATTGCAACGTTAGCTTGAGTCGCATCAACTGTCAATACTTCAGCACTAACAACATCACCAGGCTCAACTTGGCTAACGCTATTTAGCAAATCTTCAAATTCGTTCATCTAAAAAATCCTCCAACAATCAAGTCTTTCCAAACTTGACATACTTATAATTTTTTTCCTAAGCACCCGCAAAGACATGTTCACATCGTTCACGCCTTTCAATTATAAAAATAAAATACCCTAAGATATTTTTCTTTTTATCTTGAACTTATTACCTAAGAACTGGGGTAGCTGGATTCGAACCAACGCATGAGGGAGTCAAAGTCCCTTGCCTTACCGCTTGGCTATACCCCAATGATGAATGGAGAGAGAGGGATTCGAACCCCCGAACCCGAAGGAGCGGATTTACAGTCCGCCGCGTTTAGCCTCTTCGCTATCTCTCCAATGTTCAACGAAGACTATTATATCATGAAATTTTCAATAAAACAAGTATTATTTTGTCAAATTATAGTTTTCAATCAAAATTTCCACAGCTTTTTCAAGTTTTTTATAAAAACTATCGACATTTCCATTCTTTATGATGGCAAATTGGCTATCTAATTCGGCAATTTCCCCAATAACCTTTTTCCCGATCGTCAAAACGTATCCTTCATAGCTGTCTTTTCCAACAGCCACTTTTGCATCGGTTAATTGGATTTCAATTTTCTTATCTTTTTTACTCATACTGTACCTCTTTTCACTTTTTCTATTGTACAAGAAAATGCTCAAACTAGCAAGAAAAAACTCCATTTCAGTCCTTACAACTGCTACGGAGTTCTTCTTTACTTCATGTCTTTTAGTCCACTTTGACAATCCATCCTTCAGGCGCTTCTACATCACCAAATTGGATACCAGTCAATTCATCATAGAGTTTACGTGTAACAGGACCTACTTCTGTTTCACTGTAGAAAACATGGAAATCATCGCCATGTTGGATACCTCCAATTGGAGAAATAACTGCTGCTGTACCGCAGGCACCTGCCTCTACAAAACGATCCAAATTATCAATTGGGACATCACCTTCAATCGGAGTTAAGCCCAAGCGGTGTTCTGCCAAGTAAAGCAAAGAGTACTTGGTAATGGATGGCAAGATGGATGGGCTCAATGGCGTAACAAATTCATTGTCGGCCGTGATTCCAAAGAAGTTGGCTGATCCGACTTCTTCAATCTTTGTATGTGTAGATGGATCTAGGTAGATAACATCTGAAAATTGGCGTGACTTGGCCATTTTACCTGGGAGGAGACTAGCAGCATAGTTTCCACCCACCTTGGCCGCACCTGTACCATTCGGAGCTGCACGGTCGTATTCATCCTGAATCAAGAAGTTTGTTGGAACTAAACCACCTTTAAAGTAATTTCCAACTGGCATAGCAAAGATGGTGAAAATATACTCTTCTGCTGGTTTAACCCCAATAATATCCCCAACACCAATCAAAAGTGGACGAAGATAAAGGGTTCCACCTGTTCCATATGGTGGGACGTATTCTTCATTTGCACTCACAACTGCTTTACAAGCTTCTACAAACATTTCTGTTGGAACTTGTGGCATCAAAAGACGGTCACAAGTACGTTGCAAACGCTTAGCATTTTCGTCAGGACGGAACAATTGAACACTGCCGTCCTTGGTACGATAGGCTTTCAATCCCTCAAATGCTTGCTGTCCATAGTGGAGACTTGGAGAAGACTCTGAAATATGCAAGGTTGCATCCTCTGTCAATTCTCCTTGATCCCATTGACCATTTTTGTAGTGAGCGATATAACGGTAAGGTAATTTCATATAAGCAAATCCAAGGTTTTCCCAATCAATTGCAACTGTCATGTGTTTCTCCTTTATACTATTCAAACTATGTGTTCTATTCTACACTTTTCTAGTAAAATTTCAAGTATTATTTGTAATTTTCTGAAAATTTTTCAATACAAAAAATCAGCCCTCTGGACTGATTTTTTTATGAATTCGCTTTATCCTCTTTAAAGACTTCTTTGAGGTAAGCATCGAAAACTTCTTCATCTGAAATGGTGTCTGAAATAAAGCTTCCATTGCTAGTACGTTCTGACAAGTTGAGGTCTTGCAATCGACTCTCATAGATTGTTCCCTTGTTAGATTGGACAAGTAACGTTTGGTCGTTTTCTTCTACTTCTGTACTAAAAAGATCACCAACGAAACCTTGCTCTGCAACTGCTCCTGCTAAAAAGACACGATGTGGTTTGTTTTTCAACTCACGCAAGACTTGTAGACCTCGTTTAGCACGGCCGGTCTCTGGAATTTCCTCAATGGAAACACGTTTTAAGCTACCGCGTTGGGTCAAGAGGTAGAAGGATGAGGTGTTACAGATAAAGGCGGCCTGAAGCAAATCATCTGCTTTCAGGTTCATAGCCTTGACACCTGCAGCCTTTGCTCCGACAATCGGAACCTCTTCGATATTGAAACGAAGGGCGTAACCGTTTTGGCTAATCAAGAGAACATCATCTAGTTTAATTGGAGCTACTGCTACAATCTGGTCTGTCTCGTCTTTGAGCTTAGCATACTTGACAGATTTAGACTTATAAGTTCTCCATGGAGAAAATTCTTTACGTTCTACGCGTTTGATTTGACCAAGACGAGTTGCAGCAAAGTAGGTTGTCGCATCTTCAAACTGGTCCACGACTTCTACATAAAGGATTTCTTCGTTAGTTTCAAAGTTTGTAATGGTCTGGCTCAAGTGCTCTCCGATATCCTTCCAGCGAATATCTGCTAACTCATGGATTGGTCGATAAATGACATTTCCAAGAGTTGTGAACATCAAGAGATGCTGGGTTGTCTTGGCAGATTGAACAAAGATCAAACGATCATCATCACGCTTGCCAATTTCTTCCAGCGTAGATGCTGCAAAGGAACGTGGGCTGGTACGTTTGATATAGCCAGCCTTGGTCACACTGACATAGGTATCTTCCTCAGCGATCAGACTAGCTGTATCAATCTCGATGACTTTTGCTGTATCTTCTAATGCACTCAAACGTGGAGTCGCAAATTTCTTCTTAACCTCACGAAGCTCCTTCTTCATGAGATTGTACATGGTCCGCTCATCACCGATAATCGCCGCAAGCATGGCAATCTTTTCACGAAGTTCTGCTTCTTCTTCTTGCAAGACAACCACGTCGGTGTTGGTCAAACGATACAGTTGCAAGGTAACGATGGCCTCAGCCTGCTCTTCTGTAAACTCATAGCTGACCTTGAGGTTTTCCTTGGCATCAGCCTTATTCTCAGAAGCACGAATTAAAGTAATGACTTCGTCCAAAATCGAAATCACGCGAATCAAACCTTCGACGATATGGAGACGTTTCTCAGCCTTTTCCTTGTCAAAGCGAGAACGCGCCAAAATCACTTCACGACGGTGGGCGATATAGCTAGACAAGATTGGGACAATCCCGACCTGACGAGGTGTGAAATTGTCAATCGCCACCATATTAAAGTTGTAGTTGATTTGCAGGTCAGTGTATTTGAAGAGATAGTTAAGAACCAGCTCCGTATTGGCATCTTTCTTGAGTTCGATAGCGATACGAAGACCATCACGGTCAGACTCGTCACGAACTTCAGCAATCCCTGCCACCTTGTTATTGACACGAACATCATCGATTTTTTTGACCAGATTGGCCTTATTGATTTCATAAGGAATCTCAGTGATAACGATTTGCTCCTTGCCACCTTTTAACTTTTCAATCTCAGTTTTAGAACGAACGACCACGCGCCCTTTCCCAGTTTCATAGGCTTTCTTGATTTCATCACGACCCTGAATAATCCCTCCTGTCGGGAAATCTGGTCCAGGCAAGAATTCCATGAGTTTGTCGACCTTGGCAGTTGGATGGTCAATCATGTAGACTGTCGCATCGATAACCTCGGCCAAATTATGAGGTGGAATGTCAGTAGCATAACCAGCCGAAATACCAGTCGAACCATTGACCAAGAGGTTTGGAAAGGCAGCTGGCAGGACTGTCGGTTCTTTCTCGGTATCGTCAAAGTTCCAAGCAAAAGGAACTGTCTTTTTCTCGATATCCTGAAGAAGATAACCAGCAATCTCAGACAAACGTGCCTCGGTATAACGCATAGCCGCAGGCGGATCCCCATCCATAGAACCGTTATTACCGTGCATTTCAACTAGAATCTCACGATTTTTCCAGTCCTGAGACATACGGACCATAGCATCATAGATGGAACTATCACCGTGTGGGTGGAAATTCCCCATGATGTTCCCAACTGACTTGGCCGACTTACGGTAGCTCTTGTCAAAAGTATTGCCATCCTTATTCATCGAATAAAGAATACGACGCTGAACCGGCTTCAATCCATCACGAATGTCTGGCAAAGCCCGGTCTTGAATAATGTACTTGGAGTAGCGACCAAAGCGCTCTCCCATGATGTCCTCAAGGGACATGTTTTGGATATTACTCATATAGGATACAGAGCCCGTAAAATACAAAGGAAATTTATCTTTTTCACACAGTATTTAGGGCATGTTCAACTCCTTTCAAAGAATGTAGAGTAGGTTTTTATAGAATAAGGGATAATTTACAGAAATTAGTCTCGTGTTCAGTTACTATATATAACCAAACGATCCTTTCTGTAGTTTAATCTTTTAAATTATATATTTTTTTAGTTAGTGATTTGAAAGTCTCTCCTCAGCATACTCAATCATCCTCTCTGCCACTTCCTTATCATAGTCAAGGCCCATCTTGTTAGCAAGGTATTGAGCTTCTTGGTGGAAATGTTTCATTGTTGCAAATAAAGACTGAGTGACTTTGTCACTACATGAGAAATCAAGCAGATTCGAGAATTCCTTCTCTTTCTCAGCAGACAAATAGTTAAAGAGATACTTGTAGTTCTTGCCGATGTCGACAGTCCCCCTATCACTTGCTACCTGCCAGGCTAAGACCTTCAAGAGTTCTTGTTGACAAATACCGTAGAGATGGTCGATCGCATAGATGAGCTGATTACGACAAATCCCTTTAACCACGTAGGCTGATACCCACCAAAATTCATTGCAGGCTTTTTCAAAATCAATCGGGCTAGCTGGATCCGTCCAGTAACGTTGAGGACTTGGTGAATAAGGGGCAAACAAACCCTTAGTGTCCTCCAGCACCGTGAAATCCGCTTCGCTTTCTACCCACTCCTTGATATACTCTTTAGGACATAGAGTCAAATCAATCCGATTGCCATCTTCAAAGAGCATAAGATAAAGTCGACGGTGTCCCAGTACATTATACTGTTCAATCAGACGGTTGCCCAACCGGTCCAACCAAGCAAGGTCACTCGTCAGATTATCTAAATCGTCCACTACATAAACAACATCATAGTCCTGAAACTCATCTTTTGGTGCTTTTGTATCAGTCCGTGAACCGGACATGGCGACAGCCTCGACTTGTATATTTTGGGCTACCTGTAAAATCAATCTCAGCATTTGTACTTCACTTCTATGTTGTCTGCACATATCTTTTATAGAGTTATTTTTCATAGCTGTCTTGCTCCTCTTGTTTTTGGATGTCTCGTATTCTTTTCTTCTCAAGTTCGCCTACTATCAATTGGATAGTCGAACCAATTCCCATAACGATTAAAACAAAATAAAACAATTTAATATCGTTTCTATGATATATTTTAAAACTTCTCCATAATACAAAAGTATTTACTAATGAAAGAAGGAAAAGCAAAATAGCATTGAATAGGAGTGTTATAGCAAACTTACTCTTAAAATACCTATAATGTTTTCCAATTCTATAGAGGGTATATAGTGAGAACACAATCATCAAAGGGGTGAAAGCAAGTGCATAAAATAAGATAAACCCTATTCCTGAGTATGGTTTACTTTCCATTGGTAGATCTAATAGACAGATAGCAATAGTGAGGATGTTCAATATAAACAAGGATACTGTGCGAGCACACTCTTTTCTACCTTTATTGGTCGTTAAATCATATATAATTCCAAAAATGGCTAGGAGAACAAGGAAAAAAGGCAACATTAATAACGTAATCAATACCGCACCTCCAGGATGATTGAAAGTAGTCAACTTGGAAATAGATTAGCAAGCTTTACCTGTATAATTTTTGATACCTGCAATGTAATGTATAATCCAACAATCCTGTCACAGTTTCTATAAAACTAAATCTTGCCTCGCTTATTAGTTGAAATAACCTAATATTTAGTTAAAACTAAAGATTAACCATTTGTCATTCTACTAATCTTTTTTAAATTCGAAGATTTGCCCATTAGTAGCAGAAAGTCCATCTGAATTAAATATTTCAAGATTAATTGTATCTTTATCTTTCTTTTCAACCTGATATCGAATTCCATTATCATCAACTAAGTTTACGACCGAATCTTTACGATCCTTTACTTCTAGATTCTCAGCTATTTTTCTTTCACCACTTAAAATAGTCCATTTCCCACTTTCTTCTTTAAATTCATACTTAGAATTTGTTTGATCACTAGTCCATGTACCTTTTAGCCATGCTTCCTTAGAGGAACAAGCAGATAAAATAACAGCCATAAAAGCAACTAATACAACTACATATATTTTTTTCATCATAACTCCTTTGTAATTTCAAAATTTATTAAAACACTGTCGCTTCTTCCAGCGTAAACTTGACATTATCTTCAATCCATTTACGGCGTGGTTCAACCTTATCTCCCATGAGGACATTGACGCGGCGTTCAGCGCGTGCCAAGTCTTCAATCGTGACACGAATGAGAGTTCGGGTTTCTGGATTCATAGTTGTTTCCCAGAGCTGATCCGCATTCATCTCACCAAGACCTTTATAGCGTTGGAGGGTAGCACCTTTGCCGAATTGCTTACGAAGTTCTTCTAACTCTCCGTCCGTCCAAGCATAGGCCACTTCTTCTTTCTTGCCTTTCCCTTTGGACATCTTGTAAAGAGGCGGAAGGGCGATATAGACATGTCCTGCCTCGACTAGCGGACGCATGTAACGGTAGAAGAATGTTAAGAGAAGTGTTTGAATGTGGGCACCGTCGGTATCGGCATCGGTCATGATAATGATCTTGTCGTAGTTGGCATCTTCAAGGGAGAAGTCTGCCCCGACACCTGCACCTATGGTGTAAATCATAGTGTTGATTTCCTCATTTTTGAGGATATCCGCCATCTTGGCCTTGGCTGTATTGATAACCTTACCTCGAAGAGGTAAGATAGCCTGAAACTTACGATCACGACCTTGTTTAGCAGAACCGCCGGCAGAATCCCCCTCGACTAGATAGAGTTCGTTCTTTGCAGGATTTTTAGACTGGGCTGGGGTCAATTTTCCAGACAGCAAGCCTTTGTCTTTCTTGTTTTTCTTACCATTTCGGCTCTCATCACGCGCCTTACGTGCCGCTTCACGAGCGTCACGAGCCTTGATAGCCTTACGGATGAGGTTAGAAGCCAATTCCCCATTTTCCATAAGGAAGAAGGTCAACTTATCAGCCACAATCCCATCCACAACTGGACGAGCCAGAGGACTTCCTAGTTTGTCCTTGGTCTGTCCTTCAAACTGAAGATGCTCTTCAGGAACCAGAATAGAAAGAACGGCTGCTAGTCCCTCGCGATAATCTGAACCTTCTAGGTTTTTATCTTTTTCCTTGAGAAGACCTGTCTTACGCGCATAGTCATTCATGACCTTTGTAATGGCAGACTTGAGTCCCGTCTCATGGGTTCCACCGTCTTTGGTACGGACATTATTGACAAAGGACAAGATGTTATCTGAAAATCCATCATTGTACTGGAGGGCGACTTCCACTTGGAAACCATTGTCTTCCCCTTCGAAGTAAAGAACAGGCGTCAAGGTTTCCTTGTCTTCATTCAGATAGGAAACAAAGTCTTGTACCCCGTTCTCATAATGGAATTCGATTGCTTCATCTGTTCGCTTATCTGTCAAAGACAAGGTAACATTTTTTAAGAGAAAGGCTGACTCATTGAGTCGTTCTGAAATGGTATTGTACTTAAAGTCAGTCGTAGAGAAGATTGTCGCGTCAGGCATGAAGGTGACTTTGGTACCTGTCTTAGTCTTGGGTGCTGTACCAATTTTCTTCAAAGTCGTGGCAGGTTTTCCACCATTTTCAAAGCGTTGCTTATAAACAGCACCATCACGAGTGATTTCTACTTCTAGCCAACTAGATAAGGCATTCACGACGGAAGAACCAACCCCGTGGAGACCACCAGAAGTCTTATAACCACCCTGACCGAATTTTCCTCCAGCGTGAAGAATGGTGAAGATAACTTCAACGGTTGGGATACCCATGGCATGCATACCAGTCGGCATCCCACGACCATGGTCCTCTACTGTTAGACTTCCGTCTTTATTGATAGTCACATCAATGCGATCACCGAAGCCAGACAAGGCCTCATCGACTGCATTGTCCACAATTTCCCAGACTAGGTGATGGAGACCTGCACCGTCGGTCGAACCGATATACATCCCCGGACGTTTACGGACCGCATCCAACCCTTCTAGCACCTGAATGGCGTCATCATTGTAGTTATTAATATTGATTTCCTTTTTTGACACAAGGAACCTCCTATTTGTTCATCTTTTCTATTTTACAGGTTTTCTAGGGATTTTGCAAAGTTTTTCCCGTTCAGCTGTCACAATTTTAATGGATATTCTCATCATTTCTACACTATTTCATGGTATAATAGTTCTATGATGACATTTGTATTATTAATTTTAGCTTATCTGCTAGGTTCGATTCCATCCGGTCTTTGGATTGGACAAATCTTCTTTCAAACAAATCTGCGTGAACATGGTTCTGGAAACACCGGAACAACCAATACTTTCCGAATTTTAGGTAAGAAAGCGGGTATGGCAACCTTTGTGATTGACTTCTTTAAAGGAACCTTGGCCACTCTGCTTCCAATTCTTTTCCACCTACAAGGTGTATCACCTCTTGTCTTTGGACTTTTGGCTGTCATTGGACATACCTTTCCTATCTTTGCAGGCTTTAAGGGGGGCAAGGCTGTCGCAACTAGCGCTGGAGTTGTTTTCGGATTTGCGCCTATCTTCTGTCTCTACCTAGCAGTCGTATTCTTTGGAACTCTCTATCTTGGTAGTATGATTTCCTTATCTAGCGTTGCCGCTTCTATCGCAGCCGTTATCGGAGTTCTCCTATTTCCACTATTTGGATTTATCCTAGACAGCTATGACCCTCTCTTCATTCTGATTATCCTAGCACTTGCTAGCTTGATTATCATTCGTCACAAGGATAATATCACACGTATCAAAAATAAAACTGAAAATCTTGTCCCTTGGGGATTGAACCTAACCCATCAAAATCCTAACAAATAAAACGCCAGTTTGAAACTGACGTTTTTTGTATGCTTATTTTGACTTGATGTAGTTGATACCGTCTGCCTTAGGTGCAACTGCTTTTCCAAAGAAGGCTGCTAAGACAAGAATGGTCAAGACATAAGGCGCGATTTGAAGGTAAACCGCTGGCACTCCTTGTAGGAAAGGCAATTGAGAACCGATAACTGCCAAACTTTGTGAAAGTCCAAAGAAGAGACTAGAAAGCATAGCACCGATTGGGTTCCATTTACCAAAGATCATTGCAGCAAGAGCGATAAATCCAGGACCGACAATAGTTGTCACTGAGAAGTTGACAGAAATGGATTGAGCATAAATCGCTCCCCCAATTCCACCAAGGAAACCTGAAATAATAACCCCAAGATATCGCATCTTGTAGACATTGATCCCCAAGGTATCCGCTGCTTGAGGGTGTTCACCAACAGAGCGAAGGCGAAGGCCAAAGCGTGTCTTGAAGAGGATAAACCAAGCAAAGAATGAGAAGGCAATCGCGATATAACCTAGCAAACTTGTTGACTTGAAGAAGATATCTCCAATCACTGGGATATTAGCCAAAACTGGAAAATCAAAACGTCCAAAGGTCTGGCTTAAATTATCCGTTTGTCCTTTGTTATAAAGAACCTTAACCAAGAAAACTGCTAGGGCAGGAGCCATCAAGTTCAATACTGTACCACTGACAACATGATCCGCACGGAAATGAACTGTAGCGACTGCATGAATGAGGGAGAAAATAGCTCCCACGGCACCGGCAACTAACAAGGAAATCCAAGGAGTCGCTGTTCCAAGTTGTTCTGCAAACTCAAGGTTAAAGACAACCCCAGAAAAGGCTCCCATAACCATGATTCCTTCAAGACCGACGTTAACGACACCACCACGTTCAGAGAAGACTCCTCCAATACTCGTAAAAATAAGTGGCGCTGAGTAAATCAGCATAGAAGAGACCAAGAGGGTGAGCAATGTTGTAATAGACATCCTTACTTACCTCCTTTAACTTGTTTTTTAGGTTTGACAAAGCGTTCGATTAGGTAGTGAACGCTGACAAAGAAGATAATAGACGCTGTTACAATGCTGACAAGCTCAGACGGAACTTGTGCTGCGTTCATACCCGGTGCTCCTACTTGCAAAACTCCAAATAAGAAGGCTGCAAAGAGAATTCCAATTGGTGAATTTCCAGCAAGCAAACTAACTGCCATCCCGTTAAATCCGACAGCCAATGATGATCCCTGAACGTAAACGTTTTGGAAGGTTCCAAGACCTTCGACAGCTCCACCAAGACCAGCCAAAGCACCAGAGATAATCATTGATAGGATGATTGTACGTTTTGCTGAAATACCAGCGTACTCTGAGGCATGGGGATTGAGACCAACTGCACGAATTTCAAAACCGAGAGTCGTTTTCTTGAGCAAGAACCAAATCACACCAACAGCAATGATGGCAAAAAAGATTCCGATATTCATACGAGAATTGCCAGTTAACTCAGATAACCATGGTGTTTGATAAGTGGCATTGGCACTCACACGAATCGTTGAGTCTGTACTTTGCATAAAGTCTTTCGGGAAAGAATGAATAAAGGCATTCCCTACGTACAAAACAATATAGTTCATCATAATGGTTACGATAACCTCTGATGTACCTAAATAAGCTCTGAGAATACCTGGAATAGCACCTACAATCCCACCTGCAATCAAAGCAATTACTACGGTCGCTAAAATCAACATTGGGCGTGGCATGTCCGGATGCGACAAAGCAAACCAACCACTAAGAATCCAACCCGCTAGTGCCTGACCAGGAAGTCCAACGTTAAAGAAACCTGCACGGCTGGCAACTGCAAAACCCAGACCAATCAAGACAAGAGGACCCATGGCACGGAAAATCTCACCAATCCCACGAAGACTACCAAAAGCTGTATAGAACAACTCCTCATAACCCCAGATAGCATCATATCCGAAAATCCACATGACGATGGCTCCGAGCAAGATTCCTAAGAATACGGAAATCAAGGGAACCGAAATTTGTTGTAACTTTTTAGACATCATCCTTCTCCTTTCCCAAGTTTCCACCTGCCATCAAGATACCAAGTTCTTGTTTGTTAGTCGTTTCTGGCGACACAATACCTTGAATCTTCCCATCATGAATAACAGCAATTCGGTCTGAAACATTTAAAATCTCATCCAATTCAAAGCTGACAACAAGCACAGCTTTCCCGTTATCACGTTCTTCAATCAAGCGTTTGTGGATATATTCAATGGCACCGACATCCAAACCACGAGTTGGTTGGCTGACGATAAGGAGATCAGGATCACGATCAATCTCACGAGCGATAATCGCTTTTTGTTGATTCCCCCCTGAAAGAGCCGCTGCTGGGACAAATTCGCTCGCCGCACGGACGTCAAATTCTTCCATCAATTTCTTGGCATGTGAAGTGATATTCGCATAGTTTAAGATACCATTCTTGCTGAGTGGTTCTTTGTAGTAGGTTTGAAGAGCGATATTTTCTGAAATCATCATCTCCAAAATCAAACCATCACGGTGGCGGTCTTCAGGAACGTGTCCCACGCTTAGTTCTGTAATTTGTCGAGGATGCATCCCCACGATTGACTTGCCTTTTAATTCAATACTACCAGACTCAACCTTACGAAGACCCGTAATGGCTTGAATGAGTTCAGATTGACCATTGCCATCAATACCTGCAATACCGACAATTTCACCAGCACGAACATCCAAAGAAAGATTCTTCACAGCTGGTACACCTCGGTTTTCATTAACAACCAAGTCTTTGATAGACAAGACTACTTCTTTTGGCTGTGGTGCCTGTTTCTCCGTTTTGAAAGAGACAGAACGTCCTACCATCATCTCTGCCAAGTCTGCATTGGTTGCCCCTGCAATCTCAACCGTCTGGATTGATTTCCCACGACGAATAACCGTCACTCGATTGGATACCGCACGAATTTCATCCAGTTTATGGGTAATCAAAATAATGGATTTTCCTTCTTTGACAAGGTTTTTCATGATAGCCATCAACTCATCAATCTCTGAAGGAGTCAATACGGCTGTCGGTTCGTCAAAGATGAGGATATCAGCACCACGATAAAGTGTCTTCAAGATTTCTACACGTTGTTGAGCACCAACGGAAATATCTGCCACCTTGGCAGCAGGATCCACTGCCAAACCATAACGTTCAGAAAGAGCCTTGATTTCTTTAGTAGCTTCAGCTATATCTAGCACACCATTTTTAGTAATTTCACTCCCCAAAATGATATTTTCAGCTACTGTAAAAGCTTCAACCAACATAAAATGTTGATGAACCATCCCAATTCCTAGACTAGCAGCTTTAGAAGGTGAATCTAGTTTGACAACTTGACCATTCACCGCAATTTCACCACTAGTTGGCTCGAGAAGTCCTGCCAGCATATTCATCAGAGTGGATTTACCCGCTCCATTTTCTCCTAAAAGTGCATGGATTTCACCTTTTCGCAGTTGCAAGTTGATCTTGTCGTTCGCTACAAATTCACCAAACACCTTGGTAATATCCCGCATCTCAATGACATTTTCGTGTGCCATATGCTTTTCCTTTCCGAGGTCTATTTTGTTTCAATAAAACCTGCTAATCGTGTTAACAAGTTCTATTGAGACAAAAATTGCCTCAATTCTTAAAGAAGCGACCGATGGTCGCTTCCTAAGAAATGACTTTTATCCATTATTTTTCAGGAACTTTTACGCTTCCGTCAAGGATTTTAGCTTTTGCGTCTTCAACAGCTTTTTTACCTTCTTCTGAAAGGTTTGTTACTGCCAAGTCAACCCCTTTATCTTTCAATGAGTAGACAATAACTTGTCCGCCAGGGAATTCACCTTTTTCTGCCTTGTTAGCAATATCTTTTACAGTTGTACCAACTTGTTTCAATGTAGATACAAGAACGAAGTTTGATTCTTTACCATCTTTAGAAGTGTATTTACCTTCTGCTGCTTGGTCACGGTCTACACCAATAACCCAAACTTTTTCGTCTTCATTTTTACTTTCGTTCAAAGATTTTGCTTCAGCAAAGACACCAGCACCTGTACCACCAGCTGCTTGGTAGACAACGTCTGCACCTGCAGCGTATTGAGCTGCTGCAATTGTTTTACCTTTGGCAGCATCACCAAATGAACCAGCGTAGTCAACTTGTACTTTGATAGATGGGTCTACTGACTCAACACCAGCTTTAAATCCGGCAGCGAAACGTGAAATAACTTCAGATTCGATACCACCTACAAAACCAACTTGTTTTGTTTTAGTTGTTTTAGCTGCTGCAACACCAGCAAGGTAAGCTGCTTCGTTATCAGCAAATGTTACGCTCGCAACATTCTTTTGATCTTTGATCACATCATCAATCAAGACATAGTTTAAGTCAGAGTGGTCTTTTGCTGCCTCTTCAACTGCATTGTGAAGTGCAAAACCAACACCGAAGATCAGGTTGTAACTTCCAGCCGCTTGTTGCAAGTTGTTAGCATAGTCAGCTTCACTTGTTGATTGGAAATAAGTAAAGCCTTTATCTTTAGAAAGTTTGTGTTCTTTACCCCAGTCTTGCAAACCTTCCCAAGCTGATTGGTTAAATGATTTATCATCAACACCACCAGTATCTGTTACGATCGCTGCTTTGGTCTTCATTTCAGATGAAGATGAAGCTGCGTTACGAGAAGAGCGGTTACCACATGCAGCAAGTCCAACTGCTGCTACTGCAACTAGACCAAGGCCTAGCCATTGTTTCTTGTTCATTACTGAACCTCCTAAATAAGATGTGCAACGATGTTGCAAGTATGGATTGGTTGGCCACAAGGACCGCGTCACTCAGAGAGTGACCCAGACTAGTTTAAGTCTGTAAAAGAGTATGGAAGTAACTCCCCGACCGTCATCTCGACCGTCGATTTATCTTTTGCGACAAGTGTCACTTTTAGATCTTTTTCAAAAAATTCAGCCATCACTTGGCGACAAGCGCCACATGGTGAGATAGGTTTTTCAGTCTGTCCATAGACAATCAACTCCGAAAACTCTCTTTGGCCTTCGGAAACTGCTTTGAAAATCGCTGTACGCTCTCCACAGTTTGTCAAAGAATAGCTAGCATTCTCAATATTAACACCTGTATAAACGTTACCATCTTTCGCCACTAGAACAGCACTAACAGGAAAGTGAGAATAGGGTACATAGGCTTGCTTGCTGGTTTCAATTGCTAAGTCAATCAACTCAGTAGTCGCCATCTGCTAATTCTCCTTTTAAAATTGCCACACCAGCTGATGTTCCAATACGAGTAGCGCCTGCTTCCACAAAGGCAAGAGCGTCTGCATATGAGCGAGCTCCACCAGCAGCCTTAACTCCCATATCTGATCCGACCGTTTTACGCATCAACTTAACATCCTCTATAGTGGCACCACCAGTTGAAAATCCAGTTGATGTTTTGACAAAGTCAGCACCTGCTTTCTGGGATAATTGGCAAGCCACAACCTTTTCATCGTCTGTCAACAAGCAAGCTTCAATAATGACCTTAACCAACTTGTCACCACTTGCTTCTACGACAGCACGGATGTCCGATTCAACCAAATCAAGATTACCTGATTTGAGAGCACCGACATTGATAACCATATCAATCTCATCTGCACCATTTTGGATAGCTTCCTTGGTTTCAAAAGCTTTCACGGCCGAAGTTGTTGCTCCCAAAGGGAAACCTACTACTGTACAAACCTTTACATCTGAGCCTTCAAGTCCTTTTTTCGCATGTTTAACCCATGTGGGATTAACACAAACGCTGGCAAAGTCATACTCACGTGCTTCAGATAGCAAACGATCAATTTGTTCTTGCCTTGCATCTTGTTTTAAAAGCGTATGATCAATGTATTTGTTTAATTTCATATTCGGATTCCTCTCTTTTTCATGAGATGATTTCAATTATTTCCTGCAAACGTTTCACTCTATCATTTATTTTAACATATTTTTGGAATTCTGTAACTAGTTGAGGGGAAATTTTTCCATTTGTATAAACTTTTGCGACAATTTCTCCCTTTTGAACAGAGTCCCCAACCTTCTTCTCAAAAACGATTCCAGTTTCATAGTCTAAATCATCAGACTTGACTGCGCGACCAGCTCCCAATCTCATGGCATAGAGACCAAATTCCATCGCTGGAAGGGCTGAAATGACGCCTGACTCTTGGGCCGGGATATCCACTACATGTTCAACATTTACCGGGCGATAGAGATCTTCTAAATCACCGCCTTGAGCCGCCACCATTTCTTCAAACTTAGCCAGCGCTTGGCCGTTTTCAAGGTGTTGACGTACTTCTTCAACTGTCTTCTCGACATTTGCCAAACCAAGCATAATCTGAGCTAGCTCACAAATAAAGTGACTAATATCTTCTCGGCCTTTTCCTTGAAGGATTTCAATTGCCTCTAGGATTTCGAGACGATTGCCAATGGCTCGCCCCAAGGGTTGACTCATATCTGTAATAACCGCTACCGTCTTTCGACCAACGGCCTTACCCAAATCGACCATGGTTTGAGCCAATTCACGCGCCTCATCAACCGTCTTCATGAAGGCACCCTCACCAACAGTCACATCTAGCAAAATGGCATCCGCTCCTGCAGCAATTTTCTTGCTCATGACAGAACTAGCAATCAAAGGAATCGTGTCGACAGTCGCCGTCACATCACGGAGGGCATAGAGGAGTTTGTCTGCTTTAACCAGCTGATCTGACTGCCCAATAACAGATACACCAATGTCCTGTACCTGACGAATGAAATCTTCTTGACTGCGCTCCACTTGGTAGCCCTTGATTGCTTCCAACTTATCTAAGGTCCCACCAGTATGCCCTAGTCCCCGACCACTCATTTTTGCCACAGGCACACCAAAGCTAGCAACAAGGGGAGCTAAAATCAAGGTCACCTTATCACCTACACCACCAGTAGAATGTTTGTCAACTTTAACCCCATCAATAGCTGACAAGTCAAACTCCTGACCTGTCTTGACCATATTCATCGTCAGGTCAGAAATCTCTCGTGTCGTCATTCCTTTGAAATAAACTGCCATAGCAAAGGCTGACATCTGATAGTCTGGAACAGTTCCTGCCACATAGCCCTCTACTAGCCACTTGATTTCACTCGAAGACAGTTCTTGACCATCTCGTTTCTTTTGGATTAAATCAACTGCTCTCATGATTTCACACTCCTAAGGATATAATAACCCTTGTCCTTCTTTATGATTTCACAATTTCCAAAAACGTCTTCCATCTTGCTTTTGGCACTAGGAGCACCCTGTTTTTTCTGAATAACGATCGTTAAATCGCCACCATCTTTCAAGAACTCTCTGCTCTTTTCGATAATCTCATGAACAACTTGTTTGCCCGCTCGAATCGGCGGATTGGAAATAACATGGTCAAATTTCCCTTCAACTTGCTCATAGATGTTGGATTGGAAAATAGTTGCTGAAACTTGGTTTCTCTCAGCATTTTTTCGCGCCAAGTCCAAAGCACGATTATTGATATCGATCATGGTTGCTTGAACTCCGTAAGCCTTGACCAAAGAAATCCCTAGGGGACCGTACCCACAGCCGACATCTAGCACCCGCTCGCCTTTTTCAACCTCGAGACACTTCAGTAAAAGCTGACTACCAAAATCAACCATCTTTTTACTAAAGACACCTGCGTCCGTTAAAAAGGTCATTTTATGTCCCAACAATTCTACTCGCAACTCATGAATGTCGTGAGCAGCATCTGGATTTTCTGCATAATACATTTTACTCATAAAACTATTTTAGCATATTTTAAGGTTTTTTAACACCGTTTACAAAGCTAAAATTCAACAAACAAACTAAATCTGTTATGACAATAATTAAAAGATTTTTGTATTACTTCCTCTATTTTTGATCTTTTAGAGCAACTTATAGCAACTTTCAAGAATCAGAATGAGAAATATCGAATTTCATTCTCTCTTTAGATGAGAAATATGATATACTAAAATATCGAACGAGGAAAAAATATGACCAACGAATTTTTACATTTTGAAAAAATCAGCCGTGAAACCTGGCAGTCCTTGCATCGCAAGACAACCCCTCCCTTGACAGAGGAAGAGTTAGAATCCATCAAGAGCTTCAATGACCAAATCAGCCTGCAAGATGTGACAGATATTTATTTACCATTAGCTCATCTCATCCAAATTTACAAACGCACCAAAGAGGATTTAGCCTTTTCTAAGGGAATTTTTCTCCAAAGAGAGAGTAAATCTCAGCCCTTCATCATCGGTGTTTCAGGAAGTGTTGCTGTAGGAAAATCAACAACTAGCCGACTTCTGCAAATCCTTCTGTCTCGTACAGTGACTGACGCTACTGTGGAGTTAGTGACGACCGATGGTTTTCTCTATCCCAATCAAACGTTAATAGACCAAGGAATCTTAAATCGCAAAGGCTTTCCAGAGAGTTATGACATGGAAGCCTTACTGAATTTTCTTGATCGCTTAAAAAATGGACAGGATGTTGATATCCCCGTCTATTCTCACGAGGTTTATGATATTGTTCCTGGGGAGAAACAACGTGTTAAGGCTGCAGATTTTGTGATTGTTGAAGGCATCAATGTCTTTCAAAATCCTCAAAATGAGCGCCTTTACATCACCGACTTTTTTGATTTTTCCATCTATGTAGACGCTGCTGTTGAGGACATTGAGAGTTGGTATTTAGACCGATTTTTAAAACTCCTTAGCTTTGCACAAAACGATCCAGACAGCTACTACCACCACTTTACGCAAATGCCAATAGAGGAAGTAGAGTCTTTTGCCCACCAAGTATGGAGTGATATCAACCTTACAAATCTACAAAACTATATTGAACCAACAAGGAATCGGGCCGAGGTTATTCTCCACAAGGCTAAAAACCATGAAATCGATGAAATTTACCTAAAAAAATAATTTCCCCTTGTCAAAACATAAGTTTTCAGATATAATAGTATAGTTAGTAAATATGGAGGTAAGAACATTGGCAAACATTAAATCAGCTATCAAACGCGCTGAATTGAACGTTAAACAAAACGAAAAAAACTCAGCTCAAAAATCAGCTATGCGTACTGCTATCAAAGCTTTCGAAGCAAACCCTTCTGAAGAACTTTTCCGTGCTGCTAGTTCAGCTATCGACAAAGCAGAAACTAAAGGTTTGATTCATAAAAACAAAGCAAGTCGCGATAAAGCTCGTCTTTCAGCTAAACTTGCTAAATAAGAAACAGTCCATAGAGGCTGTTTTTTTGACCTCTAATCAGAAAAGGTAGAAAATGAAAATCGCAATCATCGGTTATTCTGGTGCTGGTAAGTCAACTCTAGCAGAAAAGTTATCTAACTACTACTCCATTCCCAAACTGCATATGGACACCCTCCAATTTCAACCAGATTGGCAAGACAGTGACCGTGATTGGATGAAATCCGAGATGAAAAGCTTTCTAAACAATCACTCAGACTGGGTCATCGACGGCAACTACTCTTGGTGTTGCTATGAAGAAAGAATGCTGGAAGCTGACCAAATCATCTTTCTCAACTTTTCCCCATGGACTTGTCTCTTTCGAGCCTTTAAACGGTATCTCACATACCGAGGCAAGGTCAGAGAAAGTATGGCAGCAGGCTGTCCTGAACGCTTTGACTGGGATTTTATCAGATGGATTCTCTGGGATGGGCGGACAAAGAATGCTAAAGAACGCTATCAACGGGTTCAAGAAACCTACCCTGAGAAAGTAATTGTCCTCAAGTCGCAAAAGGAGATGGACCACTTCTTAGAAAATCTCGTACATAACAAGAAAAACCAACGTGTATAACGTTGGTTTTTTGCTTTTACCCAATCACACTTCCATTTGGTACAGCTGGATCAACTGTGAGAAGGGTTAATTTGCCATCATGTTCAGCTGAGAGGATCATTCCTTGGCTGACATATTTTTTCATCATCTTACGTGGTTTGAGGTTGGCAACGATTTGGACCTTCTTGCCGACCAATTCTTGTTCGTTTGGATAGTATTTGGCAATTCCTGATAGGATTTGACGGTCTTCGCCATCACCTGCATCGAGGCGGAATTGGAGCAACTTGTCAGAACCTTCCACTTTAGAAACTTCTTTGACTTCTGCGACACGGATCTCGACCTTATCAAAGTCTTCAAACTTGATTTCTTCTTTGTTTAGTTTGAGTTCGACTTCATCTGGATTCCATTCTTTTTCGACTGCTGGTTTATTACCTTCCATTTGTTCCTTGATATAGGCGATTTCTTCTTCCATATCCAGACGTGGGAAGATTGGTGTTCCTTTAGCTACTACAGTTACACCTGATGGCAAATCAGCCAAGCTCAAGTTTTCTAGGCTAGAAACTTCTGCTAGACCAAGTTGTGCCAATACAGCGCGACTAGTTTCCATCATAAAGGGCTCAATCATGTGAGCTACAACACGAAGGCTGGCTGCCAAGTGGCTCATGACACTTGCCAATTGGTCACGGTGCTCTTCATCCTTAGCCAAGACCCATGGGGCTGTCTCATCGATGTATTTGTTGGTACGTGAGATAAGTGTCCAGACTGCTTCAAGGGCACGTGGGTAGTCAACTGCTTCCATGTGAGTATGGTAGTCAGTGATAGATTGCTCTGCTACTTGTGCAAGAGCATGGTCAAACTCTGTTACACCCTCTACATAGGCAGGGATTTGCCCATCAAAGTACTTATTAATCATTGAAACCGTACGGTTGAGGAGGTTTCCGAGGTCATTTGCCAATTCATAGTTGATACGACCTACATAATCCTCTGGAGTGAAGGTTCCGTCTGAACCGACTGGAAGGCTACGCATGAGGTAGTAACGAAGTGGATCGAGACCAAAACGCTCTATCAACATTTCAGGATAGACAACGTTCCCTTTAGACTTAGACATCTTGCCGTCTTTCATGACAAACCAGCCATGCCCAATCAAACGTTCTGGCAATTTGATATCCAACATCATGAGAAGGATTGGCCAGTAGATTGAGTGGAAACGAAGGATGTCTTTCCCTACCATGTGGAAGACTGTTCCATTCCAGAACTTGTCAAAGTTAGCGTGTTCTTCTTGATCGTAGCCAAGAGCTGTCACATAATTTAGAAGGGCATCAAACCAAACGTAGACAACGTGTTTTGGATTGGAAGGGACTGGCACACCCCAGGTAAAGGTTGTACGAGAAACCGCTAAGTCTTCCAAACCTGGCTCGATAAAGTTTTTCAACATTTCATTAAGGCGACCATCTGGAGTGATGAAGTCAGGGTGAGATTTGAAAAATTCTACCAAGCGGTCTTGGTATTTACTGAGGCGAAGGAAGTAAGACTCTTCTGAAACCCACTCCACTTCATGTCCTGATGGAGCGATACCGCCCGTTACATTTCCAGCTTCATCACGGAAAACTTCCGCAAGCTGACTTTCTGTAAAGAATTCTTCATCTGAAACTGAATACCAGCCAGAGTATTCACCCAAGTAAATATCATCTTGAGCAAGCAAGCGTTCAAAGACCTGGGCTACAACTTTTTCATGGTAGTCATCAGTGGTACGGATAAATTTATCATATGAGATATCAAGTAATTTCCAGAGTTCTTTGACGCCAATCGCCATCCCATCAACATAGGCTTGAGGTGTGATGCCAGCTTCTTCAGCTTTTTGCTGGATCTTCTGACCATGCTCGTCAAGACCTGTCAAATAAAAGACATCGTAGCCCATGAGACGTTTATAACGCGCTAGGACATCACAAGCGATGGTTGTGTAGGCAGAACCGATATGAAGTTTACCAGATGGATAGTATATCGGTGTTGTAATATAAAAATTCTTTTCAGACATAATTTTTCCTTTCCAGGCAAATGAAACCTGTTTTTCTAACACTTCATTATATCATATTTTTAGTGATTTTCGATAGGAAAATCCATACAAAAACAAGATAGACAAATGTCCATCTTGTTTTTTCTGTTCTATATCTTATTCATAACGAAGGGCTTCGATTGGATCGAGCTTAGACGCTTTATTGGCTGGCAAGACTCCAAAAATCATCCCAACACTGGCTGACACAGCCAAGCTAAAGAAAGCGATTGGGAGGGAAACCCCAACTTCAATACCTGCAATCATGTTTTGAAGCAGTACTCCAGCTAACATGGTCATTCCAGCAGCAATCCCAAGACCGATGACACCACCTAGCAAGGTTAAGATCATGGATTCAATCAAAAACTGTACCAAGATATTAGCCCGAGTAGCTCCGAGAGCTTTCCGCAGACCAATCTCACGCGTGCGTTCCGTCACCGAAACCAGCATGATATTCATAACACCAGTTCCTCCGACAAAGAGAGAAATTCCTGCGATGGCACTGATAATGGTGGTCATAAAACCAAATAGTTGTTGTACCTCTTGGAAGGCGGCAGTTGCATCCGCAACTTGGTACTCCCCTTGCTGAAGACCAGCAATCTCAGTCAATTTTCGAGCCAACTCTGGTCCCAAGGTCTGCGTTAGACTAGTATCATTGACACGAAAGACGATGTTCGAGATTTCATCAGTATTAAAATTGGCTGCGAGGGAGATATTAGTCGTAATTGGAAGACCACCAATCCCAAAGGCTTTAGCAGTTTTAGCTTCATTGCTAGTATAAACGCCAATCACACGGTAACTAAATTCATTGACAGAGATGACTTGATTAACCGCAGCTTCTGGACTATCAAACAAACTCTTGGCTAGTTCTTCGTCCAGCAAAATCACACTGGCAAATTCCTTGTAGTCTTGCGGTCTTAGACTTCTACCCGCAACGATTTCATTTTCAACTGCGTTCATGTAGGTGCTATTTCCGCCTGTCAGAGTGGCTCGTTCAACCTTCTTATCCTTATAAGATAGGGTGACGTTGGTCGAGTTGGTGACATAGTAACTGTCTACTCCTTTGAGTTTGGCAGCTTCCTTGACCCAGGATTCTAGTGGTTTTGGTGGTTCAACATGAACATCCTCTTCTTTCCCACTGACTGTCAAAGCGGATTGTTTCTGCGTAAAGGAACCGTCCTTGCTCTTGATAGGAGAGAAAAAGACATGAATATCCTTCTGCGATTTGGTCATGTTTTTATTGACCTGACGAGACATGGAGTCTCCCAGAGCCATGATGACGACGACAGACGAAACTCCGATGATAATCCCAATCATGGTCAGAAAGGAACGCATCTTATGAGCCATGATGGATGAAAAGGCAAATTTCAGATTCTGCATCTTAGTTTTCCTCCTTTTCTACTGGGGCGCTGTCTGATGAGATAACACCATCGCGAATGACAATTTGGCGTTTGGCATAGGCAGCAATCTCAGGCTCATGCGTGACCATGATAATGGTTTTCCCTTCCTTGTTTAACTCCACCAACAGTTGCATAATTTGATTTCCCGTCTTGGTATCCAAGGCTCCTGTGGGTTCGTCTGCTAGGATGATAGAAGGATTATTTACCAAGGCACGCGCAATAGCTACACGTTGCTTTTGACCACCTGATAACTCGGAAGGCAAATGATGACTGCGCTCCGTCAGTTCAACCTTTTCCAGAAATTCCTCCGCCAATTTCCGACGTTTTGAAGCCGAAACACCCGCGTAAATCAAGGGCAATTCGACGTTTTGAAGAGCATTGAGCTTGGACAAGAGAAAGAACTGCTGAAAGACAAAGCCGATTTGCTGGTTGCGGACCTTGGCCAGTTGTTTCTCTCCAAGACCTGCCACTTCTTGACCTTCAAGGTAGTACTCTCCACTGGTTGGTGTATCCAGCATTCCGATGATATTCATCAAGGTAGACTTACCAGAACCAGATGGTCCCATAATAGCAACAAAGTCACCTTCATGAACTTCTAGATTGATATTTTTAAGGACCTGCAGTTCTTGGTCACCATTTCGATAACTCCTGCAGATATTTTTGAGACTAATTAGTTTCTTCATCATCCTTCACCTCTTTTCCTTCTTCCAAGGAAGATGTTGGATTACTGATGACCTTGGCTCCGTCTGTCAAACCTGAAGTAATTTCTTGGTTGTCTGCGTCCGCATTCCCCAAAGTAACTTCTACCTTCTTCGCTTTTTTCTGCTCGTCAACGATCCAGACATAGTTTTTGTCATTTTCGGTAACGACACTTGTTAAAGGAACAAGGATGGCCTTACTCTTATTTTTGACTTCCACACTGACAGAGAAGCCTTGTTTCAACTCACCGATATCGCTAGTCACATCAACAGTATAAGGGTACTTAGATCCAGTATTTCCTCCAAGGGCTGCATTTGCTGCTTCCCCGTTGTTTTTAGGATAATCAGAAATATAGCTGATTTTACCTGTCCAGCTCTTATCTTGATAAACCTTCGAAGTAAAGGTAACTTCTTGCCCAACAGAAAGATTAGCAAGGTTGTATTCAGACAACTCCCCTTTGACCTGCAAGTTTTCATTACTTACGACATGTACTACCACTTGACTATTACCTGTTGGCGATTTGGAAACATTACGATTAACTTCAACTACAGTCCCTTCTAGTGTACTGAGGACAGTTGCAGCATCTAGCTGAGCCTGAGCCTTGTTGAGTTGGGCAACAGCATCTGCACGATTATCCTTGGCATCACTGATTTGAGAATCAATAGAAGATACGGAAGAAGTCGCTGCTTGCGCTTGTTCTGGGAGTCCAGCTTCTGTTGGAACCTGTGAAGAAGCTGGTGTAGCTGATGCATTTTCACGAGCTTTGTTTAACTCCTCAA
This sequence comes from Streptococcus sp. A69, assembly GCF_058556195.1. Taxonomy (NCBI): domain Bacteria; kingdom Bacillati; phylum Bacillota; class Bacilli; order Lactobacillales; family Streptococcaceae; genus Streptococcus; species Streptococcus sp. A69. Next base: position 7,495 of record NZ_JBZUJU010000001.1, on the reverse strand, counting down.
TATGACGGTCTGCCTTTGCAACTGCACGATCGGCTGCATCATAGGCAGCTTGAGCATCTGCACTGCTGTATTTGACCAAAGCTTGCCCTTCTTCGACCTTGTCCCCGACTGAAACGAGAATTTCATCTAAATCTCCCTTACTAGCATCAAAATAAACGTATTGTTCATTTTTTGCTGTAACCGTACCTGACAAGAGAACCGATGAAGCAACAGAACCTTCCTTAGCAGTAACGATATGAGATGTTTCCTCCTTGACTGCTGACTGGGAAGGTTGTCTAAAAATCAAAATCCCCGCAGCACCGATAACAATAACACTGGCAATACCAATCGCTGTGTATAATTGCCATTTTTTTGCCTTCTTATTTCTTTTCATTTTTAAGCTCCTTTATTCTTTTGCCTTACAAAAACCATTATATCAGAAATACCAAGCCCAAACAATGACAGTTCAGATGGAAACAATGACAATTCAGGATCATTATTTCGTTCGGTATTCGTTTATTGGATTATTGTGCTAGATATATAATACAATATCTTTTTGAATTTGGCAAGCGTTTTTATAATTTTTTTATCGTAGCAGATTTTTGCATTCAAAAAATAAAAACGATAGAATATGACTATCAAAGCTATAAGGAGTTTTCTATGAGAGAATATGATATCATCGCCATCGGTGGAGGAAGCGGCGGTATCGCCACTATGAACCGAGCTGGTGAACACGGGGCTAAAGCAGCTGTTATCGAGGAGAAAAAATTAGGAGGAACCTGCGTCAATGTCGGCTGTGTTCCTAAGAAAATCATGTGGTATGGAGCTCAAATCGCTGAAAGCTTCCACCACTACGGCCCTGACTATGGTTTTACGAGCTCAGATGTTCAATTTGATTTCGCAAAACTTCGTCAAAATCGTGAAGCCTATATCGACCGTGCTCGCTCATCTTATGATGGAAGTTTCAAGCGCAACGGTGTTGATTTGATTGAAGGTCGTGCTCATTTCATTGATGCTCATACGGTCAGCGTTAATGGTGAATTGATTCGTGCCAAACATATCGTGATTGCGACTGGCGCTCGTCCAAGCATTCCAACTATCCCTGGAGCTGAACTTGGTGGTAGCTCAGACGATGTCTTTGCTTGGGAGCAACTTCCTGAATCTGTTGCGATTCTTGGAGCTGGCTATATCGCCGTTGAATTAGCAGGTGTTCTCCACGCTCTAGGAGTAAAAACGGATTTGTTTGTCCGTCGTGATCGTCCCTTGCGTGGTTTTGACAACTATATCGTTGAGGGACTTGTCAATGAAATGGAAAAAACAGGTCTACCTTTGCACACACATAAGGTGCCCGTCAAGCTCGAAGAAACGGAGCAAGGTATTACCATTCATTTCGAAGACGGTTCTAGTCACACTGCCAGCCAAGTTATCTGGGCTACCGGTCGCCGTCCAAATGTAGACGGTCTGGAGTTAGAAAAGGCTGGCGTCACACTCAACCAACGTGGATTTATCCAAGTGGATGAATATCAAAATACAGTTGTAGATGGCATCTATGCTCTTGGAGATGTTACTGGTGAGAAGGAACTGACCCCGGTAGCCATCAAGGCAGGACGTACCTTATCTGAACGCCTCTTCAACGGGAAAACAAATGCCAAGATGGACTACACGACTATCCCTACTGTTGTCTTCTCCCACCCAGCAATCGGAACAGTCGGTTTAACTGAGGATCAAGCTATCAAAGAATACGGCCAAGATAACATCAAAGTCTACAAGTCAAGCTTTGCATCTATGTACTCTGCCGTTACAAGCCATCGTCAAGAATCTCGCTTCAAACTCATCACCGCCGGTGATGACGAAAAAGTTGTTGGCCTACACGGACTTGGTTATGGAGTGGATGAGATGATTCAAGGATTCGCTGTTGCCATCAAGATGGGGGCTACCAAGGCGGACTTTGATGCTACAGTAGCTATCCACCCAACCGCCTCAGAAGAATTTGTAACCATGCGCTAATTATCACAAGAGACCTCTTGAGGTCTCTTTTTACTTGCAAAATCGGCCGTTACAAAATTGTTACCTTGATTTCAAAAATTGGTTGACTTTTGTTTCTGAATTAGTATAATAGTTACTATAATTTTGAAAAGAGGTTAACAGTTTTGAAAAAAGCTCATATCTATGCCATTCCTGCTATTGGCGCTGCTCTCATCGCCGTATTGGCACAAATCAGTCTCCCTATCGGTCCTGTACCTTTCACTTTGCAAAACTTTGCGATCGGTCTGATTGCTACTGTTTTTAGACCCAGAGAAGCTGTTCTATCTGTAGCTCTCTATCTCCTGCTGGGTGCCATTGGTTTACCTGTTTTTGCAGGGGGAGGAGCTGGATTTCATGTTTTAGTCGGTCCAAGTGCAGGCTATCTTTGGTTCGACCTTGTCTATGCTGGACTTACATCTTATCTCATCCATCAAAATAGTGGCTACATTCGCATTTTCCTAGCCAACCTCTTGGGAGACTCCCTCGTCTTTGTCGGAGGTATTCTCAGCCTCCACTTCCTTGCTGGGATGCCATTTGATAAGGCGCTTGCAGTAGGTGTCCTTCCCTTTATCCTTCCTGATCTTGGTAAAATCATTGCCATTAGTTTCATTAGCCGTCCCCTCCTAGAACGATTGAAAAGCCTTACTTATTTTTCAAGATAAAAAATAGTCCAGAACAAGTGTTCTGGACTTTTTCCTTTCTAAGAATCAACTGTACACTATTTAGCTACTTGACTATTCTTATACCGGTATGAATATTAATCGTTTTATCCTTCAAATTACAGCTTATCACGATATGAAAAGTAGAAAAGTATTCTAATTGATTCAAACCAAATAAGCTTCCATTGATTTTGAAAGGTTAATAACTGTATACTTTTCAGAAAACGCATTTTCACTGATAGAACTATATTTTATAAATTATTTGTGATACAATAGAGCTACCTAAAAGATTCAGAAAATTTAATGTTCATTGATTATTTATATTAACTTGAACATTTTGATTTTTCTTTATTCAAAAATAACTGTAAATAATTATAAACAGAAAGGTAATTCTATGGCAAAGAATACTCGTGAGCTAATCATTAGAGCTCTCATTACACTAGCTAAGAAAAATCCTCAGCGTAGTTCCTTTACAATGACTGAAATTGCTGCTGAAGCTGGTATTTCACGACAAGCGATTTATCAAAAGCATTTTAACAACTTTGAAGATATTATTGAATACATTCATGAAGAGACCAATCAGCATATTTTTAACGTCTTTAATAAGTACACCCCTAACAACGATGGAGATCCTATTTCTTTTTTAGCAGACTATATACTTCCGCTCATATACGAAAAAAAAGAAATTATTAACACCTTGTATACCACACAAGCCGACCCATGTTGGAAGGAGTTTCTGCGTGGAACGTACTCTGAGTGGGTACTAAAGAATGTCAATTACCAACTGAAATATAATTTTAGTAAAGAGGACATCGCTTATATCATTACGACCATGGCAATCTCTTTCATTGAAGTCTGGATTCGTAAAGATAATCCAATTCCACCTGAAGAGTATAGAGAGACTTTCATTCAATTGTCTAAGACTTCTCTCTGTGACTATATTGTGTCCTAAAAAAAGAATCTTGAGTTGCACTCAAGATTCTTTTTATTGTTGCCCTTTAAAGGCATCGACCATTACCTGAAATTCTTCATTGGAAAGCGTGATTCCTTTGCCCATTTTGGTATGGTCAGGACTCCAAGAACGAATATCAAACTTTGCAGGGGCACCATTAAAACTAACTCTATTTAGTTCTTTGGTCCATCCTTTGTCATTTTCAGACAAGGTGAGCAAGTGTTCTTCGATTTCAAATGTAAATTCTGCCATTTTTAACTCCTTTATGTGATATGCTTTCTATAGTCTATTCGTAAAAATCTTGTGGTTTTTAGGAAAATTTTATATAATGTGGATATATAAGAAGGGAGGATTCTATGAGACAGACATTCAAACTAGTTCTAGATAAACTACATGGTTTTCTCAATGGGAATGATGATCATCCTCAAATCAAGGACAACTCCCTCACTGCTATGATTGAACAAGCCATCCAGAAAAAGACGGCTGTTCATGTCATACTTGCTGAGACAAGTTTTACGGGTGATATTGTCAAACACGATGCTAACCGCCAACAAATCATCGTCAAAAATTTTTCAAAAAACGTGACCCGAATCATTCGTATCAGTGACATTAAGCGACTTCGCTTCGTTCCCTCAACTGTACAAAAAGCTCAGAAAAGCCTATTTAAGAAAGAGTGAGATGTTCTTTGCATCCCACTCTTTTTCTTAACGGATTTGTTCAAAATGAAGATGAACGGCGATATGGTCGCCATAACCACTTCTCTCCAAATCGCGTTGCAAGCGATAAGAGATATAGTGTTCTGCAATAGTAATGTAGCCAGCTCCAAGTAAGCGGTGCTCGACCATTGATTGGATCATGCTGATAGTAGCACGTTCTACTTTTGCTTCTTCCAAGTCCAAAACGACTTTCTTAGTAACTTGCGCTAGGTTTTGACGCAGGTCATCGGTCAAAACATAAACTGTTTGAGCTGCTTTTAGGACAGCTTGGTAAATTTTATCTGGATCAAATTCAGCAATTTCTCCATTACGTTTGATTACTTGCATAAGGTTCTCCTTTATTCTTTGTTTTCTTTGATTTCAGCCAGCATCTTTTCTTCTTCAGCTGTTAGTTGATAGTTTTTTAGCAGGTCAGGTCTGCGCTCGTAGGTTTTCTTTAGACTCTCATAGAGGCGCCACTGGCGAATCTTTTCATGGTGCCCACTCATGAGCACATCTGGAACCACCATGCCACGATAGTCATAAGGGCGTGTATACTGAGGATATTCGAGAAGTCCCGAAGAGAAGCTATCATCCTGGTGACTAGACTCCTTACCAATCACTTCTGGAATCAAGCGCACGGTCGCATCAATCATAGTCATGGCTGCCAATTCTCCTCCAGTCAAAACATAGTCTCCTAGGGAAATTTCATCGGTTACCAAGGTCTTGATACGCTCGTCATACCCTTCATAGTGACCACAGATAAAAATCAGTTCCTCTTCCTGAGCCAAATCCTCAGCGTAAGCTTGATCGAACTGTTTTCCAGCAGGATCAAGAAGAATGACACGGGGATTTTTCTTTTCAATAGCATCAAAGGCATCGAAAATGGGTTGAGCTCGGAGCAACATCCCCTGACCGCCTCCGTAAGGTTCATCGTCAACATGACGGGCCTTTTCAGCATATTCTCTGAAATTATGATACTGGATATCCAAGAGCCCTTTTTCTCGAGCCTTCCCAACAATCGAGTGTTCCAGCGGAGAAAACATCTCAGGAAAGAGGGTTAAAATATCAATCTTCATCGTCTAACCCTTCTAAGATTTCCACTTCGACCCGCTTGTTTGGAATATCAACATTGAGAACTACTGGCGGAATGTAAGGTAAAAGCAAATCACGCTTACCTTTTCGTTTGACCACCCAGACATCGTTGGCACCTGGTTGTAGGATTTCCTTGATAGTTCCTATCAAGTTATCTCCCTCGTAAACATCCAAACCGATAATCTCGTGATAGTAGAATTCACCATCATCTAAATCGTTCAAATCTTCCTCAGCGACCTTGAGACTATAACCCTTGTACTTTTCAACCGCATTGATATGGTACATGTCTTTGAATTTGATAATGTCAAAGTTCTTATGCTTACGATGACTTGCGATGGTCACTGTTTGGACAAACTGATCTTTTTCATCAAATAAAGCCAACTCTGCTCCCTTTTTAAATCGTTCCTCGGCAAAATCCGTCACAGACAAGACTCGAATCTCACCCTGTAGACCCTGCGTATTAACGATTTTCCCAACATTAAAGTAGTTCATCTTGTCTCCTGTACTCTCCTTCTTTCCATCTTATTCTGACAATTCTCGAATGATGGCTGCAATTTTTTCTGATTCTGACCATTGTAAATAATGGTGATTCCCTCCTAAAATGAGCTTAGTATTGGAAGTCCAATACTCTGATTCTCTATACTCTTTTTCTCTATAAGCCTGACAAAAAATAAAAACGGGAATATGAGCTTCTATAGATACATTCTCAAAATCTTTCTCAGTAATCTCACAATATATATGAAATTCTGGAACTTGTCTTTCCAACTCTGAATCTTTTTCTTGCACTAAATCCCAGATTTCTTCATTAGTTTCAGAGCTAAATGCTGCTTGAGTTATGTTCTTAAAATAAACTTCGGGGCCACACTCTTCAATCAGTCTCATCTGCTCTTCCATTTCTGGATAAGGATTTTCTGAAAAATCAGAAAACATTACTTTTTTAGTTGTTGGTTCAATTGCTACTAAAGCCTGACACTTAATTGATTTGCTCATCAATTTGCAAGCCAAAATTCCACTCAAACTATGTACACAAAGTATATATTCAGAAATTGCCAATTCTTCAAGTACTTCATAAACCGCGTCTACAAGATTGTCCAGATTTTTTCCAGATTGGTCATGAATCGGACTCCTACCTGTGTTTGGAAAATCAATTGTCAAATAACCAATTGTTGAAGGAAGTTTTTCAAGTATAAGTGAAAAATTTTCATAACTTGGTAGCAAACCTGCGCCATTTAAACAAACAAGCACTTTCTTTTTCTTTTTATAAGTAACAAAGAGACTGCCAATTTTTGTAGTTACTTCAAACCGTTTCATAAAGAAATCCACTCATTCTATAACAATGATTTATTAAAAACCCTTATCCTTTATTTTATCACGTTCCAGGGATTTTCACAAGTTGGGGAAAAAAGACACTATAGATATTTTCCCTCCAAAAATCCTTCTAAATCTCTTTCATGCTGATATTTGATAGCAGCTTTTTTATCTTTCTCAAAGATAGTTTTAGTTAGATCAATGTCGTTTATTGTCGCGATTGCGACGGTGTAGTGAATGACATCAGCCAGTTCTTTGGCTAGTTCCTCATTTGAGTCTTGGACAGCCTCTTTTCGACCAGAACGTCCATTCAAAACCTCCGCAACTTCTCCGACCTCCTCCACTAGCTTGATAAATAGTCCCTCTTCTATCCGAGACTGCTGGTAATGTTCGAGTAAGTAGGCTTGTAATTGTCTAAATGTTAAATCTTTCATATTCTCCTCCTCACAAAAAAGCGAGACTTTGAACTGCACCCCAAAAGTTAGACAGAAAAAATCTAACTTTTGGGGTGTTTTTACTATGAAATTAACTTATGATGATAAAGTTCAGATCTATGAACTTAGAAAACAAGGATATAGCTTAGAGCAGCTTTCAAATAAATTTGGGATAAACAATTCTAATCTTAGGTACATGATTAAATTGATTGATCGTTACGGAATAGAGTTCGTTAAAAAGGGGAAGAATCGATACTATTCCCCAGAATTAAAACAAGAAATGATTGATAAAGTTTTACATGAAAACTGGTCTCAAGATAGAGTTTCTCTCAAATATGCTCTCCCAAA